>JBBIND010000116.1:0-3846 GCA_037444075.1 Acidobacteriota bacterium | reverse complement strand
GCTTCCTGGAGTTGACTGAACAGACGCGCGACATCCGTTGCCGCTCCTGCGATGGCTGCGCCGTGCGCTGCCCGAACGGGGTGGATGTGGCCGGGCGTTTGATCCGCGCTCAGGAGCTGCTGGCATGATGCGCCTGTTGCTGGCGGCGCTTGTGATCACACTGGCATTGTCCGGCGCTGCGCCGCAGCCCCCCGATTGCCGCGCCGTACAGGGCTGGGCTCAAAAGGACGAAACCCGCTCCTATGAGCCGGACAACCTGTTCGACTATATGAACGGAAATGCCGAAGGCTACCTGCTCTACAGGTTCCAGCAGATGGTCGGCGTCACCTGCCAGTCCGGCGCCGACACCATCCTGATCGACATCTCCGTCATGGCCGACGCCGAGTCCGCCTACGGCATTTTCAGCGCCAACCGCCACCCTAAGTTCCCTGTGGAGAAGATCGGCATGGGCGGCCAGATCATGCCGCGCAAAGCTACCTTTGCCAAGGGACCGTACTACATTGAACTGGCCGCCGAGCCGGAGAAAGATCACACTCCGGCCCTGCGCGCGTTCGTGGCTGCCCTTGAAAAAGTTACTGAGGGCGAGACTTCACTGCCCGCGCCGCTAGGCTGGTTTCCGCCGGAGAGGCTCTCGGCGGACTCCGTCCGGCTGGTGCCCGAAAGCCTGCTGGGACTGCGCATCCTGAGCCGCGGCTACGTCGCGGAATACGAGTACGGCAAAGGCTTCGTGGTGACCAGTGAGAAGACGCCTCAGGCGGCTGCGGCTGTGCTGGAGAAATGGAAAGTCCGCATCGGCCAGACCGCGGCGGAGCAGGTAGCCGAAGAGGCTTTCACCGCGGAGGATAAGTTCCTCGGCCGGCTTTTCGTGTTCCGCAAGGGCCGCTATCTGGCCGGATTCGCCAACCTCGCCGCGGGTGAAGACGGCAAAGCGCGGGCCCAGGCGCTCGCCGCGCGCATTCCCTGAAGCACCGGGGAGCTCTACTGATAGCGACCGCATTCCGTGCGCATAGACGGTTGCTATCATCGGCTTATGGTACGAGGCAAGTGGTTCCTGGCCGGCGCCTCCCTGGTGATGCTCAGCGTGGCCGTGGGAGCTCTTATGTTGCTGCGCCGGGATAAGCCTGCCGAAAAGCCTGACGAATCCGCTGAGGCAGTCCTCCTTCCCGAAATCCGCCTTCCGGGCATAGTGAGCGCCATCAACGTCGTGCCGGTGCCCGCGGCGACCGAGGGCACGCTCGAGGAAGTCCTGGTGGCCATCGGCGAAGAGGTGTTCGAGAGCCAGCTCATCGCGCGCGTCAAGAACACCGGGCTGGAGTCCTCTCACGAAGCCGCCAAGCTGGAGTTTGAGAGACTGCAGAGCCGCGTCACCAGCCTCGAGAGCACGCTCATCGCCGCCCGCCTGGAAGCTTCCCGCGCCGCGGCTGACGCCAACCGCTCCCAGGCGGAATACGACCAGGCGCAGAAGACCGCTGCCCGCCAGCAGATGCTGTACGAGAAGGGCGCCACTCCCCGGCTGGCGTTTGAGAAAGCGCAGAAAGAGCATGCGGCCGCCCGCGAGGAACATGAACTGCTTGACCAGGTGGCGCGCAACTCTGAAGAAAGAGTCCGCACCGTCAGCACTGAACTCGACGCCGCACGGATCGCTTTTGAAGAAGCCCGCGCGGCGCTGGAGGACGCCACCGCGGAACTCGCAGCGACGCAGGTGGTTTCCCCTGTGGACGGCGTGCTCGTGGGCGCCCGGGCGAAAGCCGGCGAGGCCGTCAACCGCGCCATGGAGGACCTGTTTCAGATAGCCGTGGACCTGTCCCGGCTTCGGGTGGTGATTGAGCCGGACCCGGGCACGCTGAAGCGCATCCGGGAGGGAATGCCCGCGGACATCCGGCTGGATGACGACCCTTCGGAAGTGCTCGAAGGAGCCGTAGCGACGGTGGAGGAAGAAAGAGTGACCGTTGAATTCCCTAACGCCGGCGCCATCAAGCCCGGGGTAGGCGCGCAGGTCAGGATCAAGCTACCATAGTGCAGACCACCGTTAGCGCACCGAAGGGAATCTTATGCAATTTCTAGCGAACAGCCTCTTGGAACTGATCACGCAGACTTCCTCCAACCTGCCTCCTGACGTACGCGCAGCCATGAAGGAAGTGATTTCCACGGAAATCGCTGGCACGCAATCCTCGCAAGGGCTCAACATCATCGCGACCAATATCGACATGGCGCACGAAGACGAGGGGCCCATCTGCCAGGACACGGGCATGCCTACTTTCGTGGTGCATTCACCCCCCGGCGTGAGCCAGGTGGCGCTGCGCAAAGCCATCCTCGAAGCCGTCGTGGAGGCCACCCGGCAGGGCAAGCTGCGGCCGAACTCGGTCGACTCGCTCACGGGCAAAAACAGCGGCAACAACCTCGGCGAAGAGACCCCTGTCATCAAGTTCGAACAGTGGGAAGAGGACGAAATCGAAATCAAGCTCCTGCTGAAGGGCGGCGGCTGCGAGAACATGAACATCCAGTACTCGCTGCCGTGCGACCTCGACCGGCTGGGGCGCGCCGACCGTGACCTGGCCGGCGTCCGCAAGTGCATCCTGCACGCCGTCTGGCAGGCGCAAGGCTTTGGCTGCTCGCCCGGAGCCGTGGGCGTCTGCGTCGGCAGTGACCGGGCGCACGGCTACACGCTCGCCAAGTACCAGCTTTTCCGCACGCTGGACGACGTGAATCCCAATCCTGAGCTGGCCGAACTGGAAGCCAGCATCATGCGCGAAGCCAATCAACTGGGCGTCGGCGCCATGGGCTTCGGCGGCAAAGCCACTTTGATCGGCTGCAAGATCACCGCCGCCAACCGGCTTCCGGCCAGTTTCTTCGTCTCCGTGGCCTATGACTGCTGGGCCTTCCGGCGCCTCGGTGTGCGGTTGGACGCTGCCAGTGGGGCCATCACCAAATGGCTCTACCGCGATCCGGACCGCCCGGTCGAGAGAATGGCGGCCGAGGAAGGGTTCCCGCTCACCGGCCGCGAGATCATCCTCACGCCCCCGTTGACCGAGGAAGCCGTGCGCGCTCTGCACGTCGGCGACGTGGTCCTGATCACAGGAGAGATGTTCACCGGACGCGACGCCGTGCACGCTCACCTGATGAAGAACCCACCGCCGGTGGACCTCAACGGCGCCGTGCTGTATCACTGCGGTCCGGTGATGCTGAAGCGGGACGAAACCTGGACCACCAAGGCTGCCGGACCCACCACCAGCAGCCGCGAGGAGCCCTACGAAGCCGACGTCATCGCCAACTACGGTGTTCGCGCCGTGGTGGGCAAAGGCGGCATGGGGCCGAGGACGCTCGGCGCGCTCAAGGAGCATGGCGCCGTGTATCTGAACGCCATCGGGGGCGCGGCGCAATACTACGCGCGCTCGATTGAGCAGGTGCTCGGCGTGCACCTGCTGGAGTTCGGCATTCCCGAAGCCATGTGGCGCCTGCAGGTGAAAAATTTCTTCGCCATCGTGACCATGGATTCGCACGGCAACAGCCTGCACGCGGATGTCGAATCCGAGACGGGCGACCGCCTCGCAGGCATGCAAACGGGCTGATTTCGCAAGGCGTGTTTCCACGCTTGCGCAGGGCGGATATTTGCTACAATTACGGTGATCCCGGCCAGGTAGCTCAGTTGGTAGAGCGCAGCCCTGAAAAGGCTGGCGTCGGCGGTTCGATTCCGTCCCTGGCCACCACCCCTTGGTTGGGCTCTACGGGCTCTACGCCATTAAAAACCGGGGACGGTAACCAATTGCACTGTTTCCGTGGTCCATTATCCACCCGCTTCCGGCCCCCGTCAGGCAACTCAAGCCCCATGGCAAGTAGCCGCGAAGG
>JBBIND010000115.1:0-5563 GCA_037444075.1 Acidobacteriota bacterium | reverse complement strand
AGCGGGGCACCGCCGAGCAATGGGTCTAAGAAGGCAAGCAGGCGGTGAAGATGACGCGCTTGAGCTGGGGCGCCCTCTGGGCCCGCTTCCGATCCAACGAGGTGCGGTTGTGGCTGAGCGTGATCGCCTACAACCTGGGGAACCTGTGGCGGCGGCTGGCGCTGCCGCTGCGCGTGGGCCACTGGTCGCTGACCAGCCTGCAACAGCGATTGGTGAAGACGGGCGACCGGCTGGTGAAGCACGCGCGCTATTACTGGCTCCTGCTGGCGGAGGGGCACCTGACGCGCCGGCTTTTCGGGGCCATGGTGCGGCGCATCGAGGCGCTGACAGCGTGCCCACTGGGCCCGGCGGGATAGCCGGAGACGCGGTGGGGAGCCAGAGGGGATGGAAAGCGGCGGGGGAGGCGTTGAGGTCTGTCAAGAAGTCGGCTCCCCAGGGCAGTATTCGAGCGCCCGGGGCGCTGGAAAGTGGCAGAGGCACCCCATACTGGCCCTGCCGGGAGGCTGCCGTGCCGGAAAACTCAGGAAAACTCATGTCGGCCTTGACGCGGGGGGGGGACAGGTATAAATTCGTCTTGACCCGGATCCGAAAACGGAAATTCCGGTCCAGTGCCTTGCGCCATCAGAAAGGCTCAAAAAGGCCAAAACTAGCCGCCAACTGCGAAAGTCAGGTTAGTGAGGTTACGGTGCTACGTACAACGATGATTCTTCTTATTCTCGCCGGTCTGTTGGTGGCCCCCAGCGTCTTCGGACAGGAGTCCCGCGGCAGCATCAGTGGGACTGTGTTCGATCCGCTGAACGCAGTCATTCCTGGAGCGCAGGTGGTGATCTCCAACGCCGCCACAAAGTTGGAAAGCCGCAGCACGACCAACGAAACCGGCTTCTTTGAAGCGCCCCTGCTGAACCCCGGCCTCTACAACGTGTCGGTGGAGGCGATGGGCTTTAAGAAAGCCGTGCGCAGCGGCCTGGAGGTATACGTTGGCACGCGGCTGGCTATTGAGATAAGACTCGAGGTCGGGCAGTTGGCGGAAAGCGTGGAAGTGACCGCAAGCGCGCCTCTGCTGGAAACCAGGTCGGCCTCGGGAGGCCGCATCGTGAGCAGCCGGGAAGTCTCCGAACTCCCGGTCAGCGCCATGAATCCGTTCCTGCTGGCGGGACTGGCCGCCGGCATGCAGTGGACCGGCACACCCAGCGGCATGCAGCGCGCGTTCGACGTAGGCGCGACGACGTCGTTCAATACGGCAGGGGCAGTCGGGCAGAACGAGTACACCCTGGATGGCGCCCCCGTAACCGGCACCGAACGCCGCGTGGGATACGTGCCGCCGCTCGACGCGGTTGGCGAGTTCCGCCTGGAGACAGCCAGTTTTGACGCGTCCTTCGGCCACACCTCCGGCGCCACGGTGAATGTGAGCAGCAGGTCCGGGGCGAACAGCTTCCACGGGTCGCTGTTCGACCAGCACTGGCAAAACCGGTGGAACGCCACTCCGCATTTCACGCGCCTGGCTTACGAGCAGCAGGTGCGGGACGGGCAGAGGAGCGCAACGGACCAGAAGCAGAGCAGCGGACGCTCAAACAACTATGGCGGCACATTCGGCGGTCCCGTGCGCGTGCCCAGACTATTCGACGGCCGCGACAAGCTGTTCTTCTTCGTCACCTACAACGGGTACGCCATAGACTCCCCCGGCACGGGCGCCCGTTCCGTTCCGCACGACAGTTGGTACAACGGGGACTTCTCCGCGATTCAGGCCGTCGATGCCGTCAAGTACACCATTTATGATCCGCGCAGCGCCCGCCAGGAAGGGAATCGCGTCGTCCGCACGCCGTTCCCCGGCAACCGCGGCGTCCCGGTGCTCAGTTCCGTCTATGGCTTCTACGCGAAGATCTACCCGAAAGCCAACAACGTGCCGGGGTTTGTCACTCCCGAGGGGATCAACAACCACTTTGACCCCGCCGTGGGCCAGAAGGACCGCTACCAGTCTGTCCTGAACCGCATCGACTACAACGTGTCCAACAGCCACCGGACCAACGGAAAGTGGTATTGGAGCCAGAGGCAGGACTACACAGGGGACTGGACCAGGGACACCGTGCCGAACCTCCACGACGGCGGCGGGTACCGCCGCAACGTAGGCGGCTCCCTGAACCACGTGTGGACGATGACCGGCGCCGACCTGCTGGACATCAACCTGAGCATCACCCGGTTCATCGAGGGGCTGCGCATTCCCGTGCAGGCCTCGTTCAAACCCACGGATGCCGGTTTTCCCAAGTACCTGGACGAGAAGGCCGGCCGGTTTACCCAATTGCCGCGCATCAGATTCTCGACCCTGCAAGGCATCAGCCGGGAGTATCCGCACGAGGCGCGCCGCGGCCGTGGCACCACTCTGGAATTCAAGCCCGGCATGAACTCCATCCGCGGCTCCCACACGCTCAAGTACGGCTGGAGCGAGCGGCGCTACTGGCAGCCGATCATGGATCCGAACAACTCTGCGGGCTCGTTCACCTTCTCCAACACCTACATGCGGGCGAACGACGTCATCAACACGGCATCGAATTACGGGCTCGAGTTCGCCGCCTTCATGATGGGCCTTCCGGCCGCCTCCACGATAGACACCAATGACTCCGCGTACTGGACCACACGTTACCGCGCGCTTTACCTGCAGGACGAATGGCGCGTGCGGCGCCGCCTCACCCTCAACCTGGGTCTGCGGTACGAGCGCGAAGGCGGCATCCGGGAGAGGTTCAATCGCGGCATCGGAGGCCAGTTCTACCCGGACCTCCAACTGCCTATCAGTAGTCTCGTGCAGGCGGCCTACGCCGCTTCCCCGCTCCGAGAGCTGCCGGCATCGGCTTTCCGGGTGCTCGGCGGGACCGAATACCTCGGCGTCAGCACCGATGCCTTCACCCAGGGGACGCACAAGTTCCTTCCCCGCGCGGGCGCGGCTGTCATGCTCGACGAGAAAACCGTTGTCCGCGGCGGATACGGCTGGTTCTACGATACTCTCAACGCGCTGAACACCGTCCGGCCGAGCCAGTTCGGCTACAGCCAGTCCACCGACACGGTGATCAGCACTGATAACGGCCTCACCTTCTGCTGCGGCATCGGACCGGCGGCCAACCTCGCCCTGCGGCGCAACGCCATGGATGACCCGTTCCCGGTGCGCGCTGACGGCACCCGTTTCGACTCTCCCTACGGCAACACGCTCGGGTCGATGGCGAACGTCGGCAGAGGCTTTACCGCCTACCCGTGGGAGTTCAGCCCGGACTGGCAGCAGCGCTGGCGCATCGGCTTGCAGCGGGAATTGCCGTCGGGCTTTGTGGTCGAATTGGCTTACTCCGGCGCGCGGTCGAAGTTCTGGAATCCGCCGCGCATCAACTACCTGCCGGAGCAGTTCTGGGCTGACGGCAACGTCCGGAACCAGGCCTTGGACAACGACATGAACACGAATGTCCCCAACCCGTTCCACATAGGCCGACTGTCGGCGCTCCAGACGTCCTCGCCCAGCCTTTACAGGTACCTGAGCACGCAGAGCCTGTTCACCTCCACCACTATCCGTAAGAACACCCTGCTTCGCAGCTTCCCGCAGATGGGCACGCTCATGGGGATCCGTCCGGGAGGTGATTTGGAGTCTGCGCGGGCCGTGAACTCGTATAAGGACCTGCAGCTTCAACTTGAGAAGCGTTTCTCCCGCGGCTTTCAGCTCGCCGTGATGTACACGCGAGCCGCGGACTACGTGGAGAACACGTACTTCAACGAATACGACGCGACACCGGTGGCGATGCCTTCCACCAGCATCCGCCCGCACCGGTTTGTGATGAGCGGCATTTACGAGTTCCCGTTCGGTAAGGGGCGAAGATGGCTCGCCACGAGCCCGCTCCGGTTTGCGGTGGGGGGTTGGCAGCTCAGTTGGATCTACCAGCGGCAGAACGGGCCGCCACTCTCCTGGGGCAACCGCTTCTTCTACGGGAACCTCGACGAGCTTGCCGCAATCGCCAGGCACAAGGATGTTCACGCCAAGGACATCCACTTGTGGTTCGATCCGAGCATCGCCTACAAGGGCAGCGGGCAGGTTCCGTCGGGCTTCGTCGGATTCGACGGACGCAGCGGAACCCAGCCCGGAACGTTCCACAAACGCGTCTTCCCGCATCGTCTGGACAGCATGCGGGCCGACGGCATCCGCAACTGGGACATCAAGCTGCTTCGCAGTTTCCAGATTCACGAAGGGCTCAGGTTCGTCGTGGCGCTCGACGCGCTCAACGCCACCAACCACACGAACTTCGCGGCGCCGGATACCGACCCGACCAGCAGCACGTTCGGCCAGGTGAGAAGCGTCCTGGGAGCGCCCCGGGTCCTGCAGTTGAACATGCGGTTGGAGTTCTGAGGGCCGGCTCCTCTGCCGCGGGGAGCTGCCTTCTTTGCCAACCAGGAGGCGGGCAGCGCGAACGGCCTGTCCGTCGAGAGGTTTCATGATGCGAAAACTGCTGCTCCTCACTTCGCTCTGCGTGCTCATCCTGTCGCCGGCACGCCTGTTTTCGGCATGCGCCGGGGGTGACTGCGTCTACCTCTATTCGTTCTTCCGCGAACCGGACGGTGTCGGCGGGCTCATGCTGGCTTACAGCGAGGACTTCTTTCATTGGAAGGAATTGCCCGGTCCGTTTTTCCAGCCCAAGGTCGGAACACCCACCAGGCAGAAGAACTACAGCCACATGACCTTCCGAGACGCCTTCGTCGCGCCGGATCCCGCCGGCGGGTACCGCATGGTCTGGACAACCGGATGGTCCGGCCGCAACATCGGCTACGCCCGTTCCGCAGACCTGGTTCATTGGGAAGACGAGAAGACCATCCCGGTCATGGAACACAGGGAAGCGGCGGTTAACTGCTGGGCTCCGAAACTGTTTTATGACAGCGCCAGGAAACAGTGGCTGATCTTCTGGTCCACAACGCTCGAAGACGACACTTTTCCCAAGTCCGACGTGCCCCACACGACTGGAAATCACCGCATCTGGTACGTCACCACCCGCGACTTCCAGAGTTTCAGCACGGCTGCGCTCTTCTTCGATCCGGGATACCCGGCCATTGACGCGTACCTGATGGCAGACGCCGGAAAGTATTACCTGTTTTTCAAAGACCAGCGCTCCAACAACCGCCGGGTAGCGCCCGTAAACCCGATGTATATGAACATCCGCATAGCTCACGGCGACACCCCTTATGGTCCGTTCGGGGACATCTCCGAGCCGGTTACCGGCAAGGGCAAGGGCGTATGGTTGAATGAAGGGCCCTCCGCGATCAGAGTGGGCGATTACACCTACGTGTTTTACGACCACTACGGCGGGGACAACTACTATGGCGCCGCCCGCTCACGGGACATGAAGGTTTGGGAGGAAGCGACGCTGCTGTTCACCTTCCCGCCACGGTCCAAGCACGGGCACATCTTTGCCGTGCCGCGCAAAGCCGTCGCCCACCTGTTGACGCGGTGAGTGCGCGCTACTGCAACGGCGCGGGTGTGGATGTGGCTTCATAAATGGGCCGGGGCAGGGTTCGGCGCTTGCCCGTCCGGAAGTGGTAGGTG
>JBBIND010000114.1:0-5802 GCA_037444075.1 Acidobacteriota bacterium | reverse complement strand
GTGCCGCGCGTGTCGCCAACAAAACGTGTGGACAGGTACGGGCGGACCGGAGAATGCCCCGGCCGTAATTCGGCCTTGATCTGAGCGTAGGTGAAAACGTCCTGCCAGCGGCTGGAATAAAACGGCATCATCCAGAACGTGGTCTGCATGGCCGAGGCGCCGCCGCGCAGATTCCTATAGCTGCGCTCAGCCTCATGGCTGATGCCCCGGTCCGGGCTTCGGCGCGCCAGGTTGAACCAGCCAACTGCTTCGCTGTCGCGGCGGAGCACGTTCAGTGTGTTGCCGAGCCGAAGGATGACGGGAAAGTCGAGTGGGTCCGTGTCGTGGGCGATGGTGAGGTATTTCAAGGCATCCGCCATGTATCCGGCCTCGATGCTGTGCTCGGCCCATTCCTTGGCCTCCAGCTTGATTTCGCGCCGTGGAACTTCCGGGGGACGGCGCAGCGTGCGGGGCAAGCGTAGGGCCGCCCGCACCCGGTCCGCCAGCAGCTCGTCGTCGGAATGCAGCACTTTTTCCAGCAATGGCCGGGCCCCCTCCGTATCCTGGCGGCTCAGCCGCAGGAACCCCAGCTGCGCAGCTGAGAGCAGATCATCAGGACTCGTTTCCTGGATTCGCTGGAATTCAGATTCAGCCTCCGGCTTCTGGCCCATTTCCATGTGCAGGTAGGCCAGTTCCTTGCGGAGTTCCACGTTGCCGGGATCCAGATCCAGGGCTCGCTGGAATTCGTACACGTAAGGATACCGCGCGGGGAGCAATTCCCTGGCCTGCTCAGCCACTCTCGGCTCGGCTCCGCGCGAAGCCGCCAGCAAGGCGGCCTGCGCCAGTTCGCTCCGGCCCAGTTCCTTCCAAACGCGGCCTAACTCCAAGAGGAGTGAACGTTTCTCCGGACGCAACCGCCAGGCCTTTTCGTAGTGCTCGGCTGCCAGGGCCAGCAGGTCGCGCTGTTCCGCCAGCGAGGCCAACTCATGGTGACCGCTGAAGTCCTCCGGGTTCAACTCCAGCGCGCTCTTCCATCGCGCTATGCTTTCGCCCAGCGGACGGTCAATATTCTGGAAGGCTTGTTCGGCAGTGGCTCGCGAGGCCGGGTCGCCGGTTCTCCGAACGCGGTCGAACACGCGTCTGGCAGCCAGCTTCTCTTTGGTTTCGAAACACAGGAAGGCGTATTCCAGCGCCACATGGTGGTCGGAAACATCCAGACGCATGGCCGCCGCGAATTGTTCTCTGGCGGCTTCGGTCTCGCCGATTTTCAGCAGTGTGTAGGCCAAGTCCTTGCGTATAGCAGGCCTGCCAGGGGCCATCTCAATGGCTTTCTCAAAAGCGGCAATCGAGCCTTCGTAGTCCCGTTGCCGTAGCTTTTCATAAGCCTTCTCAAGATGGGGATAGGCCGGGTCATCGGCTGTCATGGCGTTGCCCGGCACGAGCACGAGCCAGAGAGCCGTCAACGCCGCGTAACGTAAAACTACTTCGTATCCCATGGCTAAGGAGGTAGTGCGCAATCCGCGCCAAGTCTCGCAGGGTAAGATGTGGGCATGGGCACTTATCGTGGAGTCGATTACCTGCTCGTGGATGATCTCTTTACCGAAGAAGAGCGGCTCGTAAGACAGACCACCCGGCAGTTCGTTAACGAGCATGTCATCCCCGTCATACGAGACTGTTACCGGGACGCTGTGTTTCCCGAAAAGATCATCCCTCTCATGGGCGAGTTGGGTTTTTTCGGAGCCAATCTGGAGGGCTACGGCTGCGCCGGGATGAGCAACGTCGAGTACGGGTTGATCATGCAAGAACTGGAACGAGGCGACTCCGGGGTGCGCAGCTTCGTCTCGGTGCAGGGTGCGCTGGTGATGTACCCCATCCACACGTTCGGTTCGGAAGCCCAGAAGCAGAAGTGGCTGCCATTGCTGCAAAGCGGTCAGGCCATCGGCTGTTTCGGCTTGACCGAACCTGACTTCGGCTCCAATCCAGGGGGAATGCGAACCACCGCCCGGCGGGACGGCAGCGATTGGATCCTCAATGGCGAGAAATCCTGGATTACCAGCGGCTCCGTCTCCCACGTCGCCGTTGTCTGGGCGCGTGCCGAAGACGGTGTCCGCGGTTTTCTGGTTGAGAAGGGCACGCCCGGTTATTCGAGTTCGGACATTCATGGCAAGCTCTCCATGCGGGCGTCAGTGACTTCCAGCCTGGCCCTCACCGATTGCCGGATTCCGCGGGAGAACGCCCTGCCCGGCGCGGTTGGTCTGCGCACCGCGCTCAGTTGCCTGTCTCAGGCTCGCTACGGCATCGGCTGGGGAGCCCTTGGCGCGGCGGCGGATTGCTATGAAACGGCCCGCCAGTACTGCCTGGAGCGCAAGCAGTTCGACAATCGCCCTATCGCCGGCCATCAACTGGTGCAGGAGAAACTCGCCTGGATGATCACCGAGATTACCAAGGCGCAGTTGCTGGCCATCCAGGTTGGCCGTGTCAAGGACAGGGGCAAAGCTTCCCCGGCTCACATCTCCATGCTGAAGCGCAACAACGTGGCCGTGGCACTGGAGTGCGCCCGCCTCAGCCGCGACCTGCTCGGAGCCAACGGCATCATCGACGAGTACCCCATCATGCGCCACATGTGCAACCTGGAGACGGTGAAGACCTACGAAGGGACAGATCACATCCACGCCCTGGTAATTGGAGAGCAGGTGACCGGTATTCCAGCCTACCGGTGAGGACGCTTCAGACGAAGAACTCTCTGACCATCAGCAGTTCCTCATGAAGCTGCTGAAGAAGTTCCGAGGCTTGTTCTCCGGGCATCAGCTGGCCAAGGGCTTCCTCGAGGGCATCCGGCTGCGCCGGCGTCCTTTCGAGCACACTGATTCCCAGCCCTTCCACCGCTTGGTCTGAAGCCCGGACCAGCACCCCCAGCGGCCACGGGGGACCGCACGGTTGGCCGGATGCGGGCCAGCTGATGGCTTGCACCATAGGCAGCGGCAGGTTCCAGCGCTGTAGCACCTCCGCCGACAACTCCTTGTGCCCGAAGCCCAGCAAGCCGCGTTCAATCTCATCCACAGTCCTGCCCCCGGCTTGGCACTGAGAACGGAGGTCTTCGAATTCATCCGGCAAAGCCACAGCGATAAGGAAGAGTCCAATGTCATGCAACAAGCCCGCCGCAAACGCGCCTTCCGGATACTCCACTTCCAGATTCTGTGCCAGAAGGTCCGCCAGAATCGCCACTGCCGCGGAATGGAGATTGAAGCGGGCACTGGACCAGCCAGCCGGGGCAGGCACTCGGTTCCAGAGATTCGCCACCGTCAGTGTCATGGCGGTATTGCGCAGTTTGACGATCCCCATCAGGGAAACCGCGTGGCGCACCGAGCTGACAGTGGCGCGGCGGGCGTACAACGCAGAGTTTACAGCTCGCAGAACGTTCCCAGCCAATACGGTGTCCTTTTCGATAAGTCCGGCCACTTCGGCGAAACTGACGTTTTCCCGAGCCAGTGAGGCCACCAATTTGCTGAGGATAGGTGAGAACGTCGGCAGTCCATTCAGATGGCGCATCGCCCGGCTGCGATAGTCAACCGGGTGTTCGACAGGACGGCTCACGCTCCGTTGTATCGGCCGCCGGGGGCCTCGACTTTAAGACGGTCATCCGGCCGGGACCCGCGTTAGGATAGTGATGTCATGACGGAGCGGCCAGCCGCCATCGAAGTCCGCCAACTCCGGAAGGTGTACGCGCTCAAAGCGGCCGTAGACGGCATCGATTTGTCGATCCCGCAGGGCAGTTTCTACGGCTTCCTCGGCCCCAACGGCGCCGGCAAGACCACCACCATCCGGATGCTGATGGGACTGGCGCCTCCTACGAGCGGGACGATTCAGTTGCTGGGCTACCGGATGCCGGACCAGGAGATGCAGGTCAAACCCCTGATTGGCCTGGTCCCGGATGAATCCCTGCTGTTTGACCGGCTCACCGGACCCGAGTTTCTGGAATTCGTCGGCCGCATGTACCGTCTGGACCGGACCGTGGCGCGCGCCCGGGCGCGTGAACTGCTGGAGTTGTTCGAGTTGAACAACCAACGCCGCAAGCTCATCGCGGAATACTCCAAGGGAATGCGGAAGCGGGTGGCCATGGCGGCGGCGCTCATCCATCGTCCGCGCCTCTTCCTTCTGGATGAACCCTTCGAAGGGGTGGACGCCGTCGGCGCCCGCCTGATGAAGGACCTCCTGCTGGAACAGGTCCGGCAGGGCGCCACGGTGTTTCTGACTTCGCACGTGCTGGAGGTAGTCGAGCGGCTCTGTGACCGTGTGGCCATCATCCACGAAGGACGCATCGTGATGGAATCAGGCATGACTGACCTGCGCGACGGTTTCAGCAGCCTGGAGGATGCCTTCGTGCGCGTGGTAGGCGCGGAACGCAGTACGGCGCCACTGGACTGGCTGTAGAACGATGCTGCCGCAATCTCTGGCCGTTCTTGAGGCGCAATGGCGTAGCCTGCGGCACCGTCAAACGCCCGGCGGCGCGTTTTGGGCGATCCTCCGGGTGGGCGCCACAACCGTTTGGTACAGCCTGTGGGTGGCCGGAGCGGCCGCTGTGGGCGTCTGGCTTTCCAGACCCGAGTCCCTGACGGCGGCCCAGCAGGCACTGCCGCGCGGCCTCATGCTGGCCATGCTGTATTGGCTGGTAGTACCGTTGCTGATGCTCTCGGCGGGCGCCTCGCTCGACATGAAGCGGCTGCTTGTGTATCCGATTCCGCGTCGGCAGCTCTTTGTGATCGAGGTTCTGTTGCGGTTGTCAACTGCGATGGAAATGGTGATTCTGATTTGCGGGGCGACCGTGGGCCTGTTGGTCAACCCCGCCCTGCCCTGGTGGGCGCCGGCCGGCTTTGCGCCGTTCGTGCTGATGAATCTCTTTCTGGCCGCCGGCGCGCGGGAATTACTGAGCCGGCTGATGGCGCGCAAGCACGTGCGGGAACTGGTGATTCTGCTGATCGTGGTGGCGGCGGCCATGCCGCAAGTTCTGCTGCTGACCGGCGTGCCGCAGCCGCTGCGTGACCTGGTGGCCGGGCAACCGCACGTCGCCTGGCCCTGGAGCGCCGCGGCCAATTTCATCCTCGGCGAGTCGGCTATACGATCCCTGGCGGTCGCTTGCCTCTGGATGGCAGCCGCGGGGCTGTTCGGGTGGAGGCAGTTTCTGCGCAGCCTGCGTTTTGACGCGGACGAAGCTCAGGCGTCCGACCGGCCTCAACTCCGGCGTGGGGCCTGGCTGGAGAGGCTTTACCGCCTCCCCTCGTCGATGTTGAGGGACCCGGTCGGCGCGATTGTCGAGAAGGAAATCCGTTTCCTGAGCCGCGCTCCGCGTTTCCGGTTGGCCTTCATCATGGGCTTTTCTTTTGGCCTGTTGATCTGGCTTCCGCTGATGTTGCGCACCTCGAAGGGTGGTCCCTCGGCCCTGGCCGCCAACTACCTGACGGTGGTCAGCGTTTACGCGCTGCTCCTGCTCGGCGAGGTCAGCTTTTGGAACTGCTTCGGGTTTGACCGCTCCGCGTCTCAGTTATACTTCCTGACGCCGGTATCGCCCCGCCACGTTCTGGTGGCCAAGAATATTGCCGCCGCGGTCTTCGTGTTCCTGGAAATCACCTTCGTCGCCTTGGTCTGCTGGCTGGTGGGCATGCCTGTTTCCGGGCCTAAAGTGGTGGAGGCCTATTTGGTAACGGCTGTCCTGCTGGTCTACCTGCTGTCGGCCGGAAACCTTGGATCGACGCATCTGCCGCGGCCCGCCGACCCCGCACAATCCTGGAGGTCCGCCGCGGCGGCCAAAACGCAGGCCATGCTGCT
>JBBIND010000113.1:0-5866 GCA_037444075.1 Acidobacteriota bacterium | reverse complement strand
GATAATCAGAGGGCATCCCGCTATGCGGTTACGGTAACGACTTGTACACCGGGGAAACTGGGGAAACCGGGGACGGTAACCAATTGCACAGTTTCCAGCGCCGCAGCGAGAGCAACGATGGCGGGCGCCCCACCACTCGGCGGTAGTGCGGCGTTCTGAGGTTGTGGCAGCTGCGAAAACGGTGAAATTGGTTACCGTCCCCGGTTGACTCTAGCATGGCCGCTCGGGCGCCGAAAGTCGAGCCGAATGCGAATCCGGCTATCAATGGCCCTCGATTCCATGGATAATCAGAGGGCATCCCGCTATGCGGTTACGGTAACGACTTGTACACCGGGGAGGTGGCGATGAGCACGGTCCGGTTTCTGGCGGTATTTGGAGCGATCATGATCCCGGCTATGGCGGCTGATCTTCGCATCAGGCTGACGGATGCCTCAGGGCAGCCCGTTTACGGAAGGGTAGAGGTTCGCGGCGAAGATGGCAAGATGTACCAGCCGCCGGACGGCATCGTGGATGCCGTGAAGAACGCTCGCGGCGGCGAGCTGCATTACCTGGGCAGTTTCGTCATGAAGGGCGAAGCACGGCTGGTTGTGCCACCGGGAGGCTACCTGGTGGTTGGGGAGCGCGGCCTGGAACATCAGCGGGTTGAACAGACACTGGAAGTCACGGAAAAAGGGGCCGAAGTCACTCTGCGGGTAGCGCCGTGGATACGCATGAACGAGCGCAACTGGTGGTCAGCGGACCTGCATGTACACAGGCCGGTGGACCAGGCTCCGGCCCTGGCCTTGGCCGAAGATGTCAACCTGACCGTGCTGACCACCATCTGGAACCAAAGGAACTACTGGTCCGAAAGAGGCTGGCCTGCGGAACCGGTCACGCGAGTGACGCCTAACCATTGGATCACCCTGTTGAACGCCGAGGACGAGCGCGGCGGCGGCGCCTGGATGTTGAACGCTCTCCAATCGCCGGTCCCGATAGCCGTGCCGGGGCGGTGGTACCCGGTGGGGCTGAAATTCATCCGCGAGGCACGCGCTCAAAGAACCTCCGGCGGAGTGTTGCCCTGGATCGATTGCGAGAAACCGACCTGGTGGGAAGTGCCCGTTATCATGGCTCTGGAAACACCGGACTCGCTGGGAGTTCTTCACAACCACTTCATGCAGTACGGGATTGATGCCAACGAAGCCTGGGGGCGCCCGCGGGATCAGGAGAAGTTCGCTGGGGCGGCGGGTTTCGTGGATTACTCGCTCGGCTTGTACTACCGCTATCTGAACCTGGGCTTCCGGCTGGCGCCGTCAGCGGGCTCAGCCAGCGGCGTGCTGCCGAACCCGGTGGGATACAGCCGCGTCTACGCACGCTTTGAAGCGCCGCTCAGCGTGGAGAAGTTCTACCGGGCGATGCGTCAAGGGGACACCTTCGTAACCAACGGACCGATGCTCTGGACGCGGACCAAGGCGCAGGGCAACCAGGTGGAGATTTCCGTGGAGGCTTCGGCGAGGGAACCGATTGACCGGGTGGAGATCGTCGCCAACGGGGAGGTGCTCAAGCGCTGGGACCCGGCAGGCGAGGAGAAGCAGTTTTCAGCCTCGTTCAGCTTCCGGCAAGGGAGGCACTCCTGGGTGGCAGCGCGTTGTTTCCTGAAGCCGGGTTCGACCATACGCCTGGCTCATTCGAGCCCCACATATCTGAAGGGGAAATGGGATGCAGCCGCGGACGCCCGTTACTTCACTGCCTGGATTGACGAGCTGATCCAATTGACCACCGACGAGAAAGACCGTTTCGCGAACGACGCTGAACGCGCCGAGGTTCTGTCGCTCTACAGGCAAGCCCGCGCATTCTACGCCGCCAAAGGCGGATTGCCCAAGTGAGCAGCAGAGTGGTGGTGAGTCAGGGTACGCGGGCTGGAGGAGCTTCCTAGCTACGCTCGGCCGGGATGCCCAGGTCAGGGGCTCGCAACGGGGACATTACGGCGTCCGGCGCGCAGCGCGCGATCATCTCCCGGGCAATCTCCGCCCGGCGCACGCGCTCCCGGGAAAGCGCCACGGCGACGTTTTCGAGATGCGAGCCGCAAGGGTAAATATCCGGCGAATTGCGCAGGCCGAACTTCAGATAGATGGGCGCTCCCACGCGAATCAGGTCCGGGATTTCGTAATAGCGGATGAAGCCTCCGATGTTATCCGGCGCTTCCACGTAGAAATCGATGGCGGCATCGATGGCGGCGCGAATCCCCGCAATCTGCGGCAGGCTGAGATCCGAGGCGACGTTGATGCTGTCAGCACCGAGATCTTCATACAACTTCACGCTGGCGGGGTTGACTGGCGCCATCATGACTGAGGTCTTGATTACCAGCTCTGAAGGCAACGCGCCGGCCGCGCGCATCTTGCCAATGACGGCGAGGCTGCCGAGGTCGGAAACCAAAACGCTGCGCAAGCCCAGACGCACGGCTCGTTCCAGGTCCATGAGCGCGTAGCGCAACTGGTCAGCGCCGCGCAGGCTGAGCCCGAGCGTCTTGCCCGCGGCGGAATAGGCCTGGGCGCCCACATCGAAGGTAGCGCGGGGGCCGATGAAGAGATTCACTTCCAGGCCTGCGCGCCGGCCGAGGTCGAGCATGGCCTGGATTTCGGCATCAGTGAGCAGCATGATGCCGCTGCCCTGGCTGACGCGATGCAGAGGCACGTGGCGGGCGGCAGCTTCGTTGATGACGGCCGACAGCGAACCGGGGCCCTCTGTGCTGGGAATCTCGAGGCGGTATTGTCCGCCATCACGGAAACGCTTGGCGGATGACGGGCAATCGGCTGGATCCCGGTCCGGCAGGCCCAGCGCCGCTAAGGACCGGCTGATCAGGTCCATGGTTCCTCCGCCTCGATGATCTCATAGCCGCGCGGATCCACACGCGTCCAGAGAATCTCAGCCTGGCGTCCGTGCAGGGCGAAAATCTGCCGCACGAGGTCGCAGACCTGTTCGCAGCCTCGCTCGTAGAACACAAGCACGGAGGGGCCTGCCCCGCTGAGGGCACAGCCCAGCAAGCCGGGCGCGCGCAGCTTGAGCATGTCGGCCAAGCCCGGCACCAGGGGGACGCGGTATGGCTGATGGAAACGGTCTTCCAGAGCCGTAGGGAAAGCGGACGCCGTGCCGGTGGCGAGCGCGGCAATCAACAGCGAGGCGCGCTGTACGTTGGCGATGGCGTCAGCGCGGCTGTACGTATCCGGCAGAACGGCGCGAGCTTCCACGGTCGGCAGCACGAAATCCGGCACGACGACGGCGATGCCGAAACGCGCGGGCAGGTCCAGGCGCACGGCGCGCGCCACGCCGCCCACGTCCAAAGCGCTGGCGACGATGGAACCGAGCACGCAGGCGGCCACATTGTCGGGGTGCCCCTCGATGCGGGCCGCCTCGTCCAGGATGCGCAGGCGTTTCCATCCCAATCCCAACATACGGTCAGCGATGATAACGCCCGCCGTCAGCGCGGCAGCGCTCGAACCCAGACCTTTGCCGATGGGTATTTCATTGTGGATATGGAGTTCCACCGGCTGGAGTTCGCTGCGCGTGTCCCGGGCCACGTCCAGAGCGGTCTGCCAGATGAGGTTGTCTTCACCCGTAGAAATCGCTTCGGCGTCGCGGCCGGTGACGCGTATGCTCAAACGGTCGCTCGGCCGGAACCGGCAATCGAGATGGATCGACAGGGCCAACCCGAGCGCGTCGAATCCGGGACCGAGATTGGCGCTGGAGGCCGGCACGCGCACGGCCCAGCTACCGTGGCCGGGGTTATCCGCCAAGGACGACCTTCTGCCCCTCTCTGCACGAGCGGTAGGCGGAGAGGACCAATTCGAGGGCCCGGTACCCTTCCTCGCCGGACACCAGGGGCGGACGCCCGGTGCGGATGGCTTCGCCGAAGTCGGTGAACTGCCGCTCGAACGGAGTCAGGGGAATGGCCATCGGGTCCGAGGAACCGGACATCACTTCCTTCTCTACGGGCGCCGGGTCACCGGAGTCAGCCTGAACGTCCCAGGCAGTCAGCTTGTCGCCCGTGAGGATGGCGGAACCCTTGGTGCCGTGGATCTCGATGCGCTCGCTGTAGCCCGGCCAGAAAGCGGTCGACGCCTGAATAACGCCGGTCGCGCCGTTGGCGTACTGCATCAGGGTTGTCACCACGTCTTCGGACTGGATTTTGTGCAAGGCGCCCAACTGCCAGTAGCTGAACAACTCCTGCACGGGGCCGATCAGCCAGAGCAGAACGTCCACCTGGTGCACGGCCTGGTTGATCAGAGCGCCGCCTCCCTCGGTCTCCCAGCTGCCCTTGATAGGCCTTGAGTAGTATTCGGCCGAACGGTACCACTTGACATAGGCATCCGCCTGCAGGATCTTGCCGAGCCGTCCGTCGGCAATCGCCTTGGAGAGAAACAGGCTGGAATCGTCAAAGCGGTGCTGGCTGACAACGCCCAACTGAATGCCCGCCTTGCGCGCCGTGTCAATCATGCGCCGCGCCGTTTCAAGGTTCGTGGATATCGGCTTCTGGACCTGGATGTGCTTGCCGGTCTCCGCGCAGATCTCCAGCGGTTGCAGGCGGAAGTCCGGGAAGGTGCAGAGATCGACGTAGTCTACCTTCGGATGCCGGCAGACCTCCTCGTAAGTGGGAACGAATTCGCAGCCGTACTGTTCGGCGAAACGACGCCCAGCCTGCTCGCTGATATCCGTGCAGACGGTCACCTCGTAGCCGATGTTCTTGTAAGCTAGCGCGTGCTTATGGCTGATCGCGCCTGTGCCAATAACTCCAACTCGCAAGCGATTATCTCCTTCGATGTGAATTTAGCCGGACCACCCGAACGGCGGCCGTCCTATAAACCGTGTTCAGTGCCGCAAATACTGACTTCCAGGCCCAGGTTACGGAACATGGCCGCCTTGGCCGCCAGCGCCAGGTTGGCGCCATCGGCGTCCGGAGCGTAGGCCACCTGAATGTGATTCGCCTTGTGGCGGCCCATCATCTGGTCCCGGCTCACGCCGTAAGTTACGGCGTGCATGATGGGCCATTGCGGCGTGGTAATGCGCCAGCGCCGCTCAGTCTCCTCCTGCGGCAGTTCCACCACCCGCGCGCGCCCGAGGTCAGCCTTCAGCTTATTGTCCTCCACGAATACGCGGCTCCAGACGATCTCTCCCGGCTTGCTGACGCCCTTGAGGCTGCCGCCGCCGAGACGGAAATACATGGGCGGCTGTCTTTCGCTGACGGCGCCCTGATAGCCCCCAACAAAGTGTTGGGGCGGCGCCGCGCCGGAAATCAGATAGACCCAGACAAACTCTTCCTTGCCGTTCACCGCGCAGGTTTCCCCATAGCGGATGTCGTGCAGGGTGGTTTCCGGGTCGAACCCGAGGCGGGTCCAGATGCGATTCGTAATCAGCGCGTCCAAGCCGGCGCACTCGTCCACTTCGTTGAAGTGCGGCAGCGCGCGGCCGGGATACAGGATGCGGTCTTCGATGGCGTGCCTCACCGGCGGACGGTCCACGTTGTTCAGCAAACCTTCCACGAGGTCCGAGGCGGGGCTGAGGTCTTTCAGTCCCTGCTGATACTGGATGCCGATGGTGTCGCAGCCGAACTGATCCGCCAGGCGTACGGCAGCGATGTACATCTTGCACTGCTCGAGAATCTGAAGGTCAGTGAGGTCGGTGTCGGGGTCCGGACCGGTGACGAACCGCATGCCGCGATTGTCGAGCCACTGGCGCACCTGTCCAGCCTCCGCGTCCGTCACCGACAGCATCTCCGCGTAAAGCGTGGACTGGCTGAGCCGCTCTTTGAAGACACCGACGGCATGCAGCATCTCATCCGGGATGATGGCGTTGTACATGCCCATGCAGCCCTCGTCGAAGATGCCCATGATGG
>JBBIND010000112.1:0-6265 GCA_037444075.1 Acidobacteriota bacterium | reverse complement strand
TACTTGCGGGGGCAGGCGGTCAAATGGTTCGATCGCTACCTCATGAACATTCCGGAGCGCCCGATTGACCTGAGTGTCAAAGAAGCCTCCGAGCCCAGCCTGGCCGTCTTTCCTGAAGGACCTCCGGCGGACGCGGAGAATTACCGTGTTCACGAGACTTTCCTCCCGGTCCGCGCATTCCGCTCGTACACCAGCCTCGCAGCCTGGCAGAAACGGCGCGCCGAGTTGCTGCAATTGCTGCGTACCAAGGTGTTTGCCGCTTTTCCGGGCGTCCCGGCGGCTCAGAATATTGCGCGGAAGCCCCGCGCGCAGGGGCAGGCGTTCGGAGAAGTCAGCTTCGAATCCGAGCCGGGCGTCCGCGTGCGCTGCCTGCTGCGGAAGCCCGCCAAGCCCAAAGGTCCGGCGCCGGCTCTGCTGTATATCGCTTCAGACGGCGACGACCCGGCCTCGATTGACGTAACGCTACGTTCGGTAAACCAAAGGGACGTAGCCGTGCGCATGGTGGTTTACCCGCGCGGCGTCGGCGAACTCGGCTGGGATCACTCGACGTGGAGGAGCATGCTGCGCAATGCCATGCACGTCGGGCACACCGTGGACAGCCTGCGTCTCTGGGACGTGCTCTGCGCTCTGGAGGCCCTGCGGGCGGAGGAAGGCGTGGACCCGGCACGCATCATGGTGATGGGCCGGGGCGTGGAAGGCGCGCTCGGCATCTATGCGGCTGTCCTGGATGAGGGCGTCAACCAGGTGATGGTGGTGAACCCTCCCTCGAGTCACGTGGATGGTCCCTTGTTCCTCAACGTGCTTAAGCACACGAATCTGCCCGAAGCCGCGGCCTTGCTGGCGCCACGCCGGTTGAATTTCTACGGCCGCATCCCGGAAGCGTATGAACGCTCGCGGAGCATCTGGGCCCTGCACGGGAAGGCCGGCCATATGTTCCTGGCCATGAACATCCACGCCGTGCTGGAAGGCCGTTACGATCATCATTTTGCGAGCGGTCAATAGCTGGAAGACCGCAAAATCGGCGTGGTATATTGAGGCGATGCCGGAAGGATATCTTCCAATCTTCATTTTCCTGATAGCTGCTTTGCTCTTTCCGATTGTGGTGCTGGCGGTGTTCCGCCTGATCCGGCCCGCGGCTCCGTCGCAGACAAAACTGGAAGCCTACGAATGCGGCATCAAGGCGGCATCCAATGCGCGCGCGCGTTACTCGGTGCGCTTCTACGTGATCGCCATCCTCTTTGTCATCTTCGAGGTGGAGACTGTTTTCCTGTTTCCCTGGGCGGTCCGTTATCAAGTGCTGGGCTGGTTTGGAGTGGCTGAGGTGGCCGTCTTCCTGGTCATTCTCCTGGTTGGCTACTTCTGGGCTTACAAAAAAGGCGCTTTCGAATGGGTTTAGGTCATTTCCGGTCCCTCTGGCTGGGGACGCTGGCAATCTTAGTGTGCATGCCCGCCGAGGCTGCGCCCAAATTACGACTTACCAATACCGTTGTGGGTCCGGTGTCCATAGCAGCGGGTGCAAACGGTCCCGCGCAAGTGGTGGAGGCGTACAACGAGGGTGACGGGTCGTTGAACCTGTCGGTTTCCGCTTCGGCGGCCTGGATTACCGCTTCGGCCGGCGCGGCGCGGGCTTGCTCCTCGCGTCCCGGTTCCTGCCTGCCGCTGAACATAGGGCTGCAAACTGCTTCGCTCGCCCGCGGGCAGCATTCAGGCATGGTCACGGTGCGAGACCCGAACGCACAGGATGCGCCGCAGACGATTGCCGTGATCGCCAGCGTCGGCGGCAGCGTCCCGGACCGGGTGGAACTGCTGGTGGCGCCCAACGGCTCCTCCGACGATGCCGTGTTCACCACGAACAACCTGATCAGCGGCGCCGCCACCACGCAAACGGGCGGAAACTGGCTTTCGGTGTCCCTTGACGGAGGGGGCAGTTTCCGCTTTGTGCTGCCCTACCGCATCCGGGCTGTTCATCAGCCAGGCATGGGCGAGGGAACGTACAACGGTTCAGTGGCGGTGAGCGGGTCATCACTCCCCGCCGACAACAAGACCGTGCCGGTGGCGTTGCGCGTCACATCGCAGCCCATCGCGCGCGTCAGCGAGACATCGCTCGAGTTCCGGATAGCGCAAAACACTCCGCGCCACGTTCGCAACCTGGCCGTGACAAACCGTGGTTTGGGAACGCTGAACATCACCGGCGTTCAGTCCACGGCCGCCGGAGGCAACTGGCTGTCCGCGGAGAGGGTGGCGGGCTTTGATGTGGTCAGCGTCCGGGCGGATGCCGCTGGATTGTCTCCGGGCTTCCATGAAGGCTCGGTTACGGTGGTTACGAACGCCGTCAACAACACGGTGGTAGTGCCGGTGCGGCTGGAAGTCGTCGCGCAGTCAGCGCCATTGGCGGCCTTTCAGGGCGTAGTGAACAACGCCACTTTCGAAGCCGGCGACGTGCTCGCGCGCGGAACCATCGCGGCGGTATTCGGCGAACAATTTTCCTACGGGGAACCCGCCGGGGCGCCGGGTCTGCCTCTGCCCACGGAGATTGGGGGCACGCGCGTCTTCGTCAATGACCGGCCTGCCCCGCTGTATTTCACTTCCTACGGGCAGGTGAATTTCCAGGTTCCCTATGACACGCCCGCCGGCGATGCCCGGGTGCGCGTGGAGAGGCAGGGGCAGCGCGGGAACACGGTTTCCGTCCGCATCGCGAATATGGCGCCGCGCATTCTGAGGTTGGGTATCGGCGACTACGGCATTATTGTCAATCCTGACGGCACGTTTCCGATTCCGTCCACAGCAGGGATTCCCAGCCGCCCGGCCCGCCGGGGTGAGGCTCTGGTGATTTACGCCATCGGGTTCGGCCAGACCACTCCGCCGGTGGAAAGCGGCGTAGCAGCGCCAATCGACCCGCTTGGTTGGGTTCTGCCGCTGCCCAAAGTCCTGTTTGGAGCCAGTTCCATTTCTTCCGGCGTGGCGGTAGACCCGTTGTTCGTGGGCTTGACGCCGGGCTTTGTGGGGCTTTACCAAATCAACGTCATCGTGCCCGAGGAAACTCGACGGGGCAACCAGGTTGTCATGCTGGTGGAGAGCAACGGCACCTCCAGCAACCGGGTTCAGATCGCCATCGAATGACGGAAAGGCTCTATTACGACGACAGCTACCTGACAGGTTTTGAAGCGCGCGTGGTCGAGCGCAGTGAAGACGGACGCCGCCTCTGCCTGAGTGCCACAGCCTTCTATCCCGAATCCGGCGGACAGCCCGCGGACGGGGGCTGGATCGAAGGCGTGGAAGTGACCGGCGCCGTAGAGGAAGGCGACAGAATTGTCCACCTGATGGCGGCTCCCGTGGACGCTACCGAAGTCAAAGGCCAGATTGACTGGGAGCGGCGCTTCGACCACATGCAACAGCACACCGGACAGCACCTGTTGTCGGCCGTGCTGGAGCTCGAGCATGGCATCTCCACCGTCAGTTTTCACATGGGGCACCAGAGTTCCACGATTGACCTTACGGCGCTCTCCGTGGAGCCGGAGCAGTTGCGCCTCGTAGAAGAACAGGTGAACCGGCTGGCTGCCGAGAACCGTCCCGTGCGGGCAGTGATGGCTGATTCTTCGCAGGTCTCGAATCTGCGCAGGCCCGCTGAACGGGAAGGCAGCATTCGTGTGGTCACCATTGAAGGGCTGGACCACAGCGCCTGCGGCGGCACGCACGTGCGCTCCACCGGCGAGATCGGACCCGTGCTTCTACGCGGGACGGAGAAAGTGCGCGGCAACGTGCGGCTGGAGTTCCTGTGCGGCATGCGGGCGCTCCGCGCGGCGCGCCGAGACTTTGAAACGCTCACGGAAGTCGCGCGGTTGTTTTCGGCGCAGGCCGAGGAGACGCCCGCTTTAGTGAGCGCGCAGCTGGCCAAACTACAGGACAGCGAAAAAGCCAGGCGGCGTCTGGCGGCAGAACTGGCGCAGGCGCGGGGGCGGGAACTGTACGCTGCCACTCCCGCAGGCGCTGACGGCAGGCGTTGCAGCTTTCGGCGCCTGGCGGAGGGCGCTCTGGACGAGGAACTGCGAGCAGAGGCGCAGAGTTTCACCGAAGGGCCGCAGGCATGCTATGCCGTGGCGCTGGAATCACCCCACGCGGTGTTGTTGGCGGTCTCCCCTGACGCGGGCGTCAATGCCGGCGCCTGGATGAAGGAAATGCTCGACAAGTACGCCGGACGCGGCGGCGGCAACGCCCGCATCGCTCAGGGGAGCCTGCCATCGGCAGACGTGCTGGAGCAATTCTGGTCCGATCTGAAAGACCGGCTGGGCTAACGCCCTGCGTACAACGGCGCGACTGAAATCAGGCCGAGTCCGGCCACAAATAGCACGAACATCAGGAGCAGAAGGGCCGTCACGCCGCCGCTCGCTCCCTTAAATTCCTTCCAAAGCAGCACACCCCACAGCGCGCTCACCATGGTCGCTCCCTGCCCGACGGCGTAACTGATGGCCGGCCCCACCTGTACCTCCTGCGGCGCGCTGGCTGCGGCGAAATTGGCCAGCGTTCCCGCGCACCAGATTACTCCGCCGGCGATGCCGAGCAAATGCGCGGGGATCTTGCCACGAAAATACTCGATGAAGCGCAAGGGCGGCCCTTCCACCGGCACGTTCATGAAGACGAGGTTGAAGGGGAAGGTTGAAAGGAAGACGCCCAACGCGAACACAAACCCAACAGCATAGGGTCCGAGGCCCAGTTCGCCGGCTTTGCTCATCTCCACCAGCGGGTAGAAGGAACCCATCAGCAGGCCACAGGCCAGGCTCAGGATGATCCCTTTGGCCCCACTCTTACGCTGGGCCGCGGCCTTTTTCCCGGCGGGCTGCTCAGCGCGCCGCCCGGCGGCAGCGTGCGAGCGATAAGCCACCGCGTCCACGACGATGGCGCCCAACACCAGGGCCGCTCCGGCAAACAGCAGCACCGGGTTGCCCTGCGGGTTCAAGGAGTAGCTCCAAACCACGCCCACCACCAGAGCCAGGCCGATGCCGATCGGGAACGCAACAGCCAGACCGGCCACAGCGATGGCCGCCACCAGCAGCAGGTTCGCCAGGTTGAACACCACGCCCGCCAGGAAGCCATAGGCTATCTGCCGGTATCCGGTGATCATCAGGTTGTCCAGGAAGTTGATCCCGTCGCCCAGGCTGCCGAACGTGAATGCCGCCACAACAGCAGTGAGCAGCACGCCGAAAGCGTAGTCAAAGTAGTACAGCTCGAAGCGCCATTGCTTGCCGGCCAGCTTGAGCGTGTTGGCCCAGGATCCCCAACAGAGCATGGTGAAGAAGATCAGCAGCAGGGCTGACAGATAAGTGGTGGGGAGTATCATGTGGTCGCTACCCTCTCCAGTCGAGCGTCCTGCGGCTGTCTTTCGAGCAGGCAACAGGCGGCGATCTACCGGCGCTCGCGGCCGCAGCCTGCCCGGCGGTTAGCCGCTCAGGACTGAATGCACAACAGGATCACTCTATCACGAGCAGTGGTGGGGATATCGGCGCGGAGGGTGGCCGCGCAGCCAACACACTTCGGGGAAAGAACTGGGGGAGGGGAGACAGCGTTTGCTTAAGGACAGTAGAAGGAGAAGACGGGTTCCATTGGCAGGAGCAGAATGAGGAACCTGAATCAGAAGGGAATGGCGGGGACGACGGGGCTCGAACCCGCGACCTCCGACGTGACAGGCCGGCGTTCTAACCAACTGAACTACGTCCCCGCAATCACAGGTACAACCCTTTCAAGGTAGCACGGCGGCCCGCGTTTGCCAAGCATTAGTCTTTGTGCGGCGCGGAGACGGGTGCCCGTTGATTACAGCGGCACGGTACCGCGAGGTGGGTCGGACTTCCTCGAGTTGGTTATGGTTGGCGGTCACTCGGAGCAGCCCACGGTGCCAATTGGTGCAAATCAGGTGCGTGACGCGATTTTATAAATTATTTCTCATGTTTTTTCAATGACTTACCAAAACTGATGGTTCGCTGGGGCAGGGTAACTCCCAGACACTCGGATTGAAGCTGGCAAGTGCGTCCGCTTCACAAATCTCGAGTTAGGAGAGACAAGGGATGAAAGAGAGACAGTGGATCTGTCTTGCAGCGGCGCTCTGGTGGGGGAGTGTTGCCGGCATCGCGCAGACGGTCGTCGGTGTCGGGCAAGGTGGAACAGGTGCGAATAGTGCGGCGGGTGCACGCCAGAAACTCGGTGCAGCGGCGGACGTGCATACCCATCCGTTGACGGATGTAGTTGGCGTCACTGGAAAGAGTGGAAATGGCAC
>JBBIND010000111.1:0-6546 GCA_037444075.1 Acidobacteriota bacterium | reverse complement strand
GCACTCGGTAGGCGTGGAGCGGCAGTACTCGGGCACGTTGGGCAAGACCGGCAACTGCCAGGTGGCGGTGAGCGTGCACCATGTCGGCGAGCAGGGAAACGCGCCGTTGGGGTGGCGGCTCTATCTTCCGGAGAGTTGGGCCAACGATGCGGAGCGGCGCCAGCAGGCGGGCATCCCGGAAGCGATTGTCTTTCGCCAGAAGTGGGAACTGGCCTTGGAAATCATCGATCAGATTCGCGCCTGGGGAGTAGCTGATCAAATCGTGTTGGCCGATGCCGGCTATGGGGACGCCACCGAGTTGCGGGAGGGATTGCAACAGCGCGGACTGGCTTACGCCGTGGGCCTCACGCCGCAGGTGGGAGTCTGGCTCAAGCCACCCGAACTGATCGTGCCCGAAGCCAAAGCGAGGGGCCGTCCGCCCAGCGCGATCCGCTATGGCAGGCAACGTCCAGTGCTGGCGCAAGAGGCTGCCCGGCAGGCCAAAGGCTGGCAGAAGATTCGTTGGCGGGAAGGAACCAAGGGCTGGCTGGAATCCCGCTTCTGGGCGGCGCGGGTTCAAACCTCACATCGCTACCAGGACGGCAAACCACCCGGCAAGGAAGTCTGGCTGTTGGTCGAGTGGCCTGAATCAGAGGACGCGCCCACGCAGTACAGTTTGTGCGACCTGCCCGCCAGCTACACACTCCGGCGTTTAGTGCGATTAATCAAGTGCCGCTGGAAGATCGAGCAAGACTACCATCACCTGAAAGAAGAACTCGGCCTGGACCACTATGAGGGACGGAACTGGCAGGGCTGGCACCATCACGTCACGATGGTGATGCTCGCGCACGCCTTCCTGACGCTGGAGAGGCTGCGCACCAAAAACAACTTCTGGGTGGACCCTGCCCAGAACGCGTCGTGAGATTCAGTATCTGCTCTTCACCTGGACCGGGGCAGGCGCCTACTGCGGCACCGCTGTGGAGCGCTCTCGCAGTCCTTAAGCACTTAACGTAGTAATATTAGGAGGCATCCTCGCTAGCCCCACACTAGTTGGGGCGCACCTCCCTCGAAACCAGGCTGGCGGCGAATCCATCGGCTGGCAGGATTATCCACTCCCGCTCCGACGCTGAACTCGAGATGCGCACGGCGCGGCGCATGGCGGCCGCACTGTTGACCGGCGCGCCAGTTGCCGAGTTTCCACCCCGCAAAGCCGACCGCGTGAATCCTCCCTGGACTCCTGCAACTGCGCCGGCAGTAACAAACAGGCCAGGCGACTTCGGCACGAGCTTCATGGCGGTTTGCCGTGCGCCACCCTCCGCGGCGCGCGCCATCGTCAGGTCGAGGGGTCCGTGGTGCAGCCCGCCGGACACGGCCCCGTTGGGCGCATCCATGCGGATAGCCGACCACAGTCAGGCACCTCGCTCCGCGATGGGGAATGCGTCCTCGTTCCGCGGGGTCGCGCGACTGGGCGGGAGCCGGCGCGGGGGCACGGAAAGCCCAATAGGTCCTTCCCTCCCCTTGAAACAAGTAGGAGAATAGAACGCATGGCCAAATCTGAGTCGCACTCGTCTTCGTCCCACGGTCTTTCGCGGCGCAAGCTGCTCCAACTGGCCGGCGCGGTGCCCGCTTCGCAGGCATTGATGCGGGCCGCCGAACCGGAATACCGCAGCGCCTGGCTCGGTGGCATCGAGCGCCCCTGGCCCGGGCCCGAATTCTGGTCCAACCCGCTGCAGGATTGGCGCGTCAGCCGAGGCCGCCTGGAATGTTTCGCCGCCGGAGGCGACCGCAACGTGTTCCTGCTGACACGCGAAATCAGCTCGCGTTCCGGTGGACTGGAAACCAGCGTCACGGCAGGCAGGCTCGAAGAGGACACCGGCCCGCTCAAGGAGGGCTTCGCGGGGTTTCGGGTCGGCATCCGCGGCCATTTCCGCGATTACCGCGATAGCGCCGTCCGCGGCAACGGTCTGGATGCAGGGCTCACCACCGAGGGCCGCCTCTTCATAGGCGACCCACAGGCTGGGCACCAGCCGGCGGATGTGAAGGCGCCGTTGGATGGAGTCCGGCTGCGCCTGAAAGCCACGCCGGTGGGCGACAGCTACACGCTCGAACTGGAAGCCAGCAAGGCTGATCGTGTGCTCGCCAAGGCCGTCAGGGAACGCGTGCCCGCTGAATGGCTGACAGGCGGAGTGGCCCTGGTGTGCAGCTCCGGCGCCATCCGGCCATCACCTCAGCCCGTCGAGATCATCCCCGGTTTCGGCGCCAAGGCCGGCACGGGCCGAGGCGGTACGCTGCGCTGCTGGTTTCAGGATTGGCGCGTTTCCGGCAGCAAGGTCACCGTTCATGAGGACCGCGCGTTCGGGCCCATCATGTTCGCCATGCACACGCTCCATCGGAGAGTCATGAAGATGACCGCGCAGATGGCCCCGCTCGGCGAGCGCGCCGGCGAAGTGGCGCTCGACTTTCAGCCGGCCGGGTCCAGGGAGTGGAAGACCGTCATGCGAGCGGCCATCGACCCCCTTTCCCGGACGGCGACGTTCCGCATCCCGGGATGGGACGATACCCGCGATGTGCCCTACCGGCTGGTGTACGAGCTCAGAGACAACCCCGAACGCCCCCGCCGGTTCACCTACGGCGGCGTCGTGCGCAAGGATCCCGTCACCAAGCCCGAGATTGTCGTGGCGGCGTTCACCGGCAACAATGACTTCGGTTTCCCGCACGCCGACATTGTCCGCAACGTCTCCCGGTTCCGTCCCGACCTGCTGTTCTTCACCGGGGACAACATCTATGAGCGCGTCGGCGAGTACGGCACGCAGCGCGCCCCGATGGAGGCGGCGGCCCTCGATTATCTGCGCAAATGGTACATCTTCGGCTGGGAATACAGCGAGCTGCTCAAAGACATTCCCACGGCTTGCTTGCCCGACGATCACGACGTGTATCACGGCAACATCTGGGGCGAAGCCGGACGGCACGCGGAAGGCTCGGGCTACGAGGGGCAGGACAAGGGCGGCTACACCATGCCGGCTGAATGGGTCAACGCGGTGCAGCGGACTCAGACGAGCCATCTGCCTGACCCGGCGGACCCGACGCCCGTCGAGCAGGACATCACCGTCTACTACACGCACCTGTTATACGGCGGTCTGAGCGTGGCCATCATCGAAGACCGCAAGTGGAAGTCTGCTCCGAAGGGGTTGTTGCCTAAGGCCCAGATCACCAACGGCTGGCCGCAGAACCCTGCTTACAATGCCGCCACGGACGGTGATTTGCCCGGCGCGGATTTGCTCGGGCCGCGGCAGGAGGCGTTTCTGGAGAGTTGGGCGGCGGATTGGTCCGGCGGCGCGTGGATGAAAACCGTAGTTTCGCAGACCATCTTCGCCAACCTGGCGACGCTCCCGAAAGGCGTGAACACGGATGCCGTTACGCCCAAGCTGCGCGTCATGAAGCCCGGCGAATACGCGGAAGGCGAAGCGCCGGTGATGGACCACGACTCGAACAGCTGGCCGCAGACGCCGCGCAACCGCGCCCTGCGCGCCATGCGCAAGGGGCTGGCTTTCCACATCGCGGGCGACCAGCACCTGGCCAGCACCATTCAGTACGGCGTCGAGAACTGGAATGACGCCGGCTGGGCCATCTGCGTTCCCTCGGTGGCGAACGTCTGGCCTCGCCGCTGGTACCCCGAAGAGCCCGGGCGCAACCGCAAGCCGGGCGCGCCTGCTTACACCGGAGAGTTCCTGGATGGCTTTGGCAACAAGATGACGGTGCACGCCGTGGCGAATCCCACTGCCCGGGGAGTGGAGCCGGCGTCGCTGCACGACCGCGCTCCCGGCTACGGCATTATCACCTTCCAGCGCGCGACGCGACGTATCGTACTTGCCAACTGGCCACGCTGGGTGGAAGCCTCTCAGCCCGGCGCCGCACCTTATGAAGGCTGGCCGATCACCATTCACCAATCCGACAACGGGTTGCCGCGCACCGGTTGGACGCTCGACCCTGTGAAATCTCCAGGACTGAAAGACCCGGTGGTGCAGGTCGCCAGACAGGATACCGGTGAAGTGATCTACACGCTGCGCATTCAGGGTGAGAGGTTCACACCGCCTGTCTTTGAAGCGGGCACCTACACCGTGAAGGTGTTCGATCCGGATAAGAAAGTGGAGAGGATCATACGGGATCAGGTGGCCCGCAAGACCGGCTAAGGACCATTCCAGCGGGTACGGGCAGAAACCAGCGCTCGAGGCAATGAAAAATCCCGCCCGGCTGAGCCGGGCGGGATTTTTTGCTTCAGGTCAAGCGAAAGCGAATCAGAACGAGTAACGCAGGCTAAGCTGAACGTTCCGCTCGCTGGTCTTGCTGGTCACCTTGCCAAAGGTGCCGCTGCGAGGATTGGCGTCCACGCCGCTCCAGTTGGGGTGGTTCGGGAAGTTGAAGAACTCGGCGCGGAACTGCACCTTGTGCCGTTCGGCGATCTGGAAGTCCTTGAACACCGCCGCGTTCCAATTTTGGAAGCCGACGTTGTAGAACATGTTCCGCGTCTGGCTCGAGGAGAATGTCCCCGCGGCCGGAGTGGTGAACATGGCCGTGCCGTCCGGTCTCCGGGTGGCGAACCAGAAGTTCTGGTCGGCGGCGCCCTGTGAGAAGGCCCGATTGCCGCGCGACAGCTTCGGATCGCCATGAACGTCCCAAGCCTGGCCTTCGCCAACGGCGCCGATACCGGCGAAGTCATCCGCAGTTCCGACCGAGAAAGGTGCTCCCGTCTGGAACTGCGCGATGCCGGTGATCTGCCAACCGCCGAGGAGTTTGCCCACCAGGTCATCCCGGCCACGGAGCACCGGCAACTGGTAGATGAAGTTGACCACTGCCACGTGGCGTGTATCGAAGCTGGAGGCGCCCCACATGATGCGGTCGTCGAACGGATTGATGATCCGGACGCGGCGATCGGAGGCGTTGTCCATGCTCTTGGAATAGGTGTAGGAGAGACCATAGCTCAGGTTGCGCGTGAAGCGGCGGTTCAACTCGAGCTGAAACGCGTTGTACTCGCTGCGGGCGGCGTTCTCGCCCAAAGCGATGATGGCGAACCCCTTGTACGGACGCAGCACGTTAGTGTTGATGCCGCGGTTTTCAGGCCGCTGCAACGTGCCCGGCTGTAATGCATTCAGGTTGCGCTCGCGTTCCAGGTGAAGTCCGGTGCGCCCCACGTAGCCCAGCGAAATGGTGGTGTCGAAGCCGATTTCCCGCTCCACTGTCACGTTCCAGGTCCAGGCGCTCGGAATCTTGAACACCGGGTCGGATGTCATGAAAAACAGCGGGAAGTTGGACGGACGTCCACCGCCGGGCGAATCCGCCTGGCCGTTGGCGATCGAGACCATCGGCTGGAGCGGCGGGTTGCCGCCCAGGAAGATGTTGTCGCTGACGCCGGGACGAGCCAGGAACTTGCCAACGCCCGCCCGGAGGGCGGTCTTCGGATCGATGGCATAAGCGACGCCGACGCGAGGCTGGAAGTTGGCCCACTGCTTTTCGCCCCAGTAGTTCGGCCCGCCGCTGAAGAGGCGGTCGAAGCTGCGGTCATCAGCCAGCGCAATGCGCCCTTGTCCAGCCTTGGGCCATTCCTTGCCAGGGATCACGATGCCATTGAACCGGTCACCGCTGATAATGAACCCTGTCGCCGGATCCTGCACCACGGCCTTGCCCGGATCATACCGTCTCGGGTCGAACACCGCGGCATTCCCCCAGAGGCTGTAGTAGTAAGGGGTCATGACGCTGTGGCGCACGCCCAGCTCGAGGCGCAGTTTCGGGGAGACCTTCCAGGAATCCTGGACGAACCACTCGAACATGTTGGCCCGGTAGGGTGTGAAAGCGCGCTGACCGATTTCGGCGTAGGTGGTGAACAGACCCATGGCCGCGTTGGCGATCGCCAAACCGCTGGAGGTGTCGCCGGTGCGGGTATCGGTGAACACGAACCGCCCGTTCTGGTTGTTCGTTCCGCCCGGCACGCCGGTCACGTTGATCTGGTCGAAGTCATTCTGCCCGGAGCGCTCGTAGGAGACGCCGAGCTTAATGGTGTGATTACCGGTGATCTTCGTCAGGTTGTTGCCCACGACGTAGATGGGACCGGAAGAAAACGCCGGGTACGGGCCGCCGTCCACTTCGACGAAGTTGGCGATTGAGATGGTCGGAATCTTGTCGAAGATCTCCTTGCGTTCGGGGAACAGGTACGGATAGTCAATGCCGTACTTGCTGCGCTGGAAGCGCAAGCCCTCGCGGTGGACGCCGATGAACACCCGGTCCACGCTGCCCGTCAGCAGGAACTCGTTCACCATGGTCGGCGAAACGGTCCAGATGTGGTTCAGCGAGGCAGTCTTGTTGGGGCGGCTCCAGTCCGTAATAGCCCGGTCCAGCCCGCCCCGGAAGGCGTCAACAGCGGTCCAGTTGTAGTTCTGGTGACGGAACCGGAACGTGTGGTTGAAAGTCGGGATGAAGTCGATGGAGATGGTGTCTTTGCGCTGATTCTGCGGGTTAGGCCGGGTCTGGAAGAAGTTGTTGCGGCCCAGCAGGAAGCCCGGAACGGGTTCCGGA
>JBBIND010000110.1:0-6794 GCA_037444075.1 Acidobacteriota bacterium | reverse complement strand
CTAAACCTCCGCTCGCAGTGGTCTGCTTGAGGCAGACTTTATGCAATGCTCGCGCGATTGTCAACTGAAATCGGGCGATGTGTCCGGACGTGAGGCGGCGGTTGCGTCAGTTGGCCGGACCGGATTGGGCGCCGAACACTGGCTGAATCCACGCATCGTCCCCGTTGGAGGCCAGTACCTTGGCCCGCACGTACTTCTCTGTGCCGTTCAAAGAGTAGGAAGCTGTGCGTCCCTGAACGGTCTTGAGCACCTTGCCGCCCTCTCCGATGAATAGCGTCGTGTAGCGCGTTTGGAGATGCTCTTTGATGACGAGGGAGATCTCCGTCGGGGTGACTTGCAGGCTCTCCAACTCCACGCCCGTGGATGCGTAAAAATCACCGTTGCTGAGGGCAGCCATAATCGCCGCCGTGCTCAGTTCAGACGCCCGCACCATCACCCACCCGCGCCCGGGATTGGAGAGGTTCTTTGCGAAAGCCTTGAAATGATGTGCGTCGTCCACGGCGACGCCGAAAGTGCGCTTGCCGCCGGAGAGAGCCGCGTCCCAAAGTTCTTCGAGAGACGCAAAGCCTCCACCGCCGCGCTCATTGGTTTGCGGATGTCCGTTAAAGATCTCCATCAGTGGAAGGTCGTTGACGGCGAGCAAGTCATTGGCGCTCACAGCCCAATGGAAGTTCGGGTGGTTCAGTTGCGGCAGCGCGCCCGCCGCCCGGATTGCGTCGACGTTGCGCTGAATGGTCTCGACGACGGATTTGCCTCCCGCCGGTAGCAGGACGCTGGGCAGGTTGAGGGCGTTCAAATGGATAGGCTTGCCTTCGAACCGGTCCGTGACCTCTTCGCCGGGGATCAGCAGGAATTTTCCGGCCGCACCGTGGATGGCGTTCAGCGCCGTCGGATCGGTGACGAAATCGTGATCCGTCAGAATCAGGAAGTTGTAGCGGTTCTCTTTGTACCAGGCCGCCACCGCGTCCGGGGTTGAATCACCGTCGCTGTTGATGGTGTGTGTATGAAGGTTTCCCTTGTACCACTTCTTCTCCGCGGTGGGCTGACCGCCCGCAGGCACCTGCGGCAGGACGATAGCAGCGACGGCGGCTGCCACCAAAAGACAGCGAACAATCATGGACTTCATGCTCTTGAACCAACCTCCAGGAAGGAATCAACGCAAGAAGGCATCATGACCGATGCCGGGCGGCCTGTCAAGGAAGCCCGCGGAGCGAAGTGCCGTAGAGCGAATCAGGCCCACGGTCTTCGCCACTTCAGCAGCCGGCCCGCTGTTGGCCCAGGGCGATTCCACTAGTTGCGACCGTGGGCTGCCCAGACTTCTCAGGAAGATTCTGCGCCCGGCCGGCGGCGCCGCGCATAGGCTTCGTCCAGAAGTTCGACGACGTGAGCGACTCTCTGGCCGGTCGAATGCCGCTCGACGCCGGCTCGCAATTGCAGCATACAGCCCGGGTTGGCGGTGGCAATGATTTGCGCGCCGGTCAACTGCGCATTGGCCATCTTCCCCGTCAGGATAGCCGCAGCCATCTCCTGCTGCACGACGTTGTAGACTCCGGCGCTGCCGCAGCACTGGTCCGAAAGCGGCATCTCGACAAGTTTCAATTGTGGAATGGCAGACAGCAACTTGCGCGGCGCGGCGCGGATCTTCTGGCCGTGGGCCAGGTGGCAGGAGTCCTGGTAGGTTACCACGCAGGGCAGCGGGCCGGGCGGCTCCAACTCCAGCGAAGAAAGGAACTCGTTGACGTCGCGCACCAGGGCGGAGAAGCGTTGGGCTCGCTCGGCATAGGCGGGCTCCGACGCCAGCAACTCGCGGTACTCTTTCATGGCGCACCCGCAGCCGGCGGCGTTCGTGATGATCGCTTCGAAGCCACCCTCGAGCAACGCGTCGATGTTGTGCCGCGCCAGCTTCCGCGCTTCCTCTTCCATCCCGGCGTGCGAGTGCAGGGACCCGCAGCAGGTCTGGTGCGCCGGTATGGACACTTCGCACCCGTTGTTGAGCAGCACACGCAGCGTTGCCTCATTGAGCCGGGCAAACGTCACATTGGCGATGCAACCGCCCATCAGCGCCACCCGGTGGCGCACCGGGCCTTCAGGACTGTACACCTTGCCGTAGTGCTTGAAGAAGCTGGGGAACTCGGCTTCCGGCGCGAGCCTCTCCGCCTTTCCCAACTTGCCGAAATAGCGCAGGATGCCGGACGCGCGCACCAGCCTTCTCAAGCCGGACCGCTGGTAGAAGAACAGTAGACCCGCTGCTGCTTTCAGGGCAGCCGGCGAAACCACCAGGTGTTTGTAGACCAGTTTTCGCAACAGCCTTACAGCAGCCGGCCGTTTGACGGAAGCTTCGATGGTGGCGCGCGCCTGGTCCACCATGCGGCCGTACGGCACGCCCGAAGGACAGGCCGATTCGCACGCGCGGCATGCCAGGCACAAACCGATGTGCTCCACGTAAGCAGGCGTGACGCCGGTTTCGCCGCTCGTCACCCGGGCCATCTGGTATACACGGCCGCGCGGTGAATCCATCTCGAGCCCCAACTCCCGGTACGTCGGGCAGGCGTTCAGGCACAACCCGCAATGAATGCAGCGATCCAGGTCAAACTGGGCAGGACCGGCGATGTATGGGGCTTCAGATACGGCCATACAACCTTCCACGGTTGAGGAGGTAGCCGGGGTCGAACAACGCCTTGATCCTCCGCATGATTGTCAGATCCGATCCCGGTGACGGCCACTGTTCACTGGCCGGGCAACCGCCGGCAGGCACGCTCTCGATGACCGCCTGAACCCCGTTGGCCAGAGCGTCCTTCAGCCAATGGGCGGCGCTGTCGCAGTCCGGGAAACAGGCTTGGGTGACGCCGTTGCCGGCGCGAGCCACCCCCGGCACGGGCAGGGTCCCCATGATTTCCTTCAAGTCCTGCAAGGATGAGCTTATACGGAGGACGGCCCCGGCTTCGTGTTCCCTGAGGAAATGCGGTACAAATTCGCGCACCTGCTCCCAAAGGCTCGCTTCCTCTTTGCCGGCGAGCCGGGTGGCGGAAGGCAGGGCTTCGCCGTAGCGCGTCAACACGCGCTTTGACCCGGAGCCCTGCATGAGGAGGACGTAGCCTTCCAGATCCAACCTCCCGGCCGCGTGGGGGTTCAGCAGATCGAGCGCGTCGGGCTGCAAGACGCTCTTCAGGATCCGGTCCCGCACCGAGAAGGCCTCAGACAATTCGCCAAATGAGGCCACCCACGTGCTCGTCTCTTCTGGCAGGGGGACCAGTTTGAAGTTGACCACGCTGATGGCCGCCAGCGTCCCGAAGGACCCTACCATGAGCTTGGCCAAGTCCAGCCCGGCAGCGTTCTTCACGACCATGCCGCCGGTCGAAACGAGTTTCCCTTCCAGGGTGGCGAATTGCATGCCAATGACCATGTCACGCGCCGTTCCGTAAAGCCGGCGGCGCGGGCCGCTGCAATTCGCCGCCACTACGCCGCCGACGGTGGCGGCGTAGTGATAGGGCGGATCCAGCGGAGCCATCTGCCCCTCGGCGGCTGCGATGCGCTCCAACTCCGCAAAGGGCAGGCCGGCTTCCACGCTGATGGTTAGATCCCGCGGTTCGTATTGAAGGACACGTTTGAGGCCTGAAGTGGAAATGACCACGTCGGTGTGGCGGACGGGGCCGCCCATATGGTTCTTGCTGAACGCGCCACCCACGGTGATGCTGCGGCCGGCGCTCGCCGCTCCCGCCAAGGCGGCGGCGAGATCTTCAGCAGTTTGAGGTCGGACGGTATCCACGGGATTGCTTTATGATGCCACACCGCGGCCGTGGCGGTTGTAGGATGTACGCTGCCAGGAGAAAGCAAAAGACGTGCGCCGCCGCTTCCTGGTTCGCTAGTCCGCGCCGCTAGGCGAGGGGGCCTTGGGCGTTGAGAGCTGATCCCTCGACCCTGTCTCGAACTGAAGCTGCGTTCCCGTCGGCGCGCTGCCGTTCCATTTGCGGAAGCAATCCCTGATAACGCGGACAATCGTACGCCGGTTGCTCGCTATCAGTTTCAGCCAGGACCAGGCCGTCTTCTGTGGGAAGTAGATGCCCCGGAAGAAAAGGCGCGCCAGTAAATGGCTGATCTTGTAAGGCGCCGGCTTATCTTCCAGCCAGTCCATGGTTTTGCTCATCGCTGCGGGGCTATAGGCAGCCTCCCAGGCGCGCAAAACCTCGGTTTGAACCCCTTCAACGCTCATCCGCAGGGGAGTGTGAGCCATTCGGAAGGGCGCGAAGTCCAGCCAGTGCTTCGGCCGTGTCAGCCGACCCTCGCTCTCCAGCCGGGTGTATAGGGGCGTCCCCGGGTACGGCGTGATCTGGCCGAAGACCGGCAGTCCGGCGGGCCACTCGCTGATCTGTCCAACGGTACGCTCGCCGACGCCCGGCGTATCGTGATCCAGCCCGAAAATGAACGACGTGATGGCGTACACATTGCGCCGCGCCAGGCGCTCGAGAGCGGAGGCGTACTCGTGGGGTTTGCTGAAGCTCTTGCTCACGCTGGCCAGGTTGACCGGGTCGAGCGACTCCATGCCGACGAAAATCCATTTGCCGCCGGAGTCGGCTATCAGGTCCACCAGTTCATCGTCACGCAGGAGGTTTGCGCTGATTTGGCCTACCCAGGACAGTTGGGCTCCCGCGTCGATGATGTCGCGCAGAAGGGATTTCGTGCGCTTCACGTTGATGGCGAAATTGTCGTCCACGAAGAAGACGGCGATCTTGCCTTTCGTCCGCTGCGAGCGCTCTTTCAGCCGCAGCATCTCGTCGACGATGCTCTGGTTGGTGCGGAAGCGTATCGAGTCACCAAAGAAGCCCGTGACGGTGCAGAAGTCGCAGCCGTACGGGCAGCCGCGGCCTGACTCCACCGGGACGATGTGGAACGTCTCCCAGCCGGTCTCGAAATGAGCCATGACGCGTCGCACGAACGGCGGGATTCGGTTGAATTGCTCCAGATCCAGACGCTCCCACGGAATAGCCGGGTATTCGTGGAGACCCGGCTTCCGTTCCAGACCGAATTCGTCCACGGGCGCGTAAAGCTCCTTCAATTGCCCCTTGGCGGCATCCTCGACGATCTTCGGCCAGGTTTCGTCGGCCTCGCCGATGGCTACGGCGTCGCAGTGGCGCGGTCCACCGTCGCGGCCCAGAGCCTCGCCGGGAATGGCGGTCACGTGTGGGCCTCCCATCACGACCGGAATGCCGGCAGCGCGCAGCGCGTCGCCAACGCGGTAGGCCTTGGCAATCATGCGTGTCATTGCCCCTATGCCTACCAGACCTACCCCGCTGTCGGTAGCAAAACGGACGATGTCCTCATCGTTGAGCGGCCGGGTGTTGCCGTCGATGAGCAGAACTTCGTGCTCGGGCGGCGTGAGCGCCTGGAGCAGGAACATCCACAGGTGGGGCATGAAGTTCCGCGTCACACCGTTGTCCGGATTGTACAGAAGGATTTTCATGACCCTCCCGGTCTCAGTTATGCTCTGGTATGCCAGCTTTCATATAGTCCCAGACGCCGGGGTGGGTTGTCTGTAGCGGCCGGCGAGTCTTGCAGGGCAATTTTGCTAAGCTGTTCGGATTGTACCACCTGGTATCACAGTATAGGCCCAGCGTGTCATTGAAAGCCGGCCGCCCGCAGAATGCCGAGTCGCCAAGGCAGCGATGGATAGCTACCTTTGTGCAGGCCCAGGGGCATGCCCTGAACCAGGAATCTGAGGTTGACCGGGTCCACTTCGAGCGTTTCATCAAACCCGCTGCGGAGCAATTCCCCATGCGAGACTTCGGCGGTCCAAGCCTCGGCTCCGGGTGGAAAACGCAGGTTGCCGCCGGTGGCGATTTCTCTTCGGAATAGTTCCCAGGGACCGTCCAATCGGGATGCAACCGCCAAGCCATAGCTTCGCCGGTCGCCATGATTGTCCTCAAACAGCATCCAGAACCGTGGCCGGTCACCCTTGACCCTGTAGATGTGCGCGGCTTCGTGGACTGGACCGAACACCCTGCGCGCTCCGGCAAAACCCTCAGGGAACTGGGAGACCGGTGTGGTCATCTGATACACCTCACGCTGCTGCCGGGTATAGAAAAGGAAAGCGCGTTCGTTGTCACAGATGACCCAGAAGTCGATCCACTTGGCTTCATCATTCTTCTCAACGAGCGGGCGCGGAGCGCTCCATGACGAGGGCTCGGACAAGGTCTCTGTCGTCGAAAACACCGGCTGGTAGTTGGCGTCCCGGTTCTGGAAGATCATGTACCAGAGCCTGTGAGGACGGAAATAGAAGACCTGCGGGGCAGCGGCGTAGAGCGTGTCCGCACCCCGCAACTGCGCGAGCTGATGCCGCGGTGCGGCCGCTAAGTCCTCCAGATTCAACGCCTGAACGTAACCGATGGTGTACTCGCCGCGGCCGCGAGCGGTGTAGAAGAGGTGCCACCTGCCGTCGTGGTTGACGATGCTGGGGTCCTTTACGGCGGTTTCGTCGAACGCGCCGGCCGGGCCGGGAAGAAGCAGGGTTCCCTCGGCCCGCCACGCCATTTGAGAGAACGCTGCCGGCGCCAGCGCGGGCATGACCAGCAGAACGGCCAGCCAGCGCCTGATGGAAACGCGGCGCGACGGCAAGGAAGGCAGGCGGGCCATAGTTGGGAGCGGTCTTGTAGCGTACCACGCCATTGGTTCCTCGCGGTAGTAGAGTAGGATGGTGCCATTGAACTGGAAAGCATTCCCGGTTGTGGTTTTGGCGGCCGCCTGCCTGTTGCCGGCCGACGAACTCTCAGCGCGCCGCGGCCGCGGCTACGACCCGCAGG
>JBBIND010000109.1:0-7169 GCA_037444075.1 Acidobacteriota bacterium | reverse complement strand
CAGGCAGAGAGGCAACGGTACGGGCCATTCCTGGGGCCTCCCGCCCCAAACTGAATAGCACAGAAATGTTGTTAAGTGAACAGTATTGGGGTTAGAGTGCAGTTCGACGTCAGAGGGGCAGGAGGTGCACTCTGGCTTCAGCAATCAAGTCCAGGTAATGCCGTCTACGGCGAGCAATTAAGTTGGGATGTGGTACGCCCGAGAGGATTCGAACCTCTGACCTCTTGCTCCGGAGGCAAGCGCTCTATCCGGACTGAGCTACGGGCGCGTCCTTGCTCATTGTAGCCGTTTCGCCGGGCCGATGCGAATCGAAAAACGATGCCGCGCGTTGCCGCAATCCCGGCTCGGGAAATTACTTCTTCCGGGCGGGTGCCTTGGTTTCGGCGCCTTCCTTGAGCAGTTTCTCCACGAGTTGCCGGAGGTTCTTCTCCTCGTCGCGGAAGAAATCGTCCGAGCCGCCGTATTGCGCGCGGATGACTCCCTTGCGGTCAATCACAACCAACTGCGGCATCATCATCTGCAACATGACGGGATGCTTGAGGAAGTTCACCGCCATGTCGCGGTCGCCGTAGCCGACCGGGTAGCTCAACCCGAACTGCTTGATGTAGTCGGGCACCAGCAGGTGCGCCATCTGATTAATGGCGACGCCCACCGGCTGAAATCCGCGCGAGCCGTACTCCCGGAACAGCTTCTCCATCGTCTGCGAGCATTTCTGGCAGCCCGGGCAGTTGGTAAGCAGAAACTCCAGGGCGACGACCTTGCCCTTGTACTGGTTCAGCTGAATCCTTTGGCCATTCACCAGCGGGATGGTCAAATCCGATGCCGGGCGGGGAACGTCGGTTGCCGCCGCCGGCAGAAACACCAGCGATGCGAGTAGAGCTCCTCTCCATAGCAAGCGAGTCAAGATTGGTCCTCCGTGTACACTTGTTACCAGTTTAGCAGCAGGACGTTAGCGGGCATCATCCGGTTGCGGCATTCCTTCCAGGCTGCTCACCGTGCGCCCCTGCAATCTGACGCGAAAGTATCCGTCGTCGCCCTCGCCCGCGAAGCGTTCCGCGTCTTGCGCGCCCGGCGCCAGGCGCTTCCACTTACCCGCCAGCACGCGCTGATAATGCTGGAAGTAGCTGGCGGCGCTCTCCTCGGAGTCCCAGAGCGAAGCATAGGCCAACACGGTGCGCTGGTTGCGCCGGTGCTCCAGGATGCGGTATCCCCCGCCCCGCCACCGTGGCGCGAGATCGCGCACGGCTTCCTCGCTAACGTATTGCTTGAGCAGCACGGCGTGATCGAATTCCCCCACAGTGCCTTCCGCGAGGACCTTGTACGAGCGCTCATCGGCGAGCCGGGGCGTGGGAGGAGTCCTGCCCCCGGTCGGCTGGAAATAGAGTTCCGGATGCAGCACCTGCTGGCTCTCACTCGGCGGGCGCTGAAAAGCCTCTTTGAAGCCCTGCTGGCCAAGCTTCGTCACCAGGGCGTGCTGGAAACGGAGACCGCTGACGTAGGGAAACAGGAGGGATTCACGCACAAACAGCGGCGCGCCCGCAAAAACAGGCATCTGGCCGGGTCCGTCCGCGAGCAGGCGCCCGGCGTAGTCCGCCAGGAACTGCGAAGTCAGCAGTGATTGTCCGATGCGGCGAGCCGAGTACTCCGCCATCAGCCAGCTGGCTTGACCCTCCATCACTGCCAGGCGCGCCAGGGCGGCATCGTCGCTGAGGCTCTTGCGGCGGATGAACTTGTCCAGGTTGAAATGCTGGTCCGCGAGGGCGTGCGCCAGTTCGTGAACCAGCGCCGCGTGCTGCACTTCCGGGTCGGCGGGGGTCAGCACGTAGAGCTTCTTGCGGCGGTAGTCGTAGAACGCGGCGGCTTGCTCGCTAAAAAGGTCAATGGTGCTGCTCTTGAGATCAAAGTCCGCCGGCACCAGGCCGAACTTCTTCAGGACCAGTTCTTCAATGCGGAGCTGCTCGGGTTTAACTTCTTCGCGGATGCGCTGCTCCAGGTAGACGCGCAGTTCATTCTTGTCCATCAACGCCGGGGTCACCCGCCGCAGCGGACTGAGCCCTGTGATGCGGCTCAATTCCTGGATGATCTCGTTGACCTGCTCGAAAATCGGCGCAGCCGCCGGAAGCGGTTGCGCCGCTACAAGCAGGGCGGCCCAAAGCAGAAGCCCGAGCAGCCTCTTCAAGCCGTCCCTCCCACGGGCGAGGATGCGCGCAGTTTCATAGGAAAGCGGCGAAAAGCGAGCGCCGCGAACAGGCACAGCAGCGCTCCCAGGAACACCGTCGGGCGGGCTCCGAAGCGTTCGGCAATCACGCCGGCGGCGATGCTGCCGGCGGGCAGCATGCCGACCACGGTCATCGAGTACAGCGCCATGATGCGTCCCCGGTACTCGTCCGGGATGAGGCTTTGAATGAGCGTGTTGGCGGAGGCGTTCTGGCGCATGATGCTCCCCCCCACCAGCGCCAGCGCCGCGATGGCCAGCAGGAAGGAGGGCGACCAGGCGAATACCGCCACGCCCAGCCCCATGGTGAGCGCGCTGTACAGCACCGTGTCCGCCAATCCGTCCGTATGGGTGCGCCTTGCCAGACCCAACGTTCCGATAACGGCTCCCAGCCCCATCGCTCCCGTAAGGAACCCCAACCCCTCCGAGCCCTGGTTGAAAATCGTATCGGCGAAGACCGGCGCCAGCACGACAACCGGCGCGCCGCAGATGTTGACCGCCCCGCTCATGAGCAACAGCCCTCGCACAGGGCGGTTGTGATAGGCGTAGCGGAACCCCTCCCTCAGATGCGCCCAGGGCGAATCCGAGCTGGGACGCGCCACGGCGGGCAGCCGCAACAGAAGCAGGCTGACGATGACCGCCAGAAACGTTACTGAATTCAGCAGGAAGCAGGGTCCTTCGCCCAGCACAGCCACCAGCACGCCGCCCACCGCGGGACCCACCACGCGCGCCGAGTTGAAGATCACCGAATTGAGGGAGATGGCGCTCAGCAGGTCCTCCTTGCCCACCATGTGGATGTAGAGTGACTGCCGCGCGGGAATGTCAAAGGCGTTGATGGCGCCCCATACCGCCGCCAGTACGAGGACATGGGCGGGGCGCACGAGGCCGGTCAGCGTGAGCGCAGCCAGCGCCAGTGCCTGGAGCATGAAGAGCACTTGAGCCAGCAGGACGATGCGCTGTCGGCTCAACCGGTCCGCCGCCAGCCCGGCGACGGGACCCAGGAGCAGGACCGGAAGATAGGAACAAAACCAGGCGGCGCCCAGCAGCAGTTCGCTGCCCGTCAGCCGGTAAATCAGCCAGCTTTGGGCCAGGTTCTGCATCATCGTCCCGCAGAGCGAAACGATTTGGCCGGCCACGAATATGCGGAAGTTCCTGTGCCGCAGGGCTCGGAATGCGCTCAGCCAGCCGCGTGGCTCCGCCGCGGCTGCCGGCACGCTGGCCAGCGGCAGGTGCGGCTGTTCGGACACGGGCGGCGTCGCGGTGGCCGGGATTTCAACTACGGACTGCCCCATCAGCTAACTTCCAGGATAATCCACTTGCGCTACAATGAGGTGGTATCCATACCTCTCGGGAGATCTCAACATTGGCATCGGAAGACAAGCTGTATAGCACTCAGTATCTGGGCAGCGGCACCTACGTCATCAGCAAGCCCAAGCGCAAAGGCGCCAAGCGCCGACAGACCAAGCTGAAAAATCCGCCGCGCGGCGCCCGTAAGTAACTCCTCCCGTCATCCCTTTTTATCTATGCGCATCAGCGAGTTACGCCTCCACCCGGTGGCCGTGGCCGACGCGCCGCTCCGCAGTTCCTATGGCCTTCACGCGCCTTATGCGCTGCGCACGATTGTCGAGCTCAAGACCACCGACGGCCTGACGGGCATCAGCGAGACGTACGGAGGCGATGGACCGCTGGAGGCGCTGGAAGCGGCGCGCGGCCAGATTCTGGGCCGCGACCCGTTTCAACTCACGCGCCTGTGGCATGACTTGACGGGCGAACAGGAGCGCCCGGCGCCCGCCAAGAGCGGTGACCGCAGCCAGACCTTTCTGGTCCCCGGCGAAAACCCGCTGGACAGGCAAACCCGCACTTACGCCGCGCTGGAAGTCGCCTGCCTGGATATCCTCGGCAAGGCTCTCGGAAAGCCGGTCTGCGATTTGCCCGGCGGACGCGCCCGGGACCAGGTGGACTTCTCCGCTTACCTGTTCTACAAGCACGCCGGCGGCGGCGGATTGGGCGATGACGCTCGCGAGGACGAATACGGCGAGGGGCTTGACCCGCGCGCCATGGTCCGTCAGGCGAAGCAGATGATTGACGCCTACGGCTTCAAGGAGATCAAGCTGAAGGGGGGCGTGCTGGAGCCTGAGGTGGAGATAGCCACCATTCAGGCGCTCCGTGAGGAGTTCGGCGCCGCCTACCCTCTCCGCATTGACCCGAACTGCGCCTGGTCGGTCGAAACCTCCGTCCGCGTCGGGCAGTCATTGCGCGAGGAACTGAGCGGGGGCGGATACCTGGAAGACCCGACCGCAACCATGGAGGGCATGGCCGAGGTGCGGCGCCGCTTGCTGGCGCTGGGAATCGACACGCCGCTGGCCAGCAACGTGGCGGTGACCTGTTTCGCGCACGTGCCGGAGGCGCAGCGCGCGGACGCCGTTCAGATTGTCTTGAGCGACCCGCATTACTGGGGCGGCATCCGCAACCAGCAGAGGCTCTCGCACCTGTGCGAGGTGCTGGGCCTGGGCATGTCGATGCATTCCAACAACCACCTGGGCGTGAGCCTGATGATCATGGCGCATGCGGCGGCTGCCTGCCCGGCTCTCACCTATGCCTGTGACACTCACTACCCGTGGCAAGGCGAGAAGGATGAAGTCGTCCTCGGGGGAAGAGTGCCCATCCGGGACGGTTGCGTCCGCATCCCCGGCAAGCCCGGGCTGGGCGTGGACCTGGATTACGACCAGCTGGCGCGCGGCCGGGAGCGGTATGAGAAACTTCCTTACCGCAAGCGGGACGACGAAGCCGAGATGCGCAAGCACGTCGATCCGAATTGGAAACGCATCCTGCCGCGCTGGTAGTCTCGCCGCACTGTCCGCTTACTCCCTGTTCAGGTCCTGCGAGAGCTGGTCGATGATCTCCCCGCGCTCGGGTCCTTCCAGGTCGCTCTGCAATCGCCGCAACGCCAGGCCGGCCACATCGCGATGGTGGAGCCGTGATCCCAGGCGGGTGTGAGAACTGAGGCGCAGCCAGAGTTCGTGAAGCGTATTCAGGTCTTCCGGCCACATCCGGGGCGGATGCGGACCTAAAGCCACGTAAGTGGAAGGCCTGCCTGCGGCAACAACCTGCAAAGAAAAAGCGTGGCGGGGTTCGGGCAGTTTTTCCCAGGAGAGCCCGATCCGCCGGGCCAGTTCGTCGGAACTCATGTGCTCGGAAACGCCGGTCACCAGGCGGGAAGCCTGTAGCCGGGCTGCCGTCTGCACCATGGCGTCAAAGGCGTTCACCGCCGGCACGACGAGCAGTTCCACCGTCTTGCCGGCCTTCTCAGCCGCGGTGACGACGTGCGTGAACAGTTCCTTTTCGTATTCGCTGAACAACTGGTCATCCCGCAGATCGTATTCGCCCACTCCGGCTGACAGCGGCCGCACCGTCATCACCACGATGTCGTGGCGGCGCGTGTTGGTCTTGGCCAGGACCTGCTTGAGATGAAGCAGCCTGGTGTAATCGCGCACGGCCACCAGCACGCAGCCGGCTCGGATGCGGATGGTCTCGGCATCCGCCTGCGGCCGGTAGTCGAGGTTGAATTCCTCGAGCTCCGCCGGGGAGGCGGCCGTGCGCCGGCGGTTGACGGTCTCGGAAATATGGAAGAGCGTCAGCAGCAGCGCCGTGGCGGAAAGCCCATAGATGGTGGCGACCTGCTTGGTGAAAAGGTTCGCCATCGCCACCAGGAACAGCGCCAGCGTAGTGGCCAGCAAACCCAGCGGGATCTCCCGGTTGCCCAGGCGCAGGTTGAACGGCACCTTGTATTCCTGGTCGGTCCGCTTGAAGCGCAGCGCCAGCACTCCAACGCTTTTGAGGCAGAAGCTCCACACCACTCCGAAAGCGTAAGCCTCGCCCAGCAGATACACGTTGCCGCGGCTTCCCAGGATCGTGATCAACTGAACCAGCGTGATCAGGCTGACGATGCGGTACGTGGTGCCGAAACGATGATGGGGCCGCCGGAACCATCCCAACAGAATCCGGTCCTCGGCGACCCGGTTCAACACACCGTTGGCGCCGATCATGGACGTGTTTACCGCGCCCGAGAGAATCAGCACGCCGACCATGACGACGAAGATGTGGAAACCCAGGCGCAGCAGGTAAGGCCCTGAGAGGTTCATGGCCAGCCCGCCGATCAGGTTGTCGAAGTAGCGGCTGCGGGTGCCGTCGGGGATGATGACGACGGCAAACAGCGATATCAGCCCCGTGCTCGCCAGGGCGTAGAAGCACACCAGGTTGGCGGCGATCTTCAGGTTCCGGATTTTGGGGTGGGCGATCTCTCGATAGACCTGCGCCAGCGTTTCAAAGCCGCTCATGGCCAGCAGCGAATGGCCGAACGCGATCAGGATCCCTGCCGCCGCCAGTTGGGGCCAGAACGTGCCGTCCAGCCAGCCTAGTGATTCCGGTGTGAATCGCAGGTTCTGGGGTACGGGCGCCGGCGGCGTTTGCCCGCCGCGCAGCAGCATGGTCAGCGGGCACCATATCAACAGCGCCGCCACCATGACGGTGGTGATCTGCATGATGCGCAGCGCCTTGCCGCTGGATTCGTGGATGCCCTTGACGTTGCACCGCCAGAAGTAAACCGTCACGCAGACAGCGAACAGCACGGCGAAGGTGTTCGGCTCGACGTGGTAAGGAGTGTGCGTTAACCCGGCGATCTCGTTGAGCAAATGGGCCAGGTATTGGCCTGCGCTGACTGAGCTGATGGGTCCCGTCAGGATGTAGTCCACCACCAGGGCGGAGACGGACACCTTGGCGACATTCGGTCCAATGCTGTCGCGGACCACCACGTACACGCCGCCGCGCACGAACATGCTGCAGCTTTCCAGGTACACGGACCGCACCGCAAAACTGAACAGCATCACGGCGATGATGAACCATGGCGCGGATTTGCCCAGAGCCTGCTCGGCGATTCCGCCCACGTAAAACATGG
>JBBIND010000108.1:0-7276 GCA_037444075.1 Acidobacteriota bacterium | reverse complement strand
GGCGCTGTCGCGCAAGAGGCTGCGGAGATCTGAATAGGGACTCTTTCGGCGGGACCACAGCGTAACAGCGTTCTTGTTTCCGCCCACCGATATAAGCCTGAGGGCCCCACGTCCTGACTCGGCAGGGCTTGGGGCCCGTGCTTTTTTTTGGCAAGAGAGGCGCCGGAATCGCCTTGTCGCAACTCGCCGCAAAGCGCTAAGATCACCTCCTCCGAGGCTCCGCGCGCGAACACTCCCGGCGCGAACGTTCCTGGGCAGTGCTGATGTTCCGTCGGGCCCGCAGCTTACGGCCATTACAGGCTGCCTTGGCTGTCATAGAATGACGAAGACCAGGAGCGAATACTCATGAAAGCCAATCGTCGAAGATTCATTTCAACCGCGCTTGGGGCGGGCGCGGCTTCCCTGCCCTTCCACAGTTCCTCCACCCTCGCGGCGAACCCGGGCGCAGCAGCGCCAGCGCAGCCGCGTCCCGCTCCCCGGGAGATTGCGTCCCGCTACGCCAAACTAGACGGCATCCTTAAACAGCCGGTGCTGAAGAAGCAGTTCTTTGACAAGCCGGTCATCATCGAATCCCTCGAATTGCTGCGTCTCGGCAACAGCTTCCTTTGCAGGGTGCGTTCGCGCGATGGAGCCGAAGGCATTTCAGTGGCCCACAGCGGGATGAACACGCTGTTTCCGATTTTCTTGAGAAACCTGCAACCATTTTTCACCGGAAAAGACGCGCGCGAGTTGGACCTGATCCTTGAGAGGGTCTACGTTTACAGCCTCAACTTCCGCTATCAAGGCATCGCGCTCGGGCTTCCGCTGGCCACGATCGAGTTTGCGATTCTCGACATGTTGGGACGAATCGCCAACAAGCCGGTGGGGCAGCTGATCGGAGAGATCCACAACCCCGAAGTCAGCGTGTACGTGGCCACAGAATGGCGTGAGAAGCCGGTGGAGGAATCGATCGAACTGATCAGCAAGGCCCTCGCCGAGTATCCGGAGGCGCGGGCTCTGAAGATCAAAGTCGGCGGGCTGATGTTCATGACGACCGACATGTACGCCGTGGGCCCTCCTGGAAGAACCGAGCGAATGATCCCGCTCGTGCGCAAGACGTTCGGCGACGACATCACGCTTTACGCCGATTCGAACGGCTTCTATTCTGTTCCGGAAGCGATCCGCGTGGGCAGATTGCTCGAGGAATACAAGTACGCCTTCTTCGAGGAGCCCGTGATGTTTGACCACATCGAGGAAATCAAGCAGGTGGCCGACGCACTCACCCTACCGGTGGCCAACGGAGAGCAGGACAACAGCTTCTACGGCTTCCGCTGGCTCCTCGCCCACGACGGACTCGACATCGTACAGCCGGATAACTACTACTTCGGCGGGTTGATCCGGTCAATGAAGGTGGCGCGCATGGCTGCCGCGTTCGGGAAAACCTGCGTGCCGCACATGTCCGGCGGCGGGTTGGGATACCTGTACAACATTCACTTTGTGTCGGCCGTTCCCAATGCCGGCCGGCACCACGAATTCAAGGGCTTCGGAACGCACGCGCGGTTTGAGTGCAAGACGTCTCCCCTCAAAGTGACCGCCGGGAAGATCAAGGTGCCGACGGGTCCGGGGTTCGGGGCCGACTTCGACCCGGATTGGGTGAACAAGCATCAGCCAGTCCGGCTGTAGAGGGAGAAGCTGCGGCTCGCCAGCCGCTCGCAGAGCCTGCCAATCCTCGCTCACTAAGCCAAGCGATGCCTTTGGAATACCCGTCGCTCCGCGCCGGAGGCGCCTTCGCAGGCACTACTGCCGAGTGGCTGACGGCCGGATATTCGGTCCTCGCTTCCTCCCGGATCTCCATTTTTTCGGCAACCGTCCGCGTGCGGTTTCCGTCGGATCACCAACAGGTCCGGATTCAGCAGAGGAAATCGGTTGCTTCGCGGGCCGCTTGATGTACAATTCACAGCGAAAGGGACGCGGACAAGTGAGTAAGCTCAAGGGCCCAGGCGGTGCAGACACGCTTAGCGCGCGTGTCGAGGAGACTTTGAAAGAGGCCATTTTCAGCGGCACCCTGCGCCCCGGGCAACCGCTGCGGGAACTGCGCCTGGCGCGGTCACTGCGCGTCAGCCAGGCAACCGTCCGGGAAGCGCTGGCGCGCATGGAACAATACGGCCTCGTCGTCCGCGTACCGAACAAAGGATCGTCAGTCACCAACCTCTCGGCCAGGGAAATTCGCCAGCGGCTGCGAATCCGGTGCGCCCTGGAGGAATTGGCCGCCAGGGAGGCGAGCAGCCACCTCACAGAGGACGACCTCGAGGAGTTGGTCCGCTTGGTTGCCGACATCCAGGAAGCCTCTGCAAGCGGCTCAGAGTTCGACAGAATGCGTGCGGACCTGGCGTTTCACCGTTTGATCTGGCAGAAGTCGGGCAATGAGATTCTGCACGGCATGCTGGAACGCCTGGTGACGCCCTTGTTCGCGTTTCTGATTGTGGTGGAGGAGAGGATCTACGAGCCCGAAGAAGAGCGGCGGAGTCACGAGGCTATCATCTCAGCTCTTGCCGGACGGGACCCTGATCAGATCTGCCGTGTGATCAGGCAGCACACTCTGGACTGCTATCGCCGCTATCTCGGAACCGAAGGCGAGTTCGAGCAACCGGCGCCGATGTTGGCGTCATAATCGCGCGAACCAAAGACGATCCGCAGCGCCGCACCTCAGCTAGTCGGTTGAGCCACCTAGCTGCCTGTAGAGCCGGAAGACACGTTCCACGTACTGAAGCGTCTCCCGATAGGGTGGGATGCCGCCGTAGCGCTCCACCGCACCCACTCCGGCGTTATACGCCGCGAGCGCGCGGAACATGCCCCCTTCGTATCGAATCAGCAGGTCGCGCAGATGGCGGGCGCCGGCGTCGATATTCTGCTCGAGGTCATTGGGGTCGGCACCCAAGGCAGCCGCGGTCGCCGGCATCAATTGCATGACGCCGATGGCTCCCTTGCGGGAAACCGCCTGCTGCCGGTAGCCCGATTCGACGCGCGCCACGCTGTGCAGAAAAGCAGGGGGCAACCCGTGCTTCAGCGCGGCGCGCTCGATCACTTCCTGGGCCGATGGTGGCAATGCTTGCGGCGTGGCTGGTTGTTGCGGAACCGCCTCGTGCTTGACCTCGATACCAGCCGCCACCGGTTCGGCGGATTCGAAGGAGGCGAAAGTGTCGGCGGGAATCTCGATGACGCCTCCGCTCGAATAGAGCCGTATTGTGCCGCCGGTCACTTCATGGCGCTCAGCGGCTATGCGGAAACCGTTCTTGAGAACGGCTTCCTGGCAAAGGGCCGTCATTGCTGTGAACCCGAGCGCGAGCAGTAACCGCATACGTTCCTACTCAATGATAGACGTCACTGCGAGCCGGAACGTGCAGGCTGTTCCGCCGGGGTCTCCGTCCTGGCTCCCGCGCTGAGGTTGTCAAAGTTCAGTAAGGCGTTGAAGACAAGGAAGAAACTGCCCTGGGTCTGGTGCCGCCAGATGGGATTGAAGGCGAACAAAAGCACGTTGCCTTGGCCGCGCGGCACCTGCACAACGGCTGGGCGGTGAGCCAACTCGCGGCCGCCTGCGAGCAAGCCGGAAACCAGCAACTCCTTCTCGTCGGCAAAACGCATCAGGGTTCTGGGGCGCTCCGCGGCGGGCGGGAGAAAAGCGCGGAGCGATTCCCGCATCTCCTCGGTCAGCGGCGGCTCCTCACCGGGTTGAAGCTTGGGCTTGGCGGGCGGCGGCGTGTAAGGCCGTCCTTGCGGGACGTCCGGGTCGGTTGCACTGCCCCGCCCGGAAGGACGCGCAGCCGGCGCCTGTTCGGGAGCGGGCGCCTGCATGCCCCCGGTGAGGCTGGTACGGAAGACAGGACCCTGATTGAAATGCACCGACAGCCTCTCGCCGAAACCGTAAGTGACCGGGCTCTGTTTGTCGGCGATGACGGTCTGAAGCACACTGCCCCGCGTCTGCAATTCCCGGGTAGCACTGATGGAGACCCCTTCTACCAATCCGAAGTCAATAGGTATGGCAGCGTTGCCGGCAATCGTGATGAACAGACCGCCTTGCTCGACGAAGGTGCGCAGATTCACCATGCCTTCGAGCCCCGGCCCCCCGCGCATGTCTTCGGTTGTATCAGGGGACGTGGCCAGATTCGGCGTCAGCGGAGAGGCTTTCCAGGGAATTGGATCTCCGGCGCCGCGCGGGATGCCATTCACAATGCGCTGGGCGCTCCCCGGAGTAGGACCGTAGACGATCACGTCATACCGTTCGCGGAGATTCTGCCGGGTGCGCAGCGCTTGATCCGAAATATAGTCATAGGGCACCCCGAGCTTGTCGAACGCAAGCCTGAACCATCCTTCGCTCTGCGTGTTCAGCCAACTGTGCACCAACGCGATGCGAGGCGCGGCCAGAGCGTGCATGGGCACCTCCGGCAGGGCGCTCAGCCCGTGCACCGCCAAGCCAAGTTCCGCAGCAGCTTCATCCAGCCGCCGGCGCAAAGCATCAGTACCTGCTCCGGCCTTGATGATGAACGATCCCGCGTTGTACTCACGGCCTTCGGCCTCAAACGGCGCACGGGCCGCAGACATGGAGACATCTCTCAGGCGGAAGCGGAAAGTGGCCAGCGCGTTCTCGGCATTGTGCTGAACGACGTAGACCGAAGCGTTGGCCGGTCCCTGGACGCCGCCGGCCGGTTTTTCGGCTGCGGTGATCAGCGTCATGGGCGCGTCGAGAATCGAGGCGTCCGTCACGCGCACCGTGCGTATGTTGCGCAATGCTCCCACGGACCAGCCGGTATCGTCATACGGACGCGTGTCGCCGGGATTGTAGTACTGTGTGTCAAAAAGCATGTCCGCCATGCGGCTGTAAGGCTGATCCATGCGAATCACGTAGCTTTGGGCCGGCACCTTCAGCGGTTTTTCGAGGGCATTGCTCAGACGGTGCACCTCGATGCCGTGCGCCCGTAGCAGGTTCACCAATTCGGCGCACTCGAGCGGGCGCGGATCGTCGGCCGGGATGACCCATGCGGCGGGACCTTCGTTGCGCGCCTTAGCAACCGAGCGCTTGCTCTTGAGGTAGAAGTTCTCCAGAAATTCCCGGCGGTTGGTAGCCGTGTAATTCAAAGCCAGCAGCAGGCCGCTTTGCTGCAAGTTGACGTTGTTGCGCAGCGACCACCTCACCTTGGGGAGGGGCGGATTGGGGCGGAACCAGGTTCTCGTTGTTTGGGATTCCGGCACGGTGCGGTCCATGGTATCGGCCACGCGGTTACCGAAAGTCTCATAGAAGCGGCCGATGGCGTTGTGGCCGTGCGCTACGGTGAACAGGTAGTTGGCTGCCCAGCCGTCATAGAAACCGTGCGTCCAGACGCCGGGAACGCCGCGTTTGGTCAACTCCTCGACTTCATGGTAGGCCAGCTTCTGCCACTCGTTGATGACGATGGGGTCAAGCCAGGCGTTGTAGGGCCCCATCCCGGTCGAGGTGTACAGGAACGGGATGGATTCGTGCAGATCATGGAGCACCAGCGGGTGCCATTCCAGGAAAGCCCGCGTGACGTGGCGCGTAAGAGCCAGCGCCATGGCGATGCCGTCGCGGTTGTTGTCATGCGCCACGTACTTGCCCCAATAGACCAGGCTGGGCGGCGTCCTGTCCGGGTTTGCCAGGCGGTAGTTGTAGAGATCCACCTGCCGGTCACGCCCATCGACTTCGAGAATCGGCGTGATCAAGACCACCACGTTACGGCGTATGTTCCGAACCAGCGGCGTTTCCGCAACCGCGAGACGATAGGCCAGTTCCATGAGCATCTCGGGAGCCCCGGTTTCAGGCGGGTGCAGCCCGCCCGTAATCCAGTAAGCCGGCACGCCTTCGTTGATCAGCGCGGAGGCTTCCTTCTCCGTGAGTTTGCGCGGGTCCGCCAGACGGCGGGCATTCTGGCGCAGCGTCTCCAGCTTGGCGACGTTGGATTCGTCGGAGATAGCTGCCAGCAGCATCTCCCGCCCCTCTTCGGTTTGCCCCATGCTGAATACCTTCACGCGCGGCGAAGTCCGTTCCAGTTCTCTGAAGTAGCGGTAGATGTCCCTGGAATACGTCAGTTTGCCCGCGGCGCCGGCAATGTAGCCCAAGGCTTTGTGCGGGGTCGGCACGCTTGCTGACGCAGGCAACGTCTCCACCAGGTCGGTGAGGAAGAACGGCTCGGTGGTGTATTCGCGGATCTTCGCGGTGTAGGCTTCATCCACAGGCTGGGCGGCGCCTGCCAGCGCAGCCAAGCCCAGACACAGGAGTTTCAATACCAGGCGCTTTGTCGGAATCATGACGTTATGCTGGTTATAATAAGCCTTCCGCCATGACTACCGTCAGCCACCTCGAATGCAGTCTGTGCAGCCGCCAGCATGCAGCCGGTCAGGTGCACAACCTGTGCGCCTGCGGGGGACCACTGTTGGTGCGCTACGACCTGGCCAAAGCGAAGCAAAGCTGGAACCGGGCCTGGATTCCCAACGGCCCCACCTCGATGTGGCGATACGCCCCGGTGCTGCCCGTGAAAAAGCCGGAGGCAATCGTGTCTTTGGGTGAGGGCTTTACGCCCATGATCCGGGCGCGGCGTCTCGGCTCGCAATTGGGAACGGGCGAGTTATGGATCAAAGATGAAGGCCTGAACCCTACCGGCACCTTCAAGGCGCGCGGGTCATCCTGCGCCATCTCGATGGCGGTGGAATTGGGCCTGCGCCGGGTGGTCATCCCCTCGGCTGGAAACGCGGCCAGTTCGCTCGCCTGTTATGCGGCGGCAGCAGGGCTGGAGGCGCACGTCTATATCCCACGCCACGCTCCTCGCGCCAACATCCAGGAATGCCAGGCTTACGGAGCAAAAGTCACGCTCGTCGACGGTCTCATCAGCGATTGCGGCCGGATGGCGTCCGAACAGGCCAAGACCGGCGAGTGGTTTGAAGTCAGCACCTTCAAAGAACCCTATCGCCTGGAGGGCAAGAAGACGCTCGGCTATGAGATTGCCGAACAGTTCCGCTGGGTTTTGCCGGATGCGATCCTCTATCCCACCGGCGGCGGTGTCGGCCTGATCGGCATGTGGAAGGCGTTCGAGGAAATGGAGACCCTGGGATGGATCTCCGCGAAACGGCCGAAGATGATCGCCGTGCAGGCAGAAGGTTGCCAGCCCGTCGTACGCGCCTTCCGAAGCGGTGAAACGCGCGCGCGGTTTTGGGAGGACGCGCACACGCTCGCCACGGGACTTTGCGTGCCGAAACCGCTGGCCGATTTCCTCATCCTCGACACGCTGCG
>JBBIND010000107.1:0-7403 GCA_037444075.1 Acidobacteriota bacterium | reverse complement strand
TTCCTCAGCACCTCCGCGTAGCCGGCCAGTATCTGCGCGGAAACGGCGTGGCCGGTCCCCAACGAGGTTTCGCTCTCGTTCAGCGTGGCAACGTACAGTGCTGCGGACTCCTTGTACCGGCCGCTCAGCGCGTACAGGTGCGCCAAATGGTATTGGCTCAGGATCATGTCAGGGTGGGATCGAACCACCTGAGGTTCGAGGACATTGATGGCCGACTGCAGCGCCCACTGCGCTTCGGCGTAGTTCTTCCTCGCCATGAGGGCGCAGGCCAGGTTGTTCAGAGCCGCTGCCAGAGCCGGGTGCTCCGGTCCCACGGCCCGCCTCATTTGATCGAGCGCCCGCCGGGAGAGAGCCTCTGCTTCCGCATGTTGCCCCAGCGACAGCTTCAGCCCCGCCAGGTTGCTCAGCACTCTGACGGTTTCCGCCTCGCCGGGTCCCAGCTCCCGCTCCAGGATGGACAGGGCACGGAGCATGTACGCCTCGGCGTCCGAAAACCGCCGGACCCGGTCGTAGGCGCACGCCAACGCGGCCATGAGGCGGGCGGCATCGATGTCCTCGCCGGCGGAATGTTTATCGCGAACGGCCAGGCTCCGGCGCGCCAGCCGGATTGCCTCTTCGTAACGCGCTCCCGCGAGGAAGACCTTCACCAGGTTGTGCTCGATCAGAGTGACCTGAAGTTCCTCGCCCGGACGAGCACCCTTCCATCGCAGGATTGCCTCCCGCAGGAGGGTCTCCGCCTCGGCGAGCTGTCCGCGGTCGCAAAGCACGTGTCCCAGATTGTTCAGAACGACTACGGCGAGTACGTTTTCGCGGGGTAATTCACGAGCCGTTTGCCAAGCCGACCGTAGCTTCTGTTCGGCCGCTGGCAGCCGCCCTTGAACGGCGTCGGTTCTGGCGCTGCGGACCAGTTGCAGCAGGTGAGACGACAACTCGGGAGTGGATTGAGTGGCGGCAGGCAGGTGTTCCGTCTGTGGATTCCGAGCCGTGGCGGGGTCGTCTGAGGCTTCATGTCCCGTCACTACGGCGCTGGAGGCGCACAACAGAACCACGCTGAGAACGAGCCTCAGCGCGGCGGAGGAAATCTCTGTGGCGCCTCCTCTTTGGGCCGTATGGCGCCCGCCCGGCTCGGGCGCCGGCATTTCGCAAGAGCACTGCGCGAGGTGGTGACGTCGCCGGGTGAACAGGATCGAGTCTGCGGCGCCAAGCGACATGCCACTTCGGTTCTAACATTGGCAAGAGGGATTCCCTTCCGTCAGGCGTCCGCATGTTGCTGATTCAAAACAGAAAGACTGATTGTTTTGAGGTGTGATTTCCCAAATCTGGATCAACCCTCGCGTTCCCCATCCGCATTACCGGTGGGTCCGGGGTGCACCAGGCTGAAGCAAGCCAACGGCTCGCGTGCACAGGTGGGGGCGAGCTCAGAGGCTTCTTCAGCAGACCCTAGTACGGGCTCGCGGCGATGGTCTCGGCGTGCGAGGCGCGCGCCATGAGTTTTTCCACTTCAGCCCGCAGCGGTTCCAGGCATCGCGCGTAGATCATCTTGTAGGCTGGGCAGAAGTAGTCGAGGTCTTCAAAGCGCCGGTGCCGCGCGTGGCGGAACTTCGGGCAGCCTTGTCGGCAGACGCTACGGTACTCGCACGCCAGGCATTCCTGGTGAGGCAGCGTCTTCTTGTTGGCAAACTGGAAGCGGCGCGACCGGCGCGCTATTTCGGGCCAGGAATCCAGCGTGAGGTTGCCCAGCTTCCAGTTCCTCTCGACGAAGAAGTCGCACGGGAACACGTCGCCGTTGTACTCCACGACGACGTAGCTGTCACAGCTTTCGTGCAGCGTGCAACTGCCGGGCTTGACGCCTGCCAGAGCCTCGGCCAGGTTGTCGTAGAAGCGGATGCGGAACTTGCGCCGTTCGGGCCACCAAAGCTCGAACATCTCGCAGAGGAATCGCCCGTACTGCTCCGGCGTGATGGTGAAAGGCATCAGGTTGCCTTCCTGGTCGAACTCGGAGAGAGGGATGTACTGCACGTTGTCCACGCCGAGGTCCTTGAAGAACTTGTGCAATTCCTTCGGTTTCTCCACGTTGGCCTGGCTCAGGACGCAGAGAATATTGAACTCCACGTTGTTCTTCTGCAAGATCTCGACGCCCCTCATCACCTGTTTCCAGGTGCCGCGTCCGGCTTTGTTGAACCGGTAGGCGTCATGCACCTCCTGCGGTCCGTCCAAAGACACGCCCAGCAGCCAGTTGTAGTCGCGGAACAAGTGGCACCAGTCGTCGTTGATCAGGATGGCGTTGGTCTGAAGCGCGTTGCTGACGTTCTGGCCGTCCCGCCCGTATTGCTTCTGCCACTCCACCAGCCGTGTGAAGAAATCCAGCCCTGCCAGCATGGGTTCGCCGCCTTGGAAGGCAAACACGGCATTGGGGTAGGCGTAGAACATGTAGGTGTCCACCAGCCGTTCCAACGTCTCCCTGCTCATCGTGCGCTCGGGCAACGACTGGTAGGGATCCGCTTCACGGTCGAGGTAGAAACAATAGGCGCAATCGAGGTTGCAGACCGCCGACGCGGGCTTGATCAACAGGCTGGTGATGCGCGGAACCGCCCCCAGACCCAGATTCAGGCTTTCCCCGGTCCCCTCGCCGAGGATTGGTAGTAGCGTCCCGCCATCCACTTGCCCAGTGTAACATCGGCGATCTGCCATACTGGTTTTGATCGAGTATGAGGCGTCAATTTGCGCTTTTCTTGCTCTGCCTGCCGGCGGTTTGTGGCGGGCAAGGCGTGCCCCAGCCCAGTTGCGCTGCGGGCATGCCTTTGGCAGGTTTCCAGTTGCACGTCCGGCCGGAAGGCCAGCTGGTGGGCCGTTCCCTGCGCTCGGTCAACAGCCTGGTGCCAGGGCACAAACTGATCTACATACCCACCAGCGTGCGCCCGGACCAGGACAAGGCCGAAATCGTCGTCGTGATGGTGCCGAGCGAACCCGAACGCGAACTCACCGTGCTGCCCAAGAGTTCCGCCAGGCTGCCCGCGGAATGGGACGTGCCCTACCGCACATCTGCCGTCGGGCTGGTGTTCGGACCCCAAGGGCTCGACATGCGCAAGGTCACTTCGCTCGTGACCCGGGACCGCTCGCTCATTACGCAGCTGGCCGCCTACGCTGAGAAGACAGCGCAGACCGAAGCGCTCATCGAGGCTTTGGCCGCCTGGGAGCGCGCCGGCGACTCCACCGAGAGTCTGGACGCGGCGTTGCTCGGATTTTCTTCCCGTTACGGCGTGGCGGTGCCCAAACTCCAGCGGAATTCACCCGCGGACCAGCAGGCGATGGCGCTGATGCGCGCCCTGAACCCGACGCTCGCCACTTACGACCCGTTGGCGCCCGAGGCGCGCCAGCGCATGCAGCAATCCGGCAGCCTGGCGGCTTCCGTAGCCGGCTTGTTCTTCGGTACGCCCGTCGGTCTGGCTGCCGGCGGAGCAGCCATGTTCGTCAATCTCCGCAGCATGATGTTCCCCGGCAGCGACTTCCGCTCTGCGCTCTCGCAAACCGCCCCGATGGATGGGATTTCGCTGTGCGCCCGCCGCGAGACCCAGAAGAGCAGGACGCGTGTGGCCTACCTCTGGGGAGCGCACATGGTGGACAGCGGTCCACCGCGGCTTGCCTTGCTCAAACCGGCGCACCTCGCCGCGCGTACTCGCCAGGCTGCGCGCCTTGCTCCCGTGGAGCCCGCCGTGTGGAAGCTCATTGACCGGGCGCTGGACTGGCATCTGGCTGACCCGGTGGCCGGCAGCCGTTTGCCCGTAAGAGTGAAAGCGCTGCCTGAGGCGCAATCCATCGAAGTCGATTTAACCGCTTCGGAGTTCCCCGCGGGTGCTTACCGCCTGGAAGCCCGCTGGGATTGGGAAACGTTTCAGGTGCAAGGTGATTTTCACGTTCATCAGCAAGCGCTGTGGAGCCAGGTTTCCATCACGCCGGAGTCCAGGGACAAGCTGATTGAAGGCGCGAGCAAGGTGGTCCTCGAGGTGATCGGCGAGGATTTCCAGTTCGTGGAGAAGGTGGAGCTGCGGAAAGCCGGGGAACGCAGCGCCGGCCTGCCGGTGGAAGTTCTGCTTCCCAAGGGCGCTCGCGCGGGACCGCAGCACAGCGTGGAACTGACGGCGGACTTGCGAGGGCAGACTGCGGGTGACTACCTGCTTCTGTTCACCTTGCCGGCCGGAGAATCGCGCCAGTTGCCGCTTCGGATTCTCCCTCCGCACCCCACTCTGGAGGGCTTGCCGTTCAAACTCAATCAGGGCGAGGCTTTGCAGCGTGTCACGCTGCGGGGCAACGGTCTCGGGCGCATCACGCGCCTGGAGACAGACCTGGCCCAAGCGGCGCTGGAATCCCGGCCGGGAGGCGTTCAGGGTGTGTTCCAACTTAGGGAGGGCGCAGGCGCCGGTGACCGTGCTGACCTGCTCCTGCACGTCGAAGGACTGCACACGCCCATCCGCATCACCGGGGCGGTGGAGGTGATCGGCCCCCGGGCTAAGATTCAGGCAGTCCAGATATCGCTGCCCGGCGAACCCGGCATTGAAGTGCGTTCCGGTGAGTTGCCGGCCGGTGGTCCGCTCAGCATCTCCCTGCGGATACAGCCGGTCGAGTCTCCGCCCGCGGTGTTCCTGGAGTGCGCGGAAACCGAGATGACCTTGCGCGCCGAGCGCCTGCGCACCGGCGAGACCCGGCCAGGAGCATCGCTGCGCCCGGCCGGCAATGGCCTCTTCTTCATGACCATCGACCCCGGGAGCGTGGGGCAAGCCGGCTGCACTCTCCACGCCGTTGCGGAGACTCCGACGCAAGGGCGGTCCGACGTGCGCGCCCTCGGCAAGGTGGTGCGCCTGCCCAGGATTGAGAGCTTCACGCTCACCGAGGAGAGCCTCGGCGAGTCCGTGTACGCGGCGATCATCCGGGGGGCTGATCTGGAGACCATCGAGAAGACCGGCTGGAACGCCGAGCAAGGTTTACCCGTTACGGGCCTTCCCACGCCCGTGCCCGGAGACAGCCAGAAACAGACCCTGCGCATCGCTATTCCCTGGCCGGCGCCGGCTCCGCGCGCGCCGCTCTACGTCTGGCTGCGGGGCGAATCTCAGGGCCGGGCGACGCGCGCCAGGTTTTGATCGTAAGCCCGGCCGCAGCCGCTGCCGGGTACACCGCCGCCTTGTCGAGGCGGTCCGTGTCTCGTTATATGAAAGCGAGAGTGGAAGTTGCGCGTCAGCCCAGCTTCGGCGGCAGGTCGGTCATCTCGCCCATCCACTGCAATTGCCGCTCCATGTCCTTGTGCTGGACGTAAGTCTTGCGGATGTCGGCCAGTTTCGCGCCGCGGATGTCGATCTTGCCGAGATCATACTGACCCAGCCCCGCCGTGTGGCAGAACTTCAGGTATCCCAGCCAGTCCGCGTTGATCCCCATGGCTTCGACTCCGATGCGGTCCGCCGCCACGTAGTCCGTGGAAGCGATGGCCACGCGGGAGGGCACTGGCGTGCCGGAAACCGGCCCGTTGCCTTCCATGCCTTCGTAGCCATCGATGAGCGTGGCTCCGAAGAACGGCTGCATTTTCAGCGCGGTGAGATACATGCCGTAGTGCGTCTGCCGCACTCCGCCGTGGTACTGCCGCTTGTCGTTCCAGCGCGGCGTTTCCTTCGGCGCCTGGTGCAGAGGCGCGCCGAGCGTCATGTTCTTGATCGCAAGCGTGGCCACCACCGTGTTGTGCGTCTTCAGGATGGCCGAGCAGATGACGTACGCCTCCGGGTCCAGCAGCATGGCGGCCAGCCTGACGGGGGCCGGGTGGAGGTTGGCATCGAGCACGTGGATCAACTCGTAGCGGGCGTCGGCATTCAGATCCACGAGACGGACTTTCTGCGAGCGGAACTCGGCAGGCAGCTTCGTGTAGCCGAAGTTCTCGTAGCCGTCCATCGTCTCTCCGGCGGAGGATTCGGCAATCACCACGGGACCCTTGAAGCGGGGAGCCAGGTAATCCAGAATGCCCCGCAGCGCATCGGCGTGCGTCGAGGCCAACTGGTTCTTCACCGAGACAATGTTCGGCTTGATGACCACGTACTTCTTGCGCCGCAATACCGGCCGGATCTGCTCGTCTATCGCAGCCAAGGCGTCGTGGACAATCTTGCGGCGCTGTTCGCCGTGGATGAGCGAGACCGTGGCCGGGCGGTCATAAGAAGGCACGGGCTTCTGGCCTCGCGCCAGGATGGCTCCCGATCCGGTCAGCGCCGCGAGGCGAAACAAGTGCCGCCGGGTCATGTCGTATGTCATCAACCGTCCCCCTGCAGGAAGATATGAGAATCTGATTATACTGTACCTGTTCAGGGAGGTTTTCCGAATATGCCATCGTCTCGACGCAGTTTTCTCGCCGCCGGCCTGGCGTTGCCCGCCGCAGGGGCCGCCGCCGCCGCGCGCCCGTCTCTCAACACTCCGGCGCTCTCACCGCCGTCAACCCCGCTCCAGGCATCAGCCGGACCGCGCTACCGCGTCGTCGGGAAGACTGGCATCAAGGCCACCACCGTGGCCTTTGGTTGCATGATCACTTCCGACCAGAGCGTTATCGAACGTGCCGTGGAGATGGGCATTAACTGGTTCGACACCGCGCGCGGCTATCAGGGCGGCAATAACGAACGCATGGTGGGCGCAGCGCTCAAGGGCAAACGCAAGAGCCTGACTCTTTCCAGCAAGACCGGCGCCCGAACGAAAGAGGCGGCGCTCGCAGACCTGGAGACCAGTCTGCGCGAACTCGCAACCGATTACCTGGATATCTGGCACCTGCACGCCAAGTCGAAGCCGGCGGAGATCACCGATGATCTGCTCGAGGCGCAGGAACTCGCCAGGAAGCAGGGCAAGATCCGTTTTGCGGGCGTCAGCACTCACTCCGGCTTCGCCGACCTCATCCCGCACCTCATCAAGGTGGGCAAGACCGACGTCCTGCTCACCAGCTACAACTTCACCATGGGGCCCGAAATCGCGCAGCTCATCGACGCGGCGCACAACGCGGGCATGGGCGTGGTCGGGATGAAGCTGATGGCGGGCGGCTTCCGCCGCGTCCGGGAATCGGACCCCCTGCGCGCCAAGCTCGAGCGGGAAGGCGCCATGGTGGCGGCTCTCAAGTGGGCCTTGAGAAACCCGCACATGCACACCTGCATCCCCAGCATGACGGACATGGAACAGCTCGAGGAGAACTTCCGCGCCATGTCCAGCCCGTTCACCGAAGCAGATGGTAAACTGCTGGCCGCGCAACTGGAGCACATCAGGCCGCTTTACTGCCGCATGTGCGGCCGTTGCGACGGGGTCTGCCCCAAGGGCATGCCTGTGCCTGAAGTCCTGCGCTATCTCTCCTATGCCGAGGGTTACGGCGAGTACCGGCTGGCCCGCGAGAGCTT
>JBBIND010000106.1:0-7643 GCA_037444075.1 Acidobacteriota bacterium | reverse complement strand
TACTTCGACGGGAACGGCAACTCCGAGTTGCCATTCGATCCGGCGAACATGTACAACCGCTTCCGGATGAATATCTGGACGAACGGGGCCGGGAACATCCCATCTGCTGCTGGATTTGTGGGCAACGCGTTCTCAAGCGACCGGACACGAGGTACGTTCGCGTTCTCGGCAACCAACGTCTCGCGCGTGTTCCGGGACGGTTTTTCAGACCCGATCTACCGGCTCGTCTATACACTCGAGTCACCACAAACACTCGAGGCAGGCGACTACTGGTTCAGTCACGACGTCGCGGTCCCTGAGGGCGGTAGCGCTTCGTCAAACGGCGGGTTGAGAGAGGCTTCCACCAGGAACGTGGTGCGGCCTCAGCCGTCTGCTCTGATCGAACTTGTAAGATAATCGCTCTTGATGGCGGCTGTCAGCCTCTGCGGGCTCACAGCGATCCTCGGTTATGCCGCCTTCCGTTTGGGTGGCGTTTATGCGGGGGATTGGCTGAAGTGCCTGTTTGCGATAGGATTGACCGCCGCTCTTTTTTCTTTGGCGGCTTCTAAGGCCTCCTGCCCTCCCCCCCTCCCCGCGATTGTTCGCTGGTTGCTGGCCGCCCTGCTGGCCGTCTGCTTCCTGCAGAACATCCCCCTTCCGTTGGCCGTAGTTGAAGTCCTCTCGCCCCTTCGCGCCGAACTAGCCACCGCAACCGCTCCTCTGCTGGGCAAATCTGCTTGGCTGAGCCTGAGTGTGGCGCCGCCTGAAACCGCGCGGCTGGCTCTGACCGTATTGGGCTATGTCCTTGTGTTCCTTATTGTTCGGCGCCTGTGCTGGAGGTGGAGTGACAACCCTTGGCATGTGTCGTTGCCCTTTGTCGTGGTGGCGTTCCTGGAAGGCGTTCTAGGGTTGGTTCAGGTCTACACCGGTGAGGGGCAGGGGCTCGCGCGAGGAACCTATGTGAACCGCAACCACTACGCCGGCTTGCTGGCGCTGGCCCTGCCTTTTGCACTGATGCACGGTCTGGCCATATTCCGCCGCGGGCGGAAGGGGGAAGACCGCCCCATAATGCCTGCTGTTCTTGCCTGCCTCCTATTAGGCACTGCGGCGGTATTGCTGTTGGGAATCCTGCTATCCCTATCGCGCATGGGCTTGCTTGCGACGCTGGCCTCTTTGTTCGTGATGGGAGCCCTGGCGCTCGGGGTGGGCAGGCTGGGCTGGAGGCGATGGCTTCCTGTGAGCGCGGTGGGCGCGCTGGTGGTTTCGCTGTTTCTTCTGCTGCCCACGGACCAACTCATCGCCCGGTTCGCTGATCTGACGGCGACTGAGGAGGTTTCTTCAGATATGCGCGCTGAAGTCTGGCGGGAAACGCTGGCCGTGGTGGAGGCCTACCCCCTGGTCGGTTGCGGTTTGGGAGCCTATGAACCGGCCTTCATGCGGTTCAAGGAGGTGGCGCCCATGAACCGCGTGGACTTCGCGCACAACGACTATTTGCAGGTGCTGGCTGAGTCGGGTGTATTCGGCTTTGCCGTCCTGCTGTCATTGGCGCTCTACGTATTCGGCCGGACCATTAGAAGAAGCACCGAGGCTTCGAACCCGGACCGGCGGTACATGGCGCTCGCCGCCTCGGGCGCACTCGCGGCCATCCTTCTGCACAGCCTGGTGGACTTCAACCTCTACATTCCCGCCAATGGGATGCTGGTGGCGTGGATAGGCGGGATAGCCATGGCAGCGAGTCCTTCGCGCCGCATTCGCCAAGCCGGCTTCGTCGTTGAGATGCCCCTTTCGACTGCCGCTTCGCCCAAGCGCGGCACACTCACCATCGACGTGCTGCCAGAAGAGCGGCAGGACAAGTGAACGGAAAGCCTTCACCACCTGCTCATCCGTCGCCGAAGCGGTGAAGCGACCGCCGGTCTTAACGCCTGCATGGTCCGCCAGGCAGTCACTCGCTGAGCGGCAGCGGCAGGAAATCGTAGTCGACGGCCATCTTCTCCTGGAGCGCCAGCTTCAGTTCGCGCTCCGTAGCTGCCAATGCGGGGTTCCCGGCGAGGTTCTGCAATTCGGCGGGATCCTGCCGCAGATCGTAGAGTTCAAATACCGGCCGGGGCAGATGGAAGTAGCCGGCGCCGGTTTACAAAGCCTTCGCGAGTAAGTCGATCAGTTCTCTCGTGCTCAACTCCACGGGATTACCCTTCATGCTGCTGGCTTGGGTGCCTTTGAGAGCGACAGACTCGAGGTCTTCGGCTCTGACTCCCCAAGTGCGCAGCGGCGGGATTCCCAATTCAGCGCATAGCTGCTTTGTCCTGGTGGCGGCTTCGTCGGCGGTCGCGTCGGTTCGGCCGGTCAGGATGCGCGCCACAGTTTCATAGCGTCTGAGCGTAGGGGATTCTGCTTGCCCCCGGCGCAGCGCGCTCAGGTTGGCCTCGATGACGCAAGGAAGTAGCGCCGCACACACCGCGCCGTGTGGAGCAGGGAACATCCCGCCCAGAGGCGCCGCGAGTCCGTGCACTGCGCCCAGCCCGGCGTTGGCGAGGGCCAGGCCGCCGAGCACGCTGGCCAGAGCCATTCCAGTGCGCGCTTCCGAGTCGGCGCCATTGTGAAAGGCCAGCGGCAGAGCCGTTGCCGCGCGTTTCATCCCCTCCAGGCACAATCCGTCGGTAATCGGATTGGCGCGCCTGCCAACAAAGGCTTCCATGAGCTGAGTAAGCGCGTCCATCCCCGTGCAGGCTGTGAGCGCAGGCGGCAGGGACAGAGTCAGCTCGGGGTCCACGACAGCCAGTGTGGGCAGCAGATAAGGACTCCGCAGGCTTGCCTTCAGCCGATACTCCGGCAAGGCGAGCACGGCGTTGCGCGTCACTTCGGCGCCCGTCCCGGCTGTGGTAGGAATGGCGATGCACCTGGCGGAAGGTTGTTTGATGGGGAGGCCCTTACCTACCACCTCGATGTAGTCCAACAGATCGCCTTCCTGCGTAAGCAGCGCCGCGATGGCTTTGGCGGCGTCGATGGCACTGCCACCGCCGAATCCGATGACGAACTCGCAGCCTTGCTCCGCAGCTAGCTTCACTCCCTGCCGGACTGTCTCAACTGTCGGCTCGCCCTTCACCGCAAAAGGGGCGCAAGCCACGCCCGAGGACTCGAGGTCTGCTCGAACGGGATCAAGCCGCTCAGGGTTGCTGCCGGTGACAAGTAGCGCCCGGCTCCCCATTTGCCGGGCGGCTGAGGCTACCTGGCAAACGGTCCCGGCGCCGAACAGGATGCGGGATGCGGTAGCGAATTCGAAACTGGGCGTGGAGTTACCAGGCTGAATCATCGGGAAACACGTTCGCGAAGCGCACGGCATGGCGCGGCTCAGCCATCATCTCCTGAACGGCGTCACGCCAGGCGAGGTAATGCTCGGTTTGCTTGTGCGCTCCCACGGCGGCCTCACTTCGATAGACTTCCACCAGGATGAAGCGGGACGGGTCATCCGCTTGCTGGAGAACATCAAAGCGCGCGACCCCCGGTTCTCGAACGCTGTGGCTGGCATTCCCGACTGTAGCTTCCACAAACGCCTCGACAAAAATGGGCTTTACGCGGACATGCACGTGGACCACGATCATCTGGCCGACTCCTTGCTGCCGCGTTCGAATAGATGCGGACGGGGGTGCGGCCGCCACCGTCAGCACCATTATGATCCTGTATTGACTCCCGGCGAAAGACCGTATTAGCCTCCGCGGCGAGACACCCCGCGCGAGAACAGCAAGAGCTGCGAGAATACGCTACATACTTGTGTCACGGCTGATCCTCTTCCTCGGTGAGTGGTTCTTCGCAAGGAACCCCCTCCAGAGTACTGAGGATCGGCCCGCTGAGGCTGCCGTCAGGTGGCAAGAATCGGCGGCGCTATTTTGGACAGCAATGGACTCGCAGTGGCCAGCCCGAACTGTTCGGAGCAGCTCGTGCTTCAGAACCGCAACTCTTTAAGTCATGACATCCAAAAGGACAGAGGTTATGTCAGTCAGAAAGGTTTCGATGAGAATGCTGTATTTGTTGGTTGCTGTTTTTATAAGCAGCAGCTTAATATTCGGCCAGGAGTCCCGCGGCAGCAGCACCGGTACGATGGTTGGTCAGCTCGGGCCATCGGTACAAAAGGTTGAACCTCCCAACTGGTGGGTCGGCCATACGTGGAACCGGGTGCAGGTCTTGCTAACAGGCCAAAAGCTGGGAGGTGCGACGGTCACAGCCCTGTCGGCCGGGCTGAAGGTGCGCGTGGATCGGAGCTCGAGTGACGGCCGGTATCTTTTCCTTTACGTTGATATCGCACCGAACGCGAGGCCGGGGCAGCACGGCTTTCGCGTCAGCGGGCCATCGGGAACCTCCGATTTCAGCTTCATGTTGTTGCCTCCTGTGCCAACGAAGGGACGCTTTCAGGGCTTCAATCGGGATGACGTGATTTACTTGTTGATGCCGGATCGTTTCTCAAACGGTGATTCCTCCAACGACAGCCCGCCGGAATTTGGGCGGCCAGCCGACCGTACGTCCAACAACGCCCATCATGGCGGTGATCTTGTGGGCATCCGCAAGCGGCTGGACTACTTAAAAGACCTCGGCGTCACGGGCATTTGGATGCTGCCTCTTTACCAGAATTCCTCCACCCGTGCTTCGCCGCCCCACGGTTATCACACGGTGGATTTTTACAGCGTCGAGCCGCGCTTTGGCACGATGGCCGACCTGCAAGAGCTCACAAATGCCAGCCACACAACAGGACTGAAGGTCATGCTCGACCTCATTCCGAACCACAGCGGCCCTGACCATCCCTGGGTGGAGGCGCCCCCAACTGAAACGTGGTTTCACGATCTCAACCGCGAGCCGAAACTCCGCAACAACTTCGACATTGCCGGCTTGGCCGACCCTTACGCCCGGCCGAAGCGGCGCAGTATCCCGCTGGTCGGATGGTTCGCTGGTCACCTGCCGGATTTTGATCAAACCGACCCACTACTCTCCGACTACCTCATCCAGAACTCACTCTGGTGGATAGGCATGTCTGGGGCTGACGGCATCCGCCTGGACACCTACCCTTACGTGGACCGCCCATTCTGGGAGAAGTGGCAAACCGCCATCAACCGCCAGTTTCCGAACGTCTTCGTCATGGGCGAAATCACCGCGCGGACGCCAGCCGACCTGTCGTTTTTCGAGGGCGGCGTCCGCCGATACGGTGTGGACACCAAGCTTACCACAATGCTCGATTTCCCCCTGGAAAGAGCGATTCGCGCCGTGTTCGCACAGGGCGGACCGATGACTCAATTGGTGGAGATACTGGCGCAGGATTCGCTTTACCGGCGGCCGGAATTACTGGTCGCGTTTTTGGGCAACCACGACCAGGACCGGTTTCTGTCCGTCGCCGGGGGCGAGATTTCTCGTCTCCGCATGGCGCAAACCTTTCTGCTGACCACGCGGCGAATCCCCCATCTTTACTATGGCGATGAGATCGCGATGGGCCTGGAGGGGGGCAGAGCCGCTACCCGCGCCGACTTTCCAGGGGGTTTCCCCGGCGATCCGGTGGACGCGTTCACGCCCGGCGGCCGCACAGGTGATGCCGCGCTCGTATTCAACTATCTGCGTGATTTACTGCATTTCCGCAGAGCTCACCCGGCACTCCGCCGCGGAGATCTCGTCCAGTTGTTGGCAGACAAGGACCGCTACATCTATCTGCGCAGCGTGCCAGAAGAACACGTCCTGGTTGTGCTGAACCGTGCAGACGGCGTGGGGACGATAGAACTTGAGGTGGATGATCTCCCCCTCCCGGATGGGACGCGGTTCCGGTCCTGGCCCGTCGGGAAATCTGACCTGATCGTGTCCGGCGGAAAGCTGCATATCGCGGAACCGGAGAGCATTCAAATATATTGGAACGACAGGGGACGCACAATAGGCGCTGCAACGACGGATGGAACTGGTGACCTTGGTCAGTTGCCATTCAGGAGGTTCAAATGAGACCCAATGCTTCGAAGTCCAATCGAAGACAGTTTTTTGGAACCTTGGGAGGCTTACTTACGGCCGGCAGTTGCTTCATTTCGGCGCGCGCCGCCCGGGCCACCGGCAAGCGGAATGTCCTCCTGATCTGTGTCGATGATCTCCGTCCCGTGCTTGGCTGCTACGGAGGTCAGGCTATTGACTCTCGCATAATGTAGTTACACATTGACTAAAATGAAAGACCCGCGTGCTTGAGGAAGGAAAACGCCAACCGCGCGGTGTGCGCCACCCGGCGTAGCCCTCGCCGAAAGGCGTCGCAGGCCTCCGACATCTGGTCGCCGCAAAAGTTCGCCATCTCTCGCCCCTTGATGTTGTTCCAGACTTCTTCGGTCGGATTCAGGTCCGGAGCGTAGGCCGGCAACCACTCCATCTGGACCAGTCCCGTTGTTGATCCAGGTAGGTTTGCATCGCCCGACTGCGGTGGGCCGGCAAGCGATCCCACCCCAAGATGACAGGCCGGCCCTGGACAAAGCGCTTGAGGGTTTTGACGAACCGGATCAAGCGTTCCGCGTTGAAACTGTCCGGGGTGGTGCGCGCCAGCAGCCGCGTCCGCTGTCCGTCCCACCGAAATCCCAGCGCCCCTGCGACCGAGGTCTTGCTCCAGTGATTCCCGCGCGCTTTCAGGATCGGCGTCTTTCCCCGCGGCGCCCAGGTCCGGCGGAGGGAGGGCTGCTGTGTGAAGCCGGTTTCGTCCTGAAAGAAGATCCAGGCCCGCCGGCGCACAGCGTTTTTTTTACCTCCGGCCACCGGACCTGCTTCCAATAATCGACCTTGTTCTGGTCCCGCTCCTTGGCCGGCCGTTCGGGTCGCTGCACGGTCCAATCCAGCATGCCCAGGATCTTCCAGACGTGTCCGGGATGGTACCGAACCCCGGTCAGCCGCTCGATCACCACCGCCACCCGGGGCAACGTCCAATGATCGGCGGCAAAACCATGCGCCCGGGCCCCTTGCCGCAACGCCGCCTCCACTCGCCCGAGCTGCCGCGCGTTCAGGCGAGGCTTGCGCCCGGCGTGCGGGGCTGCTTTGAGACCGGCCGCGCCGGAGTGCTGCCACTGCCGGTACCAGCGGGACACGCTCATCCGGCTGACGTGGAGCCGCCGGCTGATGTCCGCTTGGGAGATGCCCCCCTTCGCGAACAGACGTGCGGCCTGTCGGCGCCGAAGTTCAAGGGCGTGACGGCCGCGGGGAGGAACCCGGGGCATAGCCATACCCCATGATATCGCCGATCGGGCCGTGTGTCACTCTCTTTCCGCGAGATTCTGTCACCGTATTATGCGAGACTCAATAAGCCGTCGTGACAACCGCCAGCCACATCGCCGAACAATCAGGCCGGGCGCCCGGAATGCGTTTTTCAAGGCATGACGGAAGCTATCGTCCGATGTGGCTGAACGGCAAGCCAAACCCCGGGGCGGAAGCCGGCTGCCTCCCGCCGGCCGGCCCCCGAAGCCCGGGTAGAAGAACGCGCCGGGAGGAACGCGCTCTCGCTCATCGTCCGGATGAGTTCCGGCCGGCTATCCCTCGATCGGGTTGGTCGCCACCAGAGCCCGTCTCCGTTTCACCGGCACGAGCAGATTACCACGCACTCCCAACCACAGGGCTGCAAAGGGGACACTTCTAATTTGCGGAGAAGGGGACATTTCTATTTTGCGTTGACACTC
>JBBIND010000105.1:0-7733 GCA_037444075.1 Acidobacteriota bacterium | reverse complement strand
ATGCGGCGCTTGTCCACTAGGCCCATTGTACACAGCCTCGCTTTCGGGCTTCCGCGCCCGCCTCTTCCTGTTCGGCTCGACGAGCCCCCCGGCTTGAATTTCTTCCTCTACAACAAGAGGATCCGCGCAGAGGCCGATCACCGTCGAATGAGCACTCCACTCGAACCAGTGTTCGAAGGTAATCATGCCGCGCCGCTTCGGCCATGCCGCTGCGCCGGTATACCAGCTCTCGAGTTCCGCTTCGAAGATCCATTCGCAGGCTTCCGCCAGGTGCTTCCGGACGTCTTCTTCCTCCTCACATTCCGGGAGTAGGTAGACCGATGGGTCCTGCTGGAGTTCTTCCAGGCTCATGAACCTGCTCGTTGGGTCTGCCCGGTTCAGCCATTCCAGGAATGGCAGAGCCGGTTTTGTGCCGGCTCAGCCTGAAGCAAGCGAGGTTCTGAGCAGGTCTCTACGATTCATGAGGGTTGTTTCCTCCAGGCTTGCCGAAAACCGGCCTCGGCCCGGGACCATGATACGGGACCAGGCGTCGTGGCTTTGGGCAGCGCCTGCGGGAGCAGATTGAACGCGGTCGGGTCCGGTCTCCGGCGCCGGGGCTGCCGCCTTGCAGCCGCCCTGCCGCGGCGGAGTGTCGTCGAACTCGAATCCGTTTGCGGGTAGTACCCCTGCCTGCGGAAGACCGAGGACTCCGAAGGCCCGGAAAGCGGCTCCTAGGCCATGTTCGGCATATAATACGCGGAGAACTGCCGAAGACCTGGTGGGCCGGTGGGTTACTTGTGCCGCGGGTATCCGTCTCTGGCAGTTCGCGACGGCCGGTGGCTGCTGACCCAAGCTATGGCCGGAGAAACCCGATCCCAGACTCTACAAGGAGACTGCCTCATGTATCGACTCACTTTTTGGATGGCCCTTTTGTTGCTCATCGCCCCGGCCATGCACGGCCAGAACATCGAACTCCAGGCGGAATTGCTGGCCCCGCTGGGCACCAACATCAGCAACACGGGGGACCCTGTCATGGCCCGCGTGATCAGTCCGCCAGCCTTCGCGGGAGACACGTTAGAGGGAAGGGTCACCGAATCAAAAGCCGGCGGCCGCCAGGCTTCGCTGCGGTTCACGTTCGAAACGCTGAAGCACGGCTCCGAAGAGGTTCCCGTCTCGACCGAAATCACGTCGATCACCAATTCCAAAGGTGAGGCGAACAAGGATGAAGAGGGACGAAGCGTCCGCCGGAACAACGTCGCGGCAAGGACTGCCGCGCGAGCCGGATTCGGAGCCGCACTGGGCGGACTGACAGGTGGAAGGCGGGGCGCAGCCGTCGGAGCTGTGAGTGAAGCATCCCATGCCGCCAACGTGATTGAGTTCTCGAGCGACGCCCCCAGCGTTCGATTCGGCGCCGGAAGCCGGGTGGTGGTGTCGGCGAAATCCCGGGGCGGCCGGGAGTTGGCCAGCCTTACCCCGAACGTGGCGCCGGCTGCGGCCCCTGCGGCTCCCGCTGCGGTAGCAGTTGCGCCCGTGACTGCGCCCAAGCCTGCAACTACTACACCCGGCCAACCCGACCTGACGACGATCAAGGCCGATTTCGTCGCGGGCTCCAGGACGATCTTTTATGACGACTTTACGGATATGGCCGGCGACGAGCCGCCTCCGCATTGGAGAGTCCGCGGTGGCTCCGTTGGCCTGAAAACGGGGCCGGGAATCCGGCAAATGTCCATCCTCACCGGGGAGACCGTGACTCTGACCCCGAATCTCAAAGGTATTCCCGCCAATTTCACCCTCGAGACGGAGTTGAAGTTCGACGACCCGAATGACCGTCGCGTGGTCTGGTATATCCACGACGGGAGTTGGCAAGGACCGACGGGGCGCTATGCTGCCCTGGAGATATCCACACGGGCTTGGGAGAACCAACTCCAAATCGACGTGGATCACCACTACCCGAAACATGAGAGCCTTGCCAACGCTAAGATCCAAGTGGATTTCAGCCAGCCGGTAAAGCAGAACTTCTGGATTCAGAACGGCCGGCTGCGCATTTACGTCAACGGCGAGCGAGTCGTCGATGTCAACCAGGTGACGCTGCCGCAACTGGAAGGCGCGGCGCTCTACGCCGAGTATATGCAAGAGAAACTGGGGATCCGCTTTGCGCGCTTTGCGGAATCCGCGCCTGATTTCAGCCAGATCATCAACTCCTCGGGACGCTATGTGACGCACGGAATTCTCTTCGATACCGACAGTGACCGGCTGAAACCCGAGTCCGCTTCGGTCATCCGGCTGGTCGCCCGGGCGATGGAGTCCAACCCCAACCTGAAACTGCGAGTCGAGGGTCATACGGACTCCAGCGGAAACGCCGCCCACAATCTTGACCTGTCCAAACGGCGCGCTGAAGCGGTCAAGAACGTCCTGGTGCCGCAGTTCGGCGTCAGTGCGGAGCGTTTGACCACTGAAGGCATTGGCGACGCGAAGCCGCTCGAATCCAACGACACGCCGAAGGGCAGGGCGCAGCACCGGCGCGTCGAGTTCGCCCGGCTGTAGCGGCGGTTTTTCACCCGCGCTTCCGCGGGAGGCGAATCATCTCTGGCAAGACTGCCGGGGTGTGGCGGATTTGAACTAACCGCCCCACCCCGGTTTTTTTCCCCTTGACGATTTACTCAGAGGTGGCGCGCGGGCTGAAAGTGTATATAATTGTCTGGAATCGGAATCCGAACGGGGATTCCGACGGATTTTTGATGGGGGGGTATTCATGCATCCTGGGAGGGCCATTTTCGGCGTTGCTTTGACCGCCAGCGTTATCGGACTGGTGGCTGTGACTACTTACAGCAAGAGCCTGGCGCAGGCGCAGCAGCAGAAACCGGTGGACGCAAAGCAGTGTTTCGAGTGCCACACCGAAGTGCAGCAACTTTATACCGGCGGCAAGCACGAGCCGCTGAATTGCGTGAACTGCCACTCGGCGCTCGCGGCGCATCTGGACGATCCGACGGCGAAGCCGGGGACAAACCTGGAATTAGCCCACTGTGCGACGTGCCATAAGCCGCAGTACGACTCGTTCATGCACGTCAACCTCGAGTCGAAGGCGCGGGTGGAGAAGTCCACCACCACCAGCCGTTCGCCTACGTTCGACAAGCTGATGATGCCGCACGCCTTCACCAAGGAGCACGCCGAGCCTCGCAGCCACGCGTTCATGCTGATTGACCATTTCGCCGTGGACCGCGCCTACGGCGGGCGCTTCGAGTTCAAGAACTGGAGCTACATTACCCAGACGGGCGCAGCGTGGGACGTGTTGCGGGACGTGGAGCCGGCATCGAACACGCAGAAACTGTTCAAAGCTCAGACCGCCGCGGCGGCGAACCCTACCTGCCTCACCTGCAAGACAAGCGACCACATTCTGAAATGGAAGTACAAGGGTGAGCCCGCACCAGAGGCGAAATGGTCCCGCACTTCCAACGTCGTGGAATTCGCCCGGGACCTCAAACACCCCATGGGCTGCATCCATTGTCACGACCCGCACGGCACCAACCCGCGCGTCGTGCGCGACGCCCTCATCGAGGCGGTGGTGGACCGCGGCGAAGGAACCTATCCCTACGACGCGGAGAAGAGCCGGCAAACGCAGATGAAGAAGGTCGTGTTCCGCGACGGTTTCCGTGCCATCGGTATCCTGAGCCGCAAGGATTCCAACGTGATGTGCGCGCAGTGCCACGTGGAGTACAACTGCAACCCCGGCCACGATCCGAAAACCGACGCCGCCATCACCAAGGCGGACCCGCGTACCAACATCTTCCAGTGGCGCAACGTCCTCGACTACAACGCCTACATGGAGAAGGTCGGTTTCAAGGACTTCAAGCACGCCGTCACGGGCGCTTCGCTTTCCAAAATCCAGCACCCTGAAGTCGAGGTGTATTGGGGCAGCACGCACGAGCGGGCGGGCGTGGAGTGCAAAGACTGCCACATGCCTCAAGTCAAGGAAAACGGCCGAACCTACACGTGGCACGGCCAGAAGAGCGCGCGCTACATGACCAAGGACACCTGCGTCAATTGCCACGCGGATTGGACCGAAGCCCAGGCCGTCTACCAGATTGATGCCGTCCAGAACTACATCCGCGGCAAGATACGCAAAGCCGAGTTCTGGCTTGGCCAGTTTATCGACACCTTCCAGCGGGCCAAAGACGCCGGCGTGGAGGAAGCGGCTTTGGTGGAATCACGCAAGTTCCACGACCGCGCCCATACGCTGTGGGAATGGTGGACGGCGGAGAATTCCGAAGGCTTCCACAATCCCAGCCAGGCTCGCGACTCACTGACTCAATCGATCAACACCTCCCAGGAGGGCGTCAAGTTCCTGGAAGACGCGATCGGCAGGAAGAAAGCCTCGCGCTAAACCGCGCGCCTGAATCAAGAGAGCCCCGGCTGCGGCGGCGCAGCCGGGTTCCATGCCGGGATGGCGGACTCGATGCGGGAGGTTAGTCCGCGCGTGCCTTCACGCTGCCCGTAAGTTTGACCTGATTGCCGACTTTGTCCGCGCAGGTCATGTAGCCCGTGAAATTCCCTCCGCCGGGCGGAACCTCCAGGAAGATGCGGTTGCAGCCGAACTGCTGTTGCTCCTCCTGAAGTTGCTTGACGTAGTTCGGGTCGGCCATTTTCTCCAAGGCTGCCTGCATCAGCAGGGGCTGCCCGCGCCGAATGGCCCGGTTTTCGCGGACCCCTGCGCGATGGGACCGTCACCGGCTTGCGCATCCGCACCGACTGGAGTTCAGCCCCACCGCAGGAACTGTGGCGCCGCGCGGTGGGTCCTGGCTGGTCGTCCTTCGCCGCGGGCAACGGCTTGCTCTACACGCAAGAGCAACGCGGGGATTACGAAGTTGTCACGTGCTACCGGGCGAGAAACGGCGAACTGGTGTGGACCCATCGCGACACGGCCCGTTTCTGGGAGTCAAATGCCGGCGCTGGTCCTCGCGGAACACCCACGCTTCACGGCAGCCGCCTCTACACTCTTGGCGCGACAGGCGTCTTGAATGCGTTAGACGCCGCAAGCGGCGCTGTTGTCTGGTCGCGCAACGCGGCGGCCGACACGGGGGCCGCGGTACCGGCCTGGGGCTTCTCGAGTTCGCCACTGATTGTGGATGACAGCGTCATCGTGGCGGCTTCCGAAAAGCTGGCCGCTTACGGTCTCGCCGCCGGCGAGCCGCTCTGGATTCGCCGGGAAGGCCGCACCAGCTACAGTTCTCCGCACCTGGTCACCATCGACGGAGTGGCGCAGGTGGTGCTGCTCAGCACCGCCGGGGCTACCAGCGTTGCGCCGGTGGACGGCAGCGTGCTCTGGGAGCACTCCGGGCCGGATGGCGCTATTTTGCAGCCGGCTGTTACGGCGGAAGGCGGGATCCTGCTTACGTCGAGCGACATGACCGGTGGAACCGGTACGCACAGGCTGGCCGTTGGCCGGAGGCCGGAAGGAGGGGCGTGATCGTCAAGCGGAGAAGACCGGATCGCATGGTCATGCCAGTGGAGTTACCGGCAGGCCATTCCCCGCCCCGCCGGTACAACCAGGACGACCGAACAGAAACAGCCTCCTCATTCCCTGAAGAATGAGGAGGCTGTTTGCCGTCCCGGGCCGCGCTTACTGCTTGGTGTTTTTCTCGCGCATCAGTTCGGGCGCGAATCCGGCTGGCTGCGAACCGGACTTGCGGCGCAGGTTCCCCTGCCCGCCCCGGTCGCGATAAAGCGGGATGTTCATGCCGCCCTTTTGCTCCAGCAGGTCGAACAACTGCTGGTTCATGGACTTGACCACGGGCGCGTGGGCCTGGCTAAAGATGAGATTGTTGGTCTCCTTCGGGTCCGCCTTCATGTCATACAACTCGTCGATGTCCCAGATGCCGTGGTAGCGGATGTACTTGTACTGGTCCGTCCGCAGAGCATGCTGGGTAGGCGTCTGGGGGTAGTTGCGCTCCCAGTAATACTCATACAGCAGGGCATCGCGCCAGGAGCCCGGCTTGCCCTGAGTCAGGGGCAGGAAGCTCTGGCCGTCGAGCCCGGCGGGCGGCTCCAGTCCGGCGGCGTCGAGGACCGTCGGCATGATATCGAGGTTAGCCACCATGCGGTCCACCACGCGGCCGCCGCTGAACAACTCCGGGCAGCGCGCCAGCATGGGCACGCGGATGGACTCTTCATAAGACGCGCGCTTGTCGATGAGGCCGTGCTCGCCGAACATGAAGCCGTTGTCGCCCATGTAGATCACGAGCGTGGAATCCAGTTCGCCGCGCTGGCGCAAGGCATTCAACACACGGCCGACGCTGTCGTCCACGGCCAGCAGGGTCTCGGCGTACTGTTTGTAGTACTCACCGATGTTGAGGTCCGAGTGATAAGGGAAGTCCACGCCGTGCCAGCTGTTGCGCTGGTCGCGCACCCAGCGCGGCCGTCCGCGCGCCATGTCGCCTTCCTCAGCCATGGTCTCCGGCGGGACGAACGTCTCCTTGGCGTAGCGGCCCTTGTGACGCTCGGCGGGGTAGAACTCGGCATGCACGGCTTTGTGGGAGAGGTACATGAAGTAAGGTTGGTCTCTCCTCACGGTCTTCAGCCAGTCCAGAGCGTAGTCAGTAAGTTCGTCGGTGATGTAACCTTTCTGCGGAACCTTCTTGCCATCCACGTTCAAGCCATTCTTACTGGGGTGGTAAGTGCCCTGGCCCATGAAACTAACCCAGCGGTCGAAGCCCGGCTGGGGGTTATCGTCGGTGTTGCCCATATGCCACTTGCCGAAGAAGCCGGTGGCGTAGCCGGCCTTCTGCAGGTACTGCGGAAAGAAGGCCGTGCCGGCCGGGATGGGCGTATTGTTGTCGACAATCTTGTGGCGGTGAGCGTAGACACCGGTGAGAACCGTGGCCCGGCTCGGCGAACACAACGCCGTGGTGACAAAGGCGTTCTTGTAGTGGGCGCCCTCTCTGGCGAGCGAGTCCAGGACCGGCGTCTCCAGCCACGGCTGGCCCTTGAGAAAGCCCATGGCGTCGTAGCGGTGGTCGTCGACGAGTACGAAAATGACGTTGCGGGGCTTGGCGCCAGGCACCCGGCGCAACTCGGGCTGCGCCCTCTGGGCGAAGGCGCCAGTGAGGGATGCGGCGGCGCCGAGGCCGGTCTTCAATGCGGATCTTCGGTTCATAGCATTAACAGACTACACGAATTTCGGATACTACTCCCCTGGCCTCCATCGCCGCTTCCACCCTGCTTTCCATGCTGAGCCGGGCGGGGTGGCTGGCGCTGCTCGGCGTGGGAGGGAAATGAGCGCGGGCAGCGTCTCGCCTTCCGCCTTTGAGCTAGGCGCTGCCCAAATCGGCCCTCGTGAGGATCCACTCTCACGATGGCCGGCACGAAGCGGGTCAGCGTGGCTGGCGCCGAGCCGCTATTGGTGGACACAACTACGGGGCCGTTCACGCCGGTTTCCAGGCTTACCGTGATGACGTTGCCGGCAGCAGAGCAGTCGACCAAGTAGCTGGAGATCCCGACCATGGAGGCCAGACGCGAGGCGATGCCGGCGGCGTCGGTCGCGCCGGCCTCCTGGATTCCCGCGCCGCCGTTGACAAGCAGGTAGTGCCAGAAGTCCGGAGCAGGAGTTCATCGAGGGTCTCGCTGTCCCGGTCGCAGATCGAGAAACCGAAGGTGCCGGGAGTGAAGCCGCCGGAGAGGATCTGCGCGTGGCTCATCAGCGGAGCTTCGTAGATGCCGCCGGCGCCCGTCGTGATCGTGAGTTTGTCCCACCCGACCGA
>JBBIND010000104.1:0-8195 GCA_037444075.1 Acidobacteriota bacterium | reverse complement strand
TCCTGCGGGTAGACGATTTCAAATTCCTTTTCTTCCCCGGGGCTCATGCCTGTCAAGTTTTCCTGGAAACCGGAAAGAGTGGTTTTGTCGCCCAGATGAACCATCAGATCTGTTTGACGGATGGGTTCGCCCTCCACGCCGGAGAGGCTTTCCAGGTCAACCACCACGTAGTCGCCATCCTCGGCCGGGCGGGGATCCACATTCACGTATTCCGCCTTCTGCTCGCGGAGGTGATCCAGACGCTCAGCCACGTCTTCGTCGCTGACTTCGGACTGCTGATAGGTGACCGTCAGATCCAGGTAATCGCCCAATTCGACATCCGGGGCCACTTCAAACTCGGCCTTGAACCGCAGGGGTTCGCCTTCTTCGAGGCTCAACTCCGTAATGTCCGGTGTACCGACAACGCGCAGGTTGTCTTTTTCGAACCGCTCGTTCAGGTGGCGCGGGACGAGCGCCTCCACCACGTCCTGGCGGATTTCCTTGCGGTATCGCCCCAGCACCATTTTCATGGGCGCCTTGCCCGGCCGGAAGCCCTGTAATTTGGCCTTGGCGCGGTACTGTTCGGCCACGCGCCGGGTTTCCTGCTCCACTTCTTCGGCGGAGACAGTTATCTCCAGCGAGCGCCTGCAATCTTGCGTCTCAGTCAAGCTCTCTCCTTCAATCCCGCGGCGGCAGAAGGCTTAGGTGCCTTCCGCCCAACTGGCGAGATAGTGCTCCTGCTCGACGGTTAGGCGGTCAATGCCGATGCCCATCGATTCGAGCTTCATGCGGGCCACCTTGCGGTCCAGTTCTTCCGGAACCGCGTAGACACGCTTTTCAAGCGACGCGTGGTTCTGCACCAGATAAGCCACCGAGAGCGCCTGGTCCGCAAAACTCAGGTCCATCACCGAGGCCGGGTGGCCTTCGGCGGCGGCCAGGTTGATGAGCCGGCCCTCGCCGAGCACGTAAATCCTGCGGCCGTCCCGCATGGCGAATTCCTCGACGAACTCCCGGGTCTGCCGCCGCGAACTGGCGGCCTTGGCCAGGGACTCGAGATCGATCTCCACGTTGAAATGGCCCGAGTTGCAAAGGATGGCGCCGTTCTTCAATTTGTCGAAATGCTCGCGCCCGATCACGCTCTTGTTGCCGGTGACGGTGACAAAAACGTCGCCGATGGCGGCGGCTTCGGCCATGGACATCACGCGGTTGCCGTCCATCAGGGCTTCCAGAGCGCGGATGGGATCCACTTCGGTGACGATGACGTTGGCGCCGAACCCGCGCGCCCGCATGGCCACGCCGCGTCCGCACCAGCCGTAACCGGCCACCACGAAATTCAGGCCGGCAATCAGGAAGTTGGTGGCGCGGAGGATGCCGTCCACCGTGCTCTGACCGGTCCCGTAGCGGTTGTCAAACAGGTGCTTGGTCATGGCGTCATTGATCGCGATGACCGGGTACCGGAGCACCTTGTCCTTGGCCATGGCTTTCAGCCGGATCACGCCGGTGGTGGTTTCCTCCGTGCCGCCAATGACGTCGCCCAGCAGGTCTGAGCGGTCTTTGTGCAGCATGCTGACGAGATCACAGCCGTCGTCCATGGTGATGTGCGGCTTGTGGTCCAACGCGGAAGAAATATGGCTGTAGTACTGCTCATGACTTTCGCCCTTGATGGCGAAAGTCGGGATGTTGTAGTCACGCACCAGCGAGGCTGCTACGTCATCCTGCGTCGACAGCGGATTGCTGCCGCACACGACCACGTCCGCGCCGCCGTCCCGCAGCGCCACCATGAGGTTGGCGGTTTCCGTCGTGACGTGCAGACAGGCTGCTATCCGGACGCCCGCCAGCGGCTGCGTCTTGATGAACTCCTTGCGGATGGTTTGCAGCACCGGCATGGACTGGTAAGCCCATTCAATGCGGCGTTTGCCGATGGTTGCCAGAGAGATGTCTTTGATGTCGCAAGCTACCGGCGCTTCTGCGTTGGTCGCCATGGTGTGGGTCTCCTTGTTTGAGCAGGTCTCAGGTGCGTGCCGCGGCGGCTGCCTCGCCCGCCTGCTGACGCAGCGCTTCCGCCTTGTCAGTGGCTTCCCAGGTGAAGCTCTCCTCGTTGCGGCCAAAATGGCCGAACGCGGCAGTTTGCCGGTAGATGGGCCGGCGCAGTTTCAAATGGTCAATCATTCCGCGCGGGGTGAGCGGGAAATTCTCGCGCACCAATTCCACCAGGCGCGCTTCAGAAATCTTGCCGGTGCCGTAAGTGTTCACCATCACCGAGACCGGGTCCGCCACGCCGATGGCGTAAGCCAGCTGAACCTCGCAGCGCGAGGCCAGCCCGGAGGCGACGATGTTCTTGGCAATGTAGCGGGCCATGTAGCAGGCCGAGCGGTCCACCTTCGTCGGGTCCTTACCCGAGAAAGCGCCGCCCCCGTGCCGTCCCATGCCGCCATAGGTATCCACGATGATCTTGCGGCCCGTGAGCCCAGTATCGCCATGCGGCCCACCGATGACGAAACGCCCCGTGGGATTGATGTGGAAGCGCGTCTGCGCGTCCACCATGCCGGCGGGCACCACCGGGTCAATGATATGCTTCTTCACCTCGGCGCGCAGCGTTTCCGTGGAAACCTCGTCGGAGTGCTGCGTGGACACCACCACGGCGTCAATGCGCTTGGGCACTCCGCCTTCATATTCCACGCTCACCTGAGACTTGCCGTCCGGCCGCAGGAAATTCACGATGCCCGCCCGGCGAACTTCGCTGAGCCGCCTCACCAGTTGGTGAGCCAGCATGATGGGCAGGGGCATCAGTTCGGGCGTCTCATCGCAGGCGAAGCCGAACATCATACCCTGGTCGCCCGCGCCGCCGGTGTCGACGCCCATGGCGATGTCCGGTGACTGGCTCTGAATGGTATTGAGCACGCCGCAGGTGTTGCCGTCGAAACCGAACGCGGCATCCGTGTAGCCGATTTCGTTGACGACCTGCCGGGTCAGTTTGGGCACGTCCACGTACGTCTTCGTCGTGATCTCGCCGGCGACCACACAGATCCCCGTGGTCACGAGCACTTCGCACGCCACCCGCCCTGTGGGGTCATCCGCCAGGACGGCGTCCAGAACGGCGTCGGAAATCTGATCGGCGACCTTGTCGGGATGCCCCTCAGTCACTGATTCCGACGTAAAAATATGTCTCAGACTATCAGTCACTCCTGTCATGTCCTTTCTGGGTCGAATTGAAGGCGTGTCGCAAAGGTATGCAAAGCCACTATCCAGCTAAACGGAAGCGGTCGGTGCCGTTGGCCGCACACTTCTACCGGACCAACTGTTTTAGTGTAATGGAGCCGGGAAACCTCCGTCAAACCACCCGGGACGGTGGGAGGACTCCGCCGGGACCGCGGCTTGTTCCCCTGCGGACGATGTGGTAGAAGACGGTCCATGGCCCTCACAGGAAAAGGCTGTTTGAGCCGCCGGCAATTTGCCGCCGTGGCAGGGGCGCCGCTGTTGTCTGCCGCGCGTCCGGAGCGCCCCAACATCGTCTTGCTCGTTACCGATGACCAGCGCTGGGACAGCCTCGGCTGCATGGGCAACCCCATCGTGCGCACGCCGCACATTGACCGCATGGCCGGCGATGGCGTGGTCTTCACCAACAACTTCGTGACCACCTCCATCTGCATGACCAGCCGCGCCAGCATCTTCACCGGCCTGTACGCAAGGTCCCACGGCATCAACGATTTCCAGCAGCCCTTCACCGACGAAGCCTACTCCCGCACGTACCCCGAACTGCTGCGGAAGGCAGGTTACCGGATGGGCTTCATCGGGAAATGGGGCATTGGCGGCAAGCTGCCGGTGGACCGCTTTGACTACTTCCAGGGGTTTGGCGGACAGGGGCATTACTTCCCCAGGAAGGAGGATCCCGCCGCCCACATCACCCAGATCATGGGGGATCAATCGCTCGAATTCCTGCGCGGCAGTCCGGCGGACCGCCCCTTCTGCCTCTCGGTCAGCTTCAAGGCGCCGCACGTGCAAGACGAGGATCCCAAGCAGTTTCTGCACTCCGCGGCAACCGCAGGGCTGTATCGCGGCCAGACCATGCCGTTGCCCAAGACCGCCGACCCGGCCTTCATCAGCAAGCTGCCGCTCGAAGTGCACCGCTCCGAAAACCGCCGCCGCTGGGCCGTGCGCTTCAGCACCCCGGAGCTTTTCCAGGAGTCGGTGAAATCCTACTACCGCCTGATCACGGAAGTGGATACGGCGGTGGGGCGCATCCGGGAGGAGCTAGCGCGGATGAAGGCGAGCCAGAACACGGTGATCGTCTTCACCAGCGACAACGGCTTCTATCTCGGCGAACACGGGCTGGCCGGCAAGTGGTTCATGCACGAGGAATCCATACGCACGCCGATGATCATCTATGACCCGCGCCTGCCGGCAGCCTCGCGCGGGCGGCGTATCTCCGGTATGGCGCTGAACGTGGACGTCGCCCCCACGCTCCTCCACGCCGCGGGTATATCGGAGGTTCCCGCCATGCAGGGGCGCAATTTGTACCCGCTCCTGGAAGGCAAGTCCAAGGCGTGGCGCAAGGAGTGGTTCTACGAGCACCACTACGACGCGCGCGGCTGGATTCCACGCACGGAGGGCGTGCGCAACGAGCGCTGGAAGTACACGCGCTACCTCGACACGCAGCCCCTGTTCGAAGAGCTGTTTGACCTCGAAAAGGACCCGCTCGAAGAGTGGAACCTGGTCCGGGAAGGCCAACATCAGGACAAGCTGGCCGAACTGCGCGGGCGTTGGGACCGCTGGCGGCAGGCGCTCGAAGCCTGGAAACCGGGGCAATCCTGGCAGGACCCGGCCTGAATCCGGCGCCGCTCGCGGCCTGACGCCGCAAGCCTCAGGACGCCGCTTCCCCGTCTGCCTGCGCCGGAGCCTCCTTCGGCAGAGTGAAAGCGAACCTGGACCCGGCGCCTGGCTGACTTTGCACGTGCACGTCACCGCCCATGGCGCGCACCAGGTGCTTCACGATGGACAGTCCGAGTCCGGTGCCGCCTAGCTCCCGGGACCGGGCTTTGTCCACCCTGTAGAAGCGCTCAAACAGGCGAGGCAGTTCCTCGGAGGGGATCCCGCAACCGGTGTCGCTCACGCTGATTTCCACGGAGGCTTCCCCTCCCGCTCCGGTTGTGTCGGCGCTGGCAATTCGCACACTGCCTCCGGCGGGCGTGTACTTCAGGGCATTTTCCAACAGGTTGCTCAGCACCTGGTGCACGGCCTCGGCGTCGCAGTAAGCTTTCCTGGACTCGGGCGCCTTCTCGGCAGCCATGCGGATGCCCTGCTTGTCAGCCACGGGGCGAAATGACTCCACAGCCTCCTCGAGCAGACGATTCACGGAGCAGGACTCGAAATGGAAAGCCTGTGTCCCGCTTTCCACGTGGCTGAGCGTCAGCAGGTCCGAGGTCAGGCGCGTAAGGCGTTGCGCGTTTTGCCGGATCACGCGGACAAAGCGCTCATTGTGTTGCGGGTCCTGCAAGGCGCCATCGAGCAGCGTTTCCGCGTAGCCGTGAATGGAGGCCAGCGGCGTGCGCAACTCGTGCGAAACGTTGCTTACGAAGTCCTTGCGCACCAGTTCGAGCCGCTCCAACTCGGCGTGCTCACGCTGCAGTTCCTCGAACATCAGCCGGAGCTTGTCGCCGGATTCGTTCAGCCGCTCACTCAAAAAGACCAGCTCGCTCGCGCCGGATACACGGCAGCGCGCATTGAAATCTCCTTCTGACAGCCGCCCCGCGAATTCAATAATGGAGCCCAGCCGCGACGAAAGCAGGCGGGCGAACAGCGCCGCCACGATCATCGCGGGCAGGAACGCCAGCGCCACGGCGCGCTGCATCTCCCAGCGCACGTCGTTCACGCGCTGCTCGACCTGCGCCAGCGGCACCGCCAGGCGGAGGGCGCCCTCCGGGTAAGGCACGGCAACGTACAGGAACTTGACTCTTACCGTCGGGCTGAGCCGTATGCTCGAGCCCCGCTTCCCTGACAGGGCGGCGGCCACTTCCGGGCGGTCCAGGTGATTGTCCATCTGGCGCGGGTCCGCCTCGGAATCCCCCAGCACGCTGCCGTCGCGCGCCACGATGGTCAGCCTCCCGCCGAAGGCGGCGCCCAGATTCCGCAGGGACGCTCCGTCCAGCTTCGGTCCAGCGCCTCCGCTCAACGCCGAAAGCATGCGTCCGTTGCGGCCGAGTTCTTCCGTGAGTGTCTCGATGAAGTTCTCCTCGGCCACTCTGGAAGCCAGCCTGTCCGCCACAGCCAGCGCCAGGGCCAGCACGAGCAGAACGGCAATCGTCAGCTTGGCGAAAATTCTGCCGGTCATCGCGTTTGCGCCTGCATTGCAGCATAGCTCGCGCCGGGGTGGCCGCGCCCGCCCGTAAGTTCAGGCGTAGAGTCCGTGGGCGCGGATGTAGGCCAGCACAGGGGCGGGCAGCTCCGCGGGGCTCTTGCCGGCGGCCAATTGCTCGCGGATGTCGGAACTCGAAACCGGCAGGGCCACCGTGTCCAGACGGTGCACGGTGGCCCCGGGCGGAACGGCATAGCCATGGCCGGGACGCGTCACAACGATAAACTGCACGCCCGCCACTACGTCGCGCCAGCGTTTCCAGGTGCCAATCTCGGCGAAGGCGTCCGCGCCGATAAGGAAGAAGATCTCGTCGCCAGGCTCGAGTTGGGCGCGCAGCGTCTCGATGGTGTCAATCGAGTAGCTGATCCGGTCACCCTCTTCGAGCCGGGAGGGTTCGAAGCCGGGCTGATCGCCACAGGCCAACTCCACCATGCGGTAGCGGTGCGAATAATCCGCCGAGGAGGGCGATTTGTGGGGAGGCCGGGCGGCGGGCACGAACAGCACGCGGTTCACCCCGAAGCGGTGCATGGCCTCGCGGGCCACCGTCAGGTGCGCGTTGTGTATGGGATCGAAGGTGCCGCCAAACAGCGCAACTTTCATCAAAAAGTGACGCCCAGCAAAAGCTCCGCCTGGTTCTTGTTTGTCCGCAGCAGGCCGATGGGGTCGCGGAAGCTCTGCGAGCCCCAGCGCGTGATGCGCAATTCCGGCTGCAGCCGGATGAAGGGCAATTGGAACTCCAGCCCGCCGGCGATGACCGCGCCCTTGCTTGCGCGCTCGTTCAGTTCGATGGGGACGCGCGCCTGCCGCAGCGTCACCAGTTGTTTCAGGCTGCCCAGGTTGCGCCACACCGGTCCCGCTGCCACAAACGGATCGCCGACGAACATGGGGAGGCGGAGTTTCGCCAAAAGGGGCAACTCCCAGGCCGTGGCTGTCGTCGTCTCGAACAGCTCGCCCGTGGGCGTCGTCGTGGTGAGGTCGTAGCCCAGCCGTTTGTAAAGCAGGTTCGCTTCCGCGCCTAACCCCAGCGGCAAGCGCAATTCGATGGACGGACCCAGCGTGTACCGCCGGGTGTCGGACGAGTATATTTTGGTGGGCGACGAAGCAGTCGAAAACGCGTCCGTCACGGGCACGCCCGCCTTGAAGCCGAACACAAACAACTGGCCCCAGGCAGCCGGGCTAAGGATGATCAGCAAAACAAGCAATCGCATAGCAAATTACCGGGTCGGAGAGAAGGTCAGGTCCGGACGATGTTCGCGCGGCCTTTCGGGCCTACTCCCGCAAAACGAAATTCTAGCGCACGGCAGGTCCGCCCGTTCGCGGCTGCTTCTGCGCGGCTTGCCGCGCCAGCTCGTCGCAGCGGTTGTTCTCAGCGTGGGAGGCGTGTCCGCGCGTCCAATGCCAGGCGGTTTTGTGGCCGGCGGCGAGCGCGTCCAATTCCTGCCAGAGGTCCTGGTTGAGCACAGGCTCCTTGCGGACGGTGCGCCAGCCGTTCCTTTTCCAGCCGCCTATCCACTCGGTAATGCCCTTCTTGAGGTATTCCGAGTCCGTGGTCACGTGCACTTCACAGGGCTCCTTCAGAGCCTTCAGCCCCTCCACCGCGGCTTTCAATTCCATGCGGTTGTTGGTGGTGTGGGGCTCTCCGCCGGACATTTCGCGGCACTTGTCCTTGTAGCGCAGAATGTAGGCCCAACCGCCCGGACCGGGGTTGCCCAGGCAAGCGCCGTCCGTGAACAGACTCACCTTCTTCATAGCCGCTCAGGAAACGGACGCCTTCAGTTCTCCGTGAAAGAACTCGTCCACGATGTTCAGGATTTCGTCAATTTGGTGAGCCCTGTAGACGGCGGCTCGCAGCCGGGCGCCGTAG
>JBBIND010000103.1:0-8276 GCA_037444075.1 Acidobacteriota bacterium | reverse complement strand
ATTGGGGACCCGCCAGCCGGTACGCTGACCTGACCAGGTTGGAAGTGGGGCGCACCAGGTCCTGTAGGACCGGCATCATCCAAACCTGGAGTTTCGGCGAGGACGACGAAGTCTGGCTGTGGGTCGGGCGCGCGGATCTGACGCTGGGTTTTGCCCCCTGGCCATCCTGCAATCCTCGCCTTCCCTCGATGCTGCCGCCTACGCCTTGAAGCCCGAGCCGGGAGAAGCCAGGTCATGGAAGCGCTGGGAGACAGTCTAAACCGCTGGATGTTCGATCCCACGGTGGGGAAGCTGATTACCGCCACGGTGGGACTGTTGGTCATCGTGACGCTGGTGCGTCTCGGCCAGAAATCCCTGGGCCGGTACGTGGGCGGCGCCGAGGCGCGTTACCGGCTGCGCAAGTCCGTCACCTTTCTCGGTTACCCGATTGCCTTCATCGGAAGTGGTCGGTGAATACACGCGCACGGCGGAGCAGGCCTGGCAGCGCGTGGTGGCGAAGTACATGATCGAAGACGCGCGCGTGCAGCCCATCGTCACGATGATTGCCTACGAAAACTGGCTGGAGTTCACACTGCGCTACGTGGCCGACTACAAACAGAGGCGATCCACCAAAGACGCGCTGTTCACGCGCATCCTCGAGGAAGTTGACAAGCCGGGCGGCAGCGTTGGCATAGCCGGAGCCACGCTGAACATTGAGAAGCTCGCCCCGCTCGAGGTCCGGCTGGCGTGACCGGGAGGTTGCCCACCTTGAAGTAGGTCCGGGACCAGGCTTTCGCCAGTTCCAGACCAGTGGCTTGTTCAATCCGGGTCACCGGGTCAGCCATGGACAAAGCCACCAGGCCGGCCACGGCGAGCACCAGCCAGGCCAGTTTCTTCCATTGCTCTAAGAGGCATCCCGCAGCCCTCCTTGCGGCCGCCTTTGGGCAGCTTAGTCAATTATGGCAGCAAGCCGCGCAGCTTCGGCGGGCGAGGCTGAGTTGCACCTTGCAAGAAGGCTACAATCAGACTTTGCAGGAGACATCGCGGGGCTATGAAGAAGGTTGAGGCCATCATACAGCCGTTCCGGCTCGAGGACGTGAAGGAGGCTCTCAAGGGCCTCGGTGTGGACGGGATGACCGTCACGGAAGTCCGGGGGCACGGACGGCAGATGGGTCATAAGGACATCTATCGCGGCAAAGAGTACATGGTTGACCTGCTGCCGAAAGTGAAGATCGAAATGGTCCTTCCCGACCACCGAGTGGAGGAAGTGATTCAAGCCGTGCTCCAGGCCGCGCGCACGGGCAAGATCGGCGATGGCAAAATATTCATCACCGAGGTCGTGGAGGCCATCCGCATCCGCAACGAGGATCGCGGCGAAGCGGCGCTCTAAGCGCGCCGGACGGGGCGGGCCCGCATGAGGGCCACGGCCGGTTGGGAGCGGGTCCGCCAACATTTCCTGGCCACCGGGAAGGCGGAACATGTACTCGAGAAGCGCTGCGAAAAGGTCGAGGCTTTCATCAGGAAGGCTTTCGAGGATTGTGGTCCTGTCTTGGAAGCGGCTGCTCTGGTCGCCGTGGGCGGCTTCGGACGGCAGGAACTGTTTCCCTATTCTGACGTTGACCTGATCGTCCTCGCCGGCGGCGCCGAGTTGGCGGAGGAGAGCAGCGCCGCTGTGGCGGACTTCATCCGCGGATTATGGGATGCGGGTCTGCGCCCCGCCCACTCCGTGCGCACTGCCGGCGAATGCTGCTCGCTGGAAGCGGCCAACGCCGAGTTGAGCATCAGCCTCCTGGATGCCCGGTTTGTGGCCGGAAACGTAACCGCCTGGCGAACGCTCGAGAAACGGCTGGATAGCTTCTTCCACAATCGCCGACAGGGTGTAGCGGCCGAACTTGCCCGCCTGGTGAGGTTGCGCCACGCGCGATACCAGAACACGATCCACCACCTGGAGCCCAACATCAAGGACTCCCCGGGCGGCTTGCGGGACATCCACTTGCTCGCCTGGTGGGAGAAACTGGGGATCGAGCCGCCGGGCAAAGAGGACCTGCCGCAGATTGAAGAAGCCGCCCGGTTGGCCGCCACGCTCCGCTGCTTTCTCCACTACCGCTCCGGGCGCGATGACAACGTGCTCAGCTTTCAAGCCCAGGAGGAATTCACCGCGTCGGGACTCGTTCCCATCAGTCACACGGAAGACTGGATGCGCAAGTACTTCCTCAATGCGCGGCTGATCCACCGGCTGGCGGTAGGGCGTCTGGAAGCTGTGGAGGCACGCGCCAGCAAACTGCTGGAGGAGTTCCGCGGATGGCGTGCCCGGCTGACCACGTCCGAATTCACGGTCGCCCGCAACCGGGTCTATTTGAAGAATCCTGGCCGGCTGAAGACGGATCCCGGCCTGTTTCTGCGGTTGTTTCGTTTTGCCGGTCTTCACCGGGTCCTTCCAGCGCTGGAAACCGAGCGCCGGCTGGCGGAGCACCGGCAAGCACTGGAGGACTACTGCCGGCAATCCGGGCAGATTTGGGGGGCATTGCACGAAATCCTGAGGCTCCCCCACGCCGGGTTCGCTTTGCGCTGTCTGCATGAGTCCGGCATGCTGGGGCTGGTTTTCCCCGAATGGCGCTACGCCGAGGGGCTGGTTGTTCGCGACTTCCACCATCGCTACACGGTGGATGAGCACAGCTTGCTCGCCCTGGAGAGGCTGGATTCCATCGGCAGTGCACAGGAACCGCGGCCAGACCGTTTGGCCGAACTGTTCGAGACTCAGGAAGATCCGGCTGCTCTCAGACTGGCTCTGCTGTTTCACGATGCCGGCAAGGTGCAGGGCTGGGCGCACCATCCACAGATTTCCGCGCGCATGGCGACGGACGCTTTGCGGCGCCTGGAAGCTCCGGAGAGCCTCTCGCGGCAGGTGGCGTTTCTGATTGAGAAACACCTTGTGCTGGCGTCCGCCATGGCGGGCCGGGACTTGCATGATCCTGTCACCGCCCGGCATCTGGCGGACGAAGTAGAGACGCTGGAGAACCTCAGCGCACTCACCCTGATGACCGCTGCCGATATCAGCGCCGTGTATCCCGGGGCGCTGAACGCCTACCGGCTGGAGCAGCTCTGGCGCGCGCACGTCGTCACACACGCCGAGCTGACGCGGGGACTCGAAGCGGACCGCATCCAGGATGCGCGCACCGATGCGCCGGAAAAGGCCGCTTTCCTGCTCGGCTTCCCGGTACGCTACGTCCGCACGCACGGCGAGCAGGAAATCGATGATCACGTCATCCTGGCCCGCGAGGCGGCAGCGCGCGGGGTGGGCTTGAGAATCCGCCACGAGCCGGCCGCCTATCGCCTGGACGTGGTCACTCCGGACCGCCCGGCACTGGTGGCTGCTCTAAGCGCCGCTCTGGCGGGCTTCGGCCTCCACATCCTGAAGGCGGAGGCGTTTGCCAACCGGCAGGGCCTGGCCCTCACCACGTTTCTGTTTTCAGACCCTTCGCGCAGCCTGGACCTGAACCCGAGCGAGTTGGAGAGGCTGCACGTCACCCTGGAGCGAGTCGTTCTCGGCAAAATCCACCCGGAAACGCTTTTGAAGGGGCGGCTTCGCAAACCGCCCGCGCCAGGGCAGGAAGTCCGCTGCAATGTTGCCTGGAACAACAGCGCGTCGGAGCACTCCACGCTGATCGAGGTCAGCGCCGGCGGCCGCCCCGGGCTGCTCTATGACCTTTCGAACTCGATAGCCCGAGCAGGCGGCAACATCGGCGTCGTCCTCATCGAGGCGGAGGGGCGCAGGGCGCGGGCCGTCTTCTATATTTCTGAGGCCGGCGCCAAGCTCTCTGACCAGGCTGCCGACCGGCTCTGTGCCCGGCTCCTGCAAGCGGCTAAGTCCTGACCTTTTCCTCCACCGGTTCTGCTATTCCAGAGGCGCTTGTCAGCCGATGAGTTGGAAAGGCAGCGGTAACCGCCGCCCCCAATACCGCAGAAACGATGAGCCGTGCAGCCTAACAGTCAAACAGGTGACTCGAAAACCAGGATGCCGTGGAGCCGGGCGGCCAAGCTGTTTGGTTGCAGCGTGTGGCTGCTCGGTGTTTGGGCGGTCTACCACGGGTTGAATAGCCTCAATTGCGATCGCCCGTGGTTGTCCCTGGTCTATCTTCTCTCGGCCATTGTCACCTCCGGCTTCAAGGTGGTTCTGCCTGCCCTCACGGGCAACATTTCAGTCAGCTTCCTGTTCATTCTGCTTAGTGTTCTGGATTGCGGGTTGGGCCAGGGCATCGTGGTGGCTCTGGCGTCCACCTTGGTCCAGGCCATCTGGCATGCTAAGCAACGCCCGGGTTTCGTCCAGATGGCCTTCAATCTGGCCAACGTCGCCATTGCGGTCTCCGTGATGGACGCCATTCTGCGGATCTGCCACGTCCACCTGCCGGAGCCGTATCTGCCGGTCTCCGCCATGCTGGCCGCCAGCGCGTTTTACGGTGCGAACACGCTCGCCGTTTCACTGGCAATCGGCCTGACGGAAGACAAACCGGCCCTCACCGTCTGGCGCAAAGGCTTCTTTTGGTCCTACCCGCACTACCTTGTTCAGGGTTCGGTGGCGGCCGTGCTTTCGGTCGCCGGCCGGCTGTTGGGCTGGCAGGTTTCTTTGCTGATCCTGCCGGTTTTGTACCTGATCTACCGTTCCTTTCGGTCCAATATTGACCGGCTGGAAAACGACAAGCGGCACGCCGAAGACATGGCGTCGCTCTATTGGCGTACCATTCAGGGCCTCGCCATGGCTGTTGATGCCAAGGACGATACGACGCACGATCACTTGGAGCGTGTCCAGGTCTACGCGGTGGAAATGGGCCGGGAACTCGGCTTGCGCGGCGATGACATGGAAGCCCTGCGAGCCGCTTCGATTCTGCACGACATCGGCAAAATCGGCGTGCCCGAGCATATCATCTCCAAGCCTGGCCGCCTGACGCCGGAAGAATTCGAAAAGATGAAGATCCACCCGGTGGTAGGAGCCGAGATCGTGGAGCGCATCGGGTTCCCCTACGAGGTGGCGCCCATTGTGCGAGGGCACCATGAACGCTGGGATGGTTCGGGTTACCCGGATGGTCTCAAGGGAGAGCAGATCCCCATCGGAGCCCGCATTCTGGCGGCCGTGGATTGCCTGGACGCTCTGGCGACGGATCGCCACTACCGCCGCGCGCTGCCTTTGGACAGCGCCGTCCAAAAGGTCGTCGACGAATCGGGCCGGAGTTTCGATCCGAAGGTCGTGGAAGTCCTGGCACGCCGCTACCGCGAATGGGAGGTGATGGCCAAAGCGGCGTGTGCCCGCATGGTGCGTGTGGAACGTCAGCCTGATACGGCGCCCTCCGCCCGCCCCGCCACCGGATACGAAGTAGCGCTTTCGGCCGCGGGCACGCTGACCCCGGAGGAAGCCCGGCGGGAACATCTGCGGCTCCTGGCGGAGGCCCACAAACTGGCCGAGCAAACGCTTGAAATGGTGCGAGACCCCGTGAATCATCTGGCTCTGGCGGACGTATGCGCTGTTCTGGGCCTGCGCCTAAGGCCGCTGATACCGCACGCGGCGTTCGCCGTCTATCATCGCCGCGACAATCATCTGGTCACCGCCTATGCCGGCGGAGAGGGGGCGGCCCTGTTCTCGACTCTGGAGATACCGTTGGGGCAAGGGCTTTCCGGGTGGGTGGCGGAAAACCGCATGCCGATTGTGAACGGCAATCCGTCCGTCGAATCCGGCTATCTCAATGATCCTTCGAAGATCACTACCCTGCGTTCGGCCCTTGGCATCCCCCTGGAGTTTGCCAATGCGGTGAACGGCGTCGTGGCCGTGTACAGAAACGAAAAAGACGCCTTTACACGCGATGAGCTGCGGTTGTTGCTGGCCATAGGTCCCAAGCTGGGTCAGGCTCTCCAGGAAGCCTCAGAGGCGTCAGAAGCGGTGGCGTATGGCTCGCGGCAGGTATTGCCGGACACGGCGCGGCTGCTGCTGCACCTGGAGTGCGCTGTTGAGGAGTGCCGGCAGAGACATCTTGAACTGGCCCTGGTCACCTTTGAATGCCGGGGACTCTCGGAAATGGCCCGGCAGTTCGGCCAGGATAACGCCTCTCTCGCGTTCGAGGCGATGGGCGCAAGCCTCCGGCAGGCTTGCCGCGAGACGGACTACGTGGCCGAGGGCGCGGTGGGCTACGCCGCTGTTCTCACCGGGATGCGGCCCGATGCCGCCGAGGTGGCTGCCCGGCGTTTGGCCGGGAGCGCTGAGGAGGCAGCGCGCCGCGTGGCTGGAGGCGCCAAAGTGAAAGTCCGCATCGGTCTGGCGCACTACCCCGCCGACGGCACGGCTGCCGAAGAACTCCTGGCCGAAGCCGCCCGGCGCGCGCAGTCCTCTGACGCCTCGCCCGAACTGAAGGCCGGCGGCATTCTGGCGCTCACCGAGAGACTCAGGTCTGAGGAGATGTCCCAGACCTCATAGCGGCCCCAGAGGACGCCTGTGCCGGGTGTTGATGCTTGGCGTGCCTCCCGTGAGCGGGCGGGGAGCCACGCCGCTCCAAACGGGTTGCGCGCCACGAACGGGGACAGGAAGCTGTGACAGAATCGGCCTCTGGAGCCTAGGAGACGATCAAAGTGATTCCCTGCTGATGACGGGGTTGGCGGGCAGTCTTGGAGATCACGGCGCGGAGCCGGGGCTGGCTTGTTCGCGCAGCGGGCGCTGCGCGGTTTCCCCTCAGGTCGCCGGTTCCGGAGCCAACCGGAACAGCTAGTGCGGGTTTTGTGTCAGGCAAGCCCACAGCGCTTCGCAGCGCACCTACCTGAGTCCTCAAATGAGATGTTACGCTGGGGAATCGCGACCGTCTTCAGTCATTCAAAGAGATCGACCATGAAAATATCCTTCGGTACTCGTGCATTTCTTCTACTGGGCGCGGCGGTATTCTGCGACGCTGCTGACTGGCCGCGGTGGCAGGGTCCTGACGGCACGCGGATCTCCCGTGAGACGGGGCTCCTGAAGGAATGGCCGGCGGACGGGCCGCGCCTGATCTGGACCGGGACCGGGCTCGGCACGGGCTATGGGTCGATGGCCGTCGCCGGCGATCGCGTGTTTCTCCAGGGTGCGCGAGGCAAGGAGAGCTTCGTGATTGCGCTCAATCGCGCCGACGGCAAAGAAGTGTGGGCGACCGCCCTCGGTCCCACGGAAACGCGCATGCGCTCCGACCGGGGCGCCGGACCGCGCGGCACGCCAACGGTCGACGGCGATCGCCTGTACGCGCTTACTGAAAATGGCGATCTTGCCAGCCTCAAGACCGACGGGACGGTGGTGTGGAAACGGAACATCCTCAGGGACTTCGGAGGCGAGCAAATCCAGTGGCTGATCAGCCAGTCGCCGCTTATCGACGGACCGCACCTGGTTGTCTCTCCCGGCGGTTCGGGCGCGGGCATGGTGAAGTTGGACAAGCTGACAGGCCAGACCGTCTGGACGTCGAAGGAATTGGGCGATACCGCAGCCTACGCCTCGATCACCGTGGCTGACGTTCACGGCGTGCGCACATATATGACTTTCACCGCGTCGGCGGGCGTGGGAGTACGCGCGTCGGATGGCAAGCTGATGTTCCGCTACCAGCAAGCTGCGAACAGGGTGGCGAACGTCGCCACGCCCGTCTATTCGAACAACCGGGTCTTCTTCACCTCCGCCTACGGCACGGGGGGCGGGCTCCTCGAACTGTCAGCGCAGAACGGTGAGATAGCTGCCAGGGAGGTCTATTTCACGCGTGAGATGAAGAACCACCACGGTGGCGTCGTCCTGGTCGATGGGCATCTCTACGGCTTCGACGATGCGATCCTGACGTGTCTCGAGTTTGCCACTGGCAAGGTGATGTGGCGCGATCGCAGTGTCGGCAAGGGGTCGGTGACGTACGCCGACGGTCGCCTATACATTCAGAGTGAAAACAATCTAGTGGGGCTTGCCGAGGCGACGCCGGACGGATACCGCGAGAAGGGGCGTTTCACGATTCCGGAAAAGAGCCTGCCTAGTTGGGCGCACCCGGTTATCAGTGAGGGCCGCCTGTACGTCCGGAACCAGGACATTCTGCTCGTCTACGATATCAAGGCTGCTCGCTGAACGGCGCGGGGCGCCGGTTCTTCAAGGCTCCTGCTGGCGAGCATGCGCCGTTTGGGGACCGGCATGACGCCGGACTGATCGATGCAAGGGAGGGGAAGAAGCCAATATGAACAGACGATTGTTTGTGGGCGGGGCATTCGCCGGACTATCCATCGGCCGCACGGTAGGGGCTTCTCAGGTGAAAGTCGGCGGCATC
>JBBIND010000102.1:0-8388 GCA_037444075.1 Acidobacteriota bacterium | reverse complement strand
CCACCACGCAGATCTACGACAAGCGGCGGCGCTCAACCTCAGAAAGCGCGAGCCATGATGTGCCGATTTGAAGGAGAGGCCTCGCCGTGAGCATGGATCGCGTCAATTTCACGAGGGCATTGGCTACTTCCAGCGGCCAAATGTGCGGGACATGCACTTCGGTGCCTTCGGAAATGAGCCGCAGCACCTCAATGGCATACGGGGTCTGCGTTTCCTCGAAGCACCATGACACGGCTACGGAGGCATCCAGAACGCAGGCGTTCAAAGGCGGCGTCCCTCTTCAATCAGCTCACGCACTGTGGCGCCGGCAAGGCTCTTGCCTTTGGCAAGTTCAAGGATGCGGGCTGCGGCTGCCTTGCGCCGCGCAGCTTCCAGTTCCCGCCGCAGATCGTCAATCTTGTGGATGATGAGTTCAACCGCTTCGTCATTTTGCAGCGTGCGCCCAAGCAAGCGTTCGACCGCTGTACGCTCCTGGGGCGTCAGGTCGGTGGTCTTATAAGCGTGCTGCATAGAGAAACTCCCCACTTTCGATGGTACCAAGTGCTGTTGCGCTCGGCGGGAGGATCCGTCCACTCACGTTCACCGGCGTGCCCGGAGCAAGTCAAGGCTGCGCGAAGTGCCCAATGGAGTGTTTTGGGCTTGACGTACCCGGACCTCATCCGGCGCCGGTTTCCGGCTTGGCTTCGGCCAACCGCTTGCGGCCACGAGCTTTGACCCGATCGGCAAACTTCTGGAGGCTGGATTCATCGTAGTCGGTGAACTCGCCGCGGTCGACCGCCTCAAACCCGGCAGCGATGTCTCTACGAAGAGCTTCCAGGCGTTCATCGCGCTCTTTGAGAAGACGCAAACCGGCGCGAATCACCTCGCTCGACGTCTGGTACATGCCACTTTCGACCTTGTCGGCAACGAGTTGCTCAAGTTCAGGTGTTAGAGAGACGTTCATTCCAACGGACTCCTGTAGCACCTCCACGTTACACGAGTATGCAAAAAATGTCAAAATTTGTTATCACTGCGGAGCGCCACACCGGCTCCGTGTGGGCCGAGGGTGGATGAGAAGCGGCCGGGCGGCACGGCGCGTGTCATACAACGTCATACATGCGGTGTATTCACGGAAGGCACAACTGTGCCGCAACGTCATGAATATGGTATCTTCCTGGCGTGGCTCGCAAAATCGAATGGCTGGAACGAGTTCCGGAGTTGCTGAAGCAACTGGAGGACTTCCCTGCCCCGGTGTTGGACCGGGCGGCGCTCGAACAGTGGCTGGGCTTGAGCCGGCGCCAATGCATCCGGCTCATGCACCGCTGGGGCGGCTATCAAGCCGGCCGTACGTTCCTGATCGGGCGCGAACGGATGCGCGAGGAGCTCGAACAACTCCTGGCCGGCGAGGAGCCGCGGCGCGAACAACGGCGGCGGCAGCGGCTGTCCGCCCTCGTGGAACGCTGGCACGCGGATTTGAAAGGGCGCTACATCGCCATCCCGGCGGCGGCAGGCGTGCTCGCGCAGGGGCTTGATTCCCTGCCGGCGGGGGTGCGGCTGGCGCCGGGGCAACTGCTCATCGATTTCCGTGATCCCGAACAACTGCTCGAGCGGTTGCTCGCGTTAGTGATGGGCATTCAGAACGACTACGGGCGGTTTGAGAAGCTCGCAGGGGACACGCCAGAATAGAGGCATAGCGGTACAACGGCATAACAGTAGAACGGTATACCGTTTAAGAGGTATAGCGGCATAGAGGCCAAGAAAGCGCAGAGCCATTTATGCAATCAGACTTCCCCCTGGGCTTCCGTATAAGCTCTGATTTCTCAGCAGTATGCAAGTCTCATGAGAGATTGCCATTATAGAGGCATACCGCTATACTGTCAGACGGAGTAGAGGCATGAAACAACACCGATTCCCATACACGACCTGTGGAGGCGCGCGTTGAGCATGGCAGGCAATCAGCGAGGCACGATCATCACCCTGGCTAACCAGAAGGGTGGCTGCGGCAAAACCACGAGCGCCGTGAGCCTGGCGGCGGCGCTGGCGATGGAGGGGCGCCTGACCTGTCTGGTGGATGCCGACCCGCAATGCAACGCCACCGACAGCTTCGGCATCGACCGCGATGACCTGGCGCGCGCCGGGCGGTTCACGGTAGCCGATATCTACCTGGCCAAGAAGCCGGCCGAGGAAGTGGAAATCGACTTCGGCGAGCGCTTCGAGGGACGGCTGAAGCTGGTGCCGGGACATCGCGGGTTGATGTCGGTGCCGCACCGGCTGGAGGCGCAGCTGCAATCCAGCCTGGCGGCGGAGGATTCCTCCGAACTCGACGCCGACGATTTCAAGAACGAACACCGGAACCGCTTGAAGCACTCGCTGGAGTCTCTGCGCGCCACGCGGGACTTCGTGCTTATTGACACCCCGCCCGATCTGGGCTTCCTGATGACCACCGCCCTGATCGCCGCCGATTGGTTCATCATGCCTATTTTCCCTTCCGGCTACGACTTGAAGGGAGTGGAAACGCTGATGCGCACCGTCGAGAAGGTCCAAAAGCGCTTCAATCCGGAGCTGCGGCTGCTGGGCGTGCTCTTAGGCAACTACGACGCCACCGCCAAGCTCGACAGCGACATACAGAAGATGCTGGCGCGCACCTTCGGCGAGTCGCTGATCTTCAAAACCGCCATCCACCGCAGCGTCAAACACCGCGAGGCGACCGTCTACGGGCGCACCATCTTCGAGCACGCCGCCGGACAGCAGCCCGCGGCGCAGTTCCGGGCGGTGGCGCTCGAGGTGCTGGCGCGGCTGGGTGAAATGCCGGCCGAACAGACAGCCGTGACGGCGGAAGGAGACTGAGATGGCCAAAAAGGAACGAGGCCTGCCGGAGGGTTTCGGCATCAGCCTGCCGGACGCTCCCGTGCAGCCGGGTGACTACATCGACGAGGAAATGGCCGCCCCTGCCCCACCCCAGCCGCCCGAGCCCGCCGCTCCCGTGCAGCCGGCGCCGCCGGAACCGCCACCGCCCGCGCCGGAACGCACGGCGTGGCGCTCCGGCACCGTGCCGCGCAAACAGATCAACCTGACGCCGGAAACGCTGCGGATGGTGGAGGAACTGGTGATTCAGGCCCGAGCCTACAGCCTGGAAAAAGACATCCGCGCCTCGGAGTTGTTTCACGCGCTCGTGCTATGCGTCTGGGAGGCGCGCACGCAGCTCGACCTGAGCGGCGTGCAACCACGCGGCCGGTGGGGCAGTCCGACGGCGGCCGCCTTGCCGGTGGCGCTGAAGAACGCCTTTCAGGAAGCCATCGCGCAGTTGCTGCGGTCGCGTGAGTGAGTGGAGGCATAGAGGCATGACGCAGGGCCTCCATGAAGGCATAAAGGCATACAGTTATACAGGCATAACGGTATAGAGGCATGGTGTGATCCAAACACGCGAGGCGTTCCGCAAGGAAGCGTGGCCGGCGAGCGACGCCACGCCAACCCGCGGGAGCCGCTGTTCGGGTGGCACGATTGAAGGAGGAGGGGACCCGCATGCGCGTGCGTAAAGCGGTAATCACGGCGGGTGGGGCGCGGCAACGCGCCTTGCCGCTACAGACACTGATTGACCGGGACGGGGAAGAGAAGTCCGTCCTGCAGATTCTGATCGAGGAGGCTCTCCGCGCCCGGATTGAGGAAATCGGCGTGGTGGCGAGCCCGCGCGACGCGGATGCTTATGCGCAGGCGGCGGGAGTTCACGCCGGGCGGGTCCATTTTCTGCCTCAGCCTGAGCCGCTGGGTTACGGGCATGCCCTCTACTGTTCGCGGGATTTCACCGGGCGGGAACCCTTTCTCCATCTGGTGGGGGACCACATCTACGTGAGCGGGGTGGGCAAGGGTTGCGCCGAGCACCTGGTGGAAATGGCCGAGGCCGAAAACTGCTCGGTTTCGGGCGTGCAACCGACGCACGAAAGTTCTCTGAGCCGTTTCGGAGCCGTGGCGGGGCGCCCGCAGGGCGAACACAAGGACCTGTACCGCATTGAGACGGTGATCGAAAAACCGACCCCCACCGAGGCGGAACAGCGCCTGATCGTGGCCGGGCTGCGCAGCGGCTACTATTTGTGCTTCTTCGGGCTGCACGTGTTTACGCCGGCGCTGGTGGAGATCCTGGGCGAACTGCTGGAGGCGCGCGGTCCGGGGGCGGCGCTGTCGGAGGCGCTGGGAGAGTTGGCGCAGCGCGAACAGTATCTGGCGATGAAGCAGGCCGGACGGCGCTACGACCTGGGGGTGCGCTACGGGCTGCTGGTGGGGCAACTGGCGCTGGCGCTGAGCGGCGCGGACCGGCAGCAGGTGCTGGCTCAGTTAATGCGCCTGCTGGTGGCGCGCGAAATGGACCGCGAGAACGGCTAGGAGGGTGCATTGAGCGAACTGGTGGCCATTCTGACCGCTGGCGATGCCGGCCTGCGTGACCGGTCGCTGGATGCCTTCTGCCGGACAGCCACGGCGGAGGCTTTGCAGCGCGAATGCGAAGCCCTGGAGAAGTTCCGGCGGGCGAGCGGCAACCTGTACGAGCGCGTGCGGGCGCTGTTCTTTCTTTACGCCATTCACCGTTTCCACATACCGTTCAAGCCCGGGGTGGGGTGGAGCGGCCGCATGCCGTTTGCAAGTTACGAGCACCTCCTGTGGCGCCGTTTTGAGGAAGCCGTCGAACTGCTGCTGGCCGAGCAGCGGGCCCGCGGTCTGGATGGGTCCCTGTCGAGCGCTCTGGCGATGGCCTACCAGCGGCTGGGGTTTCAGACGCTGGCCGATCAGGTAAGGCGGAGCGTCCGCTCCGTGCGCGGCAACCAATGGATGTTCCGGGTGGGGCATCCGGACGATTACCCGTTGCGATTGCGCCCCGAGTTGTTGGAGCGCTGCGGCGGCGCCGATGGAGCTTTCCCGATTCTGCACGAGGCCACCCCGGTGCGCATGGACCTCAGCCACAGCGGCTGGAGCGATATCTTCTTCCTGGGGATGGACTTCCCGGAAGGGGCCCGGGTGGTGAATGTCTCCATCGATCTGAGCGTGCGTTCCGCCGGGAGCGCACCGTCGCCGAAGCCGCCGGTGGAGGCCTTTCTGCGCGTGATCGATGAGCCGGTGTTGCGGCTGGCGAGCGTGGACCTGGAAGCCTCGGCGGAGATCACCTCGCTCGATGAGGTGTTCGATTTCGCCAAGGATTACCTGGGCTTGCTGAAGGCGGCGGTGATCGCCTCCGGCCTGATGCCTCCGGCGCTGGAAGGGTCCGGTCAACGGCTGGAAGCGCTGTTGGCGCGGCTTACGGGCCGTGCGGGGCACGGGATTGAAATTGTCAGCCGGGTGAACGGGATCCCCAAAGGTTCCCGGCTGGCGGTGAGCACGAGCCTGCTGGCGTGTTTGATCGCGGTTTGCATGCGGGCCACCCGGCAGGTGCGCGCTCTGACGGGGGAGTTGGAGGAAGACGACCGCCGCCTGATTGCGGCGCGGGCCATTCTCGGCGAGTGGCTGGGCGGCTCAGGCGGAGGCTGGCAGGATTCCGGGGGGCTGTGGCCGGGCATCAAGCTCATCCAGGGAGTACGGGCGGCGGAGGGAGATCCGGAGTACGGCATCAGCCGCGGGTGCTTGCTGCCGCGTCACCGGCTGCTGGGTTCCGGGGAGTTGGCCGACGGCGTGCTCGAACGCCTCCAGGAAAGCCTGGTGCTGGTGCATGGCGGCATGGCGCAGGACGTGGGGCCGATCCTCGAAATGGTGACCGAGAAATACCTGCTGCGCTGCGAAGCGGAGTGGGAGGGGCGCCGGCAGGCCATCGCTTTGCTGGATGAAATCCTGGGCCACCTGAAGGCGGGTGACGTGCGCGCGGTGGGCGGGGCCACGCAGAGGAATTTCTTCGGCCCGGTGCAGACCATCATCCCCTGGGCCGGGAACCTCTACACGCACAGCCTGGTGGAGCAGGTCAGCCGCGAGTACGGGGAGGATTTCTGGGGATTCTGGATGCTGGGCGGGATGGCCGGGGGGGGCATGGGATTTGTCTTCGATCCCGTGCGTAAGTCTTCGGCGCAGGAGCGCCTGCAAACCATCATGGGCGAAACCAAGCGGCGCCTGGAGAAGGCCGTGCCGTTCGCCATGGATCCGGTGGTGTATGAGTTCGGGGTCAACCGCCGGGGCAGCTGGGCGGAACTGAACACGGGGTCCGAGGCGTTGATGCCGCCGGGTTATTACGTTCTCAGCGTGCCGGCCATGCTGCGGACCGATCCGCGGCAGCTATCGCGGACGCGGCGCGGCGAGTTGGACGGGTTTGCTGCCGCCTGCCGGGATAATCCGGAATTCAGCGGGCTGATCGGGCAACTGTTTGAGCGCCTGCTGCCGCGCGGCGAGAAGCAGGACGGGGAACCGTCCCAGCAGCTTCGCGAGGTGCTCGCGGCCCACGGGTTTGACCCCGTGCAGCATGAAGCCATCCGGTCCGAGTTGCGCTCCGGGCTCATCGGCTTGGCGCAGAACCGGCTGGCCGCCAGCACGCGCATTGAGGACGTTGCGCAGCGGGACGTGGTGGACGCCACCGGCGAACTGCCGGAGAGCTGGACCCGGCGGGGCAGGGAAGCGCTGGAATCCGGCGCGGTGGCCGTGGTGTCGCTGGCGGGCGGCGTGGGCAGCCGCTGGACGCGCGGCGCCGGCGTGGTGAAAGCGCTGAACCCGTTTGCCCGGCTGGGCGGGCGGCACCGCGATTTCATCGAAGTGCATCTAGCCAAGAGCCGCCGCGTGAGCCGGCAGAGCGGCTGCTGGCTGCCGCACGTGGTGACCACCAGTTACCTCACGCAGCCGGCCATTGAGGCGCACCTGGACCGGTGCGAACGCTACGGTTACCAGGGTCCGCTGCACCTGTCGCCGGGGCGGAGCGTGGGGTTGCGGCTCATCCCCATGGTGCGTGACCTGCAATTCGCCTGGGAGGAGATGCCGCAACAGTTGCTGGATGAGCAGGCGCAGAAAGTCCGTGACAGCCTGCGGGGGGCGTTGATCGCCTGGGCGAGGCGCGCCGGCGAGGCCAGCGACTATACGGACAATCTGCCCTTACAGTGCCTGCACCCGGTAGGGCATTGGTATGAAGTGCCCAACCTGCTGCGGAACGGCGTGCTGGCAGCCCTGCTGGCGGAGCGTCCCGGGCTGAAGCATCTGATGGTTCACAACATTGACACGCTTGGCGCGGACGTGTCCGCGGCGCTGTTGGGCCTGCATATCGAGCGGGGAGCGGCGCTGACCGTGGAAGTCATCCCGCGCTGCCTGGAGGACCGCGGCGGCGGCCTGGCGCGCGTGGATGGACACGTGCGGCTGGTGGAAGGCCTGGCTTTGCCTCACGAGGAGGTCGAGTTTGACCTCTCCTACTACAACTCGAACACCATGTGGGTGGACGTGGACCAGTTGCTGGGTGCTTTCGGCCTGACGCGCCAGCAGCTCGGCGACACCCGGATGGTGGCGGAAGCCGTGCGCCAACTGGCCGCGCGCATGCCCACCTACATCACCCTGAAGGACGTCAAGAAACGTTGGGGGAAGGGGCAGGAGGACATCTTCCCGGTAGCGCAGTTTGAGAAGCTCTGGGGAGACATGACAGCGCTGCCCGGCCTGGGGTGCGGCTTCGTGGTGGTGCCGCGCGTGCGTGGAGCGCAGCTTAAAGAGCCTTCCCAACTGGATGGCTGGCTGCGGGATGGGTCGGCCGCTTACGTGGAATCGTTGTGCGATTGGGACTGACGGGGGCGGCGCCCGGCCAGCGGACGCTGCCAGACCCGCCGCCGCGCCTCGCTCCACGAAGTTGAGCCGGCTGGCAACGCCGGCTCCTTGGCCGGTTGCGGGGTGGGCGCCAAGGGTTGAGGTTCCACCGGCTGTTGTTCGCGGACGGTGGCGACGCCTAGCAGGATTACCACCGCCGCCGCCAGGTAAGGCAAGTACGGCAGGTAAGCACTACTCGAGAAAGTCGCGTTCACGCAGAAAGCCAACAGGCTCAGCAACAGGCACAGGCTGAAAGGGCGCAGCTTCGCCAGCCGTGCCACTCGGCCGCCGGCCCGGAACACGCGCAAGGCTCCCAGCACGGTAGAGATCAGCATACCTGCGTAGAAAAGAAAGCCTGGCACTCCCATTTCGCTGGACACCTGGGTGTAGGTGTTGTGGGACGCCTTCCATCGGGGGCGTTCGCCGCGCCGCATGGCATCCTCAGCCGCCGCCGCGGTAAACACGCCCGGCCCGACGCCAAAGAGCGGATTCTCGAGTGTGAATTTCACGCTTTCCCAAAAAACGAGGGCCCGGCCTTCCTGCGATTCGATAGCGGATAATTCCCCCATCGTGACGGCGGTGGAGGCGGACTTGAAGGTGGCGCGGTAGCGCTCCAGCGCTGCCTCCGGAAGGGTTATCACCGCCAACGGCGCGACGAGGATGAGCAGC
>JBBIND010000101.1:0-8604 GCA_037444075.1 Acidobacteriota bacterium | reverse complement strand
TCTTGATCTGCATCGGATAGCCCAGCCATCCGAAAATGTCGATGTTGTCCCAGCCCTCCTTGGCATCTCCGCGCGGAGGATAGTAGTTGATCCGCACCAGGTGGTACAGGTCTTTGTACAGCTGCGGGTAAAGCTCTGGCTGCAGGATGTGCTCCAGCACGGAGAGCTTGGTTTCTTCCTTGGTTTTGAAAGAACCAGGGTCGTCCAGCACTTCCCCGTCGCGATTGCCGAGGATGTTGGTCGAATACCAGCCGGTCACGCCCAGCATCCGGGTTTTGAGACCCGGAGCGAGGATCGTCTTCATGAAGGTTTGGCCGGTCTTTAAATCCTTGCCACAGATGGGAATCTGCCTGTCTCTGGCCAAATCAATCAGGGCGGGTATGTCCGCGCTCAGGTTCGGCGCGCCATTGGCGTATGGGACGCCCGCCTTTAGCGCAGCGTAGGCGTAGATCTGGCTGGGAGCGATTGCAGGATCGTCCCTGCGCAAACCATCCTCAAAGGCGCTGAGGCTTTGGTGCACGGTTCCGGGCGCCTGAAAGACTTCCGTCGAGCCGCACCAGATCATCACGCAACGGCTGGCTCCGCTGGTTTTGATGAAATCCCTGATATCTTCGACCAGCGCCTCCGCCTTGTCCATCTTCGAACCCGGCGTTTTCACGTTGGGACCGTTGATGCGCCGCACATACTCCGTGTCGAAGACTGCCTTCATGGGGCGCAAAGCCGACAGCGGCTCTTTCAGTTGGTCGAGCAGCGAAAGCTCCAGAACCCCGGCCTTTACCGCTGCCTCGTAGGCATTGTCTTCATAGATGTCCCACCCGGCGAAGACCAGATCCTCGGGAGCAGCCAGGGGTACAAAGTCCTTGATCAGAGGGGTGCGGCCCTCCGTCCGCTTGCCCAGCCGGATAGTGGCCATCTGCGTAAGCGAGCCAATCGGCAGGCCAAGACGGCGCCTGACAGCTTCCACGCCAGCAATGAAAGTGGTGCCGACAGCCCCCATCCCCGGAATGAGGACGCCTAGCTTGCCCTGTGGCTCGGCAATGCTTATGTTGTTTCTTGAAGCCAAAGCACACCCTGCATGCGCACTCCACTCAGGGTGAAGCGGAAGCGCTGGATATCAAATGTTATACTAGCACTTAACTGGGACCTGGGATGAGCGCGATACGAACCCTGCTGGTCGATGATGAAAGGCTGGCCTGCGAAGAACTGGCCTTTCTCTTGAAAGAGCAGTCCGACATCGACATAGTCGGAGTAGCCCGGAACGGCCTGGAAGCTATTGAAAAAATCAAGCAACTGGAGCCTGACCTGGTGTTTCTGGACGTCCAGATGCCGGGATTGGATGGATTGGGCGTCATCCACGCCTTGAGAGGGATGGACGTATCCCTGCCCTATTTCGTCCTGGCCACCGCCTACGATCAGTACGCCGTAGAGGCTTTCCGGCTGGAAGCCATGGATTACGTGCTGAAACCCGTGGATGGAGACAGGCTGGCGGTATCCGTGGAGCGGGCGCGCCGCGCCATCGGCGAGAAGCACAAGCAGGCCGAGGAGCCGGCCGCGCCGATCGCCAGGGCTGCCGCGCGCACAAAGCTGCTGATCAAGCACCAAAACCGCAATTTCATCGTCGATTCCACGGACCTGATTTACGCCACCATTGAGGAAGGCTTGATCACCATCGTCACCGCCCAATGGGAGGGGCAATCCAACTACCGCACCCTCGAGGAACTTCAGAGCAATCTGGACACGGAGGATTTCTGGCGCGTCCACCGTTCCTATCTGGTCAACATCAACCGCATCAAGGAAGTCATCCCGTGGTTCAAGTCAAGCTACATGCTGCGGATGGATGACAGGAAGCAGACCGAGATCCCTGTCAGTCGTGTGCAGACCAAGCGCCTGAGGAAACTCCTGCGGCTCTAATACGTGCCTGGTTCGCTCAGATTCGGATTCCTATTGACCAAAGCATGTATCCCGCCGCCTGGCGGGCGCAACGTTTCCAATGCGCCCAATCCAGGCTTGCCTTTGACGGGCGCGGTGAGGCGTAGACCCTGAGCCCCTTGGACTCCAGTAACCGCTTGGCTCTGAACAGGTGGTAGCCGTCGCTGACCACGATGCAGGAAGCCAAGCCCATACGCGCCAGGATTTCTCCCGCCGCAGCCGTGCTGTAAGCCGTGCTCTCGCCTTCCCTTTCGATGATGATGGCTTCCGAAGGCACTCCCTGGCGAATCAGGTAGGCTCGCCCAACCTCGCCTTCTGTGAACAGGGGATCGCCGCCCGCTCCGCCTGTCGTGAGGATAAGCGGGGCCAGACCTCGCCGGTACAAGCCCAGGCCATGATCCAGTCTTGCCTTGAGGATGGGGGAGGGCCGGCCACGGTATTCAGCGGCGCCCAATACGATGATGACGTCGGCGGGCCGAGCCTCATCCATAGCCGACTGCCGGCTGACCGCATAAGTAACCCAGCCGAATTGGCCCAGCGTGACCAGCGCCAGCAGGACCGCTGCATATGCCAGGATCCTGAGCATGTTGCGGTATGATTCTAGCAGCTTTCCACACAGTCCGATGAACCGCGCCGACGTGCTGACCAGCCCTCGCAACCCCCTGCTGCGAGAAATCAGGCGGGCCCTTGTGCGGGGTGAACTCACCCCGGATGGCTACTGCGTGGCTGAGAGTTTCCACCTGCTCGAAGAAGCGCTCCGCAGCGAACGGCGGGTCAAGTGTGTTCTGTCCGCGGCTTCGGTTCGCTCGACCGTGGCGAGTCATGTGGGCGGGCTGCGCGGCATGCGCGTCTTCGTGGTGGCCGACGAGCTGTTCGCTCAGGTATCTTCCACCGAATCCAGCCAGGGGGTGATAGCGCTGGTGGCCCCGCCCGTGTGGAACCTGGATCAGTTGTTCCGCGGCTGCTCCATGGTGGTAGTCCTGGATGGCGTGCAGGACCCCGGCAACGCCGGCGCCATAGCCCGGGCGGCGGAGGCTTTTGGCGCGACCGGCCTGATGTTCCTGAAAGGAACTGCAAGTCCTTACAACGCCAAGACGTTGCGAGCTTCGGCGGGATCTTTGTTCCGGGTACCCTTTGTTCACGGTCTCGACGTCAGGCTGGCTCAAGCTGCCATCGAGCAAAGACGAATGGACGTCTACGCCGCCATGCCGCGCGGGAACAAGACGCTGAAGGACGTGGATTTGAGCCGTCGGTTTGCCCTCGTTGTAGGCAACGAAGGGCAGGGCATCAGCGCGCGTCTGCGGTCATCCGCCTATGATTTGCGGATTCCCACGACGGGGATTGAAAGCCTGAATGTGGCGGTGGCGGCCGCGATTATCCTGTACGAGGCCGGGCGTCAAAGGATGCTGAAGCGGTGAGTTTGTTCGACACACTGTTCGAGCCGGAGCCCAACAGCCCGGAGCGTCCGCTGGCGGACCGCATGCGCCCTCGGAATCTGGATGAGTTCGCCGGCCAGGACCATATCATCGGGCGCGGCAAGCCCTTGCGGGCGCAGATCGACGCCGACAGGCTGAGTTCACTCATTTTCTGGGGTCCTCCGGGCGTGGGCAAGACGACGCTGGCGAGGATCATCGCGGGGCTGACGCGAGCTGATTTTGTGCCCTTCAGCGCTGTGCTGAGCGGCATCAAGGAAATCAAAACAGTCATGGCCGAGGCCGAGCGCAACCGCGGGTTGGGCCGGCGTACCGTGCTGTTCGTGGACGAAATCCACCGGTTCAACAAGGCCCAACAGGATGCGTTTCTTCCATACGTCGAACGCGGCGACGTGGTGCTCATCGGCGCCACCACGGAAAACCCCTCGTTTGAAGTCATTTCAGCGCTCCTCTCCCGCGCCAAGGTGTATCCGTTGCGGCCCCTCACTGTCGAGGAGATCGTGGGCCTGCTGGAACGCGCCTTGCATGACAACGACCGTGGGCTTGGCCAGCTGGGTTTGGCCGCAGCGCCGGAAGTGCTTCAGCAGATCGCGCTCTACGTAGACGGCGACGCACGCGCCGCTTACAACATCCTGGAGTTGGCGGCTGCCGCCAGCCCGGCGGGGGAATTGACGCAGTCCGCGGTTGAAGATACCTTGCAGCGGAAGTTCCTGTTGTACGACAAATCCGGCGAGGAACACTACAACCTGATCTCAGCGCTGCACAAATCAGTACGGTCCAGTGACCCTGATGCCGCCCTCTACTGGCTTGCACGGATGCTCGAAGCGGGCGAGGACCGGCTCTACATCGCCCGCCGCCTGGTGCGTATGGCCATTGAAGACATAGGCTTGGCGGAGCCGCACGCGCTCGAACAGGCAGTTGCGGCGATGCAGGCGGTGCACTTTCTGGGCATTCCCGAAGGAGATCAAGCGCTGGCCCAGGCGGCCATCTACCTCTCGGTCGCGCCCAAGTCGGATGCCGCCTATCAGGCGCTCAACAAAGCGTTGGAGGAAGTCCGGACAGGCGTGGCGGAAGCCGTGCCCATGCAACTGCGCAATGCGCCCACTGCCGCCATGAAGCAGTGGGGCTACGGCCAGGGATACCGCCACGCCCACCAGTTCGGTCAAGCGTTGACGGATATGGAGTGCCTGCCGGAAGGGTTGAAAGGACGGCGGTTTTATGTGCCGACCGATCGAGGCACGGAACGCCGCATCGCCGACAAACTGGACCAGATCCGCAAAGGCCGTGGCAAGGCCTGACACCGGCGTCCCGTTCCGTTCGGCGGGAACTCTGACTCCTTGCCGCTGCTCCAAATCCGCCGGATGCGCGTCCGGCGCCCGGCGCTTTTCCTGTTGGCGCGCAACCCGTTAGAGATCCGTCCTGAATCAGGCTTCTGCCCTGCAGCCATGCCACTCGTTCGCTCCAGTACCCCGGGGGAGTCTCAAACCGGACCACAGTCCTATTGCGCTCCGGCAATTAAGCTGGCAAAGTGTACCTCAAGAGAGGATAATGAGAATCCAGCGGGGCGAACATGTTTAACGAGTTTTCTACTACAGAAATGCCAGCAGCGGATCGCCGGACATCGCAGAGATTCCCCATAGAACGCGATCTGCGTTTCCGCGTCTATGCCAAACGTGGCATCCCCCAAACCGGCTCAGGGACGACTGTGAACATCAGCAGCAGCGGAGTGCTGTTTCGTACCGAAGATGAACTCGCCCCCGGAAAGCGCGTGGAACTGGCCATCAGTTGGCCAGCCCAATTGAGCGAAACCTGTTCGCTGAAACTTGTCGCCCGCGGCCGAGTGGTGCGCGCGGAAGGCCAGCACGCAGCCGTCGCCATTCAGCAGTACGAATTCCGAACCCAGGGCTCTCAAGGGCTCACCCTGTAACTTCCCTCCGCCTCGGCGGTGGCCGATGACGATCCCCGCGATGGCCTGAGCGTTTGCCGTCGGTATAATCGAGTAGAAGAAAACCGGGCAAGCATGAGAGGCAAAGTCGTCTATGGGGCCGGAGTGGCCCTACTGTCCGTGCTGGTGGCCTTGGTCGTCTGGCAGGGGTCTTTCACCTTCGGCGATTTCGTTCCGGCCAGCGTGGGAGAGACCTACCTGTTCTGGGCCGTTTCCACAGTTATCTTCCTGCTGATGGTGACGCTGGGCTTCATGCTCTTCCGCACCGGCGTGCGCCTCTACATTGAACGCCAGAGCAACCGCGAAGGCACAGGCATCAAGGCCAAGCTGGTCATAGGGGCTCTGGCACTGAGCATCCTGCCGGTGATCTTTCTGGTCCTGTTTAGCGTCTCCGTGCTCAACCGCAACCTGGAGAAGTGGTTCAGCCGGCCCGCCCAGTCCATCCGCCTGAACCTGGTTGAAGTCAGCACCCTGATTGACCAGGAGGTGGCGCGGCGCACCGAAGCGCAGGCCGCCTGGCTGGGGACGCGCCCTGAGATCCTCTCCTACCTCGGGAGAGGCGAGCCGCTGCCGGGTATTCTTGACGCTCTCTGCCGGCAAAAGGAGATTGCCTCCGCCTGGCTGGAGCGTACCGGCGGCGAACGGCTGCCGGTCTGTAATGTGCCGCCGGACAGCGCACCAGGCAAGGAGTTCGAGTCCCGGTTGCGGGTGGCCGCCGATGCCCAAACGCAGGCCACGCTCGTGGTTCGAACGCGCCTGCCGGCCGACCTGAGCCGGACGCAGGAGGAAATTGACCGGAACATACGCGAATACGACCGGCTGACGGTGAACCGCAAGAGCGCCCGGGCCACCTATCTGCTTTTGCTCGCCCTGATTACGCTGTTTATCCTCTTCGTGGCCACCTGGAGCGCCCTGTTTCTGGCGCGCCAGATCAGTGGGCCCATCGCCGCCCTGCTCCAAGCAGCCGATTCCGTGCGGCGGGGGCGGTTGGCTCACCGGATTCGCACGAAGGCTATCGATGAACTCGGCTTGCTCGTGCGCGCCTTCAATGAGATGACTCAAGAGTTGGAGTCCAACAGCCGGGAACTCGAACGACGCCGCCGTTTTACGGAAGCCATTCTTGAGAGCATCCCTACGGGGGTGGTCTCGGTGAGTTCGGAAGGTGAAATCCAGACGGTCAACCGGGCCTTGTCGACGATCTTCTCGCCGGAGCAGGTGGAGCGAGCCAAGAAAGTTGAGGACCTGTTCCCCGCCGAACAGGGCAACGAGATCCGCTACCTCATGAATCGAGCCCGCCGCACGGGCGTGGCCTCCATTCAGCTTGACTACGAAACCCGGAAGCAGCGCTTGAACTTGTCAGTGACGGCTTCCGCCCTGGACGAGCGGGTCACCGCCGGGCTGGTGATCGTCATTGAAGACACCAGCGAACTGCTCCGGGCGCAGAAAGCGAGCGCCTGGCACGAAGTGGCGCGGCGCATCGCGCACGAAATGAAGAATCCCCTGACACCCATCAGCCTGAGCGCCGACCGGATTTCGCGTCAATTGGACAAGGCCGTGAAATCCGGACACCCTGTCCCCAGGGAGGTCGTGGCTATACTGCGCGAGTGCTCCCAGACCATCGCCAACGAAGTGCAGTCCGTCAAGACCCTGGTCGACGAATTCTCGCAGTTTGCCCGCTTCCCGTCGGCGCGGCCTGTTCCGGCTGACTTGAACGAGGTGGTGGAGGAGGCGCTGTCGGTCTTCGCCGGCCGGTTGGATGGCGTGGAATTGCGTAAGGAGCTTGCCGCTGACCTGCCTCCGGTCAATGTCGATCGTGAACAGTTCAAGCGCGTCGTCGTCAACCTGGTGGACAACGCCGCCGAAGCCATGGCGGGAGCGCTCATACGGCGCATCTTCGTGAGCACTCATGCCGCCGGAGCGGACACTGTGGAGATGGTCGTCGCGGACACCGGCTGCGGGGTTACGCCCGAACTTCGGGAAAAGCTTTTTTTGCCTTACTTTTCCACCAAGGGGCGCGGCACGGGTCTGGGCCTGGCCATCGTCAGCCACATCCTTGCCGAACACGGGGCCAGCATCCGCGTTGAGGATAATCTCCCCGTGGGAGCGCGCTTCATCGTGGAAATCCCCGCCTTGACGGCCCAAGTGGCTGGGAAGAAAGGGTATCAGACGGCGTGAAACGTCCCCGCGTGTTGGTGACCGATGACGAACCGCTGATCCGGCAATCGCTGTGCGGCGTGCTGGAGGACGAGGGCTTCCAGACCGAGGCCGTCGAGACCGGCGAGGCTTGCCTGGAATTGCTGCACGGACGCAGCTACGACCTGGTGCTGCTGGACATCTGGCTGCCCGGCATCGACGGCCTGGAAACGCTGGCGCAGATCCAGGAAATCCCCGCGCCGGACCGGCCCGCCGTCATCATGATTTCCGGGCACGGCAGTATTGAGACAGCTGTGCGCGCCACCAAGTTGGGGGCTTTCGACTTCCTGGAGAAGCCACTCACGATTGAAAAGGTCGCGGTTGTCAGCAAGAACGCCCTCCAGCAACGGAAGCTGGAATTGGAACTCGAGAGGCGCCGCGAGGAAGACCACGCCTGGAACACGATCATCGGTGAGAGCGTCCCCATGCGGGCGCTGAGGCAACAGCTGGGTTTGATGGCTCAAACCAACGGCCGCGTGCTGATTTTCGGCGAAAGCGGGACCGGCAAGGAGTTGGTGGCGCGCGCCATTCATTCTCAAAGCCAGCGCGCCCAGGAGCCTTTCGTGGAGGTGAACTGCGCCGCCATCCCGGAGGACCTGATCGAAAGCGAACTGTTTGGGCATCGCCAGGGCAGCTTCATCGGCGCCACCGAAGACAAGATCGGCAAACTCCAGAAAGCCGACGGAGGGACGCTGTTCCTGGATGAAGTGGGCGATATGAGCCTGAAGACGCAGGCCAAAGTTTTGCGCGCGCTGGATGAGCAGCGCTTCGAGCCTGTTGGAGCGTCCGGCTCCCTGCAGGTGGATGCCCGGGTGATTGCCTCCACCAACAAAAACCTGGAAGAGGAAATTGAACGGGGCAACTTCCGGGAAGACCTTTTCTACCGGCTCAACGTCATCCCCTTTTATGTGCCGCCTCTGCGGGAGCGGATAGAAGACATTCCGCTGCTGGCGGACCACTTCCTTAAGGAATTCACTTCGGCCTATGGACGGAAGTCGAAAGAACTGACGCCCGAAGCCTACCGGGCGTTGAGCGCGCATCCCTGGCCAGGCAACGTGCGGGAGTTGCGCAACCTGATGGAGCGGATTGTCATCATGAATCCCC
>JBBIND010000100.1:0-8637 GCA_037444075.1 Acidobacteriota bacterium | reverse complement strand
GCCCCGGCCGGCGGTCCCGGCGGCCCGCACGGCCACGACATGGATTACTAGATCCATGCAACTGCATCAATAGCCACCCTTCCAGGATGGCGACCCCTCCCGGGACGGACTGAGAGCCGTCCCGGGCGTTGTTTCTTCTGGCCTCGCACAGTTGATCCGCAGTCACGCGGGAGCGCCCTTTCTGGAGCCACAGGGCCATGGGCTGCGGCGCGCGAGCGCCGGCGGTTCGCCTGAGATCCGCTTGGGCCGCACCCGAAGCGAGAAGCTCACTTCTCAGAGACAGGTTGAGCGGTCGTATTCTAACATGGGATTTGTCTCGTACTTTTTCCTCGGGAGGCCCCCCCGCTCTTAACTGGCCGCAAGTCTACCTTGCGGTCGCTTTGACAACTCTCGCCACACTCCTGCTCGAGTTGTCCCTCACGCGGATCTTCTCGGTGGTGTTCTACTACCACTTCGCGTTCCTGGCCATTTCCATTGCGCTGTTCGGGCTGGGCGCCGGCGGGCTCTTCAGCTATGTGGTGGCGGCGCAGAGGGGCAACATTTTTGCGAAGCTGGGCACTCTGGCATGCACCAACGGGTTTGCGGTCATTCTTACGCTGGGCTACCTGCTCAGCCGGGAAGGCCCTCCCGACGGGCTTACACTGGCCCTGATTTACGTGACCAGCGCGGTGCCCTTCTTCCTGGCCGGCGCTGTTATCTCCCTAGCCATCGCCGAGACCATCCGCCGCGTGGAGCGTGTCTATTTCTATGATTTGCTCGGCGCCGCAGGCGGTTGCCTGCTGCTGATTCCGCTGCTGAATTATGTGGGCGGACCGGGAACTGTCATTGCCTCGGCGGCTTTCTTCGCCGCCAGCGCGGCCATTTGGTACAACCTCGCCGGCAAAGCTGTCGGGCGCATCGGCGCCGTCGCTCTGGCGCTCGCCCTGGTAGCGCTGCTCGTGTTCAATGTCAAACGAGGGGTGATCGAGGTCCGTCACGCCAAGGGCCGAGCCTTGACCGGAGAGCAATTCGTCAAGTGGAACAGCTTCTCCCGCGTGGCTCTGGCTCCTTCACCGGATGAGAAGAGCGTCCGCATCTATGTAGACGCCGATGCCTCGATGGATATCGTGCGGCTTGAACGCGGCAAACTCAGTGACAGTGAAAAGCGCCGCTTGCTCTCGCAGGGGGCCGGTTTCGCCTACTTGATGCGGCCGTCGGCCAAGACGCTCATCATCGGGCCAGGTGGCGGTTGGGACATAGCTCGGGCACTGGCCTCCGGCAGCCGTGACGTTACCGGCGTGGAGATTAATCCCATCATCGCCAATACGATCATGCGGAAGCGCTTTGCCTCACTGAGCGGCAACCTCTATCTTCGTCCGGAGGTGCGCATCGCCGTTGAGGAGGGCCGTAGCTACATACGTTCCCGCCGCGAGAAGTACCAGGTGATTCAAGCCTCATTGTCGGATACTTACGCCGCTTCCTCGGCGGGCGCCTTCGCCCTTACGGAAAACACTTTGTTCACCGTCGAGGCATTTGAGGACTACCTGGAACATCTGGAGCCGGGCGGTTTACTCTCTTTCACGCGCTGGGGGTCGGACCCTCCCCGGGAGTCCATCAGGCTGGCCGCCATAGGGGCCGAAGCGCTCAGGCGCGCTGGCAAGACTGAACCGTGGCGGCACATCCTGGCGCTGCGTGAGGCGAGCCCGGCTGGCGCCGCCCCGAACGGCGAGAGAGATACGGTGCTCATTTTTCTGGAACCGCTTCAGGCGGGCGACATTGAGCGTGCCGCAGGCTACCTTGCAGAAGGCTGGGCAGAGACCCTTTACCTGCCCGTGAAGGCGGAACTCGAGCCGTTTTCACTCCTGTTGCGCTCCACCTCCTCGCGGTCTCTCGAGCAGCAGTATCCTTACGACCTCACCCCGGCGGACGACAACCGGCCCTTCTTCTTCTTCGATGCCAAACTGGCTGACTGGCGGCATTACGTGATGCCGGGCGCCGGAGAGGGCACCGGAAGGACGGCCAACGGGGCTATTCCCTTGATCGTCCGGTTGGTGGGGGTCAGCCTTGCCGCGACGGCCATTATCCTGGTGCTGCCGCCGCTGTTGGCGGGCAGCCGCCTGCCTCGTGACCGCAGCGGCTTGCGCTTCCTCGCTTTCTTCGCTTTTGTAGGCGCAGGCTACATCGTCATTCAGATTGCGTTGATACAACGCCTGGTGGGATTCCTGGGGCATCCCACGTACGCATTGACGCTGGTTATCTTCTCCATGCTGGTTTCGAGCGGGATTGGCAGCTACTTCAGCCGCCGTGTCGTCAGGGATTCTGACCGCCGCCTGGCGGGCACGCTGGCCGTGGTCGGCCTGATGGTGGCGCTGCTGGCCTATTCCCTTCCGCCGATGACGGGCGTGGCAGCGGGTTGGCCGCTCGGGGCGAAAGCGCTGCTGACGGCGTTGATGCTCGCGCCCGTAGGTTTCCTGCTGGGCATTCCCTTCCCTGCGGGGTTGCTCCGGTTGGAGGCCCGCAGCCGCACCGCGGTGCGGTGGGCCTGGTCATTGAATGCGGCTGCCAGCGTGCTTGGTTCCACGCTGGCTCTCTGCGCAGGTATTTTCCTGGGACTGCGCGAAACCCTGCTCCTGGGCGCATTGCTGTACGCGCTGGCCGGCGTGGCCATCCCCGGCGCACTGCGGGGATGGCAAGTCAAAGCCGAAACTGCAGCGGCTGATTAGCACGCTGCCGAAGAAGCCTACCGGTGTGTCCGGGGCGCACCAAGCCGAAGCTCAGGCTACACCGCAAGCCAAAGGCCTGCGTGCCCACGCAGGGGCGACGCTTCAGGTTGCCCAACGGCTTCTTCAGCCGCCTCCTAAAGCCGCCGGAGAGCGTCGTCGAGCGCTTCCACGAAGAAGTGCTCGCCCCACATCACCGATTCGTTCACGCCCAGGTTCTTGTGGATGTGGTAGACGCCGCCCTTGAGAATGCCTTCCCATTCCGGGTCGCCCTGCGCCAGGTATTTCTGGCTCAGAGTCTGGAGGATACGGACGGCCGTGGCCCAATAGAAGTGCCCTTTTACTGCGTCCGAAATCAGCCGGCAAAGCCTGAGCAGTCCAGCCGCGGCGATGGCAGCGGCAGAGGTGTCCACCTGTTTCCGGCTGTCCCCCGGAGCGTTGTAGTCCCATGGCGGCACGCCGTCCGTGGGTGTGTGGGTAATGTAATAGTCCGCGCAAGCCTGGGCCGTCTCCAGAAAGCGCGGGTCGTGGCTGTACTCGTAGCACGTGCTGAAGCCGTACAATGCCCAGGCGAGCCCGCGGGACCAGCAGGAATCTCCCCGGTAACCTTGGTGGGTGGTCTGTTTCTGAAACTCGCCGGTCTCCAGGTCGAAGAGTCCTTCGTGCGAAGTGGAGCCGTCGCCGCGCACCAGGCAGCGCCGCGTGGTGTAGGTGTGACGCAGGGCGATCTCACGGAGCCGCCGGTCACCGGTCTCACGAGCCGCGTAGAAGATAATCCCGACGTTCATCATGATGTCGATGAACAGAGAGTTCTCCGCGACGAACGAGCGCAGGTACTGGCCCTTCTCCTTGAAGCGCATCGCGAGCGTCCGTCCCGCCTCCACCAGCACGTCGTTCAGCGCAGGGTCGCGCGTGAGCCGGTACCAACGATAGTAAGTCGAAAGGAAAATGAAGCCGAGATCGTGGACCTCCCGGTCGTGCTTGCGGGGCTCCAGTGGCTTGGTGTAGCGGATAGCCTGCTGAAGCCAGTAATCCGCGTCCGAGGCGTTGGCGGCGTGTTTGTGGAACACCCACATCATGCCGGGCAGGAATCCGTCGCACCAGTGCGTCCACGCGGGGCCTTCGTGTTTCCAGCGCCCCTTCTGCGTGTACATCGGGTAGAAGTCGGGGTGCTTGTCCACGAGGCGGCGGACTTGCGCCTGTGCGAACGAGAAGGCGTTCTCCAGAAGGGATCGATCGGTTTCCAGTTCGAACTGAATCACGGTAATTTCCTTTCACCAGCCGTTTCGGTCCGCCACAGCATGGGGAATCCGCGGCCCAGCCTCAAACGAGGCCCGCGAACCGCCAGTGACCCGGATCCAAGCTGCTGTTCTCGAGTCGGCTCCCCGACGATAATCGCTTCGCCCTCACGGAGGCGCGGCGAAGCGCGGCTTGCGGAGCGGGCGAACGAAACAACTTCCTCCAGTCTAGCCAGGAATGGAACTCGTTGCTGATGCGCTGGCTCCGGGCGAGGGATTCGAGTGGAGGAATTAGAGGCGGCTGAGTAAGGCGTTGAGCAAGCTGAAGCTCGCTCTACCTGGGCGCGCAAGCCGTTGGTTTGCCATATAGCATAAGCTTCGGCGTGTGCTGCGGAAGAAGGCGTTGAGCAAGCTGAAGCTCGCTCTACCTGGGCGCGCAAGCCGTTGGTTCGGCATGCAGCATAAGCTTCGGCTTGTGTGCCCCGGACCCACCGGAAGGCTGATTCAGCAGCAGACTGCTATAGCCCTTCGAGCAGGTGCCCTAACTTGTTCTTCTTCGTGCGCAGGTATTCTTCCGCGCTGGCGGCGTGGGGAATCTGGCAGGGCACCCGTTCGATCACCTGAATACCGGTTCGTTCCAGGGCTTCGATCTTGAGCGGGTTGTTGGAGAGCAGGCGCACCCGTGTCACCCCGAAGTGCCTGAGTATCTCAGCCGGCAAGGTGAAGTCCCGCAGGTCGGCCTCAAAGCCCAGTTTTTCGTTGGCCTCCACCGTATCGGAACCCTCGTCCTGCAATTGGTAGGCGCAAATCTTGTTCAGCAGCCCGATCCCTCTGCCTTCCTTGTGCTCGTAAATCAGCAAACCCCGCTTTTCGGCGGCGATCAAAGTGAGGGAAAGTTCGAGTTGGGACCGGCAGTCGCAGCGCCGGCTGTGGAAGACATCGCCCGTCAGGCATTGAGAATGAATCCGTACCAGCGGTGGCTCGCCGGACGGTACGCCCATGCGCAAAACAACGGCTTCCTCCTGCGTTTCCCCAAGCCGGCCGCAGAAGCCGTGGATACGAAAGTGCCCGTACCGCGTCGGGAACTCGGCTTCGGCAACCTGCTCAACGATCATGGCGGAAAGAGCGCCCATGAGGAGAAAAGAACCTAACTCTGATCTTCATTATAATTAACGCGTACCTGCATGGTCGAACAGCATTGGGTTACCCTGCTGGTGAAGCTGGCCGTGGCGGCGCTGGCCAGCATTCTGGTGCGGTTTAACGCGTTCAATCGCATGATTATGCGCGAGGACCGCACGCTCGAGCAGCGCCTGAAACTGGCCTTGGGGCTGGCCGGAGTGTTTGCTGCCGGCATTGGAACCCGTTTGCTCACGGACGGCTACAAGGCGGTCGACCTGGGCATGGAGGGCAGCCTCATCGCCGGGCTCATCGGAGGTTACGTCACCGGGCTGGTCTCGGGATCTCTGATCGCCCTGCCGGCAATGTTCGGCGGAGAGTACCTCTCCATGCCGCTCTTTGCCGGCGTCGGCGTGCTCGGCGGGCTGTTGCGGGACTGCTCGCCGGACACCGATGAAATCTGGCGCTTCTCACCGCTGCTCGACCTGAGCCTTTTCCGGCTCTTTCGCCCGAAGGCTGACCTGCGGCGGACCGGTTTCCAGATTCTTCTTTTGTTCACGGTCCTCTGCGCTGAATTCCTGCGGTTCAGCCTGAGCACTGTCTTCGGTCAGCACGCCATCTTTTCGCTCCACCCCTCCTGGGACACGCCGCATTGGCTGGGCATCGGCGGCGTGTACGTGATCGCTTTGTTTGCCGTCGCGCTGCCCCTGAAGATATGGAACAACACGCGCACGGAGCAGAAACTGGAAGCTCAGAAGAGGCTGCTGAGTGAAGCGCGATTGGCGGCGCTCTCCAGCCAGATCAATCCGCATTTCCTGTTCAATACGCTCAATTCCGTCTCGTCGTTGATCCGCACCAGCCCCGAGCAGGCTCGTGAAATGCTGCGGCGGCTGTCCAAGATCCTCCGCCGCCTGCTGCGGAAGCACGAGAACTTCAACTCGCTGCGGGAAGAGCTGGAGTTCATCGACGACTACCTATCCATCGAACTGGTGCGGTTCGGCGATTCGCTCAGCTTTGTCAAAGTGATAGACCCTGCCACCCTGGACCGTCTGGTGCCGAGCATGCTGCTGCAGCCACTGGTCGAAAACAGCTTGCGCCACGGGCTGAGCGGCAAACTCAACGGGGGCACCTTGCGCATAGGGAGCAGCCTCCGTCATGGCAAGCTGTGCCTGTCCATCGAGGACGATGGCGTTGGAATCCCGGAGTCCATCCTGGCCAAGCTGTTTGAAAGGGGCATCGGCGTCAGCAACGTGAACGAGCGCCTGAAAGTGCTCTTCGGCACGGATTACCGTATGTGGATCGACAGTCGGCCGGGCGAGGGCACGCGTACAGAAATCGAGCTCCCGGAGTTGAGGACCGGCTCAAACCCGAGCCGGTAAGGGGACCAACGGCGTTAACCGCGGACTTTTGAGGCACCGGCTACGGAAACCAGTCAGGGCCGAAGGGTACCCTCGAGCGGGCTGCTGGCGCTGGCATACAGGCGTTTCGGCATGCGCCCCGCCTCGTAGGCCAGCCGGCCGCATTCCACGGCCTGTTTCATGGCCAGAGCCATTTTCACGGAATCCTGCGCCTCCGCAATGGCCGTGTTCATGAGGATCCCGTCAAAGCCCATTTCCATGGCGATGACAGCGTCCGAGGCGGTGCCTACGCCGGCATCCACGATGAGCGGCACATCCGTGATCATTTCGCGGAGGATGCGGAGGCTGGAGAAATTCTGGATGCCAAGCCCCGAACCGATGGGCGCCGCCAGAGGCATCACCGCCGCCGCGCCTGCGTCGATCAATTTGCGCGCGTTCACCAGATCGTCGTTGGTGTAGGGCAACACCACAAAACCCTCTTTCACCAGTATCCGGGTGGCCTCCACCAACCCCTCGTTATCCGGGTAGAGCGTTTTCTCGTCGCCAATGACCTCCAGTTTCACCCAGTTAGACAGACCCACCTCGCGCGCCAGGCGCGCCGTGCGCACCGCCTCGTCCGCCGAGTAGCAGGCCGCTGTGTTCGGCAGAATGAACAACCTGGAGCGATCGATGTGGTCCAGCAGGGATTCCTTGCTCCGGTCCGTCAGGTTCACACGGCGCACTGCCACCGTCACCATGTCCGTGCCGCTCGCTTCGTGGCAGCGAGCCATCTCCTGAAAACTCCGGTACTTACCAGTGCCAACCAAGAGGCGGGACCAGAATTCCCGGCCCGCGATTACCAGTTGCTGAGCCATACTCTCCTATTTTAGACCGCCCGGGAACTTGCCTGGCTAGTACACAAAGTGGATAAAAACAATCTCATATCGGTTAAAATGGAACACGTGGTGTAGTTGTGAGCACCGCAACTCTTCAGGGAGGTTATCAAATGAATATGAAGACACCCTTGTGGCGAGCATGGCTCGTCATGCTAGTGGTTGTCGCACTTTCCCCGCTTTCGCTGCGGGGCCAATCAGATACGGCTCAGATCTCCGGCTTTATCAAAGACCCGACCGGGGCCATTGTGCCGGGAGCCGACGTCAGCATTCGCAACGAGGCCACCAGCCTCGAACGAAAAACCCAAACCAATGCCAGTGGATACTTTGTTGTCGTCAGCTTGCCTCCGGGATTCTACACGGTGAGCGTGCAAGCCACTGGCTTCAAACGCTACGTCACGACACAGAATAAGTTGGACGCCAACCTGGCGACCACGGTTGACGTAACCCTGGAAGTAGGTACCGTGACGGAGACCATTGAAGTGGTCGCCGCCGCCGCCACGGTGCAATCGGAAACCGCCACCGTCGGACGGTTGATCGAAACGACACAGATTCAGAACATGATGTTGAACGGCCGGAACCCGATCTGGCTGGCGATGCTGAAAGCGGGCGTACGCAGCGGTTCGTCCACCGCGAGCTTCAGCTTCGGCCTCACCACCGCGGGTCTGAGCATCAATGGCGGCCGTTCCCAGGATTTCGTGATGAACTTTGACGGCGCCGTCGCGGTTCGCACGCGCGCCAACGGAACCTCAATCGGCGCTGCCGACGTGGACACGGTGCAGGAAATCCAGATCCTCACGGCCAACTACAACGCCGAATATGGACGCTCCGCCGGCGGGCAGATCCGCCTGGTGACCAAAAGCGGCACGCGGGATTTCCACGGCAGCGTCTACGAGTACTTCCGCAACGACAAACTGGACGCCAACTCCTGGAGCCGCAACCGCGCCGGGCAGGACCGCTCAGCCCGCCGGTTCAACCAGTTTGGTTACATTCTGGATGGACCCATCTACATCCCCGGCAAGTGGAACACAGACCGTAACAAGCTGTTCTTCCTCTGGTCGCAGGAGTGGGTGCGTTTCCGGCAGGAATCCACCTCCATCCAGACGGTGCCTTCCATGGCCATGCGGACCGGCAACTTCTCCGAGTTGCTGGATGCGGCCAACCCGTTTTTCGGGCGCGTCGTTCCCGTGAATGACCCGACCAACAACCAGCCTTTCGCTAACAACGTGATCCCGGCCGCAAGGCTGAGCCGCAATGGACTCGGTTTCCTGCGCAGCTATCCGGAACCCGTTCCGGGCTTCCTGCTGGGCCGCAACAACTTCTTCCAGACCCGACCAACAACCAGCCTTTCGCT
>JBBIND010000099.1:0-10048 GCA_037444075.1 Acidobacteriota bacterium | reverse complement strand
CCACGTCTTCGTCTGTCAAGCCTTTGGCTTGCCAGCCGGAGCCTTGGCGAAGGCTGGTGGAGGCGGCGGGAGTCGAACCCGCGTCCGAGAAAGCTCGCCGTTGAAAGCCTACGTGCGTAGCCGGCTCTCAGTTTTCGGCCATCGTTTCTGAACCGGCCAGCGTTCCGACAGCCTAGTCCGATTGGGTTTCGGCTTTCGGCTCCGGACCGAAGCCTTGGACCTATCCCGCCAAATGACGCTCACTAACCGGCATGCGGGCCTGCCGGCCGGAGCGGCTACCTAAAGATTAGGCAGCGTATGCAAACTGCGTGTTGGCAGTTTTGGTTTTCCGATCGTTTTACGGGAGCTCGGAACCCGGCACGCCTTCCAACGCCAATTCAATCCCGTCGAAGCCGTTTCGCCCCCTTTCTTCCTCCAATTCTACCATCCGCCCGGCAAGTTGCTGTAGGATTTCTACATCCGGGTTGAAAACCGGGAGGAAGGAGAGCGGCATGGAAAACCACTCGCGCAGGGGCTTCCTCGCCAAGGTCCTGGGCGCCTGCTGGGCCGGAGCTACCTTGCTCGAACAGGCGGTCTTTCGCGCCGCGCACGCCCGCGCGCAGGCAGCACAGCCGCTGCCCACTCTGTTCGATCTCGAAAAGCTGGCCGAAGGGGTGTTCGCCGCCATCGCGCGGCCGCAGGCCATCGTCAACTGCAACGCGGCCATTTTCGAGAACGACTCGGACGTGCTGATTGTCGATGCGCACTCCAAGCCCGGCGCTGTAGCGTCGCTGGTGGGGCAAATCCGCCGCGAAATCACCGACAAGCCTGTCCGCTACATCGTCAACAGCCATTTCCACTGGGACCACATTCAAGGCACGGCGGCCTACAAGCGCATTGCTCCGCGCGCTGACGTCATAGCCAGCCAGACCACGCGGCGGCTGGTGATCGAACTCGGCGCCGCGCGTCTGAAAGCGTCGCTGGAGCAGGCCCGGAAGTCGCTCGAAACCTACCGGGAGCGGGCTTCCGCGGCATCTTCCGCCGAAGAACGGTCCTACTTCGTGATGATGGAGCAGGAGACGCGAGACTATCTGGCGGAGATGAAAGGCCAGGATATTGTCCCGCCCACGGTGACTTTCTATTCGGAACTCGTCATCCACGACAAGGCTCACGAGTTGCACCTCGCGTTTCGGGGTAAGGCACACACCGCAGGCGATATTATTGTCTGGTGTCCCCAGAAGAAGGTGGTCGCCACGGGCGATTTGGCGCACGGGTCGAGCCCCTTCATCGGCGACGGCTATCCCCGGGACTGGCCGGCCACGCTGCGGGACGTTGCCAGTTTCGAGTTCGCCTCCGTCGCGGGAGGTCACGGACCGCCCCTGCCGTCGAGGGACCGGCTGTTGCACATGGCTGACTACATTGAGGAACTGACAGGCCTGGTGGAGCGCGGGGCGCGTCGCGGGAAGACATCCGCCGAGTTGCAGAAGGAGATCACGCCGGTTTCGCTGGGCAGCCTGAAGCCGGATCAATACGGCGAGTATCTTGGAGCGAATCTGCTGAAGTACCGGCGCCAGCCTCCGGGCGCCACGCCGGCCCAAGTGCTGGAGGCGAGTGTGGCGCAGAACGTGGAACAGGTCTACGCGGCGCTGGAGCGAACCTGACAGCATGACGGACACCCTGGCAGCACCGGAAACAGGCACCACCGAGCGTGAAGACCTCGCGCCCCTGTACAACGTTGTGCTGCTGGATGATGACGACCATACCTACGACTATGTCATCGAGATGCTCCAGAAGCTGCTTCTGAAATCCCAGGTGGAAGCGTTCAAGCACGCCGTGGAAGTGGACACCACGGGGCGGACGATTGTGCTCACCTGCGCCCTGCCGGAAGCCGAATTCGCCCGCGATCAAATCCACGCCTACGGGCCGGACCACCGCCTGCCCCGCTCCAAAGGATCCATGTCCGCTGTAGTGGAACCGGCTGCCTGAGTTGTTGCGTTTCGCGGCAGTGTAACCATTCGAGCAAACCGCCAGTCTATAGTGTTTCAGACAATCTCACAGACAAGAGGCAGTCCTGGAATGAAACTTCACACGATCGTTTGGGCGTTAGCCCTCACTTTCCTACTAGCCGCCATGGCGCCCGCCGCCGACGTAAACGGCAAGTGGGTCTCCACCATGACGACGCCTGACGGGCAAAGCCGTCAGTCGACTATGAACTTCAAGGTGGAAGGCAGCGCGCTGACCGGGACCATTTCCGGGCGCGCTGGCGATACCCCCATCTCCGAAGGCAAGGTGAGCGGCGATCAGATCTCCTTCGTAGTTGTCCGCAGTTTCGGCGGGAATGAAATTCGGATGAACTACCAGGGCAAAGTCTCCGGCAACGAAATCCAATTCACGGTTTCTGCCGGCGAACGCAGCTTCGAAGTCAAGGCCACACGGGCCGTAGATTAGAAGTCTGTTTCTCCTCAACTCTCCGGTTCCGGCATCCGCCGGAGCCGGAGGGCGAAATCCCTCGCACAGTCGAAGTCCGCGCTCAGTTCGGCGGACTCCAGTCTTGTCCGTATCTCCTTCAATTTGAGGATGTAGGCATCCAGCGCCGGGCCGATTTCCGCCTGGTTGGTGGCCACGATATCCGCCCAAACGTCCCAAGGACTCAACGCCAGACGCGTGGCGTCGCGCAAGCCCGGTCCGGCGGCGCGCTCCAGTTTGCCATGCTCGGGGTATCCCGCCAGAGCAGCCGCCAGAGCCGTCGAGGCCATCTGCGGCAGATGCGAAACCAGCGCTACCAGCCGGTCATGCTCCTCAGGAGACGCCACGCGGGGAACGGCTCCGATCCTACAAACCCAGCCGAAGAACTCCTTCCCGGGCTCCTGCTCCAACGCCGCAGGATCTTCCGGCGTGAGGAAATACGTGCGCCCTACGAAAAGGCCGGCTTCCGCCTCGGACACTCCCCGGCTCTCTTTGCCTGCCATGGGGTGACCGCCCAGAAAGACGGCTCTGCGGACAGTCTGCCGCGCGCGGTCCACAATCGAGCGTTTGGTGCTGCCGGCGTCGGTAATCAACGAGCCGGGCTTGGCTGCGGCGTCGACGGCGGGGAGGTCTTCGAGAATCCGGCAGATGGGCTGGGCCAGGTAAATGAGATCTGCTTGGGAGGCAGCTGATTCCAGGGGCGCCGCCTCGTCGATTACGCCGAGGCGGAGGGCCTTCTCAAGCGTGCGCGCCGAGCTGACCCCGAGGATTCGGCCGCTGAAGCCCGCCTGGCGCAGGGCCAAAGCGAAGGAACCGCCAATCAAACCTACGCCTACAATAGCGACGGTCTGCATGGTCACTCAGAGGGTGCGGTTGACCGCCGGGACGATGATCCGCAACTGGTCCATCAATGCGCTGAACTGCTCCGGCCAGAGGGATTGGGCTCCGTCACTCAGCGCGTGGTCCGGGTCCGGATGCACTTCGATCACGAGCCCGTCGGCGCCTGCCGCAAGCGCCGCCCGCGCCATCGGAGCCACCTTGTCGCGGCGTCCGGTGCCGTGCGAAGGATCAGCCAGGATAGGCAGATGCGAGAGCTTCTGCACTACCGGGATGGCGGAGATGTCCATGGTGTTGCGCGTGGCGCTTTCGTAGGTGCGGATGCCGCGCTCGCAAAGCATCACGTCGTAGTTGCCGCCCGCCATGATGTACTCCGCGGACAGCAGCAACTCCTCAATGGTGGCGGCGATGCCGCGTTTCAACAGCACGGGCTTCGTCAGCTTGCCAACTTCCTTGAGCAGGTTGAAATTCTGCATGTTGCGCGCGCCAATCTGCAGGATGTCGGCGTATTGGGCCACCACCGGGATTTGCGTGTGGTCCATCACCTCGCTGATGACCAACAGACCGTGGCTGTCCGCGGCCTCGCGCAGCAGTTCCAGCCCTTGTTCGCCAAGTCCCTGGAAACTGTAAGGCGAACTTCTAGGTTTGAACCCGCCTCCGCGCAGCACCACCGCGCCCGCGCCGGCCACTTTTTCCGCCGAGCGCATGATCTGGTCCCGGTTCTCCACGGCGCAAGGGCCGGCCATCACCACGACGCGGCTGCCGCCGATCTCCACCTTGCCCACCTTGATCACCGTGCCTTCCGGACGGAAGCTGCGGCTGACCAGCTTGTAAGGAGACACAATCCGGTGGCATTCCTTGACGCCATCCAGAATTTCGAATTCGGCAACGTCGAAATTCTCAACCGGGCCAACCCCGCCCAGAACCGTATGGATGACTCCGGTGGAACGGTGGACGGTAAAGCCCATGCCCACGAGACGATCAATGACCGCCTGAATCTGCGCCTCTGAGGCGCCTTCCTGCATAACGACCAACATGACTTCAGCTCTCTCCCCGGTCACCCGCGGCCGCGCCCTCTTTGCGCAGGCGCTGCAGGTGCCGCATTTCGTCTATGATCCGTTCGAAGATCCGCCGCGCCGAATCTTCCGGCAGGGGACCTGCATTGTGCTCCGCCACGTTGCGGTAGATTTCGTCCTCCCGCTTGGGCTCGTAAATGGGCATAGCCATCCGCTCTTTGACCGAGGCAATCTCCCCGACGATGCGCGTGCGATCGTTCAGCAGCCGCAGCAATTTGCGGTCTACTTCGTCGATACGCTGGCGGCAACTGGCCAGGATGCTGATGGCCTCTTCGTGATTCATGCTCCGTCCTCGGATGAGATGGCGTTGCGGAGTTGCCGTGCAAAGTCCCGCAACCTGCCCTCGAGTCCAGGGCTGCCTTCAGCCTGTTCGATCATTCGGACAAAGGCGCTGCCGACCACAACCGCATCCGCGGACCGGGCCACCTCGCGCGCCTGCTCGGGACGCGATATGCCGAAGCCCACTGCCAGAGGCAACGGCGTCGCCTCACGCGCGGCCCTTACCAGGGGCGCTACGGCATCGGACAGGCTCTCGCTCTCTCCGGTGACACCGGTGCGCGAAACCAGGTAGAGAAAACCGCTGGTACGGCTTGCGATCAGGCGAAGGCGTTCCGGCGTGCTTGTGGGGGCGGCGAGAAACACTGTGTCCAGGCCGCTGGAGTGCATGATTTCGACGTAGCTCTCCGCCTCGTCGGCGCTGAGGTCCGTCAGAAGGACGCCATCGAGGCCGCAGGCAGCGGCGTCGCGCGCCAGTTTCTCAAAACCGTAACGCAGCACGGGGTTGAGGTAGGTGAACAGGAGCAGCGGAATCTCCGAGCGCCGGCGGATGGCCTCGGCCGTCTCCAGCACGCCGTGCAGCGTGGCGCCCGCGCGCAAGGCTCTCTCCGAGGCGCGCTGAATAACGGGTCCGTCCGCCACCGGGTCCGAGAACGGCATGCCGAGTTCGATGAGGTCCGCGCCTCCGGCTTCCAGAGCTTCCACCAGCGAAGGCGTCCGGCTCAGGTCCGGGTCGCCCGCAGTCAGGTAAGCGATGAGGGCCGCACGGCGCTCGAGCTTGAGGCGGTCAAACAGGCCGCTGATTCTAGTCGCCGGCATGTCGTCCTTCCAGTTCGGAGAAGCGGCTGCGGTAGATGTCGATGTCCTTGTCCCCTCGGCCCGAGAGATTCACCAGAAAGATCTCCCCGGTCGCGGCAGGCGCGCGGCGCAGCGCTTCGGCGGCGGCGTGGGCTGATTCCAGCGCCGGAAGGAGCCCTTCACGGCTGGCCAACAGGCGGGCCGCCTTCAACGCCTCGTCGTCGTCGACGGAGCCGTAGGCTGCGCGGCCCGTGTCATGAAGCCAGGCGTGCTCCGGGCCAATCATGGCGTAATCCAAACCCGCCGACACCGAGTGCGTCAGGGCCACCTGCCCGTCCTCGTTTTGAAGCAGGTAGCTGTAGGAACCGTGCAGCACGCCGGGGGAGCCGCCGGAAAAACGGGCCGCGTGATGGCCCAGTTGAGATCCCGTGCCGCCGGCTTCTATGCCCACCAGGCGCACTTCCGTGTCCGCCAGAAATGCGTGGAAGATGCCAATCGCGTTGCTGCCTCCTCCCACACAGGCAAAGATGGTGTGCGGAAGGCGGCCTTCCGCTTCCAGGATTTGCGCGCGGGCCTCTTCACCGATGACCCGCTGGAAATCCCTCACCATCTGCGGATAGGGGTGCGCACCGAGCGCCGAGCCAAGCAAGTAATGCGTCGTGGCAATGTTCGTCACCCAGTCGCGCATGGCTTCGCTGATGGCGTCCTTCAACGTGCGGCTGCCTGACGCCACCCCAACCACTTCAGCGCCCAGCATGCGCATGCGGAAGACATTCAGGCGCTGGCGCTCCATGTCTTCCTCGCCCATGTAGACCACGCACTCCATCCCGAACAGGGCGCTGACCGTGGCGGTGGCCACGCCGTGCTGTCCGGCTCCCGTTTCAGCGATGATGCGGCGCTTGCCCATGCGGCGGGCGAGCAAAACCTGCCCCAGGCAGTTGTTGATCTTGTGGGCGCCCGTGTGGAGTAAGTCTTCGCGCTTGAAATACAGCCGGGCTCCGCCGAGCTCTTCCGAGAGCCGCCGCGCGCGGTAGAGCGGCGTCGGGCGTCCGGCGTAAGTCTTTAGCAGCTCACTTAGTTCCGTGTGGAAGGCCTGGTCCTGGCGGGCTTCGAGGTAAGCTTGCTCTAACTCCTGGAGCGGGGACATCAGTACCTCAGGGACGTAGCGTCCGCCGTACGGGCCAAAGTGCCCGCCTGAATCAGGTTGAGTACTTAGCATGGGCCTTCCGAGAGCGCCGCCTCGAGGAATGCTGCCATCTTAGCATGGTCCTTCCGGCCGGGCGCTTTTTCGAGGCGCGAACAGGCATCGACACCCCATGGCTTAGCTGCCTGGATAGCCTGCCGGACGTTGGTGGCGTCCAGTCCACCGGCAAGAATGATTCGGCGCGTTGCGCCGGCGGCCAGGGTCCAGTCGAAAGTGCGGCCTGTTCCGCCATAGACCGCGCCCGCGGGGGCATCCAGCAGAAAAGCCTCTCCGGCAAGGGCTTCAAGGGACAGCACGTCAAAGCTCTCGTCGACGGATACCGCTCGCCAGACTCGCACGCCTTGCGGCGCGTGCGCATCGCCGTGAATCTGCGCCACATCGAGGCCGAGCGACGTCATGGTTGCAAGGATGCCGTCCGGCTCGGCGTTGACAAAAACGCCTACCTTGAGCACTTCCGGCGGCAGGGCATCGACAAGACCGGAAGCGTCGTCCATGGATACGTAGCGGGGACTCTTGGGATAGAAGTTGAAGCCGAGGGCCGAAGCCCCTTCGCGCACGGCGGCAAGAGCATCCTCCGGGTTCGTGATGCCGCAGATTTTGACCATCATGCCAGCAGCATTCCCAGGGCTTGTGCCATATCCGGCGCACGCATCAGGTGTTCGCCCACCAGGAAGGCGCGGAACCCGGCTTGCTGGAGCCGGCGGATATCCTCCGCCGAGCCAATGCCGCTTTCGCTGACCTTCAGCACGCCGCCGGGCATGCGTTCGGCGAGGCGCAGGGATGTCTCGAGCGTGACCTCGAACGTGCGCAGGTTGCGGTTGTTCACGCCGATGAGGTCTGCGCCGGAATCGAGCGCGATGTCCAACTCCCGTTCGTCGTGGACTTCGACCAGCGCTGCCAGGCGCCACCGCGCGGCAGCCTCCCGCAGGCGTCTCAGTTCCTGAGCGTTGAGCAGGGCGGCAATCAACAGGATGGCGTCAGCGCCGTGCGCCGCCGATTCCACCACCTGGCACTCCTCCAGGACAAAATCTTTGCGCAGGACAGGCAGCGGGACTTCCGCTCGAGCCGCTTCAAGATCCGCCAGGCTCCCCTGGAAAAAGGGCCCGTCCGTGAGCACGGAGAGCGCTGCCGCGCCGCCGCGATGGTACGCCGCGGCGATGCGCACCGGGTCAAAATCCTCCTTGAGCACGCCTTTGCTGGGCGAGGCGCGCTTGACTTCCGCTATGATCGCAGGCGAATTCCGCTCGAGCGATGCGCGGAAGCCGCGCCGGGCGCTCAGCCTTTCTTGCGCCGCGCGTTCCAGACGGCTTACGTCTTCTGAAACGCGGCTCACCTCCTCGCGTTTGGCGGCGACAATCCTCGCCAGGATGTCGGGAATCGCTTGCTGCATAAGGGGAAAAGACATGCTAGCACGCTCGGCCCGGCCGGGGCGAAAGTAAAGAACACGGCGAGTCCGCAAAGGCAACACCGCGCCTGTGATAAATGTAGTCCTGATCGCGAAAGGAGTCCCGGTGAGAAACAACTTGCTTGTTCCCCTGCTGATCTTCTTCCTGTGCCTTGCCATCCTGCCGGCGCAGGACCAGCCGCGTACGTTCACGCCTGACGAGTTGCGGAGGGGCGCCATTCTCTACCCCTATCAGGCGCTCGCCGACGAAGACCCCATGCCCGTCGTCAAGCGATTCGAAGGACTGCGCACGACGGATGTGCTGGACGCCCTGCAAGCCGTCGGATTGCAGGACCGCGGCATCATGGACAAAACGATCCGGCCGCTGTGGCGTGACAACACGGAGAAAGCGGCCCACCGGTTTTACGGTGTCGCCATCACCTATCAGTACCTGCCTACGAACAAGCCCGCGCCCACGCAGATGCCTTACGAGGATTTCAAGAAGTGGCACAGCCACTGGTACCGCACTTACGCGCCGGAGACCTTCGCGCAGATCATACGGCCCGGGCACGCCGTGGTGATCGACGCGCAGGGCATCGAAAACACGGGTTTCATCGGTTCCAACAACGCCTTGAACTGGTATTCCCGAGGCATGACCGGCGTGGTGACCAACGGCAACTGCCGTGACACTGACGAGTTGATCTTGCAGAAGATCCCTGTGTACTCGAAGTATCAGGGCGGCGGCACGCGGCCCGGACGCATCGAGGCCGGTTCGATCAACGTCCCGGTGGTGGTGGGCGGCGCGCTCGTGCGGCCCGGAGATATCGTCGTCGCCGACGGTGACGGGGTCGTGGTGGTGCCGCGCGAGAAGATGGAGGACGTCCTCAAGATCGCCCACGATATTGTCCAGGGCGATAAGGCGGGACGCCGCAAACTTTACGAGAAACTGGGAAGGCCGCTGGACATCACAGTGAAGTGAGCCTGGCGCTACCCAGGAACAACAGCCGCCGCACGCAGGGGCGCCGTGGAGTCCTCATAGAAGGCAGCCATGCGCCCGCGCGCCAGGATAGGGCTGAGAACGGAGGCGCGGGATGAGATTCCTGCTACCAGTTTTATTGCTTATGACGATGGGAACAACCGGAAGCGCCCAGCAAACCAGAACGGAAGTGGTCAAACCCACCACGCCCGCCGAGGATTCCAAGCCCAACAGCGACGCCGTGCCGGAGGTGTACGCCATCAGCGGGCAGTTTGACCGCATCCTGGTGCTGCGCTTCAAGTACCAGGCGGACTTGCTGGAAGGTCTCGAGAAGATGGTGACTGAGCACAAGATCCGCCATGCGGTGATTCTGGCCGGCGCCGGGAGCGTGCGCAACTACCATGTGCACTCAGTGAGCAACCGCACGTTCCCCTCGAAGAACATCTTCGTCAAAGACCCGACCGCTCCCGCCGACATCGTCAGCATGAACGGCTACATCATCGGCGGGCGCGTCCACGCGCATCTGACGCTGACCAACGAAGAAAAAGCTTTCGGGGGTCACCTGGAGCCCGGAACCAACGTCTTTACGTTCGCGATTGTGACCATCGGCGTCTTTCGCGATGACGTCGATCTCAGCCGCGTGGACGACAAGACCTATCGTTAATGCCCGAAAAGTGAGGACACCATGGAACTACTGAAGATGACGGCTGCCGTCGCGGCCATGCTGAGTCTGGGGCTGGCGCCGCTTTTTGCACAGGCGCCGGTGCGGGAGGCTCCGCCGGTCTCCCCGGAAATCCACGATGACGGGCGCGTAACTTTCCGGCTTCGCGCTCCGGATTCCAAGCAGGTGCGGGTGGTGGGAGAAATCCCGGGCAGCCCGCTCGACCTCGTCAAGGATGAGAAGGGCCTCTGGAGCCTGACGGTGGGACCGCTGGCGCCCGAGCTTTACGGCTACACCTTCGTAGTGGATGGTGTGCGCCTGCCCGACCCGGGCAACCGCCAGACGAAACCCATGCGTTCCCCCACGACCAGCGTGCTGGACATCCCCGGCA
>JBBIND010000098.1:9287-10382 GCA_037444075.1 Acidobacteriota bacterium | reverse complement strand
GAAAATACGCGGTTCCTGGTGAATGTGCCTCCCTCCCATGTGGCAGGGCAGTCAGAAGGGATGATGACGACGTTCTTCTACGGCGGCGCGGTGGTGCTGTTGGAGGTGTTTGATGCCGCCCGCTCACTCAAAGCGGTAGGGGATCACAGCGTCACCATCATCGGACAGCTCCCGGCCATGTTCAACCTGGAGTGGCGCCTGTCGGACTATGCCAGCTACGACCTCAGCAGCCTGCACACAGCCGTCTACGGAGGTCAACAGGTATCGCGGCAGTTCATCGAGCGGCTGGCTGGAATGGCGCCGAAGATCGGTACGGGATTGGGTTTGACCGAAGCGTCGGGCTTCTGCACTTATACGCCTGTGACGGCGGACATCGAGGCAGTCTCCGCCAGCCTGGGCTATGACATGCCGCTCTACCCGATGTCGATACGAGGGCCTATGCGCGAAGACGGGTCGGCGGGCGAAGAGTTGCCCGATGGCGAGCTGGGCGAGGTCTGCTTCAGCGGCCCGCAGACGTTCGCCGGCTACTTGAATGATCCGGTGGCCACGGCCAAAGCCATTTCGAGCGACGGTTATCTCTACACAGGCGACCTCGGCTACGTCGATGCCCAGGGTTTGCACTTCCTGGGGCGCGCCAAGTTGGTCATCAAGCCTGCCGGCAACCAGATATTCCCCGGCGATGTGGAGAGCCACTTCTGCGCTTTACAGGAGAAGGTGGCCGACTGTGGCGTGGTGGGCGCCGAGCACGCTCTGCTCTCCGAAGCAGTGGTGGCTTTCGTGGAGAAGAAGCCGAATGTGGAACTCACAGTGGAGGAGCTGCGCAAGCACGCCCGGGGGTTGACGTCCTACATGCGCCCGCTGCACTACGTCCTGGTGGAGCCGGGGCAGATGCCATTGAACCGGGTGGCCAAAGTGGATTACCTGGTCCTGCGGGAGCGGGCGGCGCAGGAGATAGCCGCGCTGCGTGAGAAGGGAAGGTGGGACCGTTAGAGGCTGCTGAAGATGCCGTTGAGCAAGCTGAAGCTCGCTCTACATGGGCCCGCAAGCGGTTGGTTTGGCATGTAGCATAAGCTTCAGCTTGTGCTGCGGAGGAAG
>JBBIND010000098.1:0-9187 GCA_037444075.1 Acidobacteriota bacterium | reverse complement strand
GCTGCGGAGGAAGCCGTTGAGCAAGCTGAAGCTCGCTCTACGTGGGCCCGCAAGCCGTTGGTTTGCCGTGTGCCATAAGCTTCAGGGGTGCGCCCCGGACCCGCCGAAAGGCTCTTTCGGCAGCCTGCCAGGACCGCGCTACTCCGCCGGAGACTTCTTTTCGACGATTTCCGAAGAGGCCCCGTCGACGTCGCGGATGAGTATGCGCAGTGCCTGACGCGCGACCACCTCGGCTTCCGGCAGTTCGAAGCGCGCGCTTACCATACGGTCCAGCGATTGCCGCGCTTCCACGCGGTCCCGCATCAGCAATGAGGGATTGTACTTTTGCCCGAGGATCGGGAAGTACTCGAACAGGCGCTTGGCGTCCACGTCGGCCACCAGCATGCCTTTGATCACGTTGCCTGAGGCATCGATCAAGCTAATCTCCACGTCCCGCACCACGAAGGGATAGGACGCTGGATTGACGAACCGGAAATCCGCCACCGCCACGCTGCTTTTCTCATCCATGGCGAGCGTGCGGACCTTCAGGATGGCCCCTTCAAGCCGTATGTGAGAACCGCGGCTGATGTACAAACTGACGGCGATCAACACGCCCACCAGGGTTAGTCCGATCAATAAGTAGCACGCGAAGGTTCGGTTCACTTAGCTCGGTTCCACAATGCGGAGGATGGTTTGCATGGAGTCATGCGACGACTGAATGCGGTTTTCGCCGTAATGCGTCTCGAGCCCTACCTGCCCGGCGTAGCCGTCGGCCTCCAGCGCGCGGAAGATAGCCGCCCAATTCAGTTGTTGGGGTCCTTCCAGCAGGCTCCGTCCTTTGATTTGCACGTTGCCGAGCCGGTCCTTGGGGAGCAGCGCGTAGCCGTCCGGGTAGGGCGCTTCCTGAAACCGGAGGCCGTTCATGGGATCCCAGTTGACGCCGAACCAGGGCGAAGGCACCGCCTTGAGGAGGGCGGCCACTTCAACGCACGTGGCGACGTTGCAGCTGCCTTCGTTCTCCACGAGCAGGCGGACTTTGGCGCGCGCGGCCACTTCGGTCATCTCACCCACAATGTCCGCAAGCCTGGAGAGCAATCCGGCGGGCTCCTGCACGCGGGCGAACGTGAACACCCGGACTTTGTCGGTACCGAAGGCGTGCGCGGCATCGAGCGCCTGCTTGAGGCTTTCCATGCGCCGGGCAAACATCGCTTCCGCGCGGGGCGTGTTGGCACGGGGATTGGCTGGCTCCGTCCCGGGGAGCATGTACTTCAGCATGGACGTGTTGAGGAAGGAGACCTTCAGTCCGTTATCCGCCAGTTCTCGCGCGGCCTGCCGGAGCTCATTCTCACCCAATTCGAAATAGGACGCCCGGCCGCCGGGCACTCCGCGCAACTCCACCCACCGCAGCCGGTATTGGCGTGCGAATGCGATGGCGTCCTGCGGAGAGCGGGCGATTTCGTCGGTAATGGCGCTCACGCGCGAGCGGTCAATACGGCCTGCGGCCCGCAATTGGCCGCACGCCAAACCGGCAGCCAGGAATTCTCGTCTTCGCATGAGCGTCTACTCCGGGAGAAATTTCGGTCCTCTGTCAGCAGAGAGGCAAAGTAAAGATTGTATGTCAGTCGCCCAGCAACCTGCCATAGGGCTTCAGCCCGGCGATATTATCGCACGCCGCCTTCAAGCCGGCAGCCACGGGGATGGCCAGTACCAGTCCGACGCCGCCCCACAGGATGCCGAAGAACATCAGCGCCACGGTCACTGCCAGCGGGTTCAGGTGGACGCGCGAGCCGACCATGGCAGGATAGAACAGGTTGAGCGCCAGCAAGTGGAGAAAGCCCACCACGGCGGCAATCACCAGGAACGGGGTCAGGCTGGTGAACACCAGGAGCGAGGCCACAAAGGGCGGCAGGATGGCCAGAGGCAAACCGATATAGGGGATCAGGCTGAGAAACCCGCTCAGCGGCCCGATCAGCAGAAAATAGGGCAGTTTCATCGCCCAGAAGAACAACCCGCTGACCGCTGCCAGCAGGACGCCCAGGACGAAGTTGCCAACCACGTAAGCCCTCACCATGCCGGCGATGCCCTCGTAACTTTTGCCGACCGCGGGCCGGTCCTCAACCTGAAACAGGTTGAGGAAGCTCTTGCGGATATGATCCCGCCAGCTAAGCATGAAGTAGACCAGAAAGGGGACGAACGAGGCCATCAACAAGGCGTAGTAAAACGACCGCAGGTAGCTGTAAACGTAGTTGACCAGCGAAGTCCTTTCGCGTTGAATCCTGACCTCCTGCACCGCCGGCGGGGTGATCGGGGTCGGCGGCTCCGCCGAGCGCCGTATCCGCGCAGCCGGTTGCGCAGGCGCCTGGGCGGGAGGCGGTTCCTTCGGCTGAAAGCGTTTTGGCACCAGCAGCTGGTAGGCGGTCTGTTCGGTCTCCTCCAGCTTCTGGGCGATGTTGTCAACCAGCTGATTCAGCCGTTCGCTGTATCGCGGCAGGTCCTCCGCGAGCACCGAAAGTTGCGCGTAAAGCCCCAGCCCCAGAAGGTAGATCAGCAGCAAGGTCACGGAGCAAACCAGAAAACTTGCCAGGCTGCGAGGCAACCTCAGCCGAACCAGAAAACTCACGAAAGGATCCAGCAGGAAGGCGATGATGATGGCGACGACAAGCGTAATGAAGAACAGCCGGCCAAAATACAGCAGCGCGACGGCCGCACCCAGCGCAATCAGCGTAACGCCGATGTTCCTGGGTTTCTGGGCCGGCAAAGATGGCGTGAGCAACGATGTGTCCGACAACCCCGAGGAACCTCGCCTATTCGCTACTCTAGCATGGCCCGGCGCTCAATGAAATGAAAAGCGCAGACAGAATCGCAAGCGGCATGCGCGGGGCTTCGGGAAGCGCCATCAGGGGCGGAGGGGTATGGGCCGTTCGAATTCCGCCTTCATGAGGGGCGGCAGTTTCCAGACGCGTGTGCCGGCTTTTGTGGATGTAGGAAGGGCGGCTCGTGCCGTGAGAATTGGTTGAAATACCAGATTCCGCGGTAGCCGTCGTCCCGGGGGAGAAGATCCCCGGCGGCAAGCGCGAGGGATACGGACAGAGCTAATGCGATCAGGCGCAGGGTCATGGTCCGGATTCGCTTTCAGTCAAAACGCTAGTCTACCTTGACGGGTCCTATAATGAAGTCAACGGCGTGACATTGCACAACCCTCAGAAAAGTGATGATGCAACCCGGGCGGGGTGTGTGCTGGCCCTGGACTATGGGCAGCGGCGCATCGGGCTCGCCGTAAGCGACCCGTTGCGGATCACGGCGCAGGGACTGGAGACGCTGGAACGCAAGAACATACGGACGGACATTCAGCACCTGCGGCAACTGATTGCCGCGCGGAATGTTACCGTAATCCTCATGGGTCATCCCCTGCACATGAGCGGCCGGCCAGGGCGGCAGGCAGCGCACGTCGAGGAGTTTGCGCGCCGCCTCGAATCCGAAACAGGATTGCCGGTTATCTTGTGGGATGAGAGGTTGACTTCCGCTCACGCGCACCGGTTGCTGCGGGAAGGCGGCGTGAAGACGCGCAAGCAAGCTGGTGTGGTGGACCGCGTGGCGGCGGTGTTGCTGCTCGAAAATTATCTGGCCGCAACTGCACGCCAGGAGGTCTCTGCGTCCGGATGAAGCGCCGTTGGTGGCTGGTGGCGGCGATTCTGGCCGGGGCCCTCGTGTTGATCGCATCGTCAGCGCTGGCTGTCCGCCTGCCTTACGCGGGCTTCTCCAGCCAGGTCTTCGTGGATCTTCCCAGAGGCACGCCCGTGCTGCGCATGGCCGACTTGCTTGAGGTGAGCGGTGTCGTGCGTTTCCGCTGGCAATTCCTGCTGGTGCGGCTGATGCGGCCAAGGGCTGTTCTCCAAGCCGGCGAGTATCGTTTTGCAAACCGTGCCAGCGCCTGGGAAGTGTTTGACAGGCTCGTGCGCGGAGACGTGTTCCTGTATGAGGTCAGGGTGCCGGAGGGCAGCAACATTTTCGACATCGCCGCAGTTGTGGACAGGATGGGCCTCATAGCAGACAAGGACTTTCTGGCAGCGGCCTCGGATCCGTCGATGATCCGGGATTTGGCCACCGCCGCGCCGTCGCTGGAGGGCTACCTTTTCCCCTCCACTTACCACATCACGCGGCACACTACCGCCGAGCAACTCTGCCGCCTGATGACAGCCGAATTCCGCCGCAACTGGGAGCAACTGGGCGTGGACAACAGAGATGTACACAGCCTGGTCACCCTAGCCTCGCTGGTGGAGAAGGAAACCTCGGTGCCGGAGGAACGCCCGCTTGTGGCCAGCGTCTTCCAGAACCGCCTGGAGCGGAAGATGCGGCTGGAATGCGACCCCACTACGATCTACGCGGCTTTGCTCGAAGACCGCTACCGCGGCGCCATTTACCGGTCTGACCTGGATAGCACCAACAGCTTCAACACGTATCGCCACGCGGGTCTTCCTCCGGGCGCGATTGCCAACCCCGGTTTGGCCTCGTTGCGCGCCGCCGCAGAGCCCTCTCAAACCAAGCTGCTCTTCTTTGTGGCGCGTCCGGATGGATCCGGCGCCCACGAGTTTTCCGAGAATCTCAGGCAGCACCAGGCTGCCGTCAGCCGATACCGCCGTGGCCTCCAGCAAGCTGAGCCGAAAGAGCAGGCTAAAAGAGTACCTGCAAAAAAGACATCCCGGCGCCGTCGGTGAACTCGAATTCGAAGAGATTCGAGCGTTGCTGGCCCCGGTCTCGCGCCGCTATTTGAGGGACATGCTGCGGGAGTCGGGCGTGTTGCTCGAACCGCTCGTGGAGGGCGTCCGGCAGGAGGATCTCGCCCAACTGGAACGGACGCTCAAGAACCTCCAAAGCGAGTACGAGGCAGCCGGCGAGCGCGGCGACACAGCGCGCCAGCAATTGTGCCGGAAAGCCGTGCTTGAAGCCAGGCAACACGCGCGATGGGCATTGCGGCGCCATCATCCGGACGCCGAGTTTGCCAGTTTGAAAGAAGAGATGATCGCGTGGATGCTGGTATGGCTCGAGAACCCGGCCATCTTCACCCTGTGGTCCGAACTCCGCCTGCGTGAAAGGGCAGGCGGCGAAGCGGAGTGATGTCTGCCTGCCGCGGGCTTAGGCGATGCCGGCGGCTTGCAGCAACCCGCGCAGCGTTTGCATCTCGCGGCGCATGATCGCCAGGACCGTATCCTGTGGCAGCGTGAGTTCCTTGCGTCCCGTTTCCGCTCCGCCCAACTCCGCATATTCCATGTGCAATTGCAGGGGTCCGGAGAAACCGGACGACTTCAGCAGCGCCAGGAATTCGCGGAAATTCACCATGCCCTCGCCGACGGGCCGCCAGCGCGGAGCCCAGGCGCCCTTGTCGTTCTTGCCCCAGAGGAAATCCTTGATAGCGACGCCGCGCATGACGGGCAGCAGCAGGCGGGCGCTGTGCGCCCATCCGCCAAATCCGCCCTCGATGGTGGCGTGCGCGACGTCATAGTTCACCGAGACGTGATTCGGGTCAAATCCTTCGAGCAGCATGTGCAGGTCCCACTGTGAGGCGCCCAAGCGCCCGAGGCCGGAATGCGTGTGGTACATGGCGCACATGCCGTACTGAGCGTTCAGCGCCGCCAGCTCCTTCACGCGGGCGCGGAACTCAGCGATTTGCGCGAGCAGGCTGCGCTTCAAGTCATACCGGAAGCCTTCCCAGCGGTAGCGTCGGATGCCGAGCGCGGACGCGGTTTTGAGGATGCGTTCGGCGTGAGGCGTACCGGCGTCCGCGATGGCGGTTGTGATCATGGGGAACTGCAAGCCCGCGCGCTTCACTTCTTCCGCGGCCTTAGGCAACTCGTCTTCGACGCTTTCCGGCAGCACGTGACCGCCGGGACGCACTGTCAGGTCCATTCCGGCATAACCGAGTTCAGCCACATGCCTGGAGGCAGTGGCCACGTCCGCCCAGTGAAAGTGCTTGGAGAAGGCGCAAAGGACGATAGCAGGAGTGGCCGGACTTGCCGGCAGCGCGGCCAATCCCCCGGCGATGCCAGCCAACCATTCACGGCGGTTCAGTTCAAACGGCATGATGTCCTCCACAGATCAAAACTCGGTCTTGCCCGCGGCGGCGTTCCAGCGGATACGGCGGCCGTGCTTCAAAGAAAGGTTCGCCATCTGCACGACGAGGGCGGACTGGAAGCCCAATGCCATCGGCGCGGTGGGAGTCTTGCGCGTGCGCATGCACTCCAGGAAGTTCATGACATGCTGCTCGGTGGCAAAGCCGAAACCGCGCTCGGAAACGCCGGTGAGCGCGGGCGTATCTTCGGCCCCTTGATCGTAGACCTTGTAATCTTCCCGGCCAATGTCCATGCGCGCCTTGTCGCCGTCCAGGTGGTTCATCTGGTCGTTGCGCGTCTTGTATCGCATGGCGGCGTAGTTGATGGAGAACACCCCGATGAAATCCTCCGGATATTCAGCCGTCGCCACGGCGGATTCGGGCATGTCCACCTTGGCGCGATGCGGCTTGCCGGCGGCGGCGGTTACTGCGGCGGGGTAACCGGCGTTCATCAGCATGTGGATGCCGTCAAAGACGTGCGCACCCTGGTCGGCCAGGATGCCGCCCGCGTAGTCGCTGTAGTAGCGCCAGTTGCGGAAACGATCGGGGTCTGGAGCGTGCGAAGCCGCGGGACCCTGCCACTGCTCCCAGTCGAGCGGCCCGTCCAGCTTCGTCACCGGGCTCGCGCCGAGGTAGTTGTTCAGCCACCAGGAACGCACCATGCGGACGTTGCCCAGCCTGCCCGAAGCGACCACTTTGCGGCCCTCTCGGTAAAGGTCGTAACTGCGGCGTTGCATGCCCACCTGCACGATGTTCCTGGAGCGCTTCTCAGCCTCCACCAGTTCCACGCCTTGTTCCGGGGTCTGGCAGAGGGGCTTTTCGACGTAGACATCTTTGCCGGCAGCCAGCGCGTCCAGCACCTGCCGATGGTGCCAATGTTCGGGAGTGGCAATGAGCACGGCGTTGATGCTCTTGTCATCGAGCAGTTGCCGGTAATTGCGGTAAGCGCGCGGCTGCTGGCCTTGCGTCTTGGCCGCCGTCGACATGGCGCGTTCGAGGTTGGGTTCGTAGACGTCGCAGACCGCGCCCACTTGCACGGACGGGTCCTTCTGGAAAACGGTCATCACCAGCGTCCCGCGCCCGCCCGAGCCGATGACGCCGAGCACAATCCTGTCCGACGCGGAGACGGCTCGCAGCGCGCCTGCGCCGGCCAACATGAAGATCCGCCTGTTGATCGCCATTTCTCGTTCTCTCCGGGGGCGGCCGATGGCAGCCGGAGCCTTTCCGAATTCAGGCCTGTTTGCTGCGGCCCAAGAAGCTTAACCCGTGGTTAGGAAAGCTATCGTCTTGATTCCTGATACCTCAAACCGTTTCCGGCAACGCGGGTTCCTGCACATCACCTGGTCTTCAGCCAGCACCATGTAACTTTGCGCCTTGGCGAACTTGGCGCGGGCGCGCTCGTCGGCGCCCCGCGGCAACTGGTCCTTCTTCTTGCGGACGGCCCACCGCAATTCATAGGATTCAGCGGTGCGGCAGTAGGGACATTGCAGCGTGGCGGGCTTGACGGCAGTGGATTCAGCGTAGAAAAGTCGTTCTTCCATCATCCACCTCGGTGTCGCCCGGAGATCTGCCATAATTGAGGTTGCGCAGTCTCGAACGGGGCGCGGAATATGGTCCCGGCGAGGTAAGTACCCATTGGGCGAACATACCACATACGCCACTCTGATCGCTCAGGCTCGCCGCCGTGAGCTCTTCAATGGACTGTCCCGGCTGATGACTGCGGCGGCCATCGGCGCTCTGAGTGGTGCGCTCGTCCTGCTGGTTGCCGGTACGGGCCTGGTGAACTGGCCGTGGCTGCTGGCGCCCGCTCTGGGCGCGCTGCTTTTCGAGTTCCGCCGGTCCGGGAGCAGGCTTCTCACCCCTTACGAAACCGCCCAAAGGATGGATGCGCGCCTCGGCTTGCACGACAGCCTCTCGACCACCTGGTTTTTTGCGCACCGCGCCTGCCCGCGGCGCGGGGCTGAAGCGATGCGCGAAGCGCAAGCCCTCCAGACGGAGGAACTCTGCCAGCGTGTGTCGGTCTCGGAGGCGGTTCCGTTCGTCGTTCCCAAGTCCGTCCGCGTGGCTGGCGTTCTGGTGCTGCTCTGCGGCGCGCTGGTGGGACTTAGGCTTACTCTGTACAAGACACTTGACCTGCATTCCCCGCTCATCGAAGCCTCGGCGGGCAGGCTGCGGATCTCGGCGCAAACTTCGGCGCTCGACCGTCAGCAGCCTCCCGGGCGTGACACCACGGCTCCGGCTCCCGGTCAAAAGGAAGATCCCGAGCGTGAGGGCGGCGCTGAAGCCCGGGAAGAGCCGCGCGCGCTTGCCGAGCAGGGCATGGAGGGATTCCGCGCCGGGGACGTTCTGGAGCAGATGGCTTCCCGCGCCCGCACGGCGGAGGAATTTCCCAAGGGCGAGTTGCAGGAGACCGAAGATTCCTCCGGCAACGAAGGCGGCAGCCCATCTGAGGGGACACCGAACGCGGACGACAAGAACGCCCGCTCGTCGGACACCAACCGCAAGCCGCCTCCTGACCCGGCTGACAACAACAGCCTCCTCGAGAAAATGCGGGACGCATTCGCAAATCTGCTCTCCAAGCTGAAGATTCCGCCGCCTGAAGGGGACGCCGAGCGTGTCACCTCCTCACGGACACCCACCAAGACCGGCGCTAACAAGGTGGACGACGAACGGGGTGACAAACAGGGTGAGGGCAGGCCACAATCCGCCGGGCGGCCCGAGAGCGATCCGGAAGGCAACATGGAGGCTGAAGGGCAAGGCGCCCAGCAGTCGGCGCAGACCCGTACCGGGGAGCGCTCTTCGGACGGCTCAGGCGAGGATCAGCTCCGAAGCGGCGCAGGCCGCCAGGACGGGTCCAGAGACACGAAGGAAGCCGAGCAGTTGGCCGCCATGGGCAAACTGAGCGAGATCCTCGGCAAGCGTTCAGCGGAGATCAAGGGTGAAGTGATGATGGAAGTGGGCTCGGGCCAGCAGAACCTGCAAACGCCTTACTCCCAGCGCACGGCCACTCACACGGACTCCGGGGGCCAGATTCACCGCGATGAAGTGCCGCTGCACAACCGTACGTACGTGGAGCGTTACTTCGAGCGCATCAGGCGCAAC
>JBBIND010000097.1:0-10574 GCA_037444075.1 Acidobacteriota bacterium | reverse complement strand
GTGTCTCAGAAGAATGGAGCAGACCTCTTTGCCAGAGAGAATTCGAAGCCTACCCACACGCCACCTCGACCTGCGTTACAAAAATCTCACCATGAAGGCGCTGTTTGAGCTCCTCACGCGAAGCCGCTTCCCGGAAGAGCTCAAGTGCTTCCCGAAGATTATCTCGGGCTTCTTCGATGCTGCCGCCATGGCTCGCGACATCCAACTCCGGACAAAAAGAAACGTACCCATCACCTTCACGCTCAATAATTGCGGTGAGTTTCATGTATTACCTCCCGGCTCTTCTCTTCCTTATCTTAATGCTACGGCAAGGATAGCTCCCACCTGATGCTCTTCCGCCAGTTGGGCTGAGCACAAACGCGTTTCCCGTCTGGCCGGTAGACAGCAGCGTTGCCTCGAAGCAGCCGCCTGCGCCGGCTCAAGCGGCCCTCTCCAGTTGCTTGAGCGCCCCCTTCAGCGTCCGCCGTTCCGTCCTTCATCTTTCCCTCCCTGCGGACATCACTCAAGGAGGGGCCCATGATCGCACAGTCCGCACGGTGTCCAGCTCCTTGACGAGTAGTCTGCCGAACCTCCTCGGATCCGCATGCAGAACTCGCCGGCGGCTCTAAGAGGCTGCTGAAAAAGCCGTTGGGCAAGCTGAAGCACGCCCTACGTGGGTCCGCAACTCGTTGGTTTGCAGCGTAGCATAAGCTTCAGCTTGTGTGCCCCGGACCCACCGAAAGGCTTTTTCAGCAGCCTCCTAATGCATTTCCCAGGGCGGGCGCGTGAAGCCCGGCGCCATCTCGCGGCCGAAGCGTAGCGGCAGACGCCCGTTTTCAAAGGCGCCGATGTCAGGCGCCTCGCCCGCGAAGTCGTCGTTAAAGCCCAGGATACGGACACCTTTGTCAATGGCCGGGTTTCTGACTTCGATCACAGGATCCGTGATGCTGAAGCTCTTGCCGCTGCGCACATAGTCCACTCTGCCCCACTGTATGCGCGGGACCGTGGGCGCGAGGAACCATTCCAGGCGCTCGCCCGGCAGAAACATGGCGCGGACGAAACCGCCTCCAAGGTAGCCGCCCGTCAGGTCATTCGCGAAGTCATTGAGGGGCTCGCCGCGCGGCGCAGGATACGCGCGGCCGCGAGCGTAGAAGATGTTGTTGCGGGTCACGGCGTTGTGCAATTCGTGACCGCTGAAGACGTCCAGAGCGCCTTTCGGCTGCAGCGCGGTGTTGTGGTAGATGAAGCGGTAGCCCAGCCCCGTGCTGACCCGCTCACCGTTGATTTCGACGTAGTTCATGCCGGTCTTGATCATCATGCCGCCGGATGGGTCCTGGTGTGATATGCGGCTTTCGCCGAACACGTTGCGGAAGACATACAGGGGGCCCATCGCCGTGGCAGCGGTGGCGACGTGCACGAACGTGTGGTGAATGTAGTTGCTCCAGATGCGCACGTTCATGTTGGCGCCTTCGCTTTCGATGGCGTCATCCCAGCAATGCGAGATGATGTTGCCGTAGATGTCGGAATCGCGGTTGGGGCTGCCTTTGAAGCTGTAATTGGAACTGCCGCCGATGCCGTCGTTGAAGCCGTGGTCCTCGGTGGAGCGGATGGTGTTGTAGCGGATGACGTTGCCGCCGCGTGAATCCCTCAGCGAGATGGCCTGCGGCCCGGAAGGGTGCCCCGATTCCCAGTCGTTGGAGCCTCCCCGTGGATACTCAATCAGGTTGCGTTGGATGACGAGGTGGCCGGCGTCATTACCTGCATAGATGCCGCTGTCGGAGCCGGAAAACACCCCCCAGACACGCGCCCCGCCGATGCGGCCCCAGCCGGTGATGTGGCAGTCCTCCACCACCACGTTCTGCACGCCGTCCCGAACAAGAATGGCGTGAATACCGGCGTTCTTCAGTTGCAGACCGCGGATGATGACGTACTCGGCTTCCACCACCACGTTGTAGTCGGAGAGGTTGAATACGTCGCTCGTGAACTTGCCGCCGGGCGCCGGAGTCACCAGGTGCCAACCCTGCGCGGTTCCGCCCTCACGAATAGAGAGGGTTTGGTCAGTCACACCGGACAGAAGGGTTGTCTTCCCAATGGGAAACCGATCGCTCCGCGTGCGCGCCTCAAGCTCGACCTTTTCCGAGCCGTGTTCAATGCGGATTTGGTACGCGGTGTCCGGCTTCAGGTTCACCAGGGAACCCCGAAACTGCTTTTCCCTCGGGTCATATACCAAGGCATGCCCTTCCCGCCATTCTTCGGCCGCTGCCGCACGGTACCAGACGCGGCAGGAGCGTAGCTCGCTCACCCGGTTGTAATAAAGGCCCAACGACTCGAAGGCCGGTACGGCCCAAGCTTGCCGTTCGGCGGCAGGCGCGGCGATGGCGCCCGGCCAGGCCAAGACCAGCAGACCGCACAGCAGATACTCCCAGATCCGATTCATGTCATGCCCTCCTGTCTTCAACCCCTCCCGGGCCAACTGTCATACGGCCAGCGGCCGCTCACTGTCTCGGGGGTACGCCGAGATTTTCGTAGATCTTCACGTTGCCGGTGGAAGCACCGGAGCAGGCCACGTCAGGACGTCCGTCCCCGTTGAAATCAGCTATCTTGCAGTCCGCCGCGGCGAGGCCGCCGTCATCGAGCACGTGCCGCCGCCAACTTGTACCCGCGCCATCCTCCGGCTCGAACACGTACAGTTGAAAGCCTTTGCCCCGGAACCCGGCCACAATCTCATCGCGCCCGTCACCGTTCAGGTCGCCCACGGCCAACGCGTGACCGTTGACCATGGCATCTTCGAGGACGGCTCGCCTCCATTGCCCGCCGCGTTGCGTGTACACCACCACCTGGTTACCGTGCCACGGTTCGATGCCCGCCAGGAATCGATTGCGGCCCAGACGTCCAGGCTTGATTTCACTCGAGCCGCATTGGGGGCAAGGGCGTTGGTCGCCCTCGGTAATTCTCTGCCCCTTCCAATCGCCGTTCCGCTCCCGCCCGTACAGCCAGATGCCCAGAAAGCCGGCTGTGAAGAGCTGCTCGCCCCGGCCTCTCCATTGCACCGGATGAATGCTGTGCAGAACGCCTTGCTGTTCGGCTGTGAGCACGGCGCGTTTCCACTCGCCGGGACGATACGCGTACAGAGGCACCGGGCCAGAAAAATCCGGCGGACGCGCCTGCATGCCTACCATCGGAGCCACCAGCAGGAGCGGGCTGCCGTCTCCCCGCGGGTCAATCCAACGGACGCGATGAGCCGTGGGCACTCGGTCTATCTCCCGGCCCGGCCAGGGTTGCCGCACATCGGAGCCGCTTTCGAGCAACAGCAAACTCCCGACGCTCTTCTCCGGATTCGTTTCAAAGTGATGGGCCAGGGCTATTTCCGGCACACCGTCTTTGTTGAGGTCCCACAGGTCCATGTTGATGCTGCGGGGAACGTTCTGCGCCAGCACGTGCCGCTGCCAGCTCGGGTTTTCATACCAAGCCAATTCAGAAGAGCGTTCATCGATGACGATGAGGTCCGGCCTCGCGTCGCGGTTCAGGTCCGCCACCACCAGTTGGTAGCCCATCTTGAGTCCGCCGGTGACGAGGACTTCACGGAACCGGGGAAAGCTCTCCGCCCCAAGTTGGCCGGCTAGGACCAGCACCAGCAAGAACCTTCGCAACGTCAATGTCCAACACCGCTCAGCCATACGAATTCTCATAGCGCCAGCCTTCAATCTTACTCTCCCTGCGCCGCCGGATTTGCCGGCGCACTCCAGCCGTGCGCCGCCGTCCTGCTCGATGCTAAATTCGTAGCTGCCATGCCCAATCCCGTCCGTCCGTGGAGAGAAACCAAGAAGATCATCCTGCTGGGCTCCATTCTGTTGCCTCCTCTGGGCCTCATTCTGTTGTGGATACGGAGCAGGACGCGAATCCTCTGGAAAGTCCTCTGCACTCTGCCTGTTCTGTGTCTGGCGGTGGCTCACCTGTTCCTGATCTACGGTCTCCGCTTTGAAATGGATGGATCCGCGCTCAGGCCCATCTTCTCGTTTGGCACGCGCGAGTCCCACTACGGAGAGTTGGAGGCGAGCCGCGAAGCAATGCGGGAAGCCGCCCCTGAGACCCCTCCAGCCGCAGCGGCGCCTGCCTTGGCAGGCGAAGCCGGAGCCGCGCCCGTGACCACATCGCCACCTTATTGGACGGACTACCGCGGGCCCAACCGCGACGGCGTCTACGCCGAAATGCCTATCCTCACAGCCTGGCCGCGGCGAGGGCTCGAACGCCTGTGGAAGTATCCGGTGGGCGGAGGCTACGCCTCCTTCGTAGCCGCCGAAGGCCGCATCTTCACCATCGAGCAGCGCCGCGACCGGGAGTTCGTGTCCGCCATCGACGCACGAACCGGCCGCGAACTCTGGACCGATTCCTGGCCGGCCGATTTCCGCGAGTCAATGGGAGGTGACGGGCCGCGCGCCACACCTACCTGGCACGAAGGACGCCTTTACGCGCTGGGAGCGACGGGCGAGCTGCGCTGCCTGGACGCGGCCACCGGCAAGCGCATCTGGTCAAAGAACATCCTCTCGGATAACGGCGCCACCAACCTCAAGTGGGCGATGTCGGCTGCTCCGTTGATCGTTGACGAGAAGGTGATTGTGTTGCCGGGCGGTCCGGACGGCAAATCGGTGGTGGCGTACCACAAGCTCACCGGCGAGCCTGTGTGGAAAGTGCTCGACGACAAGCAGGCTTACACATCGCCCATGCTCGTGACTCTAGGTGGGCGCCGTCAGATTCTGGTGGTCAGCGCCAGACGCGCCATGGGCCTTGTCCCGGAGAACGGCGCGCTGCTGTGGGAGTATCCCTGGACGACGGATTACGACGTCAACGCCTCCCAGCCCATCGTGGTGAGCCCCAATCGTTTCTTCATCTCCGCGGGGTACGGCCATGGCGCGGCCGTCCTGGAGTTGCAGCCCGAAGGCGAGGGATTCTCCGTACGCGAAATCTGGAAGAACCTCCGCATGAAGAACAAGTTCAACAGCTCCGTGCTGTATCAGGGACACATCTACGGGTTCGACGAGAACATACTGGCGTGCGTGGACGTGGAAAACGGAGAGCAGAAATGGAAGGGCGGCCGATACGGTTACGGCCAACTGCTGCTCGCCAGCGGTCACCTCGTGGTAACCACCGAATCCGGCGAAGTCGTCCTCGTCAAGGCGACGCCCGAGAGACATGAGGAGGTCGCCAAATTTGATGCCGTCGACGGCAAAACCTGGAACGTGCCCGCGCTAGCGGATGGGCTGCTGTTCGTGCGCAATACCACGGAGATGGCCTGCTTCCGCATCGGCGCCCGATAGCGCGAAGCGGCAGCCAGTCCGACCTTCGATGAAGACCAGCGCGCTGCTCGACAGCCTCGAGGCCTGCAAGCGGCTGTTCGGCCAGCCTGGCATTCGGCGTCTGCCCGCGATGTTGAAGCAAATCGCACGGCGCAAGAAATTCGAGCCATCCGAACTCGGCCGGCTTCACGAAGCGCTGCTTTTCTTCCGCGCCTACGCGCCTTCGCGCGAAGTCTTATTGCTCACCGAGCAGATACTGGGCGGGTTCTCATCCCTCACGAAGCGGATTCAGGACATGGGTCCCCTGGAGGAGCCGGACATGTCCGGTATCGCCGGGACCACGGTGTGCGGTGTCTTCACTCGGAGCATCGTTCGCCACCTGGTGCGGCAGCATGGTGCGGACGTTTCTATCGCCTGGGAAGCCTACGACCAACCTGAGCGCCTGGCCCATACTCTTCAGGGGCTGTTGCCCTACTATGCCGACGAGGCGTTGGTCGAAGCCCACGTGCCCTACCGGCGCTGGGTTGAGTCGGCGGGCGGGCTGCCTTGGCTGGCTGAATCGGCCGAGTGTTTTGAAGCGGCGGAACTGCCGCTGCGCTGGGAATTGGGTGATTCGCCCGCTACGCGGACCCATATGCGGCTGTCAGGCGGCCGCACGTTCTATCACTCCAATCCGCTCATTCCCCGTAAAGAAATATCGCTCGATGCCGTTCCCGCCTTGGCGCCGATGCCCGTTCGCAAGCTCAGTCGCGCCGAAGGCCTACGCATCATCCACAGGGCGCGTGACACCTCCGTCGTGCGCTACCGCGAGTTGTACGGCTTCACCTGGGGTGACCATCGCCACGTCTATGAATACGACGCCGGGCGGGGACTGATCTTCTACTGGTGGGGCGTCACGCCGGACAGGCGCCTGCCGCTGCGCGCCTACCACGCCGCAACCATCTGGAAGAACGGAGTGCCCATCGGTTACTTCGAAGCTCTTTCTCTGCTGGAGCGGCTGGAGGCGGGCTTCAACCTCTACTACACGTTCCGCGAAGGGGAAACCGCCTGGTTGTACTCCAAACTCCTGCAACTCTGCCACCAGGCCATAGGAGCCCAGTGCTTCTGGCTCGACCCCTACCAGATAGGCCATGAGAACGCGGAGGCCCTCGACGCCGGCGCCTTCTGGTTCTACCGCAAACTGGGGTTCGAATCCGTGAACGCGCATCTTCGGCGCATGACAGCTCGTGAGGAGCTCAAGATAGCAGAGGATCCGGCGTACAGGACACCGCGAGCTACGCTGCGGCGCCTGGTGCGCTGCCCCATGATCTACGGCTTTCCCGGGTCGTCGCCAGCTGATTGGTACGGCTTCGACCTGCACCGGCTTACGCTCGCGCTGGCGCTTGGCCAGGCCCCGAACGTCCTGCGGCGGCTGCGCAGCTTGGAGAACACTAAACGTGCACCGCAGGAAACCGAGTACCTCGGCGCGATGCGTGCCGACCAGCGCTTGCGGCAGGCGCTGCTAGAGGCCGGCCATCCGACGTGCAGTGATTGACAAGCGCTCCGCTTAGCTGGCCCCAGCGGAGCGGCCATCGCTTGGTCTGATGCGTCGTGCGTTCCGTCCCTAGCGTACAGCGATAGTCGTCACAATCCGCCTGGGATTTTGCGGGTCATTGCTGGGAATGTCATTCATCAGCATGACCACTTGGATGGCGTCGCTAGGCGGCACCGTGAGCGGAATCCTGATGTTGATTTGCCAGACGCCCACCAGCCCGGGTGCGAGCCCGGAATACAGGATGTCGCTCGGGTCGAGGAACGCGGCGTTCACAATGACCCTCGGCTTCACGTCGGTGTTCACCGCGCCGGCTGGAGGCGACCCATCCGGCGGAGCGCCGGCCACAAAGCCCTGACCGGTGCCGAACAACTGAACCACCTCACCCCTGCGCACCGGGTTCTGCGAAGTGTTCACCGAGTTGTCCTGGTTCAGCGCGGCAATCTGTCCCGTCCCCGTGGGCGGGCTCGTGAACAGCGCGGGTGAGGCCACATCCATGCGTACGCGCGAACTGGCAATAATCTGCCCCACCGAGGCGGACGCCACCTCCAATTCCACGATCCCTGATGACGGCGCGTTCATCGGCATCAGGAAGTTGATTTGGCCCGGCGAGACAAAGTACAGCCGGGCCGGCACGTCGTCCACCAGCACTTGCGTGTCCGCCAGAGTTGTGGGAAGCGGGATCGGCTGCGGCAATTCGTTGAACACCGCGGTCTGCTGAATCGCGCTCAGAGCCGGAGAAAACACCGACGTGACCATGCCCGGCGTGAGGCGTGGCAAGTAGCTGGCGCCGTTGACAGCCGCGAGTCCCGGGAAGTGTATGGCCACTCGATGCAGTCCGTCGGCGATAAACAGGGATCCGAAACGATCCTGCGCCAACGCCAGCGGAGTGATGCTCGGGAGGGCGTAGTCGAAAGCGTCGCCCTGTGTCACAAGCACGTCAAAGCGCGGGTACCTGAGCGCGCGGTTGCCGCGTGTATCCGCCACCCAGATTTCGCCCGTGGCGTCGCTGACAAAAACACCCAACGGCGCCCCCACACGAGTCAGAGTGAACGCCGCCCTCGAGTCCGAGGCTGGCAGTACGGGAGCGCGGCCGAAAATCAGGACGCGATCATTGCCGGAGTCCGCGACATACAAACGGTCATCGCTGTCCACGGCGATATGCCGCGGACTGCTCAGGCGGTCGATGGCGGACCCTGAGAGGATAGCGTCGAAGCCCGACTGGCCGACGACTTTGGTGGCGCTCATGCCGCTGGACAAGGGCCGTTGATAAAACAGCACGCGGTTGTGCACGGCGTCAGAAACGAGCAGATGCCCCTCGGCGGTAAAGGCCACACCCCAAGGTGAAGAGAGCGTCCGCGCCGTGGCATCGGTAATCTTCGCGGTGAAGGAAGACTGGCCGATCACCAGGTCCGCGCGATGGGCCCCCGATGTATTAGCGAACGGCGACGGAAACCTCAGCACGCGCGCGTTGCCGCGGTCGGCCACCCACAGGTTTCCGGCGGAATCCACTGCCAATCCGGCCGGCTGATACAGGCTGGTATCGCTTGGCCGGTTTACGTCATTGGTGGGGTGATTGATCAGGGAGCGGAAGAAATCCGGCTGGCCGATCACGAGATCGGCTCGGACTCCCGGCCGCACGCGCCGCGCATCGGCATAGCCGAGGACACGGTTGTTGAACGTGTCTGATACGTATAATCTGGGCGGATTCGAACGGGTGTCCAGCACTACCGCGCTGGCGCCAAAAAACTCACGGCCCTCAATCAGATTGACGGCGTTGAGTTCATAGGAAACCTGGCCGAGCACCCGGCGAGCCAGATACGGCTCGCCGAGCGAAGCCTGAGGCCCGCCGGTCGGATTCGGAAACGCCAGCACGCGGTGGTTGCTCGAATCGGCGATGAACAACTCGCCGGCGGCAAAAACCGCGCTTGAGGGGAACGCAAAAGTATTCCGGTCAGGCGCAGCCCTTCCGCGGTTGATGATTTCCGTCAGCTGCGTGCGGGAGTCCACGATTGAATCCTGGCCAATCACCGCCACGGCGGGCGGCGAAAAGGACACATCCTCGCGCGGCCAGTTTTCGAATGGAGAATAGCGCAGCACGCGGTGGGCCGGAGTGTCCACCACATAGACCTCGTTGCCGATCGTGAAGACGCCATCCGGCGCGAGGTACCGGGTCGGGTTGGAGGCGACCACGCCCAGCGTGTACTCGTGAATGGCGATGGCCGGCAAATAGCCGCGCGGCCCTTCCACGCCGATGATGCGGGAGGCGTCCTGGCCGGTGCGGAAGGAAGGCACATAGACCATCACCCGATTCAGTGCATCCGTAACGTACACGCGCCCTGCCTGGTCAAGCGCTACGCTGGAAGGCTCTCTGAGACGCTCCTTGTTCTTGCGGTTCGGCTCAGTCAGTTGCAACACGGAAGCGGTCAAGAAGTCAGGCTGCCCCAGCACGAGATCCGCAGCCGGCGCGTTGGCTGCCTGCTGCCCGAGAGCCGCGGCCGGGTAGCGAAGTAGTCTGTGGTTGCCGGCATCCGTGAAGTACAAGTTGCCTTGCGCATCGAAAGCCAGCCGGCAAGCCAGCACTGCCCCGTCTGATCTGATCGTGCTCACGCTGCGGGGTGAAATGCCGCCGGCATTGGGTTCCCGCGTATTCAGCGAAGTTTGCCCGATCACGAGATCGGGTGTCTTCAGCTCGCCCGGTTGCTGGAACGGCTGCCTGAATCTCAGGATGCGGTTGTTGCCGCTGTCCACCACGTAGAGACTGCCGCTTCCATCTACGGCCAATCCGGAGGGGCGGTTCAGACCGCTGGCCAGCGCCGTGCCGGGACCCCCGATGAATGTCGTCATCCGGTCCCTTTGCCCTACGACGATATCGGCTGGGGCGCCGTTGCCGAATCCGTTCGCGTTTCTCCATCCCAGCACGCGGTTGTTACCGGCGTCGGCGACGTACAGGGCGGGCGGCGACGTGCTCGTGTCCACCGCGACGGCCAACGGGTTGCTCAGTTCCCTGCCTTCGACGAGGTTAGGTCGGTCCGTGCTCGGTGTTAGCTGCGCATGCCCGATTACTCTTGAGGGGCTCAGGTTCAGGGGGATCTGCCCAAACAAACTCGCCGGAACCGAGCCCAACGCTAGGATCAGCAGAAAGGATGCTGTTTTCATGGTCTGTGCGCGAACACGTGGAGTCAGTGCTCACTTCTTGCAACATAGCACGCTCTGTCCGGCGAGCAAAGGTATCGCTGAGAGGTCTGGTACCGGACCATCCGTACTGACCGCCGTCACGCAGCTGTTCCTTGCGGCCCATCCCGGCACGAAGCTCCCCGTTCCAGAGCGACCGAAGAGCGTGGCTCCCCGCACGTGCTCAAACTGCCACCGCAATGCGCTGCATCGCGGCGAAAAACCGTGGACTCCATACGTGAGCAGACCTTTGCAGCGAGACACGCGCGCAGAGACACGCGCGCAAATTGACATGCGCTCCACCCTTTGGTCTAATGGCGATAGATACGCGCTGCTCCTCAGTAGCTCAATGGTAGAGCATTCGGCTGTTAACCGAAGGGTTGTAGGTTCGAGTCCTACCTGAGGAGCCAATTCTGTTATCAGCACCCTTCCCTGCCCATTCGTTAACGTCTCTCTCCGTCCGTAACCTCGCAACTCGCCGTGTTTTCGGCACTTCCGCGTCTCTCCGTTTCGGGCTGAGTCCCGCCTGAACCGCCAGCCTTGCGCCCCGGCGACGTTTGCCGGAGGCCGTTTCTCCCCGTCTCCAGGCTCAGACC
>JBBIND010000096.1:0-10818 GCA_037444075.1 Acidobacteriota bacterium | reverse complement strand
TGTGCGGCAGGCCGCCTGCCCCGCCGGTCAGCCACCGCTCTCCGGGCCTTAGGGGCGGCTCTGCGTATCGGGTGGCGCCAGAAAGGACTCGTAGATTTCCGCCATGCGGTCTGCTGCCGCTCTGGCCGTGAAGCGCTCATGCACGAAGCGCGCCGCTCTGGAGGAAAAGCTCCGGCGCACGGCTTCATTCTCCACGAGCAGGCGCAGGTGAGCCGCCAGAGTGGCCGTGTCGCCCGGCTCAAACAGCAGGCCCCGCTCATCGTCCCCAATCAATTCCACATTGCCGCCCACGCGCGTGGCCACCGGGGCGCAGCCGCAGGCCATGGCCTCCAGCAAGGCATTGGAGAAGCCCTCGGATACTGAAGGCAGCACAAAGATATCGATCGAACGCAGCCAGCCGGCCACATCCCGGACCGGGGGTATGAACAGGCACTGCTCGCCCAGGCCTAACTCCGCGCTCAGCCGCTCCAGCGCGGGCCGTGTTTCCCCTTCGCCGATCAACACCAGCCGCAGGCCCGGCGCGGCCTGGCAAACCCGGGCAAACGCTTCCACCAGCACGTGCAGCGCCTTTTCGGGGCGAAAAACTGCCGCTACCCCGATCACCAGATCAGCCTCCGCTACAGGCGGCATGCGCCGGCGCGGCTCCGGGTGGAACGTGTCCGCGTCGACGCCGTTGTAACACACATGCACCAGCGAGGCGGGCAGCATGTGGCGCTGAGTCAGATCTTCCCGCAGGGCCAGGCAATTCACCACCACGCCGTCGACCGCCGCATCCGTGAGACGCAGCAGCCATTCCGGGAGCCCCGGCGTCAGATGGCGGTAGGCTCGCTGGCTGGAAAGCACCACCGGACAACGGTAAGCGCGCGCCACCGGGACAGCGAACAGGTTCGCCGGTACGTCAAAGCTGTGGACCAGGCGAATCGTGTGGCGTTCCAGGTAGTCGCCCAATTGCCGTGCCGCTTTCAGGGCGCCGAGCGATTGGAAGCTGCGCACGGGGAATTCCTCGACGGGGATGGCCCGCTCTTCGAGCTCTCTGAGGTAAAGACCTTCCTTGCGGAAGCAACCCACGTGCGGTTGGAAGCGCGCCCGGTCCAGTTCCAGGGCCAGCCGCACCAGTTGGCGCTCACTGCCTCCGACATCGAGGTTCCGCGTCAGCAACAGGATGGGGTAGGGAGGCGGCATGGGGAGAGTGCGTTACCTCGTTGTGCCGGACCCGCTGGAGCGGGTCTCCGGCCAGAGTCCGCGGCCAGGGAGAACCCACACGAACGCCGCACACAACGCGCTGGCCATGAGCACCACAAACGCGCGCACCGGCGCCGTCACACGTTTCAATGGAAAATCTTCCGGCAGACAGGGATCCAGCACAGCAAGGCCATAAAAACACGCCTGAAGCGCCAGGGCAGGGAACCACCAGGGCGCGGGCAGGAAGAAACTGCTGACTGCTATCAGAAGCAGGCACCAGGGCGCCAGCAGGCGGCCGAGTTTGTGGGAAAGGAAATGAAACCACATCCGGTTGGCGGGTCCCAGCAATCCCGGATACGCTGCCGTTACCTGGTAGACGCCGGCCAGCGTGCGCACTTTGCGCCGGAATTCGGTGTTCAGCGACGCCGGTTCGTCGTACACCCGGGCGCCGGTCTCCAGGATCACACGGTAGCCGCGGAAGAAAGCCGCCAGCGGCAGGTAGACATCATCCAGCAGAGTCCCGGCCGGCAACGCCGTGATGAGTTCGCGGCGCATGGCGTACAGGCAGCCGGAGGCCCCCATGACGGAATCGATGCGGCTCTGCCGGACGCGAATCCATTTCTCGTATCGCCAGTACAGACCCACGTTCGCCTCTTCCTGGGAGGCGCCCTCGCGGATGATGAGTTCGCCGCTTGCGGCGCCCACGTGCGGGTCCGCAAAGCACGCCACCAGGCGCTGCAGGCTGAGCGGGTCCAGCGCCTGGCGCACGTCCGTGAACAGGACAATTTCGCCCTCAGCCAGCGCCACGCCCGCGTTGATGGCCTCCGCCTTGTCCGCGCGCGGCAGCGACACGAGCCGGACGCCTTGCGGCGCAAAGCGCGTGGCGATCTGTTCCGTGTGGTCCTCGCAACCGTTGGCAATCACCAGAATCTGGAGCAGCTCGCGCGGGTAATCCAGCGCCAGCACGGAGCGGAGTTTCTCTTCGAGCCAGCGGGCGCCGTTTCTGACCGGCAACAGGAGGGTGACGCGGCGGGGCTGAAAGCGCTTGATAACGGGCTTCTCGCGGCGCGACAATACCGCCAGCAACAGAGGATAGCCAAACAGCACGTACAACAGACCGATGGCGCCGCACAGGAAAGCGACACCGGCCGCCCGCATCATGCCGGCGCCTTTCGGGGCGTGCCCTCAGGGGCCTGTTCCAGAATCCGCTCAAAGCGGCGCACTACTTCGGTCCAGGAGAACGACGCTGTCACCAGGCGCCGGGCTTGTTCGGCCATGAGGCGGGCGGCCGGGGCGTCATCGAGCAGCGCCAGGCATTGCCGGGCGAAGGCTTCCGGGGTATCGGCCAGCAGCAGGTGCCGGCCGCTCTCCACCTGAAGCCCTTCCGCCCCGATGGCCGTCGAAACCACGGGAATTTGGGCGGCCATGGCTTCATAGATTTTCAGCCGCGTCCCTCCGCCGATGCGCAACGGCACAATCGCCACACGCGAGCCCCACAGGTAGGGGCGCACGTCAGGCACCGTACCGGTGACGAGGACGCGCTTGTCCTGGGCGGCGAGTTGTTGCACTTCCGCGGGAGGCGTGCGTCCCACCACCGCCACGGTGCACGACGGGCGTTCAGCCTGGATGAGGGGCAGCACTTCGCGCATGAAGTAGCCGATGCCGTCCACGTTGGGGGCCCAGTCCATGGAACCCACAAACACCAGATCCGCCACCGCAGGGGGCGCGTGCGGCGGGCTGAAGTAGTCCGCGTCGACGCCCGTCGGGATTACGTCCACGCGCGTGGCGCCGAACAGTTCCCGCATCAGGCGCGCGTCGGTTTCCGAAACCGCGGCGATGCGCCCGGCCGCGCGGCAGACATCTCTTTCGAAGGCGAACATGCGCCGCGCCTGGAGCCCCAGATACCACCGGCTCAAGGGATCGCCGGCGTGTTCCACCCGCCGTCTCCAGATGATCGTCTCCACGTTGTGCTGGAACAGGACGGCGCGTTCGATGGCCGGGAAATAGGCCGCCGGCGTCAGAAAATCGCACACCAGGCGGTCATAGTTTTCCCGCCGCATGAGTTCCGCGAGGAAATCATGCGCCTGACGGGAGTAGAAGCGGCTGACGGCCACCGGCCAGCGTGCAAACAATCCCCGCACCAGTTGCCAGACAAACCCGGCTGACCCGTGCGGCGGAACCCGCAGACGGAAAGAGAAAGCGCGCGTGGAATACTCGCCGCTGCGCAGCGGTCCCTCGGGTTCGTCAGGATTCTCAAAGGCCGCGAAGTGAATCTCGTGACGCTGGTGGAGATGCTTCAGCATTTCCAGCGTGCGGATCTGGCCGCCCTTGGTGGTCGGGTGCAGAAAATTGGAGGTGACCCACAGGATCTTCATGACGCGCTTGCGATGCCGCCTGCCCTGCTCAGACTCTCCCGCCACTGCTCGGGACTGCGCCCGCGCAGGAACACCTCTCCCCAAATCTGGAGGTTCAGCAGCCGCCATAGCCGGTCCGTGGCGTCCTGCTGCCCGCCCGCGTGCTGTTGCAGCAGCGCGTCCACGCCGGAAAGGTCCAGGTAGCTGCCCAACAGACCGCCGGGGTCCAGCAACTGCCGCAGCAGCGGCAGCGTTTCCGGCTGCCGGAACCAGGCGCGCAACGGCGTCGGGAACCCCATCTTGGAGCGATAAATCAACTCTCCCGGCAGTAGATCCTCCGCGACTTTCTTGAGAAGAAACTTCCCCTGTCCGCCGTTCAGCTTCAACGAATCCGGTACGCGGGCGGCGAATTCCACGAAGCAGTGGTCGAGGAAAGGCACGCGGCTTTCAATCGAGGTGGCCATGCTCATCTGGTCCTGCTTCATCAGCAGTTCCACCAGGTATGTTTTCTGGTCCGCATACAGCAGGCGTTGGAGCAGCGGGCTCGCCGCGCGCGCGTCCCAATAGCCGAGAAAACTGCCGTAGGGGGTGGCCTCGCCGGTCCCGGCGCGCAGCAGTGCGGCCAGCGCCGCTTCATCGAACGCCGCGTAGAAGTTGTCCAGATACAGCGACGGCAGGCCTTCCCGCCTTCCCAGGACGGTGTGCTGGAGTTTCCGCCGCACATCGCCATTCAACAGGCGGGAGCTCGCAATCGCTTCCCGGAGGCGGCGTCTCCAGCCGGACGGCACCCAGCGGTAAAGGCTCAGGCAGCGGTGGTTGAACAGGTGTAACCGGTACCGGCCGTAACCCGCAAACAGTTCATCGCCTCCTTCGCCCGTCAGCACGACTTTCACGTGCTGCGAGGCCAGCTTGCAGACAAAGTACAGCGACACGCTCGAAGGCCAGCACAAGGGTTCGTCTTCGTGCCAGATGAGCCCCGGCAGCGCGTCAAAAAACTCCTCGCGGGAGACCACCACCTCGTGGTGATCGGTCCCGATATGCCGGGCTGCCTGGACCGCATAGGACAGTTCACTGTAGGCGCTTTCCGGGTACCCCACCGAAAAGCTCTGCACGCGGCCCGGCACCATGCGCGCCATGAGGGCCGCGATGAGGCTCGAATCAAGCCCGCCGCTGAGCAGCATGCCTAGCGGCACATCGCTCATCAGCCGCATTCGCACTGACTCCTCGAGCCGTTCGCGGCATTCCGCCGTCCAGGCGCCGGCGCTTCGGCCGGTCTCCGGTTCAACCGCGGGAACGTCCCAATAGCGCTCGATCTTCAACCGCAGGCGGTCCGCCTCCACGGTGAGCATCAACCGGTGCCCCGGCATCAGCTTGCGGATGCCTTGAAAGAGCGTACGGTCGCCACTCGTGTAGCCGAAGCAGAGATGTTCGCCCAGCAACTCTTCCTGCAGCCGGGCGGAGATGGCAGGGTGTTCGAAAAGCGCCTTGATCTCGCTGGCAAAAGCGAACAGGCGGCCGTCGAAGTAGTAGTAAAAGGGTTTCTTGCCGAGCCGGTCGCGGGCGCAGAACAAGGTCCTGGCGCGCTTGTCCCAAAGGGCGAACGAGAACATGCCCCGGAAGAAGTCCACACAGCCGGACCCGTGCTGCTCATAGGCGTGCAGGATGGTCTCGGTATCCGAACGGGTGGCGTAGCGATGCCCGGCTTGCTCAAGCTCGCGGCGTACCGTCAGGTGGTTGAAGATCTCTCCGTTGTAGACCACCCACAGCCGCTCGTCCTCGTTGGACATGGGCTGATGTCCCAGGGCCAAGTCGACGATGCTCAGCCGGCGGTGCGCCAGCCACGCCGTCTGGTCGGAGTACACGCCATGATCATCCGGGCCACGATGCCGCAGCGTGGCCGCCATCCGTTCCACAATCACCGTACCCTCGGGTTGTGGAGAACAGCAGATAAAACCCGCTATGCCGCACATAGTTTGGAAGAGGCCCTGGCCATGCATGCCATCTGGCAGCGCCCCGGGACCATAAGGCCTTCTTCATGATAGAGGAAAAGGCCCATCAGCCCTTGCGTGGACCATCGGCAGCGTGGGCGAGTGAAGTTTAGCGAATGGCCAGAGCTTCCAGGATTTTCCGGTTGTTCTCTGTCTTTGCCACGCGTGTAAATCCGTCTGGGCGTTCGGTAGTCCGGTCAAAGCCCAATTGGGTGAGGAAAGCGGTAACGTCTGCCCAGCGGATGCGCGGGTGGTCCCCTTCGACCCACTGCAGCATCGTGTCCGGACGGTCCCGCAAAGCCCCCCGGCGGATCCATACGTCTTTACCCGTTTCCCACTGCTGCAGGGTGCGCAGAGCGAAATCCTCGCGCCATTGCTCGGCTTTGGTGCTCGCCAGGAAGAGGAGTTGATAAGTGGGCGGCGCGCCCTGACGCAGGGAGGGATGGAAGATGCGCTGCTCGAGCCATTGCGCAAATGGATCGGAAAACGTCACGGTCACGAGCAGATCGTCCGGTTCGGCATGCTGCCGCACGTCCTCAAGTTGACCGGCCATCGCGGCTGGAACGTCGGAGCAGGCTTCGATAAAGGCGGAAGCGTTGATAACAGGCAGGGAAACCAGGAACAGTCCTGCCACCCATCGGCCCGCCCCACTCCACCCGGCAGCGCCGGCCAGCAGCAGGAAGGGGAGCATGGGCAGGAAGCGTTCAGCCGAACTCGGCTCGAACAGGAAGATGGCAAACCCCAGCATGGGGATACCGGCCGATACCGCCACGAGCAGCGCTGCCCGTCCTCGAACGGTACGAGCCGCCATCCAGAGCATGGCTCCTATAAATGCATAGAACCATGCCAGCTTCCACAGACTCTGCCGGGCAAGATCCCAGAATCCCGTCGACTGAAAGGGATCTCGCAGAACATAGCGCTTCATGACTATCCCGTCCCGCGAAAGGTCCAGCAACAACCGTGGGATGCCGCTGACGGCCCGCACCCACCGCCGGTTCTGCTGCCAATCATGAGGCGCTTCTTGATACCACGCCACCGCTTCCGCCGGTTCACGGACGCCCGCAGCCAGCGCTCCGGCCGTCATCCCGGCAAGAATGCATGCCGCCGCCGTGAGGCCGATCAACAGGAGAATACGGCCCCCCTCCCGCAGCGTCAGCCTGTTCCAGGCCCAAGGAATCACCGCCAGCGCGGGGATCGTAAGAATGTAGGGGAACCAGAACAAAGCAGCCACGGCCGCCAGAACGCCGGCGGTTAGTTGCCGCCACCTCTGCTGCATCCCGCCGAACAACACCCAGACCGCCGCTACGGAGAACAACAGACCCGGGATGTAGGAAGATCCTGACAGCGCGTACAACAGGAATCCGTTCGCCCAAGCCACGCCGAAGGTCAATAAGGCCGCCACCTTCCAGCCGGCCAACCGCCGGAACAGGTCATACAAGAGCGCGCCCACGCCCAGCGCCGCCACGAAACTCATCCAAAGCAGTCCGTAGGCTATCTTGACCTTATCGAGGGTCGTCCAACTGTCGGGAACCACGTGGAGCGATACCGGAGCCAGCAGGGCGCCGGCCGGCCGCCAGAGCAGATGGCCGAATTCCCAGAGCGGGTGAAAAGGGCTGCTCCATTGCCCGGCCCGATACTGCATCACTGACTCGGCGTAAACCTGAGTGTCGCCAATATAGGGGGAAGTGCTTGGCGCCAAGCTCATCAATACGAGCAGTATCCCTGGCAAGAATCGCCGTAAAGCACTGTTCATAGCTGCATTCCACGGAGTGCCTAGTCTAGAATACAGATTACTCGCGTGACCAGCTACCTGCCCTCTTTCCGCCACGTTCTCAACGTCTATCTATCGGCTTTGCGAATCGGAGTGGTTACCCTGTTTCGCGGCCGACGGAGCGAAGGGCTCAAGCAGTTGGTTGCCCCGGTTGGCTATTGGCGGGTCTGGCCCAACGCCCTCATCCTTGCGGAGGCCGAGCGAAGCCAGCCTTCTTGCGTTCTGGATGTCTCCAGCCCGAAGCTTCCCAGCCTGATCCTGGGGCGGCGGGCCGAGGTGTGGGCCACGGATCTTGACGACCCGCTTCTCATCACCCGCTGGAAAACCACTGCCGAAGCGAACCGCCTCCGCCGCTACCATGTCCAATACGAGGACGCGCGCGCGCTGTCCTTCGCCGCCGATAGCTTCGATCTGGTGTATTCCATCAGCGTCATTGAACACATTCCCGAACAGGGCGATACGCAGGCGCTGGCTGAATTCGCGCGAGTTGTGCGGCCGGGCGGCACGGTCATTGTCGAGGTCCCCTATCGGCGGCAGGCCCGCGAAATCGTACAAACTTACGATTCCAAGGGCGCTCCGCTAGCCGCCCCCCGGTTTTATGAGCGTCACTACGACCAGGCTTCCCTCGACCACCGGTTGCGTGTGCCGGGCCTGGAATTGACGCAGCGTTGGATTCTTGGCGAATGGCTTCCTGTCGATCCCTGGATTGCCACGCCCAGGTTGCCTCGTTTGCTTCGCTTGGCGGTGCTGCCGCTTGAACCTTTCCTGGCCATGGTGAATTACTGGATGCGTCCGGATGATTCCACTGGCCGCCCGCTGGCGGCTGTGCTGGTATTCCGCAAGGTAGCCTGAAGCCGTCCCACCATCACCGGAGAAATTCGTCGTAGAGTTTGCGGGGACAGCCCCTGCCTCGCTGCGCCTGCCGAGACACGAAGCCGCGAACGGTTTGTGAAATGGCGGGAAGCTGCGGCGGACTGGGCCGCTGGAATGGGAATTGAGGAAAGCAACTTAGCGGACCTTCACGGCCTGCACGCCGGCGCCAGCGTCGTAGTAGTAGATGCCACGACTCACGGTCACCGACAGGGGGCTGTTAGCCGATGATCCCAAGGCCCGGGTGGGCCCGTGCTGGATCGTGCCGCCTCCGCCGCGCTCAATGTGCAGCCTGGCCGAACCGGAGGCCCTCGCCTCCGTCCGAAACTGCCCCTGGGTCGCATAGCGGCCGGTGGTGATGCGGTACCAGTAGTTGGTTTGCGGCAACAACCCGGATACGACGTACTGCCGCGAGGTGTCGGAACTCCCGTCGGGCTCGCTGACCACCGGGTTCGTCAAACTCGGATTGCTGCTCACCAGAATGGTGGCCCCGTCCTCGCCGGCTGGCACTTCATAATTGAAAATCGCCGTGGCGTCGGTGACCTCGACGCTTTTGACCAGCAACCGGGTCGTAGCGAGTGGGACTCCCGTGTCGGCGATCCACACGCTGGGGTGCTCCGGATGCCCAAAATTGCTGGCAAAGGCGATGAATTGTCCGTCACGGCTGAGGGAAGCCCGGGGCGCGGCAAAATATCCCAGCAGATCGCCGCCCTGGTAGATCTTCGCCCGATGGACGGCAATGCGGCGGACTTCGTGCCCCGGCCGCAAGACCACGATCTCCTGCCGGTTGGGCCGGTTCGGGGCATTGGCTCGGTTCAGCGTTGAGTGCCCGCTGTCGGCCACATAGCTGCCGGTGCAGCCGTGTCCATCCAGAGTAAACGTGGTGGCGCCCGTGAAAGTGATCTTAAACACCCCGTTGATCGAAGTGATGCCTCGCGCTCCGGCAATCAACACAGAGTCCCCCGTTTTATAGCCATGCGCCTCGCTGGTGGTGATTTGACAGGGGTTGGCAGGTTTCACGGCGGAAATCCTGCGGGTTGCAATGGTGCCTGCATCGTAGGACGAGGTCAGACAGACTCCCCGCCACGTGCAGCCAAAATGAACGTCAGCCGTGCCATTGTCCGGGTAACTCGGATACAGCAGCCGCAGTCCTCCCCCTTCCTCCAATGGCCGGGTCAGGGCAGTTCCTTTGTTGAGCTGCGCCGTGGCTGTGTAGCCTTGTCCCTCAGCTGAAACCCAAATCCAGAAGAAGACTTGCCGGCCATCGGAATCCTGTCCCACCGTGGAATGCGGAGCACCCGTAACCTCAGCCAGCCCCGTAGGAACAGCATACTCGTAGACCAGCCCGCTCGTGCCTATACTGAACACGTGATTTTGTGGTACTGCCATGAGCATGACATAGCGCTTCTTTGTCTCACTGTCGATTTGAGTGATCTGAGGAAAATCAATATTCGTCACTCCTAGCCCGCTCATGTTTCCGCAAAACGTCTTGGATTCTTGATTTGTGGGATTCAGTTCGTTCAGATCGACCGCGCAGACATACGGGTTGCTTCCTGCGACCGCCTCAAAAGCCCACCAGCCATCGTCGGTGATCCCCAGCGTGCCGCCCATGTTGACGTTAGACAGCGCAGGCCGGTTGCCCGACGAGGCAGAGTAGTCGGCCGCTGTCGTCGTGACGCCGGTGTTGAGTTGCCGGTACCCAATCCTCGCCCCGTCCATGAACCACACCCGTTCGTCATCCACCGGGTCCCAGGCGGCGAAATTGATGTTGAGCGCTGGAATGTTGCTGTAGGCAACGGTGGCCGTTGCACGGTCGTAGGCGTGCACGTTACTCGACAGATCACTCACCAGCACATACTTGCCCGTGGCGCTGAACGCTGTCACAGTGCTGTACTGAATGTTCATCCCGCTTCCGGTCAGGCGCGTGATCGTGTGGCCGAACTGACGATCAACGTAGGAACCTCCGGGCAAGGGAGGGCTGAATGCCGTTGAGGGCGGTCGTTCGTCTGCAATCTCACAAGTGTCCGCATGGGGATAGGCCGCGTGCGTGTTATTGCAGCCTGATGGATACCTGGGGACATAAACGAACGGATCATACGCCTGGCGCGGCTCGGCATACAGCGTAACGGGGATGATCGTGGAGCCGATGGTTAACGTTCCCGCATGAGCACCAACCGGAAGATGTTCCGCCCCGAGCCCTTCCCAGTAGAGATACAGCGTGGCGGGGCCGCTGCCGGTGGGCAACGCTCCTCTGCCAAACGCCGTGGGCGATGTCGAGACGTTGAAGCAATATCCCACCGCTTGAGAACAAGCTGAAGCCAGGGGGCCGCCCAGCGAGATGTTCCAGGCGCCGGTTCCCGTAACGGTGATGGCAGTTGTTTGCGGCACACGCGCTCCGCCCCAGGGATAACCAAGACCGGATCCGGCCCGCATGTACACATTGATAGTTGTCGGCGTAGCCGTGACGGCCCACGCGGAGACAACACTGGCCAGCAAGAGAATAACCAGACGACTCATCGTGATAACTCCGTAATGTGGACGTCGTAGTAATCCACGACCAGTTCGCGTGCGGACGAGCTGGTATTAGTTGCCATATAAATAGGGTACACGGGTGTCGAGGGGACGTTGGTCGCTATCGTAGTTTCGGCGGCCG
>JBBIND010000095.1:0-10968 GCA_037444075.1 Acidobacteriota bacterium | reverse complement strand
CCAGTTGGGTCCGCCCGCCACCTGCTCGCCTACGAAACGGTATTCGACAGCCAGGATGTAGTAGGAGAACGGCTCGCGGTAGAACATGTGGCCGAATTTGTTGCCGAAAGTCTCGTAGCCGTCATAGGAGACCTTCATGACCCCGTCCTCCACGCGGAAGGTGTTCTTGTAGTTGTCGTGGAGGTCGTGCCCGGTGATTTTCACCGCCCAGCCGTCCAGGTTCTTGCCGTTGAACAGTTGGAGCCACTCTTTCTGGTCAGGATTGCTCTGTGCCGAAAGGCAAAACAGGCTGCTCAGGGCGCCGAGGAGCAGCCAGCGACTCAGGGCTCGGATGTGGATTCTCATGACGTGTCAAGTATAGCGGAAGCCGGCGGCGGCCACCATCCCGAAGATGCGCGGGCACGCTCGTCGGCTGCGGTTCGCGCGGGAAGGGCAGGCCTTAAATCGCGCTCCACCCGGCAAAACGGCAGCCTGCGGGTGCTGTGCTAGAATCGAACTTCATCTCCAGGAGAAGACGGATGTCGTTGCTCCAGAACCAGTTCGACAAAAACGTGGTCACTACGTCGGTGGACTACGTCTTCAACTGGGCGCGCAAGTCCTCGCTTTGGCCGGTGACCTTTGGCCTGGCTTGCTGCGCTATCGAAATGATTTCGGCCAGCGCCGCGAGGTACGATATCGCCCGGTTTGGGGCCGAGGTCTTTCGGCCTAGTCCCCGGCAGTCGGACCTCATGATCGTCGCCGGCACGGTGACGCTGAAAATGGCGCCCGTGCTGAAAAGGATTTACGACCAGATGCCCGACCCCAAGTGGGTCATCTCGATGGGAGCCTGCGCGTGCGTCGGCGGTCCATTCAACACCTACGCGACGTTGCAGGGCGTGGACAAGATTGTCCCCGTGGACGTATACATCACCGGGTGCCCGCCCCGGCCTGAGAACCTTTTCTACGGTTTGCTCAAACTCCAGGAAAAGATTGACCAGATGACCACCCTGGCACGGCGCCCCACCGAAGTGCGTTTGGATGAGGGCATGCTCGAGGATTTCCGCAAGCAGGTCACAATCGCGCAAGTCCGGCTATCCGCCTGACGTCTTCGTGTTTCGCAAGAACCATAACAATCTCTACCTGGCGCGGGCTTTTGAGGCGTTCTCCTGGCTGGAGCATGGCTTTGGCACGCGTCACTCCCCTCTATGGCCCGACAGCTGGCAGCAAGCCACGCTGCGCCAGATTCATTCCACCGATACTCTGACGGCGCAGGGCGGGGGTTGCCTTGGCCGGGGTGACGCCATCATCTCGAGCACGCCGGGGTGTCTGCTCGCCGTACGCACGGCGGATTGCGTGCCGGTTCTGCTGGCGGACGAAAAGCGGCGCGTGGTCGCAGCCATTCACGCCGGCTGGCGTGGAACCGCGGGGGAAATCGCCGCCAAGACCGTGCAGCGGCTCGCCCTGGAGTTTGGCTCCGAGCCGGGAGACATTCACGCCGCCATTGGTCCTGGCATCGGGCTCTGCTGCTATCGTGTTGGCGCGGAGGTGGCGGTGTTGTTCGCCAGCCTGTTCCCGGAACGCAAGGACCTGGACGCCGCGGCTATGCTTGACCTGGCTGAAGCCAACCGCCGTCAGTTACTCTCCGCCGGTTTGAGCCACGACCGAATTTACAGGAGCACTCTCTGCACCTGCTGTCTGGCCGACGAGTTCCACTCCTACAGGCGGGAATCCACGCTGTCAGGGAGACTGGTTTCGGCCATAGGCATCCGTCCAGAGGCTTAGTAGCCTTCGCAAAACGCCCCCTCAAGAAGTAACTCCGGCTGTGCAGGGCCGTAACCCATTGATTGGAAAGCGGGGCAGGCGTGCCCGCCCAGGGAACAGCCGCCGAAAATACGAAGGGCGCGGGCTTTCGACCCGCGCCCCGGCCTGACAAAAATCTGCAGTTCACTCAAGCGGCGTTGACGAGGTAATCCTCCAGTTCTTCGCTCATCTTGTGCTGGCTGCGGTCCGCGGCTTCCTGGCATTCAATGCAGTAGGGTGTCCACGGCACGGCGGCCAATCGTCGCGGGCTGATGTCCTCTTCGCAGTGCAAACAGGTGCCGTAAGAGCCATCGCCATGCCGGCGCAGGGCGATCTTCACAAGACGAAGAAGCTGGCTTTCGCGGTCGAGCGTCCGAATGGCGAGTTCCCGTTCGGCGGCATACTGTACCTCGTCCAGCGCGTCGGCGCTTTTCTCAATCGCGATGCCTTCGCGATTCCGAAGCACACGGGCCAGTTCCGCCTGCTTGGCTTCCAGAATCTCCTTGAATTTCTTCAGTTCACTCTTCGTCATGGCTGGTTCTCCTTCTACTTGCCTGCTCCGGACAAGGCTGGTTAGCCCTGCCGGGTAACTACAACTTGTGGCTTCGTCCTCCTTTAGCTCTGGTTACCCTGCCGGATAATTGCTTCATTTAACTTGACGACGTCGTATAGACGCTCGGGCGCACAAAAAGGTTCAAAAAAAACGCACAAAGACTGAAGCGTCTGGGGATACAAGGATTACGCCGACCCGGCGGTTCTCCCGAAGTCCGCGGCGCGGGCTTCGACCTGGAATATAATAGCACACTCATAGTTCTCCCCGGGTCAAGAGCCTGTCTTCTTCGTGCTCGCCGGCCCAGTTTCATATCGCCTGCCAGCCCCCTGCAGATCGCTTATTACATATCGGCTCCGGCGCCAAGAGGATTACCCTTAGCGCGAATCCACAAGACGTTTTTTCAACTGGAAGGTTTCACGCCTGGTCCGTGCACAACATTCGGCCTGTGCCAGGCGCTATTTCCTGAAAGCCGCAGGGAATGCGCGTGGGCACTCCCCGGCCGGAGTTTCGTTCGGGCGCAGCCGAACGGTCAAGGCTGTCAGCGCCGGTTGCCTTCGAGCGGCCTCGCGCGAATGCTCTGCGCACGGGAACCGTGCGGCAGGCTTGCCAGGTTCCGGCAGAACTAAGGCAGTTCCTTGATGCGAATGTTGCGGAATTCCACGCGGGTGGCGTGCCCCAGGAACCCTACCCGTCCTGAAGCACGCGCTAAGCCCGGGTGGCGCTTGAGCAATGCCGGGTCGGTCACCGAGTCGAGGTCGGCATCAAGGATGAGTTCCCCGTTCAGCCGCACCTGGACGCGGCGCCCGTCTGCGAGCACTTCCTGGCTATTCCATTCGCCTGCCGGTTTCAACCCGCCCGTCTTTGCCGGGAACAGATCGTAGATGGACCCGTGCAGTTGAGTCGGCTTCAGGCGGCCCTTATAGCGTTCATGGTCATGGTCGAGAATCTGAATCTCCATCCCCTGGTAGGCGATGTCACCCAAGAGCGGAGCGCGGATTCCCACGCCGTTGTTGCCGCCCGGTTCCATGCGGAAATCAAACCGCAGGACGAAATTGGCAAACTCCCTGGTGGTAAGCAGGTTGCCGCCACCATCGGAAGGACACACCAGAAGCCCGTTTTCGACCACGTAGCCGCGGGTGGTTCGCTTGTCTCCGACGTGAATCCAGCCAGCCAGCGACTGGCCATCAAACAGGGATGTAAAGCCGGCTTCCATTTCAGACTGAGCCGTCGCGGTCACAGTCAGAGCCAGCACGATCATGCCGGTTATCAAGAACTTCATCTTGTGCTCCTCAGCGTTCGTCTTTCTTACTATCGGGGGCGGGGCAGAGCGCCGGTGGCCGAATTGCCGGTGGCTCGAGCCATCGTTTCGGCGTGGGCCTTCCGCACCTCCTCGGGAAATCCCTGCATCAGCCGCTCGATGCGGCCTTTGATCTCGGCGACCACCTGGGGATTTTCCTGAGCCACATCATAACTTTCGTCCTGGTCAGCCAGCAGGTCGTAAAGCTCCGGTTCTCTCAGCGGCAGATTCACGCGGCCCGAGGCCGGCGCCGGATTGTAGGCCATGGTGTTGTAGCGGGCGATGTGAAGTTTCCAGCGGCGCCAGCGCGCGCACTGCACAAACAGATTGTCGAAGTGCAACAGGGCCTCGCGCTCCAGTTCGTTCTGCCGGCCAGAGAGCAGGGGCCAGATGTCGATGCCGTCGAGTGGGTTGGGCGGCAGGGACGCTCCGCAGAGCTGCGCCACGGTGGGCAGGATGTCCATGGCGGAAGCCATGCCGGAGCATACCCGGCCCTTCGGGATTCGCCCGGGCAGCCGCGCCAGGCATGGAACGCGGACTCCACCCTCATACGTTCCGCCCTTGCGGCCGCGCAGATGGCCAGGACTGCCGAGATACCACGGGCCGTTGTCGGAACTGAACAGAAACAGGGTGTTGTTGTCCACGCGGTTGCGCCGCAACGCGTCCATGATCTGCCCAACCCCCCAGTCGATTTCCTCAACGACATCGCCGTACAGCCCAGCGGCTGACTTGCCCCGGAAGCGCTCCGACGCTGCCAGCGGGATGTGCGGGTAGGTGTGGGGCAGGTAGAGGAAGAACGGGTTGTTGCGGTTGTTGTCGATGAAGCGCACGGCATGCTCGGTGTAGCGCGGCGTGAGCGTTTCCAGCGTGGCGGTCTGTTCCACCACCTCCAGGTTGTGCATGAGCAGCCGCGGTTCCATGTCGTTGCTGTAGGGAATGCCGAAGTACTCGTCGAACCCGCGGTTGGTGGGCAGGAACTCGGGCAAATGCCCCAGATGCCACTTGCCGATGCAGGAAGTCCGGTACCCGCGCCCCTTCAGCAATTGGGCCAAAGTGACCTCGGAAGCCGGCAGACCGGTCTTGTCGCGGGGGAACAGGACGCGCGGGACACCGGCGCGCGTGGGGTAGCGGCCGGTGAGCAGCGCAGCCCGCGAGGGTGAGCACACGGGATTGGCGGAGTAGAAATGCGTGAAGCGCATGCCCTCGGCCGCCACGCGGTCCAGATGCGGAGTGCGGATGCTCGAGCCATAGCAGCCGAGGTCGCCGTAGCCAAGGTCGTCGCAGAAGATCAGTACGATGTTGGGTGGCCGCGACGGAGCGGCTCCGGCGCTGGAAGCCGCGGCTGCCGCGGAGCCGAGCAGGAACTCCCTGCGCCCGATAGTAGTGGCACTCATGGCGCCGATGATACCAGAGCCGGGCGGCGCATTCGCGGCGTCCCTGCGCTGAGGTAAGCTAGTAGCAGACCGAGACCGGAGGTGAGTCTTTTCGAGCGGGTGGCTACGTAGCAAGTCGCCGCTGCCGGGATTCCCGGCTCTCCGTAAAGCGGCGGACGCGATTTTTGCGCTCGTCTACCCGGATGAGTGCAGAGTGTGTAGTGCGCCCTTGAAGGCGATCAGCCGCATCCCGGTTTGCCGCGCCTGCCTGGAAGAGCCCGCTCCCCTGCTGGCTGATTATTTCTGTATCTGCTGCCGGACGCCGTTTCTCAATTCGTATCCGCTGGATGACGAAGGCCGCTGCGGGCTGTGCCGCAGCGGCCTGAGCGCTTTCGACGGCGCCTATTCGTTCGGTTCCCACGACGGCACGTTGCGCGAACTCGTGAACCTGTTCAAGTACGGCCGCGTCTACACGCTGGCCGGACCGCTGGGCGGATATCTGGCTCTGGCTCTGCCGAGGGATGTGCGCTTCGACGTCATCGTGCCGATGCCCCTGCATTGGCGGCGCAGGCTGAGCCGCGGATTCAACCAGTCCGAGTTGCTGGCGCGCGTGCTTTCCAGACGCACAGGCATTCCGGTGGGCTGCGTGGTGCGCCGAAGGCGCGCCACTTCAGCACAAGCCGGCCTCAGCGGTCACGCCCGCAGGGCCAACGTGGCCGGGGCATTCTGTGTCAAACGGCGAGTGAGCCTTCAGGGATTGCGCTTGCTGCTGGTGGACGACGTGTTTACCACTGGCGCCACAGCCAGGGCATGCGCGGCAGTGCTGAAACGGGCCGGAGCCGGCCATGTCTCCGTGCTGACGGTCTCCCGCGCGGACCGGCGGATGCACGCGGGCTGGTCCAAGAAAGACGCCGCCATGGCGGCGAGGGCTGGGTAGATGGCTGCCGAATCACTGCACGTCCCCGTCCTCGTGCTAAACGCCAGCTATGAGCCCGTGCACGTGTGCGCCGCGCGACGGGCGCTGGTGCTGGTGCTCAAAGGACTGGCCACGGCGGAAGAGCTCTCCCACCACCTGGTGCGCTCGACTCGCGTCTCGCTGCCTGTGCCGTCCGTCATCCGGCTGCACGAGTATCGCCGCATCCCGCGCGCGAGCAGGGCGCTTTCGCGCAAGAGCGTGCTGATTCGGGACCGCCACACCTGCCAGTACTGCCTGGTCACTCTGCCCTCTTCAGAATTGACGCTGGATCATGTCGTGCCGCGCTCCAAGAGCGGGGATTCGAGTTGGGAGAACCTGGTAGCCTGCTGCAACTCGTGCAACAACCGCAAGGGAAACCGAACGCCGGACGAGGCGGGCATGAGCCTGGCGCGCGCGCCGCGGCCCTTTACCTCGCACACCAACCGCCACCTGATGCGGCAATTGGCGCACGGCGACCAGCTCTGGCGCAAGTACCTTTTCTTCTGAGCGGTTCAACGAAGGGCAGGCAGCTGTCAACAGTACCAGCCGATAGCAGTCCCCTGTGTGAGCGGGACGAACTCCCGGAACTGCCCGTTGGAGAGGCACGCACCCCGCTGCCGGCTACTCGCCTGACAACAGAATCTGCTGGGCTGCTTGCGGATTGCTACTGCGCAGCCTGTTCTTTCGGTGCGTCTTTAGCCTGCTTGGCTTTTTCCTTGGTGGAGCGCAGGGGACTGATGATGACGTGGGCGTTGCGGCCCTCGAGCCGGGGCTGGCCTTCGACGCTGCCGTAGGACGCCAGGTCCTCCGAGAAGCGCGTCAGGAGTTTCCTGCCGAGGTCGACGTGCGCGATTTCGCGGCCGCGAAACTGCACCACTGCCTTGACCCGGTTGCCTTCTTTCAAAAAGCGGATGGCGTGATTCTTCTTGAAGTCATAGTCGTGGTCGTCCGTATTCGGCCGGAACTTGACCTCCTTGACCTGAATCACGTGCTGCTTCTTCTTGGCTTCCTGTTGCTTCTTCTTCTGCTCGTACTGCCACTGGCCATAATCCATGGCCTTGGCCACCGGCGGGACAGCCGTGGGCGAGACGACAATCAGGTCAAGGCCCAGATCCTTAGCCTTGCGCAATGCCGCCTGTGTAGGCATGATCTCAACCGTGCCATCGGGGAAAACGGCGCGTACCTCACGCGCCCGAATCGTCTCATTGACGTTTGTGGGAAATTTCTGGATGGAATCATTTAGATGGTGTTTCGAAGGAAACGCGCGCCGGCGGGGCGCCGGCTCCTGCGGTACGGGCGATGTCTCGCCGTGAGGGAATGGGCCGCTTCGCGGAGAACAGTAGCACGAATAGACCTCTGCGCTCAGCCCCCAAAGTAGCCGCTATGCAACGACAAATATAACCCCTTGAACCGCGTCCATGCGGGCGCGACGAACTTCATGCCCATGATCGTAGCAGATTCGCAAGCGCTTCGGAATAGCCCTTCCCCTGTTGGGGACGGCAATTCCGAACTCAGCTAGCCGGCAGATGTCAGGCGGACTCCAGGCGGTCTAAGGCTCGCCCGAGGGCGGCGAGCGTGGCGTCCACGTCCTGCTCGGTGTGAGCCGCGGAGACATAGAACCGTCCGTCCGGCAGGAAGTAGATTCCTTCTTCGAGCGCCAGCCGCGCAAACAGAGACAGCTTTCCGCGGTCGTCTTCCAGCGTGTCGCGGTACTCCCGCAACTGCGTGCGCTCGGTGAAGTGGAGCGCGAGCGCGGCGCCGAAACCTGTCGCCAGCCATGAAACTCCTCGAGCCTGTGCCAAAGCGGAGATGCCCGCCATCAATTCCTTCCCCAGGCGGTTGGCGCGTTTCAACGCCGCCCCTTCGTCGCGGGCGAGTTCCTCCAACACCGCAGCAGCGGCGCACAAAGAGACGGGGTTCCCGTTGAAGGTGCCACCAAAGGAGACGCCCTGCCCCATTTGCTCCATGATCTCCCGCCGGCCTGCCACCACGCTCAGCGGCAGTCCGCCGGCCACCGCTTTGCCGAACGTGGCCAGGTCCGGCACGACGCCGTAGTGTCCCTGAGCGCCAGACAGCCCCATGCGGAACCCGGTGATGATCTCATCGAAGACCAGCAGCGCGCCGTGCTTGCGCGCGGAGGCGGCGACGCTTTCCAGATAACCCTCAGCGGGTAAAATGCAGCCGCTGTTGCAGAGCACAGGCTCCATGATCACGGCGGCGATTTCACCGGGCCTCCTCGAGAGCAACCGTTCTACCGCTGTGGAATCGTTCCAGGTCAGCACGGCCACGTTGTCCGCCGCATTGGCGACCTGACCGCGTGATTCGGGCACCACTCGCGGTTCCTCGGAGGGGCCCACCTGACCCGCCTCCGGGTGGTGGCTCAGCAGCACCGAGTCGAGCCAGCCGTGGTAATGGCCTTCGAACTTCAGGACCAATGTGCGCCCTGTGTAGGCGCGGGCCAGTCTTAACGCCAACTGCACGGCTTCGCTGCCGCTCGAGGTGAAGGCCACGCGCTCAGCGCAGGGCACCGCCGCCTGGATCTTCTCGGCCACATCGATTTCCGCGCGGTGCTGAGCGCCGTAAATGAACGGGCCCGGCGCTCGGGCGGTCATGGCCTCCACCATGCGGGGGTGGCAGTGGCCCAGAATCGCAGGCCCCCAAGCCAGCGTGTAGTCGATGTACTCGTTGCCGTCCTCGTCAATCAACCGGGAACCACGGCCTTCCCGGAAATAAAGAGGCACGGGGAACTTGGCGCGAAAGGGGCTGCTGACTCCCCCCGTCAACGAGCGCCGGGCACGTTCGAGCAGCGCGCGGGAATTCTGAAACCGGTTTTCGTCGAGGGTCGGCAAGGACATGCGGTTTATCTCCGGAATGGGCGAATCGGGATCTGCAGCCGGCAGCCGCGTCAGGCGCTACCTGACGACATCATAGCGCGCCATAGCCGGCCTTCATCGCACAGGTGACCGAAGGGACTCACTTGTCGGTCCAATGGGGGAACAACTCCGGGCGCGCCCGGGCGCACGCCCTGATCAGGTCCGGGACTCGCTTGCGGCGGGCCAGCAGTTTCATCAGCAGCCTTTCGACCTCCGCAGCGTCGTCTTCCAGCCATTCCGAGGGGACCTGCCGCAACGCCTCGTCCAGAACTAGTTCCGGGAAATGCAGGATGCGATCCAGCCAAGGCTGGAAGTCCTCCCAGGACCGTGCATCAGCGTACACCGATGGGCGGTGGTAGAGACCCTGCAGCGGGGCATCATCAAAACGCCAGTGGGGTCCTCCGAAGACGTAGCCGTGGTCCAGCATCAACGCCAGGAAGCCCAGCCGCAGGGGATGCGCCATGCTGGACGGCACCCAGTCCTTGACGCGCGCACGGAAGAAGATGGACTGTCTCGAATCGGCGTTGGAGAGCCACTTGTCAAATATCAGTGCCGCCAGGAAGTCCCGCCGGTTGACGACGTTCTCGAGCAGCGTGTCGGGGACGAAGTCGTAGACCGCTAGCTCGGCCGGGTCGCCGGGGAAACGTGAAGCGAAATGCCGTCCCGTTTCGGCGGGGATGCGGCGCGAGCCCAATTGAATGCCCGCCTCCGGCTCGTTCTCCAGGAATCGTTCGCCCACCCAGATGATGGCGGTTTCCGGCGTGGCCACCTGAAGATAACGCATCAAGACGCTGGCGATCAGCTCGTTGACGAGGATGCGGCGGTGCTGTGGGTTATTACGGAACTTGACGACATAGAAATGCCCGTCGTCAGCTTCTACCAGGTGTGCTTGGGCGCCACCGCGCATCTTGCGGATCAGCCGTCGGGCGTGGAGCGGCATCGAAAATGGTGTAACCTATGAGATCTACCACACCCTGGGGGATCTTGCCGCATATGGCTGAAGAAACAAACGTTCATCCACTGGTTGTGCGCTCCAAAGACGAAATCGCTTTGGAACTGATGAAGTTCATTGCGGTTTCAACCGGCTACGGAAAGGGCACGGGTGGAGCCGGCTTCGGAGGGAAGGCCTCCAAGACCCCGGAAGAACACGCTGATGCCCTGATCGAGCTTTTTGAGCGCTGCCGCTCTGTGCTCCGCCACGGCTGACGGAGCCCCGGCAGCCCGGCACCTCCGCCGGGGCGCGGGAGTGGCGCGGAGAGCTACCTCTTCTTCGCCGCTTTCTTGGCGGACTTCTTGACCGGCGCCTTCTTCGCGGCCTTCTTAGCGGTCTTCTTGGCTGGCGCCTTCTTCGCCGCCTTCCTTACGGCTTTCTTTGCGGTCTTCTTCGCCGCTTTCATTGGGGCGGCCTTCTTGGCAGCTTTCTTCGCTACCTTCTTGGCTGGCTGCTTCTTCTTGGCGGCTTTCTTCGGCGCCGCCTTAGGCGCAGCCCTCCTGACGGGCTTTCGAGGGGGCGGTGGAAGAACCGTCACTACGGGTGGCGGCGCCGGCGGCTCCGGAACCTCGCCGTAGGCCGGGACTCCCAGTTCTGTATCCTCCTCGTCATCGAAGTCGTATTCCAGGATGTCAGACTCGATTTCGATGTGTTCCTCGTCGAATTCGAAGTCCTCCTCATCGCCGTTGAATGCGAACATACGGCCATCGAACATTCGGCGTAGCCTCCTGTGATGCTTAGTTACCACCTAGCATACATTTTTCGCATTGGAAGGCAAGAAAAAAAGGATGCCCGGGTGGGATAATGGACCCAGGGAACCCGGCGGACGGGCAGTCGCCTGGAAACGGGAGGAAAGTCCGGTCTCCGCAGGGCAGCGTGCCGGCTAACGGCCGGGGGGATTCGCTCAAAGCGGATTCTACGGAAAGTGCCACAGAAAATATACCGCCCGTGGTAACCGCGGGTAAGGGTGAAAAGGTGCGGTAAGAGCGCACCGCGGCCGGAGCAATCCGGTTGGCAGGGTAAACCCCACGTGGAGCAAGACCAAATAGGAGAGAAGGAGTGGCCCGCTCCGTCCGACTCTCGGGTAGGTCGCTAGAGCCGTCCAGTAATGGCCGGCCCAGATGAATGACTGCCGCCCCGCAAGGGA
>JBBIND010000094.1:0-12026 GCA_037444075.1 Acidobacteriota bacterium | reverse complement strand
ATCCTGGACCTTCATTGGAATTACGACGTTCTCCTGCACGGTGAGCGGGCCGGGCGCCTGGAAGGTGTAGGCGCCGCCGTTGCAGGTGCGTAGGCCGGGCATGAACGGCTCGTTGTGCCGCGAAAGAGGGAATACCGTGAATGGCCCGTACCCGAAATGGTTGGCCACGCCGGCGCTGCCTGCCAGGAATGCCAGTTGGCGTCTGCTGAGACGGCCGTTCATCGCGGTCTCCTCAGGCGGCCCCCTCCGGCCGCTTCACCTTGCGGTCCTCGCGCAGCGCCAGGTTGGCCATATGCGGGCCAGCCACGGCGGCGGCGGCGATTTCCACGGTGCAGTTGGGACGCTTGCGCGTGCGCACGCATTCCAGCATGTCGCGCATGTGGAGTTCCGGTCCGTCGCGGTCGTCTTCGCGGTAAATGAGTTCGCTGTTGGGGCGCTGCGACCACGGCGTGGGAGAGGAGCCGCCATCGGAGTAAATGCGGCAGCCGTGGCGGTCCAGAATCATGGATGCCTTGTCTCCCTGAAACAGGATGGACCAGTCGTAGTCCTGGCTGCTGCGGTAGTTCAGCGTCCACGTGGCCACGTATCCCGGGTATTCGAAGATGGCGGAGAAAACGTTGGGCACTTCAGCGCCCGCGGCTCCGAGGACCTGTCCGTGGGCAACGGCTGAAGCCGGCGGTCCGGACCCCATCATCCATTGCACGACGTCCATCAGGTGTGTGCCTTGATCGGTCATGTTGCCGCCGGAGTAATCGTAGAAGGCGCGCCACCAGCGGAAGCGGCGTGGCTCGAGCGCGCGCTTGGGCGCCGAGCCGAGGAAGCGTTCCCAGTCCAGCTTCCCGGGGAGCGGCGAGTTGTCGAGCGGCAGGGCGAAGTTCCAGTTCCAGCTGGCCTTGGCCATGGTCACCTGACCGAGCTTGCCATCATCGATGAAGCTCTTGGCGCGCCGTATGAACGGCATGCTGCGGCGCTGCATGCCGATCTCGACGACGCGGTCCGTGCCCGCCACGGCGGCGATCATGCGCCGGCTTTCTTCGAGGTTCAGCGAAAGAGGCTTTTCCAGGTAGACGTCCTTGCGGGCGTTAAGCGCATCCAGCAGTTGCGGGCAGTGGTGATGGTCGGTGGTGGCGATTACGACGAAGTCCAAGCCGGGCGCGGCGAGCAGCTCGCGGTGGTCGACGAAGCTTGGGATGCCCTTGGGCGACTCCTGGCGCGCCAGCTCGACGTGCGGCTCATAGACGTCGCAAAGCGCGGCGCACTGTGCGCCGATCTTCTGAAACGTCCGGTTGAGCGAGCGCCCACGCCCTCCCGTGCCGATCAATCCGTACACCAGACGGTCATTCGCTCCGAAGGCGGATGAGGGTACGTACAGGGGAGCCGCGGCCAGCGCCGCAGTGGCGGATTTCAAAAACCCGCGCCGGTTCGATGACATGATGCCTCCTTCCAGGCGCCTGCCGGGGCAAGCGTTCCACCCGCCTTGCGCTGCCTGCGTTCGCGGGTGGACATATTATCATAGCCCTAGTTGGGTGTATGGGAAGAAACCTCACGCTTGGCACGCTCCTGCTTTTGCTGGGCTGGATGCCCGCACAGTCGCAGACGGGGTATTACCCGTTCAGCATCGATCAGGACCGGTTGCACGGGGCGCCGGACTTCAGCCACCTGAATCAACCGCTGGGACCGGCTGACCGGCTCTTTGTGCGGGAGGGCGCCTTCCACAAAGTGGGTCCGGACAGGACGCCCCACACGAGCGACGACGAGCGAGTGCGGCTGTTCGGCATGAACCTCAGCTTCAGCGCCAACTTCCCGGCGGAAGCGGATGCGCCGCGGATCGCGCGCCGGTTGCGCCGCATGGGCGTCAACCTGGTGCGCCTGCATCACCTGGACACGCAGCCGGATTCAATCCCCGCCAACGCCAACAGCCTGCTGACCACGGAGGCTTACCCGACGCTGAACCCGGTGGCGCTTCAACGGTTGCGGGTCTTCCTGGCGGCGCTCCGCGGCGAAGGGATTTACGTCAACCTGAATCTCAAGGTGGGCTATCAGTTCCGCCCGTGGCTGGACAGGCTGCCCGCGCACTCGAGTTTTCCCTCGCAAAGCAAGCCTCTCCACATCTTTTACCCGCGCATGGTGGAGCTCCAGCGGGAGTTCACGGTGAAGTCGATTCAAGGGCTCGGACTCGGCGAGGACCCCGTGCTGGGAATGGTAGAGATCAACAACGAGAGTTCGCTGCTGCGCGAGTGGCAGACCGGGAATCTGGACCGGACGCTCGAAGGCGAGTACGGCGTTGAATTGCGGCGCCAGTGGAACGAGTTCCTGCGCGGCAAGTACTCCTCCGGCCAGGAGTTGCGCGCCGCCTGGACGGGCGGCGAGACGGACGGCCGTGACTTGCTGACGATGCCCTGGCGTCTTGAAAAAGGGGCTCCGTCAGACGGCGTGTTCGAAGAAGTCAGCCTGGATGAGGAACCCGCCGTGCGCCTGACGGTGACGTCGCAAGGGCCGAGGCTCATTCTGAAGAAGGTCGGCTTCTCGATCGAGGAAGGCGAGCCTTACATTGCGGAAGTCGAGATGCGGCTGGAGGCTGCCGGTCAGTCCAGGCCTATTTACTGGGACGTCAAACAGGATGTCAGCCCGTGGCGCACGTTGGCAGGGCGGACGGTCACCGTAACCAGCCAATGGCAGACGTTCCGCATGGCGTTCGTGGCGACGTTTCCCATGGACGGGATAGGGCGCTTCGGCCTGGCCGTCGAGCGGCTGGATGTGCCTCTGTCCGTGCGCCGGGCCACGGTTTTCAGGGCAGGGAAGCGGGGACTGGCGGAAGGCGAAGGGCTGGAGTACGGCAACGTGGCGCTGGTGGCGGAGACGGAAATGGCCGTGGAGCAGCGCATGAACGACTATCTGCTGTTTCTCGAAGACCGTGACCGGTACTACCTTTCCGAGATGCACTCGGCCGTGCGCCAGACAGCCGGCGGACTGGTTCCCGTGGCAGGAACACAAATGGGCTACGGCGGGCTGCTCAACCTGGACTCACACGAAGGGTTGGACTACCAGGACAACCATTTCTACATTGACCACTACAACTTCCCGAACGTTGCCTGGGACTCGCGCGACTGGCGGATTCGCGACTCATCCGCCGTGGATTCCGGGCTGAGCAGCTTCCTGAACATGGCCGCCTCGCGTGAAGCCGGACGGCCCTTCACCGTCAGCGAATACAACCAGAACTGGCCCAACACCCACGCGGCCGAAATCGGCCCGTCGCTGGCGGTGTTCGGCGCTTTTCAGGACTGGGACTCCATCATGCACTTCGCCTATTCGCACAACCGGCTGTGGGATGACCCCGTGCCCAAAGGCTTCGACATGAATGGGGATTTGACCAAGTTTCCTTCCGTTGGGCAGACGGCTTGGCTTTTCCGCAGCGGGGCCATCGCCGCGGGCCGGAACCCGGTGGATATACCGGTTTCCAAGGCGGACCGGCTCCGCGCCACGCGCGAGAAGCGCAACGGCGCCATCGCCACATTCCTCACGGCGCTGGCGGGATACGAGCCGACGGTCGCCTTGCGTCACCCCGTAAGGCTGGCGAAGGACGCCGCGGGCGAATTGACGGAAGCGGCGAAAACGAAGCCGGAGGCAGTGGTCCGGGCGGACACCGGCGAATTCAGCCTGGACCGCGAGCGGCGCCTGTTCCTGGTGCACGCGCCTCAGGCGGCGGGCGTCTTCGGCGCCGTTCGCGGGGAGAAGGTAACCGCCGGCGCGGCGGACGTGGAATTGGGACGCTCAGCGCGAGGCTTTGCGGCCATCTTGTTGACTTCTTTGGACAATACGCCGCTCGAGGAATCCCGGAGGCTGCTGCTGACTACGCCGGGCGCAGCGTTCAGGACACACCCCGGCACCGCTCCGGCGAGGCCACAGCGGCTGGTCCACTATCCGGGCACCACGGACTGGTGGACCGTAGAGCCGGAGCCGGAATTCGCTCACCGGCCCTCCGGGAACCGCAGCGGTGGCGCCGCTCCGGTATGGTTAGAGCGAGTGGAGTGCTTCCTCACGCTCCGGACCACGGCGGGCCGGGTGAGCGTCCACCCGTTGGGTCAAACAGGGGAGAGGCTGGACGCCTTAGCCGGGCACTTCATCGAGCGTGTCAACGGCGGCTTCCGCATCCATTTGCAGGCCGAAGGACAGGTGTTCTCCCCCTGGTACGAACTCGTGCTGGAGTAGGGCGGACACGGCGCGGCTTGGCCGTGGTATACTCAGAAAGTCCTTCAATCGGTGAAGGGATAACTGTGCATGCCCAAGCTCAAGACACATAAAGGCGCGTCCAAACGGTTCCGGAAGACGGGTACCGGCAAAGTAGTCCGCCGGCACGCCTTCGCCCGGCACATTCTTACCTCCAAGGCGCGCTCGCGCAAGCGAAGACTGCGGCAGTCCGTGGTGGCCGACAGCGCCAACATGGTCGCCCTGCAGGAAATGCTCCCCTACTAAGAGGGAATCCAGGTGCGGACGAAGCGCGAGGCACGTGCCCGTTCCGCCATTCAACTGTAAGAAAAGAAGGAGTTAAACGTGCCCAGAGTTAAGCGAGGAACCAACCGCAGAGATGCCCGGCGCAAAGTGCTCGACCGCGCTTCGGGTTTCTTCCTCACCAAAAGCAAACTGCACCGGGCGGCCCAAGAGGCCGTCGATAAGGCCTTACGCTACGCCTACGTGGGACGCCGCCAGAAGAAGCGGCATTTCCGCTCGCTGTGGATTCTGAGAATCAACGCGGGATGCCGGCAGGCGGGCCTTTCCTACAGTCGTTTCATGGACGGGCTGAAGAAGGCCGGTGTGGAGTTGAACCGGAAAGTGCTGGCCGAAATGGCCGTCAAGGACGAAGCCGGGTTCCGCCTGCTGGTTGACAAAGCCAAGGCCGCCCTGGCCGAGGCGAACTAAATGGACTTGCTGAGAGACGCTGAGAGCGATTCTTTGGACAGCCTTGAGGAGCGTATCCTCAATGCGGTCAGGCTGGTGACGGAACTCCGGCATCAGAATGAACGGATGGCGGCTGAACGCGACGCGGCCGTCCAGGAAGCGCAGGCGGTTCGGTCAGAACTGGCCGCCGCCAGCCGCGAGATAGAAGCCCTGAAGTCCGAACGGGGGCAGGTTCGCGGACGTATCGAGCGCCTCCTCAGCCAGATTGACGACTTGAGCGCCGGCTAAGACCGGCGCCGCACGTTTTGCCCAAGGGGGCAGCCAGACATGGACTCCGGCAGTTCTCAGAAGCGCACTACCCGGGTCACCATTTTCAACCAGCCCTACACGCTTGTGGTCGCCGGTGAAGAACGCGACGTGCAGCAACTGGCGGAGACAGTCGACGGACTGATGAGGGAAATCGCGTCCCGATCCGGCAACCTCGATTCGTCCGGCGTAGCCGTTTTGACCTGTCTTCACCTGGCCGACCGTCTACGCGCCCTGGAACGGGACCTGGCGGATTTGCGCCGCCGCGTCGATTCCAAGAGCCGAGACTTCAACCTCCTGCTGGACCGGGCTATCAACCCCTGATGCCGAGGGCGTAATCCCATAGCCCCATCTCCTACTCAGGTTTTTCACGGCCTCCGCCGATAGAACGGGTCGAGCGACCACCGCATGATTTCACTGAAGCGCTACTTGCTGAGCCGCGAGGACAACCCCTTTTTCAGGACGACCGAGCTGCTGCTCGAGGCAATCGGCGTGCATGCCGTCATGGTGGAGCCTGAAGAGTATGACCGCTTCCGGGACGACATCCAGGCGTTAGTGCGGCAGTTGAACCACGATCCCATCGCGGAGGCACTGGTCGTCTCCGGCGCAGCCATTCAGGCTCTGGCGGAGTACAACCAGAGGGTGAGCCGGATTCCCCGCATGCGGCAGGCGGAGTTGCAGTCCATCGTCACCATGCTGACAGATACCATCAAGTCGCTGTCCACGGCCGGTGCGACCAGCCTCTCCCGGTTGCAGGACATTGAAAGGCGCCTTGAGAAGGCCAGCGAAATCGAAGACATGCGGGCGCTGAAGATCCACCTGGCAGACTGCCTGAAGGGCCTCCAGATGGAGCAAAAGCGGCAGGCTGCGGTGAACCAGGTGCAGGTGGCCGCTTTGAGGTCGGAGCTGCGCAGGAACGAGCAGGCTTTGCGGGCGGAGCAGGTCGTAGAGTCCCTCGACTTGCTGACCGGGTTGCCGAGCCGCCCGGCGGCGGAGGAAGCGCTGTCGGCGTGCTGTGAGCACGGGGCGGGCACTTACGCGGTGGCCTTCGTCGTTGAACGCATCATGTCCATCAACACCCGTTTCGGTCACGCCGCGGGAGACCAGGTGATCACGCTGATGGGTGATCACCTGAAACGCAGTTTCTCTGTTGACGATCGTCTTTACCGCTGGACCGGCCCTTCATTCCTGTTGATTTTGAAGCGGGAGCAGCTCTTGGCAGAGGTGCGGGCCGAGGTCGTCAGGAGCTTAAGCGTCCGGCTGGAGAAAACGCTGGAGATCGGGAAGCGGTCTGTCCTGCTTCCTGTCTCGGCGAGTTGGGCCGTGTATCCGCTCGAAAACGAGACGGGCGCCGAACCGCTCATCGAGAAGATCGAGGTCTTCGTCCGCAGCCGGAACCTGGATAGCTGAGCATTCCGTCTCCCGCCAAAACGGGATATCGAGCTACTCAGCGCTGTTCCCCTCTTACACTGTAGGTTGGTACTTCGGTGGCTGCCCGGCCACTGGACTCACAGGCCATTAGAACAGCCGTTCCTGCCGTCGAAGCGTGCCGAAAGAGCCGATGTTGGCTACGGCGAACGAGACCCTGAACTGGTTCTCATTGCGTTGGCCGAAGCCAAACCGCCTGTACTGAACGCTGAGGCCGCAGCAATCCGTCGCGTAGGAGACCTGGGTGGTGGCAAACTGCATGATGCCGAGGCGGAAATCGTAGATGGCGCTGAACGCGGCGCTCCAGCCGGGCCGGTCTTCCTTGCCAATACCCAGCAGTCCCCGGAACTGGTTGGCGCTCGGCGAAAGCGTTGGGACACTACGCACGTGGTTGTGTCCGACCGAAATGAACAGATTCTCCATACGGGCGTCGACGGTCAGGCCGCTGTTGACAAAACGGCGCCTGAGCGGGTCATAGTCAGATCGCCATTCAATGCCCGAGCGCCGGGTCGGCTGGAGGCGCACCAGTGAGATCACCGGCGAATAGTGACGCGGACCGTCGAGGAAGGTATAGCCGCTCATCTGGATGGAACTGGCCAGGACGTTGCGCCGGCCGGGCAGCAGCGCGCCGCCGAAGTCGGGATCGAAATAGCGGCGTTGCCAAAGTTGCCAGCTCAGCAGTTCCCTCACCAGGCCGCCGCGCTTCACGTAGAGCCGGTTGGTGAGCGTGACGTCGGCTTCGGTGGTGTTGGAAAGCAATTCCGTCTCGTCAAAGCGGATCAGGGAGCTGAAGTCTCGCACGCCGCTCACGTGGCGGAAACCGGCCCGCGGCTCGATGACGTGTTTCACGCGCTCGCCCAACCAGCCGGGACCCTCAAAGGTGCGCGAGAGGCTCGGTGGAATCAGGTCCAGCGTGAACTCACGCGTACTGCGGAGCACGCCGTCGCCGCTGACGCGGCCCCGGCTCCAGCTGGAACCGTAATGCGTCTCCCGCACGCTGAAAGACGGCAGCAGGTGGAAGTCCTTCCAGCGGACGGCGGTCGTGACGCGGGGCGCAATGTCCAGCCGCTCCACGAACTGCCTGGTCTGAAACAGCGGCTGCGTGCGGCGCACGAGTCCCGCGGCGGACTCCAGGGAAACCCACACCGGCCATCTCAGCCGGCTGATACGGCGGTCGCGGCTGGCAAACTCTACCGCCGGCAGACGCCGGATGACGATGCGGTCACCCTCGGCGGTGCTCTGGTAGTTCTCACTCCGCTCGAAGACGGCGTTGAAACTGTTCAGGCCCCAATGCTTGGCCAAGTAGCCCACCGAGTGGACCTCTGAAAACACGGCTTCATTGAAGGACTCGGTGAAGGCCTGCCGGAACTGGAAGGAACTGAGGTAGTTGATATCCGCCCGCGCGTGGAACCCCCGGCCGAGTTCGGCCTGCGCATCCACCGTCGTAATGTACCCGCCCTCCTTGCGCCGCTCCCTGCCAGGGGTTTTCAGGCCTCTGTCATTCACGCCGTAGAGGATGGCGTTGAAGTCCCAGTTTTGGAAAGGCTTGCCCCTCAGGTCCACATGGTGGGCGAAGCCCCGCTGAGTGAAATACTGGGTCCGGTAGGTGAGGTCATGACTGCGGTTGATGGCCCAATAGTAGCCCGCGCCGACCATCTTGCCGCGCCTCGAGCTGTTGCCGATGTTCGGCGTGAGGAATCCGCTTTTGCGGGGCGCCTCTTCAAGCGACTTGTAGAACACGGGCACGTAGAGCAGAGGCAGCTTCCAGAGTCGAAACAGAGTGTGGTGGACCAGGGCGCGTTCGTGCGGGATGATGTCGAACCGCTTGCCTTCCAGTTTCCACAGAGGGTTGGGAAGCCTGCAGTTGGTCAGGAACCCGTCGTACAGCACATACTTGTCGCCGTTCTTTTCGGCGTATTTGCCCTGGAAAATGAAGGGATTAGTCGTAGTGAGCAGGCCCGGGCGGGACTCGACGTTGGCGGAAACGGTGCCGCGAACCTGGTGGAAAGTCCCCGTTTGGTCGCGGAAATTGTACTCCACCCGTTCGGCTTCCAACTCCTCGCCCGTCTCAAAGTTCTTGTAGCGGACGTGTCCGCTGGCCATTGCGTGACCGGTGGCCTCGTCATAGTCGATCTCTTCGGCCTGCAGCAGCGAGTCCGTCGTCTCCAACTCCGCCGAGCCACGCAGCCGGTAGCGGCTGCCCTCAGCCGCCTGTATCACCGCCCGGACGATGACTTCTCCCTGCCGGGGGGCGTCTGCTCTGGGAGCAGCCTGCGACGGGGGAGGCGAAACCTGCCCGGCGAGCCTCTCCGAGGTCCCCGAAAGGAGGACAAGCAAGACCAATAAGCCCCATATTGGCAAGGAGGTAGTAGATTTCAGGTGAAAAACTCCTCGAAGTATGCTACATAATTATAGGCTGGCTTAGGCCGCGGACGCTGATCGGGGCCATCCTTCGGAAACCCTAACACGTCCCCGGTTCAGGCCGCAAGGCTTGGCAAAATGCCATGGAAAAGATGACGTGCACATACTGCGGGGCCCAAAACTCCCCGGAGAAGCACCGCTGTAGCCGGTGCGGACGCCTGTTCCACGTCGCCACGGCACGTCCCGCTCCGGACGTTTACCAGGTGGCGTTATCATCTGCTCTACCGGAGGCCAACATGGAACCCAACCCGGCCCCCAGCCCCGCCCCGGAGGCGCCACGATTGCAAGTTGTGGAGTCCGAGCGGCAGACTCCCCGCCAAGGCGCGCTTTTTCAGACATCCCGGTTCCCGCAATTGGTAGAGCGGCCGGCTGCGGGGGCCAAGCCCGTCAGTGCCCCGGCGCCGCGACGGCTCAAGCGCTTACCATCATCCCCGCCGGCGGGAACCCGCCACGTACGCCGCGGAGCGGCGACGCAGGGCCGGCTCGAGTTCGTTGAGGAGGCGGCGCCTCCGACCCACGCCTCGCCGGATCATGCGCGGTCGAGTGTTCAGCACGGGACGCGGCTCGCCGTGGCGCGGCCTACGCACAGGATGGTGGCGGGCTTCATCGACTTAAGCCTGGTTTTGATTGCCTTCGGGATCCTGGTGTCATTGCCGGCCTATCGGCTTGGAAGCCAATGGATTTTCACTCGTGCCACGCTGCCGCTGTGCGCACTGGCCCTGGTTCTGGTGGGGCTGTTCTACATGCTGTTTTGGGCCGTTCTGAAAGGTGTCACGCCGGGCATGCGCTTCACACGGTTGCGGCTGGTCAGTGCTTGCTCGAGCGAACCGTCACAGTCTCAGCGAATCGTCCGGGCGATGACCACGTGCCTCAGTCTTGCCGCGGTCGGCATGGGTGTCGCCTGGATGTTTGTCGACGATGAACATCTGACCTGGCAGGACCACATCTCCAACACTTACCCGAGTCCGGCCCGTTAGGCGTAGTAGGGACTGACGCGCCGGGGCCGAATCGACTCCGGCCCGCTCAGGCAGAGAGACATTTTTCGAGGCCCACACCGAGTCGAGGCTGTTCAAGGTTTTGGAGTCGTTTCGCCTGGTGTTTTCTCCCTAGCCCGTAACTTGACTGAGCGTGCCCGGCGAATTGTTGCGCTTCCTGATGCGGGCGGGAGGAACTGACTGCAGGAGCCTCAGCCTTTCGGTAGAGCCAAGCAGGCCGGACACTTACCTGCGGTCAGTCGGGGCAGCCCTCCGGTGTCCGCGGTATGCTGGCTGTGAGAGGCAGCGATGGGTATTGATTTTGATTCCACGAATCTTCTGGCGGGCATGGTCGGCCCGGAAAACGGTTTGACGCCCAAGGAGTGGCGCGACGCCTCACCTTCCGCGGCCAATGCACTGAAGTCGTTCCGCAAGTCTTATGAGGCGGGCGACTACGGCTTCCCGGATCTGCCGTTTCAAACGCGGCTGGTGAAGGAGTTGCAGCGCCACGCCCGGCAGATGCAAGGTTCCTACGACACCGTCTGCCTGGTGGGCATCGGCGGAAGCGCCCTCGGCGCGTGGGCGCTGGATTGCGCCCTGCGCGGACCGCACCCGGTCCAAAAGCCCTTTTCCAAATCGCATCCCCGCCTGGTGGTGTTGGATAACGTGGATCCGGACCTGGTGATGGCGGCGCTCGAGGCGATGGAGCCGAAAAAGACCGTCGTCGTGGTGATCGCCAAGTCCGGCGCGACGGCTGAAACCGTGGCGAATTTCCTGCTGGTGCGGGAGTGGCTGGAAAGCAAACTGGGCCGCAAGGCTGCGCAACGGATTGTGGCCGTCACTTCCGAGGACCGGGGCGAACTGAAAGTTCTGGCGACCAACGAAGGCTATTCGACCTTCCACATTCCCGGCAACGTTGGGGGCCGTTTCAGCGTGCTCTCGGCAGTGGGACTGCTTCCGGCGGCACTGCTGGGAATTGACATCGCTAAACTCTGCCGGGGCGCGGCTGAGATGACGGATGCCTGCTGGAAGGCGAGCCTGGATAAGAACATCGCCTTGCGGGCGGCGCTGAACCATTACCTGATTTGGACGGGGAAGAACAAGCCCATTCAGGTGGCGTTTCCATATTCGAACCGCCTCTGGGGTGTGGCGTTCTGGTTCCGCCAACTCTGGGCCGAATCGCTGGGGAAGGCGCGCACGCGCGCCGGGGAGACGGTCAACATAGGGCAGACGCCCGTGGCCGCGCTGGGAGCGACAGACCAGCATTCGCAGGTGCAACTCTACATCGAAGGACCGAACGACAAGGTCTACACCTTCTGGACCGTGCGCCGCCGCAGCTCTCCGGGGCGCCTGCCCAAACAGAAGCTGGGCGTCGAGTCCATGGACTACCTGGCCGGACAGAGTCTCGAGAAACTGCTGGACGCCGAACAACGTTCCACGGCTGCGGCGCTCACTGAGAACAACCGCCCCAACGGTTGCTTCGCGCTCGACCGCCTCGATGAAGCCCATTTGGGCGCGTTTCTCCAACTGCTCGAATTCAAAACCGCGTTCGTGGGCGAATTGCTGAACATCAACGCTTTCGATCAGGAGGGCGTGGAACTAGGGAAGAGATTCACGTTCGGCCTGATGGGGCGCAGCGGGTTCGATTCCTACCGCGAGCGGCTAGCGGACTACGAAAAACGCCAAAACCAGGCACGGCGCATGCGATGAACCGGCTAGGACCGGCTGAGGGGTACGCCGCCGCCCTCATTTGCCATACCGCAGCACAAGCGGATGCGACGCTTCCTATTTGCGCAGGTGCTGGGCGGTTGGCGGATAACCGGAGAAACCTTCACTAACTCCGGTTCCCGGCTTCCGCTGCCAACGTCGGCCTCAACATCATCTGGGGCCCCCGTTCAGCGAATTGGGACTTGGCCGCATTCAAGAACTTCAAAGTAGTTGGACAACCGGGGACGGACAACCGGGGACGGTATGGTCTGGACCCCAAAATTGAGACAAATC
>JBBIND010000093.1:0-12936 GCA_037444075.1 Acidobacteriota bacterium | reverse complement strand
AGAGCGCGGTGACGCTTGCCCATGGTCCGCTGCCGCTGCCGAATCCATGGGAGAGCGCGGTGACGCTTGCCCATGGTCCGCTGCCGCTGCCGAACCCGTGGGAGAGCGCGGTGACGCTTGCCCATGGTCCGCTGCCGTTGCCGAATCCGTGGGAAGACGCGCTGACGCTGTTCTGCTAGCCTTTAGGTGAGGTAGCTTAGGCGCGGCGCTTGACCGTGCTTAACGGTCTGTTGCCGGGATATATCTACTTCTTGTTGGGCATCCTCGGAGCGGCCCTACAGGCTGCAGTGATTCGTGTCTTACTAAGGAAGCACCACAGGGCATTCCCCATCCTTCTGATCTACCTCGTCCTTGTTTTCCTGGCGACTCTGGCGGGCCTGACATTCTACCTGGAGAATGTACCCTGGCGAATATGGAGTCTGGAATTCGCCTGGGTCACGAACGTCGTCCTACATCTCGCCCTCTTTGCCGTGGTGATTTCCCTGGCCGGGACGGTCAGCCAAAGAGCAAACCCGGGGGAAGGGAGATCGCGTCAACTCCGGCTCTGGCTTTTGGTGGCAGGCGTGGTCGTAGTATCCCTGGCTTTTTCTTCCGGGCCGACGCTCAGCCGCTACATGAACACGGTGAGCCGCAACCTCAGTTTTGCGACTCTCATTCTCAACTCGCTCTTGTGGACATCTTTGCTGCGCTGGCGGCATCCCGACCGGAGGGTCTTCAGTGTGTGCAGCGGCCTGGGCATTAACATGGCTGGTGACGCTATCGGGCAGTCCTTGAGGGACCTCTGGCGTACCGCGGTGGCGGCTGGCGACCTGATCATGGTCATCACGCACCTGGCTTTCCTGGGTGTGCTATGGCATACATTTCGGGCAGCTCCCCCGGAGGAACACGGTCTGCCGCCCGTTCCCAAACAGCACCGTGTCTGATCGAGGATTTCGACCAGCGTGTGGCCCTATCAGGGAGGACTTGCGGAGGCCAGCCGGGGAGGCATTGGACGGAGGCGATAGACGGTCAGCACGCCATCCTCATGGTAGATGCTGACGTTGTCATGTGAGCGGGCGTAAGCTTCCATGAGCCGGGCGCTCTTGAACTGCACGCTGGATCGCCCCGGATAAGTGCCATAGGCGTAGACGGCCGCGTCCATGCCATTGGCCAAATGGCCGCCCAATGAGTGGATGCGCGTCCCGGAGCCTGCCGCGGAACCCAAGGGCACTTTTTCCACAAACACGAAGACGTCTTCCAGCTGGTAGGGGAATCTGAATTCGGCAGCGGCGACCTGATCGATTTCATAGCTCGACGCCCACCCCGAGATTTCTTCGTGCCAGCCGCGACCGCCGATGTAGCCAAGTTCGTGAGTCGGGGAGATGATCAGCCACTCCTTGCGGGGAAACTCGCCGGCGATTCTCGAGGCGACCCGCGCGGCCGACTCATATTGGTGTGGCCCATCGGAGCGGACGGGAAGGTCAAGACATAAAGCGAGCAGCAGGCTCGCGGCCACCGCGCCGCAAGCCAGATCCGTGGTGGGCGAATTCGAGAGCCAGCGCCGTGCCAGCCAGGCGGCGAGGGCGATGGCTGCCACCGCAGTCAGCAAGAGCACCATCCCGGGCGGGATGCCCGGATACAGAAAAAGCGCCACCGCAGTGGCAAACAGTGCGTCTGGCCAGGACATTCGAAGGAAAGCCAGCGCGAGCAGCCAAAAGGCAGGGGCGATTTCCGCCCCGCTGGCTTGAGGCGGAGAACCTTGACTGTGGATTGATCCAAGGAGGACGGTCACCGCCAACGCGAGCAGTGCTGCCCCAGCCACTCCCGAGAAACGGTAAACACACCAGGCGGCGGCGAGTGGAACCATCAGCGCGAACGCCACGGCGCCGAAACGCAAGGCGCTGGCCGCATCGGCGCCTGAGAAGAAGGCGACGGGAGCGAGCAGAGCGACACTGCCCTCCCAGTTGCCGCCTTGCCCGCTGATTAAGTTCTGCACAGCGAACAGCCGCGAATACGCTTCCACTGATTGCAGACGCAGATTCGACAGCGCGTAGGCAGCACTGTGCCAGAATGCCAACCCCAGGAGTAGTGCCAGACAAGGCCTGACCGAGTCGGTTCTCGCCAGACGGGGAAACCGTATTGGCCGCACACGCAGCGACCGCCGCACGGGGCGCTCAAGCCAGGACAGTGTCTTAAGGAACCTAAGCTGCCACCGGGCGATAACCAGGCCGAATGGTCCGGCGTCCCGGACCACGGCGGTCAGCAAGACCCAGCTCAAGTAAGTCACAGCCGCCGAGCCGGCCATCCAGACCTTCAGCTTCCCGAGCACAAGCGCTGCCGCGAGAAACAGGAGAGAGGACCGGACAAATCCAGTGGCCGCGTGCCGGCTCCACTCCCGGAAGTTGACAGAAGGGGCCGAGCGGCCGATGACCCACGCCGGCAGCAGGATGTAAACAGCGGCGAAAGTCCCTGTTACCACCAGGCAGTCGATTGAGCTCGAAACGGTCATGCGGCTGTAGAGAAATGCCAATAGTCCAAACGGCTGAAGGCGACCAGGATGCTGTAGGTGGTCAGGCAGGCGAACAGGACCGCGCCCACCACGAAGCCCCCCACCGCCGCTTCGTAACCCACCAGCCGCGAGAGCAGGTAGCCAGCAACCACGTCGACAACGAGGGCGCTGAGTATGGAGTACAGCACGGGAATCGGGCGCGACAGCGCAAACAAAAGGCTCACGTTGTACAGCGCCACAACCAGGAAGGCGTACCCGGCCAGAGCCCACATCCCCGTGTGGAAGATCGCGGGCCTTTCGTAAAGCCCCACGTAAATCGCGCCTGCGAAAACGCAGACGCAGGATGCCACGGCCAGCGGGACGAAGCCCAACAGCTTGCCCACATAGTAACGAACCATGAATTGATTGAACTGCCGCGTCTGATCCGAGGAGTACGTATTCTGGGCCCCGTTTAGCTTCTCGTAGAAATCGACCGTGGCCACATGCACCCAACCGACCAGGAGGACGAAGGCGAAAAGAGCAATATCCAGCGCCGTTTCGTAATCACCCCGAAAGGTCAGCGGCAGCGCGTCCGCTGGTTTGCCGACGGTCCAGGCGAGAAGCCGGTCGGCGAAAAGGAACACATAATAGAGGGTGCCGTAGGCAAAGTAAGGCCAGGATAGATAAAGGATTTTGCCAAGGTCCTGTGAGCGGAGAGCGGTGGTTTCCTTCCGGCAAAAATCCCGGAGCCTCAGTACGGCAAGAATAAGCGACAGCAGCGCGGCGAGCAGAATCCCGCACAGTTGAGCGCTGAGAAGAGCCACCCCGAGAGTGAAGTGCAAACCACCCACGCAAGCTATGCCGGCCAGCACGGCGGCTGAAATCAGCAGGTTGGCTTCCAGCATGTAAAGCAAGCCCGCGGCCAGCCATAGCAATCCCAGTGACAAATGGAAGGCCACCGCTTGTAGAGCCAGAGAGGTGGGGAACCAGCCGAAATAGACGTTGAGAACCAGGAAGGCGAGCGAGGTGCCGCTGAGCATCGAGAGCCCGGCCCAGAACCAGTTTCGGCAGGATTGCGCACAGTTGAGGTATTCCTTGATGCCGAAGTAGAAACGCCCTCGCCGCGCCATGGCCTGCACCGTGCCGCCTGAAACCACAAAACTCCCGACCGTGCCAACGGCTACGGCCGAGGCAAGGTCCGCCGGCAGGTCGCCTCCCCACAATGAAAACGCGAGGAGGACCATAGCGGCTGCGCACAGTGCAAGCGGCAGGGCAAAGGAAATGCCCTTCAGGAACTCCTGCCAGCGAGGCTTCCCCCTTTCCTGCGGAATCGGCCAGGCCTCCACCCTGCTCAGCCCCGGATACCAGTGCCGGGCCATCACCCACGTGCTGGAGTAGCCGAAGTCAGCTGAAGCTACGGCATCCGTGATGCCTTCTCCCTCCAGACGCACCACCATGTCCTGGACGTCCAGCGGGGGCATCCACGAGGAACGGTCAGCCTGCGGATTGAGACAGTTTGGCTGGGAGCGCGGCATGCATCCACTCGTCGTAAAGAGACCGGTACTGATCAATCACCTGCGTCAGTTCGTACCTGGAACGGGCCCGGCGCAGAGCCGCGTCCGCGAGCCGCAGGCGCAGGCTTTCAGCATGAGGTCCGGCCAGGAGGCGAATCAGCTGATTGGCCAGAGGCTTGGGATCGTTTGGGGCGGCCAGCAATCCCGCGTCCTGGAGCACCTCCGATACGCAGCCGACACTGGTCGCCACCACCGGGCAGCCTGAGAACATGGCTTCCAGCACTGAGTAAGGCATGGCCTCAGTAAGACTAGGCGAACAGTAGACGTGGGCTCGGGAGTAGGCTTCCGCGGGTTCGTCAGTGAGGCCGAATTCGACGGTGTCCTCCAGCCGGAGCCGGGAAGTGAGATCCTTGCAGGTCCTGGCGTACTCCTCGTCGGCTGCGTCGCCCATGATGCAGACCCGCAGGTCCGGCACCTCGGCGCGCACTATTTCGGCGGCCCGAATCAGCGTTGTAATGCCTTTCAGCGGAGAAGTCCTGGCCATGGTCAGGATAGTAGGGCGCGCGGGCAATTCGCGCGCTCTCGGAAAGAAGACGCTGGAATCCACGCCGTTCGGCACGATGCGGATTTTGGCCGGATCAGCGCCGAGGCGCATTTGCCATAGCCGGTTGTACTCGCCCAGAGCTGTGATGACGTCGGCGAAGTGGTAGTTCATGCCGACGATGGCGGAATTGAGCCTCAACAGGAAGCGGCGGCAATTCAGGGTGCGGCGTTCGCGCCCGAGCGCCATGTAGAGCTCACGCAGGTAGATGCCGTGTTCACTCAATAGAAACGCCGATCCTTGCAAGAGCTTTGCCAGAACTCCGGGAACACCAGCCAAACCAGCCATCGACGAGTGCACCACCGAGACCTCCGGCAGCGGCACGGCGAGAATGCTGAGGTAGCGCTGCAGCCAGCGCATGCAGGTGGTGGCTTCACCGAGGCTGGGCCGCTCATCGGGAGGCAGATGGTGAAGGCAAGCCGAAAGGAAGATATCCCAGGCTTGCGGAGAACTCGTGGAAGCCGCGTAGTCGTAGTCGCGGAAGTAACGATGGAGTGCAAGCAGCCCCTGGCCCAAACTCTCGGGGTCCGGCGTCGAGGAGAGCAGGCACCGCACCACTCGAGAAAACGGCGGAGCGAAGCTTCCGCTGATGGAGCGGGCATCCGTGCGCAATTTGCGCCGGTAGACTTTGGAGAACCGCTCTTTCCGTAAGCCGGGCTCTTCGGTGCCCCAAAGCGGAGCCAGCGTAGTGGAGATCGTGTTGGGGCGGAAGGGAAAACAGCGCGGCTGGGAGGGAGAGTGCGTGATGGCGAACACGTGGAACGAGTGTTCGTCCATGTGACGGATCAACTGGTCACACCATACGCTCACGCCACCCCGGTAGCACGGGTATGTCCCTTCCGTTGTGAGCAGAATGGCGTCGCGCCTCAACGCTTCTCTCCGTGGAGGAACTCGACGGCGCCCTCCAGGCCAACCAGCACTGTGGAAGGATCGGGATTGGGTATGGTGACCCTCACCAGGTAGGATTGCTGTTGCGGATCCGGGATCAGCACACGGCTGGAAACGGCGGCCAGCAATTCCGTGGGGGGTTCGGTAGGAAGACGCACCTTGACATCGCTGCCAGGCGTAATCACTTTCGCCATGCTGGCCGTAACAGGAACCACGAGATCCAGTCTGGTCAGATCGGCTAACTGAAACATCGCCGTGCCCTCCCAGACGCGATCGCCGGGTTGAACATTCGCCTGCAACACGGTTCCAGCCCGCGGGGAAACGACGGTGAGGGTTTCAATCTTCCTGGTGACGGCGCGAAAGGCAGCCAGCGCCTCCTCGAAAGCCATCCTCGCCACGGGCAGATCGGTCCCCTCGAGCAGGTCCAAGTGCATCTGGGCGAGGCGCAGGTTCGACTCCGCGGACTCAGCTTCCGACTTGAGGTGGACGACGCGGTCCTGGGCTTCACGCAGCAGGCGAGCTTCATTGCGCTCCTCACGCCGGACGGCCTCAAACTCGGGGGCTGTAATCAGTTGACGCTCCAGCAGTCCGCGGTATCTTTCCAGTTTAGCCTTGGCCGTGGCGTGAGAGCGTTCGTTTTCCGCTGAAGAGTAATCGCTCGAACGCGTTTGCGCCGCCTGCCAGGCTCTGGCGGCGCCACGGTATTGCTCCCGCTGGATTCGCAGCCGCAGCCCGCCCTGCCCGGCTGACTCCAGCGCCTGCAATTGCTTTTCCGCCAGCTTGAGCCGGAGCTGGACGCGTTGGCGCTCGGCAATCAGGTCCGGGTTTTCGAGGACAGCCAATACCTGCCCGCTTTGCACGGAAGCGCCCGGCGCTACCATCACGCTTCCCACCCGGGCGTACGTTTCGGCCCCTATGCTGAATACCAGGTGAGGATTGATCTTGGCCGGCAATGACGTGCCTGTTCGCCTTGCTTTGGAAGCCGTCAGCCATAGCCCCACCGAAGACCACGCCTGGGGCGCGGCGGATCCCGCGCGCACCATCTGCGGAAGGTCCAGGATCCGTAGCACTAAGGTCGCCAGAGCCAGGACGATCACGAAAACGGCGACGGAGCGGGAGGCGCTGATGGACGCGCGTTCCGACTGGCCTCCCCCCACCCGGACACGCATGGACTTTGGTCGATCCGACATGGTTCACCTACCCGATGCTGACGAAGTCCGCTCGCCTGCCGGCTCCAGCATGTCAGCGCAGCTCAGCAACTTCACCAGATTCGCCATCAGCGCGGCGTTGGATTGCGCGCGCAAACCCTCGGCGCGCAGAAGCTCCAGCCTTGCCTGCCTTACCGAACCCCAACCCTCCAGCCCGTGCTCGAAGCGCTCCGTCGTAACCTCGAGGGCTTCCGCGGCCGAGGCCAACCTGCGGTCCGCAATGCGGACCTTCTGGCCGGAAGCCTGAACCAGCGCGTGCGCCACACTGACTTCGTGCCGCGTCTCCTGCTCGGCCCGGTCAAGATCCAAAGCCAGAAGCAGGATCTTGGCTGACAGCATTTGCTGGTAGGCTTCCGCGTGGCCGGTTTTCCGCAGCGGAATCCGCAGATTCAGGTCACCGCGCCCGGTGTGCCCGCCGAGCAGGAAACCGCTTGTGCCGATGCCCACACCGCCCGGCGCGTCGCCGATGTGCGCATATCCGGCTGCCAGCGAATCCAACGCGAAACGCCTGGATGGAGGCAGCTTGCCAGCCAGCAAGGAAATCCGCTCCCGCAGCAGGCGCAACTCGGAACGCCGTTCCAGAGCCTGTTCCGTGAAGTTGTCAAGCGCCAGCAAGGGCTTCTCAGCCAGGGCGCCTACCCACTGCGGTTCCTCCACAATCAGAGTCTCGGCGTCAGTCTCGGCGCCGAGTACCTCGGCCAAACGCAGCGCCGCCAGCCTTCGGCGGGACATGGCCTCGGCATGCCCCATCTCAAGGTCCAGCAGATGCGCCCGCGCCGTGGCCCGGTCGAGTCTGGATGCCAGGTTAATGCCCAGCCGCTGGTCCATCCAATCGCTGTCGTGGCGTCCACCCTCGAGATAGGTGTTCAGTTTCTCCACGGCTTGCTGGGCGTCCAGCAACTGGAAGTAAAGCTCAGCAGCCTCGAATTCGGTGTGCCGCCGGGCCCGCGCCAAAGCCAGCTCCGCTGACATCAGGTCGAGTTCGGCGGCTTGAGGATAGAACGCTGCATCGTGCTGGCGTTGCCACACCAGGCTGGCGCCCAGATTCAACGCCAGCAGCACGGGGTTGGAGAATGCTAGCGGACCCAGTTGGGGCCGCAGATCCAGCCTGCTCTTCGCCACGCTGTGGGCTACCGCCAGTTGGCCTCTGGCTACGGCCAGACGCGCCTCTTCGAGTGTCGCCCGCGCCGCCGCCCGCTCCAAAGCCCGTTCAAGTGGCAACAACTGCGCCGCAACAGGGACCTGGCCAAACATCAGCGCGGCGGCCAAAACGCACAACTTACCCATGCTTAGCCTCACCTCAGCGGCGCTCATCACTGGATGGGGATGATCCGCGTCTGACCTGCCTGCATTGTCAGGCGCGATAGACGCTGGCCCCCGTACGATTCGCAGGTCCCCACACAGACCCCGGTGAGGGGAACTACCGCGGCCTTGCCTACGCTCAGTTGAATGCCAACGCCTGGCATCAGGACGGCTCTTGCACCCGACTCGTTATAAGACATCCGCTCTTCCAGCAGTTTGCCGATTTCCGATTGCTGCAACGTAAGGATCGGCAGCGTCGTGTGCCGGGTTACTTTGTTGATGCCGGCTGTGATCACGTCACTGTACAACGACAAGCGTGCTGCGTAGTCATGGTGGTTGGTTTGGTGGAACATCAGTGGATACAACTCATAACGCAACATGTACGTTCGTAAGGCGTCACTTTCCCGGTCAATAATTTGGCCATATGTCTGCCGCTCCGTGAAGAACGTGCCAAACAGGCCGCCTGGACCGTAAAAGTAGTTGTAAGCATCCGGCTCAGAGCCCGGTACGCCCGTCCATGCTGTGGTCACGTTGTAGAAAATGTTTGTTGGTCTGCGTGGTACAAGCAGTATGTTATGGCCCGGCACCAGGATTCCAGTGTTCGGCGTGGCAGGTTGACCTTCGGGCCTCGACGTGTCTGACACCAGATAGCGAATTCCCAATTGGCTGGCGGCCCTGAGAAAGTTCTGGTTGGTCAATCCGGAGATTGCAGGAGGCACCATACTTGCTGTGTCCAGCGGTAACTTCAGATTCTCAGCGACTTTGATGTTCTCCAGGATTTGAAAGCGGGACTGAGCGTAGTTCGCCTCCACACACCTGTTGTTACGCACCTCATAGCAGTCAAGGTTGCGGTGGTCATATGTGTGGTTCACCCAGTAAAAGTGTTTAGCCTCGTCCTTGGCCTCTTTGGTTAGTTCGTCCTTCTTCGGGGCGCCCCCTTCCTCGGTGGTGCCGTACCCGTTGTAAGCGATGGCCGTGCGGAACGTTCCCGTTTGCGGGTTACGGCGAACCGCGTCTTGCCAGGATTTCAGGGTAAGAAAGTCCGCGCCGCTCAGGCGCAAAGTGGGACACTCCGGCGGCGGTTCATATTGGGGATTCCATACGAAGTTCGCCGGCGCACATTGTGGGCGAGCATCAAACAGATGATTCGCCAGGAACAAGTCGTCGCTCTGCGGAGAAAGGTAGAGGCGTCGTGATCCGAGAAATACCCCCCGCGTGACCCAATTGAACAGCCCGTAGTTGAGAAGCAAAGAATGCGTCAGAAGCGGGTTGTTGTCCACGGCAAGAGCCATGTACTCGCGCCCGTCAGGCTTCCGGTGCAAAACGCCCACAACACTGTCGCCGGCCATCAGGAACGGCACCGTTGTTTCGTTTTGCCCGGCATAGGGCGCAACCCCAAATACCCAGGCATATTGGAGAGGAATCGGGTTACTGCGTTGAAGGTACCAGAAGATTGGGCTCGCGGCGGGCTCCACGAAGCTGATTTGCGTCGGTTGGTTTGGCAGGGCTGCACCCTGGAGCCCATAGCGCGTATTACCCCACGTATAGTAGACGAGCGTGCGCACGCGATAGTCGCGGACGTAGGCATCGAGGCGATTCCAGGCCTCCTGGCTGACGTTCGAGGTCCATCCGTTCGAGCCAAGGAAAACCAGATCTCCCGTCGCCAGAATCACGCCATAGTAGAGTCCCCTGCGGGCGGTTCCACTGCCAATCTCCAGTTGTGGGATCTCGGAGGTCTTCGTGATCACCGCGTGGTACGGGATGCCAATATGGTCCAGGAAGGAGCGCAAGGCAGCGTAGCCGGGTTCGCTCCCGTCGCCTGTCAGCACCAGCAACCGCATGTCGAGCGGAAACGGAATAGACGCGCTGGTGTTGGAGGTCTGCGCTTGCACGCCGGGCATCAGAACTACGGCGGCCAGGAAGCAAAGGCTAAGTACTCTTCTCATAATCAAATTCACGGATGTTCCTCCTTAGTGATGCGTCCGCCTCAGAGCTAGGTTCAGAATACAGCGGGATCACCTACTTATCAATAGGACCGGACACCCACACAGTAACAAACTAGAAGTTATAAGCAGTCCAGTCGTACCGGTACCTTTTTGCATGTTAGCGCTGGCAGGTTTACCGTCAGAGCCTCGTCCGGAGGTGCGAGCCAGTGCGCCGGCAGCACGAATCGGGGCATTTCGCCGGTACACTGCACGGAATCGGCGTGAAGACATCGAGAGGTTCCGTTACCGGCGTACTAAGGGTACTGGAAAAGCAAAACCCGGTACTCCTCCTGAGAGTACTCGCCAGGAATTGACTTTTTCGCAGAGTAGTGTAAGCCAATAAATAGAATAGAGGTGCGCATGCTGCAATCGCGTCCCCGCAGACGGTTAACAAATGGACCGCACGGGAGTCGTTTTCACAGTTCCGGACAGGTACGCCGTCGGCACAATGCCGGGAGCAATCGGGATTACGTCCTGCCCCGGCGGAGCGGCGCGAAAAGGGAGACTGCGCGTGGCAGTATTGCGGTCCTTCATTCCAAGACTGCCAGGGACTCCGCGGGACGCCAAGAATCGCCTGCGGGCGCTGACCGTCTCGCGCGCGTTTGGCACGCCCACGCCGACACGGGAGCACCCGCGGCCCGTCGTGTAGGTAGCGGCGGAGACTATGTGAAGTCCGGCCAGCTACGCAGGAAGCAACGGACTCCTTTGTGGGCGCTTGTGGTGGCCTTGGCTCTAGGCGTGAGCGGCTCGCATCTGCATGCGCAAGCGCCGGCCATGTGGAAGCCTGCCCCGAACACGACCTGGCAATGGCAGCTGACCGGACGCCTGGACATGAGCGTGGAAGCAGATGTGTTCGACGTGGATTTGTTCGACGTCACGGCCGCGCAGGTGGCCGAGCTTAGATCCCGTGGCCGCCGGGTTATTTGCTACCTCAGTGCCGGCAGCTTCGAGAGGTGGCGACCCGACGCAGGACTTTTCCCTGATTCGATCAAAGGCAATACTCTTGACGGCTGGCCGGATGAGCGCTGGCTGGACATACGGCGTCTGGATGTGTTGGGGCCATTGATGGAGGCACGCCTGGATCTTTGCAAGGCCAAAGGGTTCGACGCCGTCGAGCCGGATAACATCGACGCTTACGTCAACCGGTCTGGTTTCCCCCTGACTTACTCCGATCAGCTCCGCTACAACCTTTTTCTGGCTGAGGCGGCTCACCGGCGCGGGCTGTCCATTGGCTTGAAGAACAACCTGGATCAAGTGCGGGATCTCCTGCCCCACTACGACTGGGCCATGAATGAGGAGTGCTTCCAGTACAGGGAATGCCACAAACTGCAACCCTTTGTGGAGGCGGGCAAGGCCGTGTTCCATGTTGAGTATGTGGGCGATCCGGCAACATTCTGCGCGCAAGCCAACGCCCTGAACTTCAATTCGTTGAAGAAGAACCTCTCGCTGGACGCTTATCGCGTGCCGTGCCGGTCCAGTCCCGGAGTGGCACTGCGGGAGGTTACGCACGGCGCCAGTTTCCTGCCGGCGCCTCTCGCTCCCGGCGCCATCGTGTCGATTTTCGGCCGGAACCTGGGACCCGCCGCAGCCGCTGCGTTACGGTTGGACAGTGCGGGCAGAGTGAGCAGCGAACTGGAGGGCGTACGAGTCTACTATGATGGGCTCGCCGCGCCGCTGTTGTTTGTCCGGGCTGACCAGGTTAATGCCATCGTGCCGTTCGGCGTGGATGGCAAGACACGCGTGGACGTCCAACTCAGATATAGGGACCACCTCTCAGACATCCTGTCCCGGCCTGTCGCGCAAACTTCCCCGGGCGTTTTCACTAAGGCCGGAAACGGGAGCGGCCCTGCGGCCCTAGTGAACGAAAACGGCTCAGTGAATTCCGCCGAGAACCCCGCTGCGGCGGGCTCCGTGATAGCCGTCTACGTGGCTGGCGCAGGGGCGCTGACGCCACGGGTACCGGACGGCGCAGTGATGACGGGAGAACTTCCAAAACTCATCCATCCCGTCACAGCCACCATTGGAGGTAGAGACGCGCGCGTACAGTATGCGGGCGCCGCGCCCGGCTTCGTCGCTGGCTTGATGCAGGTCAATGTCAGCGTGCCCGAGGACATGCCGGACGCTGCCTCAGTTCCCTTGGTGATCCGAGCCGCCGGCGTCGAAAGCCAGCCTGGCGTTACCATGAGTGTTGGCAGACGCTGAAACAGGCATGACACAGACCACACCAAGCCGCGGAGCGCAGTCCGAGGCGAGCGCGGACGGAGAGCGCATCTGATGCGCCGCCGCAGTTTTCTGGCACTGGCGGGAACGATGGCTTCCGCTGCGACGATTGCCCGGCGCGGCGCCGCTTTTCACTATGAAGCCATCTTCAGCCCAGCTTTGCGAGCGTGGTACACGGGTTTCGAAGTGCTCGTCACCGGGGCGGTGCTATCCTCCTACGAGACGCAGGTGCTGCGCAAGGGCGTCGCGCGCCTGATTGCTTACGAGTGGATTTCGGCTTTCTACCCCGATGACCCTGTCTCGGCGCCGCTAGATTGGCAGCGCACGGTACGGGGCAACGCCGCGGACTGGCTCCTCAACAGCCGCCCGGAAGGCGGAGGCGCCGCAGAACCCGGAAAGGCTGCCCTGTGGTACGACTTTGCCAGCTCGAACATGGCCGAGCGGCGCGCGGAGCAACTCAGCTCCAAACTGCAGACATCCGGCTACGACGGCTTGTTCTTTGACACTCTCGGATGGGAACAGCTTCCGCCGGCGGTACAGCGCGAGTTCAAGCGCCGTCACCCTGGCGCGGACTACAACCGCCTGCAAGGTGATTTCCTGGGACGCCTGCGCCGCGCGCTGGGCCCGGGCAAGTTATTGTTTCTGAACCAGGGCTACCGCCATGCGGACATATATCTGCCGCATGCCGACTACGACTTATCCGAAAGTTACTTTACAAGTTATAGTAATGGGCAGACCGCGTTTCGCCCCT
>JBBIND010000092.1:0-13258 GCA_037444075.1 Acidobacteriota bacterium | reverse complement strand
TCGCGCTGCTGGTGCCGCTTGCCGATGGTGGGCAGGTTGCCTCATATTGGCGGGCGTACAGACGCTGGAAGGTGAAGCGGCCAAAGATGGCGTTGCGCTCGTTGAAATGATGGTCGCCGCGCGTGGTCCAGTAGGTGGAGGGATCGCGGGGCCGCGTGAGCATCGTGCGGAAGTTCTGGCTTTGGAATACGCTCGCGTCGCCGAAGTTCGGCAGCGGATAGAAACGATCCTGAATCTTCTGCGAGGTGGGGCTCACCCTGCTGGCAGGGATGCGATTATTGGCGAACGGCTGGTTGTTCAGCGGATCGTGGATCCTGACGTTGGCAGCGAGCCCGGAGAAGTCACCCGCGCGCCACGACGCCAACGGCACGGTCGGGTTCAGCAGCTGGTTCACGGCGCTGCCGCGGGATGTTTCGAAGGAGAAGAAGAAGAAGGTCCGGTTGCGCCCGTCGTAGATCTTCGGCAATAGCACGGGTCCGCCTATGCTGCCGCCCGGGACGTGAGAGACGCCTGCGCCGCGCGCCAGAGCGAACGGATTGCGCGCGCGGAACCAGGGCGTTGAGTAGTAATCAAAGACGTTGCCCCGCAGGGCGTTGGTGCCGGTTTTCGAAATCAGAGTGACCTGGCCGATGGTGCCGAACTCGGCCGTGTTATTGGCCATGTCGATTTTGATTTCCTGGAAAGACTCGATGTAGTTGGCCAGCGGACCGATCTGCGTGTTGGATACGCCGTCGGCGAACGTCACGCCATCGATGGACCAATTGGACTGATTGGAGCGGCTGCCCGCGAACCGGATGGTGCTGCTGCCTCCGCCGGCTTGCAGCACGTTCGGTGACAAGGCCAGGAACGCCCAGATGCCACGCGTGTTGAGCGGCAGCGACTTCAATTGCGAAGCCAGCTTGGTGTCGCTGATGCGGGCGGTTTCTGTCTCAACCAGGGTAGCGCCGCCGGTCACCTCGATGGCTGTTTCCACGCTGCCGACCTGCATGGTGACGTCGAGGCGCCGGATATCACGCGCCACCAGACGCACGTCCTGTGCGACGAACTCTTTGAATCCCGCCGCCTGGACGCGCAACTCGTATACGCCCTCGCGCAGTTGGGCAACCAGGAAGTTGCCGAGCTCGTTGGAAGCAGCTGTAGAACGCACACCCGTTTCGGTGTGGATAGCGGTCACTCTCGCCGAAGGAAGGACGGCTCCTGAGGCGTCCGTCACAGTGCCGGTGATGCTGGCGAAAGTGGTTTGGGCCGAAGATACCCCTGCCGAAGCATGCAGCAGGAGGAGAACGAACAAGACAGCGAGATGGCTCCCCCGCATAGTTTCTCCCTAGAACAAAGATACGGCAGCCAGTATTCTATACCTTCGCCGACAAGTAGGGCAAACCGGTTTAGCTTGAGGTTTCCAGATGTATTGGGCCGCGCAGCAGTCTGTTTTGGCCAGTGGAATGGACTGCCGTTCTTGAGCCCGCGTGAGCGCCGCTCTTGAACCCATGCCTTCGGCCTCAGGAACTGCCTATTATTCCTCTTGGCGGCGGCCATGCCGGCAAGAAACTGATGAAAACCCTTTACCTTTCCGGTAAATGGAGCAATCCGTGAAGCCGGGGGTGTTAGAATTTGCTTAAATGCGATACGACCTGGTTATTCTGGGCAGCGGACCAGGGGGATACTCCGCAGCCGTTCGCGCGGGCCAGTACGGCTTGCGCACCGCACTCGTCGAGAAGAGCCCCAAGCTGGGAGGAACGTGCCTCCACGTGGGTTGCATCCCCACCAAGGCACTGCTGCATACAGCCGAACTTTGGGAGTACGTCAAGCACGGCCGCGAGCAGGGAATTCACTGCGAGAATCCACGGCTGGAGTTGCCGCTGGTGCTGGACCGCAAGAACAGCATCGTCGCCAAGCACGCCAAGGGAATCGAGTTCCTGATGCGCAAGAACAAGGTCGACGTCGTGCAGGGCTACGGCGTGCCTCTGGGCGACGGCAAGGTGGAAGTCCGGCAGGACGGGAACACGCAAACCCTGGAGGCGGCCCACGTCCTGCTGGCAACCGGCTCTGAGGCACGGCTGCTGCCGGGACCGAAGCCAGACGGACGGCGCGTTCTGACCAACGTCGAAATCCTGGACCTGCCGGAAGTGCCCAAGTCTCTGGCTATCATCGGCGCGGGCGCAGTAGGCGTGGAATTCGCTTCCATCTTTCACCGGTTCGGCTCCAAAGTGACTCTGTTCGAGATGCTTCCGCGGCTGGTTCCCTTCGAGGACGAGGAAGTTTCCAAGGAACTGGCGCGGTCTTTCAAAAAGAGCGGGATACGGTCCGAAACGGGCGCGCAGGCCGGCGACATCAAAACAACCGAGAAAGGCGTTTCCTTTTCAGTCACACTGGCCAACGGCAAAACCGAGCAGGTCGAAGTGGAGGCCCTGCTTCTGGCCGTCGGCCGCAAGGCGAATACGGAGGGCCTGGGGCTGGAAGAGCTGGGCGTGCAGCTCGACCGCGGCTTCGTTGTGGTGGACGAGTGGCAGCGCACCGGGGCGCCGGGCATTTACGCCATTGGCGACATCGTCAAGGGGACGCCGCAACTGGCCCACGTCGCTACGATGGAGGGCCTGGTCGCCGTGGCGCACATCGCGGGCAAGCCCGCCCGGCCGGTCAACAAGAACCGCATCCCGAGCGCCACGTACACGGAACCCGGAATCGGCAGCGTGGGGCTCACCGAGGCGCAGGCGCAGGCCGCCGGCTACAAGGTCAAGACGGGCAAGTTCCCCTTCATGGCCAATAGCAAGGCCACCATCCTGGGCCACCATGACGGCTTCGTCAAGGTGGTCAGCGATGAGACGTACGGAGAGATTCTGGGCGTGCACATCATCGGCCCGCACGCTTACGAACTGATCGGTGAAGCGGTGACGGCCATGGAGGCGGAGGCCACCGTGGAGACCATGCTCCACACCATCCACGCCCATCCGACGCTGTATGAGGCCATCGGAGAGGCCTTCAACGCCATCTACGGCATGGCTATCAATGCGTAACTGCGAATTGCAGGACCTGGGCCGGATGAGTTATGAAGCGGCCTTCGCCTTACAACAGGAGTTGGTGCAGCGCCGCACGCAGGATCTGATCCCAGACCAATTGTTGTTCGTGGAACACCCGCACGTTATTACCATCGGGCGCAACGGGCGGCTTGAGAACCTGCTGGCCCGGGAGGAAGTGCTGTCCCGAGCGGGCATCACCGTGCACCACACTGACCGCGGCGGCGACGTCACCTACCACGGCCCCGGGCAGATTGTAGGCTATCCGATCTTCGACCTGCGCCCGTGGAAGCGCGACGTCGTGGCGTACGTGCGAGCGCTGGAACAGGTGATTATCGACACGCTCCGCGAGTTCGATCTACACGCCGAACGGCGCGAGGGGGCGACCGGCGTTTGGGTCTCCGGAGCGAAAGTGGCTGCCATCGGCATACATATCAGCCGTTGGATCACTTCGCACGGCTTCGCCTTGAATCTGGACACGGATTTGAGTTATTTCCGCTATATTGTGCCCTGTGGGCTCAGCCTGCCGGTCACTTCCATGCGTCAGCTCGGCTGCCACGCCGGGCGTGAACAGGTCACGGCTGCGCTGGCAAGCAACTTTGCCCGCGTCTTCGAATTCGATAGTCTGGAAACTGAAGTGGTGAGGGAGAACATCGTATGACAGACGTCGTTATGCCTCAGATGGGCGAGAGTATCGTTGAAGGCACTATTACCAAGTGGCTGAAGAAGCCGGGCGAGCGCATCGAAAGAGACGAGCCGCTCTTTGAGATTTCTACCGACAAAGTAGACACGGAGATACCGGCGCCCGCCGCGGGAGTCCTGTCTGAAATCCTGTTCGAAGAAGGACAGGTCGTGGCGATCAATACGGTGGTGGCACGCATCGGCGACGGCGAGGGTGCAGCCGCTCCTACACGGCAGGAAGCTCTACCGGCGCCGGAAACGCCCCCGCCTCCACCTCCTGCCCCGGCCGCAGCCGCGCCGCCCTCAAGCCCCGAGCCTGTTGCCCCTCCGAGCGAACCGGAAGCCGCGCCTTCTGAGCACTACGAGGTGCAAGGTCCGCTTTCGCCGCTAGTGCGACGCATGGCGCGCGAACACAACATCGACTTGAGGGAAGTCAAAGGCACAGGCGCCGGAGGACGCATCACCAAGCAGGACGTCGAAGCTTATCTCGCCGGACGGGCAGCCGCGCCGGCAGCGGAAGCTCCGCCCGCGAAACCCGCCGCGCCCGCCGAGAAACCTGCCGTCGAGGCGCCCCCGTCTCCGCTGCCGCGTGCTGAACCGGCTAAGACCCGTGTGGAGCCGATGAGCATCATGCGCTCCAAGATTGCCGAGCACATGGTCTTCAGCAAGCGCACGTCGGCTCACGTGACAACAGTGCACCGCGTCGACATGACGGCTGTGGCTCGCCTGCGTAGCCGCAGCAAGGACGAATTCCAGAACCGCTACGGCTTCTCGCTCACGTTCCTCCCGTTCGTCACCCGTGCCGCGGCGGAGGCGTTGCGAGCCTTCCCGATAGTGAACGCCTCGATTGAGGGCAACAACATCCTCTATCACAACGAGGTCAACATCGGAATCGCCGTCGCCCTCGACAACGGGCTCATCGTGCCGGTCATCCGCCATGCGGACGAGAAGAACGTGGTCGGCTTGCAGCGCTCCATTGTCGACCTCGCGGCTCGCGCGCGTTCCCGTCAGCTCAAGCCGGACGAAGTGCACGGCGGCACGTTCTCCATCACCAATTTCGGCAGCTTTGGCAGCCTGTTCGGAACGCCGGTGATCAATCAGCCTCAGGTCGCCATCCTGGGCGTAGGGCTGGTCACCAAAGAGCCGGTGATCGTCGATGACGCCATTGCGATTCGCAGCGTGTGTTACCTCGCGCTGACATTCGATCACCGCCTGATTGACGGAGCGCTCGCGGATCAGTTCATGCTGAAGGTCAAATCGATTCTCGAGAGCTGGTCCGAGCAGGTGCTGTAGTCTCCTGAGACATAGACTCGCAGCAATGCGGGACCGGTGACGGCGGGGCAGCGGGTGCGTGGTGCACTAAGCGCGTCACGTGTCACGGCAGCGCTTCGTCACCCGCAGCGGGCCACCGCCTCACGAATATTCCCATGGCCGCGCGCCGCTTCGTCCTGCGGTGTTCGAGCCTGCTATGGGAGAATGTCAACTGCACTTATGAGCCAGTCATCTCAGCAGCCCCCCGCGCACTTCCAGCTAGTCAAAACGCCGGATTACCGGGAGAACTACGCCAACAGCGTTCAGGTCCGCGCGAACCTCTGGGATTTCTTCCTGACGTTCGGAACTCACGGGCAGGACTCCGCCGAAGCCGTTTCCATTCAGAACTTCCAGGGGATCTTCCTGAGCCCGCAGCAAGCCAAGGCGCTGGCGAACATCCTGCAACAGAACGTGGACCAGTACGAGTCAACGTTCGGTGAAATACGGCTGGAACCGGAACCGCCCGGAAGCGTCATCCAATAGCGCACGCCGCTTGGAGGCCTCACGCTGCCGGCAGGCAGGTCCGTCACACATCTGCACGAAAACGTCTTTCTGACAACCAGCAAAAGCTATTTCAAAGTGGCTGAAACGCTACCGGCTTCTCCGGCGCGGCTGTATTCGCGATAGTCCGCCGTATGTTCCACGTGAACGTGCCGGATAAGTCCGAGGCGGACCGAAAGGTGAGTCCAGAGGTTACTAGGCACCCATTCGCCGTCAGGCAACCGCATCTGTTCGATGCGTATGCGGGATCCCTTGTGAAGGCGGACCATGATCCAGCCGAAAGTGACCGTGTCCGCCAGTTCGCCTTCCACGCGCACCCAACGGAAATCCTCCTTATCAACCCACATCTTGCCGTGCAGTTCGGTGAACAGCTTGGCGCGCCGGTCGCGGTGGCGGTAGCCGGGCCGGGGCTTGCCCTCAATCACATACGCTGGGCGGCCATTGATGACCTCTTCACCCAGCAAGCGGAAGCTGAATGCCTCGGGGATCTCACGCACCGCTGCACGATTCTCGGTGCGCCTCTTTTCGTAATTCTCCAGCCTTTCGGCGCGCTCGGCAGGAGATTCGTTGCGCCGCTCCTCGATCGCCTTTTCGAAGCGCTCCTGCTCTCTGGCTTCCTGTTCATCGGTCAGCGGTTTGTCATCCTGCGCGATCAGCCGGCGGAAAGGCGCGCCTTCAACCACTTGCCACCGGAAGGTGCGGATCTGTGTTTCCTTGCGGCGATTGTTGCCGTCCAAATCGTGGGTCTCGACGCGTTGAACGAGGTTGTAGCGGCTGTCGCGCTTCCAGCTAGCCTCCTCCGCCTCGAGTGAGCGCTTGACGATGGCAAGCGGATCAGCGGCCAGGGCGCCGGAACAAGCCAGCAGCAGGAGTATTCTTTGCACGCCCTTTTGGACGCGGCGCCGTGACACTCGGTTCTCAGAAACCACAGGCATCGAACGTCAAATCTCCCTCTCCGCGGACACGCGCTCGACCTTTGGCAGAGGGACGTTCTCCAAGCGAAAGCGGTTCAGTATTCTCAGGCGAAGTTCGGACTTGATGGCGCCGGCAAGGGCGGGTTCGGAAACGCGCGCCTGAAGTTTGAATTGCAGGTGAGTGGGCAGAACGCCAGGATCGAACCTCACCACGGGCGGGGGCTCAGGCAGCACGCCCGGCAAGGAAGCCGCCTCTTCGATGGCCAGGTCCGCCACTCGCCGCGGGTCCGCCTCCAGCCCCGCGACCAAGGCGATGTCGATATTGGTCACAGGCGTCGGCAGGCTCAGATTGGTCAGCACAGTGGTGGTGACCTTGGCGTTGGGTATCACCAGGATGTTGCTGCCACCCGTTACCAACCGCGTGGTGCGCCAGCCAATATCAATAACTCTGCCCTCTTCCCCGGTGGCGAGCATGATGTGGTCGCCCACCGTGTACGGTGTCTCCAGCAGGATGTAAACTCCGGCGAAGAAATTCGCCAGTTCATCGCGCATTGCCAGCGCCACGGCCAGACCGGTGACGCCGAACGCCGTCAGAATGGGTAGAATACTGACACCCAGATAGCGGAGCAGGAACATGGCTCCAATGCCTAGCACCACCGTGTGCGTGAGCATCCGAGCCAGTCCCGTGTGAGCCAGCAGGATGCCCTGCCGTTCGCCGTAAGCCGCCAGCAGCCGGACCAGCAGCGAGGAGGTCACGAGTGTCAGGCTCACGATAAGGAAAATGACAACCCACAGAACCACCTGCCGGGATTGGGCGCGCGTGAGGTTCGCGAAACGCATGCCCACTACCAGGGCAGCGGCCAGGCACCAGAAAAACGAGGGGATGCGAACCGTGTCCAGGAGAATCCTGTAAGAAGACGACGGAGCCGTTCGCCGGTAAGTGAATCGAACGACTAGGAAGCGCACGAGCAGCAGAGCGGCCAACGCCAGGAAGAAGATCCCCATGGGCTCAACCACCTGCATCAGCATGCGCTTCTGCTCCGTCCAGGGCGCGTTGACGAGTCCGTTTTGCTGCATGAATCCCAATATCGATTCTCGCACGCCCGGCTCAGGGAGAGCCGCTCCGCCGCTTGTGCCATGATGGGGAGGAGCGCACGCAGCCGCTCAACACCTTCAAATGATTGAACTGGCAGGCGTTTCCAAGCATTTCGACGGCAAGCGAAAGGTGGTGGCGCTGGACACGGTGGACCTTCGCGTCGAACGCGGCGAAATGGTGGCCATCGTAGGTCCATCCGGCTCGGGTAAGTCCACCTTGCTCAACCTGATAGGCGGATTAGACCGTCCCACGGCGGGCGAAGTGCGCATTGACGGAGTCAGCCTGGCAGGGCTGAACGACGACTCCATCAGCCGCGTGCGGCGCGACAAGATCGGCTTTATCTTCCAGTTTTTCAACCTGTTGCCTACCCTTTCATGCCTGGAGAACGTGGGGCTCCCGTTGCACTTGCGGGGCTGGTCCAGCCAGCGCGTGAATGAACGCTCCCGCGAACTGCTGAATCTGGTCCAGCTTTCACACCGTCTCGAGCATCTGCCGGAAGAACTCTCCGGCGGGGAACGGCAGCGCGTGGCGATTGCCCGGGCGCTTTCCATCTATCCGCCCATCCTGCTCGCGGACGAGCCTACCGGGAACCTCGACACCCGCACCGGAGCGGAAATCCTGGCGCTCATTCACGACCTGCATGCGCGGCTCGGCTCGACGGTTCTGGTGGTCACGCACGACATGACCGTGGCTGCCAGCTGCACACGGACCGTCAGCCTGCTCGACGGGCGTGTCGCTGAGGACCGGCGCCAATGAAGCTATTCCGGCTGCTGAGCTGGCAGTACGTGCGCAAGCACAAGCTCCGCTCCGTGCTCACTCTCTCGGGCATCACGCTGGGCGTGGCGATTTTTGTCGGCATGCACACGGTGAACCAATCCGTGTTGAGCGCTTTTCAGCACACGGTAGACCGCGTCGCAGGCGCCACGGAACTGGAAATCTCGGCTGGGGAGCCGGGCTTCGAAGAAGAGGTTCTGGAGCGGGTGCAGGCGGAACCCTGCGTATCGGCCGCCGCGCCCATCATCGAAGCCATCGTGGACACGGGCAGCCCGGGTCAGGGCAGTTTGCTCGTGCTGGCAGTGGACATGACCGGCGACCGCAGCCTGCGCGAATACGACCTGGAAAGCGGCGAATCCGCCATCATCGACGACCCGCTGGTGTTCCTCGCGCAGCCGGATTCCATCATGGTGTCGCGCCAGTTTGCGCAACGTAACGGACTGCGCATCGGCAGCGGACTGGCGCTGGAAACCATGGAAGGGCCGAAGCGCTTCACCGTCCGCGGCATCATGCGCACGGGAGGACTGGCGTCCGCCTACGGGGGCAGCCTGGCCGTGATGGACATCTACGCGGCGCAACTGGTCTTCGGAAGAGGCCGGCGGTTTGACCGCATCGACGTCGGGGCCGACGCCGGCATCGGCCCGGAGAAATGCCGCGAGCGATTGGAAGCCCTGCTGGGGCCGGGTTTCAAAGTGGAGCCGCCCTCCGCGCGGGGACAATACTTCGCGTCCATGTCGCAGGCGTTCGCCATTTCCATCAGCTTCGCCAGCGTTTTCGCGCTCCTGATCGGCATCTTCATCATCTACAACTCCTTTTCGATTGCCGTTTCCCATCGGCGCGCCGAAATCGGGATTCTCCGCTCTATGGGCGCCACGCGCGGCCAGATTCGGAATTTGTTCCTGGCGGAGAGCGCGGTGGCAGGTGTGATCGGCTCCGCCATCGGAGTGGGCGCAGGCATTCTGCTGGCGCGCGGGATGATCACTTACACCAGCACCTATTTGCGAGACCTGTACGGAACCGCGCAGCGTGCCGAGACGGTCACCACGGACCCGCCGCTCATGCTCTGTGGATGGTTCATGGGCTTGCTGGCGAGCCTGGCGGGGGGCTGGCTGCCGGCTCGCAGCGCCTCGCGGGTGGACCCTGTGAAGGCGTTGCAGAAGGGCAAGTACCAACTGCTCTCGGCGGGTGAGAATCGTGCGCGGCGCCTGGCGGCTTTCGCCCTTGGCTGTATTTCCGCAGCCTGCCTGCTGCTGTCGAGTTCGCCCTGGGCGTTTTACACGGGTTACGTGCTGGCAGTGCTGGCGGCTTTGCTGCTGAGCCCCGCGCTCGCCCTGTGGCTGGCGCGCGCGCTGCGTCCCGTGCTCAGATGGCTGCGTCCGGTGGAGGGCGCTCTGGCGGCTGACAGCCTGATACAGGCTCCACGCCGGACTTCGGCTACGGTAGCGGCGCTGATGCTTTCACTCGCGTTGGCGGTAGGCTTCGCCGGGGTGGCCAGAGCCAGCTATCGCTCCATCCACGGCTGGATTGACGTGGCGCTGAATCCCGATCTCTTCGTGACTGCCTCGCCGAGAATCACTGCGCGCAGTTTCCGTTTTGAACCCGAGGTGGAGACCAGGTTACGGGCGGTGGCGGGCGTGCGGGAAGTGCAGGCGGTGCGCACGCCGCGCGTGCTTCTGGGGGACACGCCTGTGCTGCTGGTAGCCGTGGACATAGGACGCCTGATCCGCACCTCCCGGCGAGAGCCCCTGGAAGGTGACGGAGACACCGCGTACCGGCTGGCTGCCGAAGGCAAAGGCGCCATCATCTCCGATAACCTGGCGCTGCTGCGTGGACTTAAGAAGGGCGATACGATCGAGTTGGCGGCTCCTCTCGGAGTGCTTCGCCTGCCGGTGCTGGGCAGCCTGGTGGAATACTCGGACCAACAGGGCAGCATCCTGATCGACCGGTCACTCTACACGCGTTACTGGGGAGACACCAGCGTCAACACGTTTCGCGTCTACCTGGAACCGGGAGCCGCCGAAGCCGCCGTGCGGCAGTCTATTCTGGAAGGCTTCGCGGGCGAGCGCCGCGTGTTTGTTTTGACCAACCGCGAAGTTCGCAGCTACATACTGGATCTTACTGACCAATGGTTCGGTCTTACTTATGTACAGTTAGCGGTCGCCGTGCTTGTAGCCATCCTGGGGATTGTGAACACGCTGACGGTTTCCATCATTGACCGGCGCCGGGAACTCGGCGTGTTGCAGGCGGTAGGCGCCGTGCGCCGCCAGATTCGCAACACCATCTGGCTGGAGGCAGTGAGCATCGGCGTCGTGGGATTATTACTGGGCCTGGCGCTTGGCGCGCTCAACCTGTACTTCAGCGTGGAAATGGTGCGTCAGGACATTGCCGGTATCCGCCTGACATACGCCTATCCGTGGCTGACGGCTGCCGTGTTGATTCCTGTAATCCTGGGTGCCGCCTGGTTGTCGGCGCTCGGTCCGGCGGAATCGGCTGTGCGTGGTTCTTTGTCCGAGGCTCTGGAGTATGAATAAGTTTGGCATTGTCCTGGCGCTCTCCGCCGGCCTGATTCAGGCGCAGGATGCGCGCGAGATTGTCACCGAGGTGCAGCGGCGCGCGCGCGCCGAGTCGCAACGCTATGAGGGCTCGCTGCGAGTGATCGATTCCGGCGGGCGCGTCACGGACAAGAGCTGGCAGTACGACCGGCTCGGCTCGCACGGCAACAGCAAGGCAATTTTGCGCTTCACCTCGCCGCCCGAAGTGCGCGGCGTCAAGCTGCTGGTGCTGAATCACCCGGACCGCGCCTCGGATCAATGGATGTGGACCCCGGCGCTGGCGCGCGAGCGGCGCATCGCTCTGCAGGACCGTTCCACGCGGTTCTTCGGAACGGACTTCAGCTTCGAGGACCTGGAAGAGCGGGACGTGGAGCATTACGACTACCGCCTGCTCGGGCAGGAAACGCTCGAAGGTCACCTTTGCTGGCGCCTGGAGGCCCGTCCGAGGAAAGGCAAATCGTCTCAGTACACTCGCTCCCTGCTGTGGGTGCGCCAGGATATCTACGTGTTTGTGCAAGTGGAGAATTTCGTGGATAACCAGCTTGCGCGCCGTCTCAAGTACGGCGATTTCGAACGGGTAGCCGGCATTTGGACCGGTCGCCGCCTGGAGATGCACGACGTCCGCCGCAACAGCCGCACCATCCTGACGTTCGACAAGCTCGACTACAACCTGCCCATGCAGGAGGAGACGTTCACCCTGCAAGCGCTGCGGCGCGGATTATGAGAGCCGCTGTTGCGATTCTATTGCTGGCTGCCTCAGCCGGGTTGGCGCAGAAGTTTGAGCAGCGGGGCTATCTGGAAACGCGGCTGCTCGTGTTCCCGCAAACGGCTCCCAACGACAGCGGACAGGTGGTGGCGGACAGCTTGTTCCGCTGGGAGGCGTCCTGGAAGCCGCTCGCGGGGCTGCGCCTCGCCGCCGGCGTAGACGCGCGCACGGACACGCATCATCAGACCGCGCGGCAGCTGCGGCTGGACTGGCAGGACCGCAGCCTGAAACGGCCGGCCTTGTCAGTGCGCCGCCTGAGCGCCAGCTACTATCGCGGCGGCTTCTCTCTGGAAGCCGGCAAGCAGCTCATCCGCTGGGGCAAGGCCGACATTCTCAACCCCACGGACCGCTTTGCTCCTCGCGACTACCTGGCCGTGGTGGATTCGGATTTTCTCGGCGTCACCGCGGCGAGGCTGACATACGAAACAGGCGCGAACACGCTGGATCTCGTCTGGGCGCCCCGCTTCACGCCGAGCCGCACTCCTTTGCTTAATCAGCGCTGGACGGTCCTGCCGCCTGCCGCTTCCGCGGTGCGGCTGGAAGACCTGGGAGCCAGGCTGCCGGGTGGCGGACAATTCGGCGCGAGGTGGAACTACATCGGCGCGGGATACGAAGGATCCTTGGTTTTCTATGAAGGCTGGCACCACCTCCCGCTTTTTGAAGGACGCCTGCGGCCGGACGCGCCGGGCGGGTTGCGCGTGGAGTTTCAGCGCTTCTACCCCCGCCTGCGCTTGTACGGGGCCGATGCGGCTGTTCCGCTACGCTGGTTCACCGTGAAGGGCGAGGGCGCTTACTTCACGAGTTCCACGCCCTTGGCGGATGAGTACGTGCAATACGTCGCGCAGCTGGAACGGCAGTCCGGCGAATGGTCCCTGGTGGGCGGGTATGCCGGCGAATGGATCACCGCGACGCGCAACCCGACAGGCTTTGCGCCGGACCGCGGATTGACGGGGGCGTTCCTGGCTCGCGCCAACCGCACGCTGGATGCGCGGCGCAGTTTCGCCGTGGAGGGGGCCCTGCGCCGCAACGGCAAAGGTAGCTGGACTAAGGCGGAGTATTCACAGACGTTCGGCCAGCATTGGCGCCTGACGGGGGGCTTCACCTGGGTTCGAGGCGATCAGGCTGACTTCCTGGGACAGTACCGCCGCAACTCCCACGCCTTCCTGCTGATGCGGTACAGCTTCTGAAAACCGCCGTCCGGATTGTCAGGCCGCCGTGCCGGGCAGTTAGAATGGCTGTAAGCATATGAAACAGCTCCTGGCGGCACTGTTCCTCCTTCCCCTGGCCGGAGCGCAGGATTTCTCCGGCATTCTCATCGAGAAGTTCACCTCCGGCTACACGTTCACGGAAGGCCCCGTCTGGTCGAAGGACGGCTACCTGCTCTTTAGCGATGTGCCCAACAACCGCATCTGGCGCGTAAGGCCCGGCCAGAAACCAGAGATCTTCCGCGAGCCATCCGAAGGCGCCAACGGCAACACCTTCGATGCCAAGGGGAATCTGTACACCTGCGAGAGCCGCAGCCGGCGGGTCACGCGCACGGACCGCAAGGGCAACGTGGAGGTCCTCGCCGAACGTTATCAGGGCAAACGACTGAACGCACCCAACGACATTGTGGTCCGCCGTGACGGGCACGTGTACTTCACTGACCC
>JBBIND010000091.1:0-13271 GCA_037444075.1 Acidobacteriota bacterium | reverse complement strand
GGTCCGCATGGGGCAGCCATCCCCGATGCGCTACCCGCGGATTGACGGTCAGGGCAATTTCGGAAGCGTGGACGGCGACCCGTCCGCAGCCATGCGCTACACCGAAGCCCGCCTGGCGCGCAACTGCTCGACCCTGCCGGCCGGCATCGACAAGGAGACCGTCGATTTCCGGCCCACTACGACGAGCGTGAGCAGGAGCCCGAAGTCCTGCCCACGCGCGTGCCCAACCTGCTGATCAACGGCTCGGCGGGCATCGCGGAGATCCGCGCTCACAATCCTCAGGATTATTCCTGCACGTAGCGCGTCAGGCGGCGGAGTCTGCTCTTCAGTTCCTCGCTGGCTTCAGTGATCTGGGTGGTGTCGTAGATCACGCGGGGAGTCATGAAGACGACCAACTCGGTGCGGTCCCGGTTGGAGGATTTGCTGCCGAAAGCCGAACCGATAATGGGGATGCGGTGCAGGATGGGAATGCCTGTGCTGGCCGATGCCTCGCTTTCACTGATGATGCCGGCGATGGCGATCGTGTCGCCGTCCTGCAAGGTGACTTGCGTGTTGATGCTGCGTTTGGAGAAGGAAGGCGACTGGATGCCTCCGGGGTCGGGCGCCTGCGGTGAACTCACCTCCTGGTTGATGACCAGGGTAACGATGCCGCTGGGGTTGATGCGCGCCAGCACGTTCAGGGTGACGCCCGAGGACCGGCTAGAGATGGTGTTCGTAAAGAGGCTGCTACCCGCCGCCTGGATGGGCGCGACGGCTTGCGCGGTGAGCGTGGGAACCTCAACGCCGACATTGATCGAAGCGGCGATGCTATCGGTGGCGATCACGCTGGGCGCCGAAATGACCTTGGCCCTCGTGGTGGCCTCCTGCGTCGACAGAAACGTCAGCAGCTCACGGCTGGCGCCGACGAGCGCTCCGGCGGTGAGGTTAAGACTGCCCTGCGAAAGGCTGCCCAGGACCTGGTTGGCGGGCAAAGTGAGGTTGCCCGTGGCGCCGCGCTTTTGAAGAAAAGCAGCCACTCCACTGGCGAAGGCGCCGGTCAAAGTCACCTCGTAGATCTTGGCGTCGATGAGCACCTGGCGCGGCGGAAGATCGATCTGCGTGAGCAGCTTCAGAATCTGCTCGTATTCCTGTGGGGTGCCCTGGATGAGGAGCGTGTTGTCCATCATGTTGGGCACCACGCGCGGCATGCGGGCCCAAGGCATACCGCCCCAACCCATGGCGCCTAGATAGGAGCCGGTAAGGTCCGGCGTGCCGGTGCCCGCCACGGCGGGAGCCTGCGTTCCGCCTGCCCCGCCCTGCGCTCCGCCCGCTAGGCCGCCAGCGGCGTAAGGCATGCCGTAGCCCATGCCCGGCATCATGCCCGGGAATCCCATGCCGGGATAGCCCATGCCCGGCATCATGCCCATGCCGTAGCCGCCATAGCCGCCCATGCCGCCATAACCACCCATCCCGCCGTAACCGCCCATGCCGCCGTAACCGCCCATGCCGCCGTAGGGGGACCCGATCCCACCTCCCATGCCTCCGAAGCCCCCGTACATGCCGCCGAAGCCGCCGTACATTCCACCGAAGCCGCCGAACATGCCGTAGCCAAAGCCCATGTAGAGCTGCATGATGGCGGCGGCCAGGTTTTCGGCGCGCCCGTACTTGACGCGGTAGACGTAGTTATCCACGGCTCCCGCGGTCACGGGGACGGCGATGTCGAGTTTCTTCAGCCACTCCGCGAGTTTGTCGAAAACGCCCGGATTCGGCGCCACAGCCACGATGACGTTGATACGGTCGATGGGCAGAAGGCGCACGGAAGTGGCCTTCTCGCTCAGGGAGATCGACTTGAGGACGGTCTCCAGTTCCTTCACGATGTCGGTGGGGCGGCCATGCTGGACCTCGAACAGGCGCACGCGCTGGCTGGCCAAAGTATCGCTGTCAAACAGCGAAATCAACTCCATCGTGCGCTTGATGTTGCGGCGGCTGTCGAGCAGCAGGAGGAGGTTGGCCGGGGAATAGGCCCACGTGCGGGCGCCCTCCCCGATGAAGGGTTCAAGAAGTTTGGAAAGCTCGTCCACGCTGGCGTACTTCAGAAAGACGAGATGCAGCATAACCTGCTCGTCATCCTGAATGGCTGACACCTCCACCTGCGGCGGCAGAGGCAGGCGCGAGGCGTCCGCCAGAGGCACGATGCGGTAGAAATCCCCCACCGGAACCATGGCGTAGCCGTTGATGCGGAGGATCATGTCGAGCAAGGCGCGGGTGTCAATGTGCCGGACCTCGCCGTAGGTGTTCAACGTGACGCTGCCCTTGACGCGTGGATCAAGGATGTAGTTGATCTGAAGCTGGCGGCAAAGCGCATCGACCACTTCGGTGAGCGAGGCGTTGTTCAGGTTCAGCATGCCGCTGGCAGTGGTGGGCGCCGGGCGTGCGGGGGCGGCCGCGGCGGGGGCCTCTGGCTTCGCCGGCGCTGGCCGGGCAACTTCCTGGGCCGCTTCCGGCGGCAACTGCATGGCCGGCAGCGGCGGGCGCAGCTGTTGCTCCTGCGCCAGCAGCCCCGAGGCCACAACGCAAAGCAGTCCGGTTAAGAAAGTAGTTTTCCACACCATGCCGTTACTCCTGCTTCCGAGGCGCCTTGGCGGGGGCCGCTGAATCACGTTTGGCTTTCTCCCATATCAGGCGCTCCTCTTCGTTCAGTTCGGACTTCTTGCGGACCCAACGCGAGACGCCGAAAGGACCCCGGCGCTCGAAGCGGACGTTGTCACCCTCTTCGTGGGCGGTAATGCCTGAAGGAGGTTCCGGCTGAGCCTCGGTTTTCTGGTCCGGCGTGTACCGGCTCCAGCCAAAAGGCGTGCGCTTGTAGATCCACAGACGCCCTTGGGGGTCTTTGTACTCGAACGTGCCGGGTTCCACTTCGCGGGCGGTGGCCGGAGGGGACGGTGGGGGTGCGGCGTCGCGCGAACCCGCCTTGGATTTGCCGTCCGCGGCGGCAAGCCCCGCGGCGAGAATCAGGATTGTCAAAACACAACGAAACATAGGTTTATCCAAATAGATCTGATATCTGGGAGAGGGTCTCATCGGACCAACTCCCAGCGGCAACTGCTGCCGAACGGCGTGACGGTGACTACCTTGCGGTAACCGTCGCGCACCGTGCCGGCAGGCGATGTATCACCGGGTTGGCAGCCGCGCACCTGGCCTCCCAAATCAACACCGGGAGCAGCCAGTTCGGCCGGCGAAAGGCTGGTGGCAGCAGCCGGCGGCGGCGGCGGCGCGGCAGGCGCCTGAGCGGACTCCTGCGGAGCCGAAGCCTCAGAAGGCCTTGGAGCAAGCTCCTCCAGACGCTTGCGGATGCGCTTGCCTTCCCATTCAAAGACGATTTCCTCCGTACCGGCCTCCGCCAGGAGGAACTCGCCAATCATCTCGCCCACCCTGTAGCTGCGCTGCGAAGCACCCGGGCGGGGACTCAGGATGGCCGTGGGCCCACCGCCGAAGTCGAGAACACCGTAAGCGACCGGCAGAGGCGGAACGGGCTTGGGGGCTTCGACATCAATGATGACGTCCGGGTTGCGGTCCTTGGAGAACAGGAACCGTTCGGCCACGTCCAGGTAACCGGCGGCACGCAGAGGCTCGGAGGAGACCGGCGCCGCCCCGGGTTGGGGCGCTTTGGGGGCCGGCTTGCCTAGAACCGTCTGCCGGTGGTCACGCGCGCTGCGCCAGTTCTCGTAAAGCCGCCAGGAGCCCAGCGCCAGCAGCGCCAGCAGGAGCAGGTTCAGCGCCAGAAGTTTTTTTCTCAAAACAAGGCCTTCCTTTCCGGCACCAGTTTGCGCGGCACCAGGCCGGAGACGGTGAGCCGCACGGAGATGAGCTTCTGCTTGGGGTCTCCTGCGCCGATGCGGATTTCCTCGGCGGCCAACAGTTCGGGTTGGCTGGCAAGGTCCGCCAGCAAATTGACCAGTTGCTCGATGGCGGCTTCGAAGTTGATGGTGACCAGGGCTTGGCCGTAGTCCTCGCCGAATGCGCGCACGGGCCCCGTTTCGACGGAACGGACCTCGAGAGGAGGGGCCTGTCCGCGGGCCACGCGCCGCAGAATCTGGAGCATCAAGGCTTGGGCCTGAGCCGAGGTTTCCGTCTCCAGCAGCCCCTTTTCCCGCGAGGCGAGTTCCTGTTGCAGGACCTCCAGGGTGGCTTCCATAGCTGGAACCGAGGCGGCGGTTTGCCTGGAGCGCGCCAGACGCTTCTCCAGTGCTTCGACCGAATCCGGGTTGGCCGCCACCACCGGCACGGCGGAACTTTGTGGCCAGAAACTGATGGTCAGGGCGGCGGATAAAGCGACGGCCAGAAAGATGAGGGCGCGCTTGTCGCGTTTCTGCAACGTCATCGCGTCGCCTCCCCGGCGGGTTCACCCTCACGCTGCGACTGGATGGCGAAGGATTCGGCTTTGTCCGCCTTGCCGATGGGCATGGCGAACTCGGACGCCTGCAGCAGCGGTGACTCGTCCAATTGCTTCAGCAGGGGAGCAGCCTGCTCAGCCTCCCCGCTGATTTGGACAGTGGAGCGGGTCATCTGCAAGGAGCGCAGCCAGGCGGGAGGCTCCAAGAGGCGCGTCAGAGTCTGCACCGTGTCGAGGTCGCGGCGGGTGCGGCTCCGGAATTCCTCCAACCGGCGGAGACGCGTGGCGGCGGCTTCCTGTGAGCGCTCGAGGGCGGCGGCGCGCGTCAGAGCCGGTTCCAGCGCAGCCATCTCAGAGCGCAGCGCCTCGGCATAACGCCGCCGCTCGAAGCTGCCCTGGAGCAGTAACGCCAACGAAACGAGGGCCAACAGGCTGGCCAGCACCACCGTTGGCACGAAGACGGCGCGTGAACTCGAAGCCCGCTGCCCGGCGGGTAACATGTTGACTGGCAGAGTCCGCCAAGGGCAGGCGTTTGCCAGAGCCGCGGCGTAGGCAAGCTCATCGCCCGCCGGGTACTCCGGCGACGGCGCGGACCGCGGGGAAGGCAGCAAGCCGGCCAAGGCGACGGGGCGCCAATCGGGCTCGAGCCTGAGTTCAGAAGCCGCCAAATCCAAGGCGCCTTCGGCCGGTTCGTCAAACGCCGCCGAGAAAGTTGGCCGTGCGGCGCTTTCGCCGTAGAGTTCCAGGCTGCCGTCGTGCTCGGCGAAAGCGAGAAACGCCGGCGGCGGCTCGGCGAACAATCTCACGGCCGAGTGGAGCGAGGCGGCAGCGAAAGTGAAACTGCTGACGCGGATGCCCGCCTCGGCGAACAGAAGGGCGTACTTGTCAACGACCGCCTGCCGGCAGATGCCCACCAGAACCGAGGAGGTCCGCGGGACGCGCGCCCAACCGTAGACCGCTTCCTCTTCCTGGAAGGGGTGCAAGGTATCCACTTGCAAGCGGATAGCAGCATCGAGGTCCTTCTCCGCTACTCCGGGTAAGGAGAGCAGCCGGACGGAGATTTCCTCGCGGGGCAAAAGCACGGTGGCCGCCACGTGGCCGGCGCCGGCTTTGCGCAGCAAAGCTTCATACTCCGCTCCCCACTCGGCGGCGGGACGTTCCCGGATGCCGGCGATGGCGCCGAGTGCCAGCAGGCGGGCGCCCGAGGGGCGCAACCGGACGATGGTCACGCGGAGTTCGCCGGGCCCGATTTCGATGCCTACACCGGCGCCAAAGGAAAGCCACTTGCCCAGAGCGCGCGGGATCATAGCCAAGGATCCTCCCGCGGGGGAGCGTGGTCATACCAACGAAGCACGACGTAAGGGGCACTGGAGCCGGGCGGAAGCATCTTCACAGTGGCGGCGACGCTGCGGCGCAGGTCCGAGAGGGCGCCGTCCTGCAGGCGCAGCCGGGCGGTGGCGCGCAGCGTATACATGGTGTGGCCGCCGATGCGCAGCCGGGAACCCGCAGGCCCCATGAACTGACGAATCTGATCCAGTTGCTGGGGCGAGCGGAAGGGCGCCAGGCGGCGTATCTCCAGGATGCGCGCGACAGCCTCGGGCGGAAGACCGATGCTGGCGAGCAGAGCCGCCGGGGCGGAGTTGACGTCAAAGGCGTCGTTTACGCCGTATACGGAGACGCAGTCGCGGAAGCCGTCCCCGGGGTGCAGACGACCCTGGGGGTCGCGGTGATAGGTGCCGTAGAACAGGCCGGGTGTCATCCCTTTGATCAGCAAAACTTCTTCAACCTCTTCAAAAGACGCGTGGCGAGCCCGAAAAGACGGGACCAGCGAAAGATAATACAGGTCAAACGGGGTGGGTCCTCCGCCGGGAGCGGGGGTACGCCAATCGATGATGCCGCGGGCGGTTTCCCGGGCACGCTCCGGCTCGGCTCCCAGACTGAGCAGAAGCCGAAACAAATCCGCCTCGGAAGCGGTGTTGATGTTCAGACGCGCCGTGGCGGGAATCACTTCCACTACCGCCTCGCCGCCCGGGAAATTCAGGGGCAGGCGGTTCATCCACGGCTCGTAGTAAAGCGATGACCCGTCGGGGCGGCGGAAACGCGGTCCCCATTCCATGTAGAGGAGGGCGCGGTCAATAGCCCCTGCCGCCAGATATTGTGCCCGAACCGTGTCGCTAAGCGTCGCCGCCCGCTCGACCTCGCCGCGCACCGTGGTAGCCACGGCAAAAGCGATGGCCGCAAGCCCGGCGGAAAGCCAGAGCACGGTGAGCAGGGCTCCGCCGCGGGAATCGTGTGCCGGGGAGCGCCGGGGCTCATTCATCGGCATAAGCCTCCAGAGGGTGTCGCGTGGTCCGCAGCCGGACCGTCAAGATGGTGGGCGGCGGGCGCGAAGGATCAGCTTCGAGCGGCGCCATCTCAATACGGATGGCGAGCGGGTAGACGGACCCGGAATGCCGCGGCACCCATCGGGGCGGCTCCGAGGGCAACGGCTGCGCCAAAAACTGAAAACTGCAGTAAGCCAAGCGGTCTGCCAGGACGAAGGACTGCGGTCCGGGCGTTACGGGCGGGAAACGCAAGCCGGGATAGCCGGGGCTGGGCGCCATGCAGAGGGAACCCGTAGAAAGCGGACCAGTGTAGAGGAGTTCGTTGACCACCAGGCGCACACCGCGCTCACCCTGCCGCCCCATGACGACCATTTCCAGGATGCGGGGCGATCCTCGCCAGGCTTCCTGCAGCGAGTAGGCTGAGACAAAGCGCATGGCTGCCGGCTCGCCCTGGAAGAACGCTGCCCGGAGAGGCGGGCTGTCCGGCGATGGCTGGCACAAGGTGGCGACCGGCATCAGTCCGGCAATCTGATGTTCCAGGATGCGGCTGGCTCCGACCGAGCGCCGGTGATTCGTCAGGTTGTCGTTCACCCGGTCCATAGCGTTGAGGCCAACGCGCATCGCTGTGAGCAATCCGGCAGCCAGCAGGCTGACCAGAGTGATGGCGATGAGCAGTTCGACCAGCGTGACGCCGCGTTTGCCCTGCGTTCTCATGGCGCGGGCGCCTCCAGGTCGAGTTTGTCGAGCACGGAAGCGTGGCAGGCTTCGAGCGTCAGCGTCCTCCGGTTGCTCCCTTCCATCCACCAGAGCTCGAGTTGCACGCGTTCAAGGATGCGCGTGCCGGGCGCGGGTTGGGGGGGCGCCTCAAACACCGTCGCCACGGCTCGCCAGCCTCCGCGGATGCCGTGAACCGCCTCTTCGAAAGAGCCTTCCATAGGGACGCGGCGAGGCAGCCGGGGCTCGGCCAGCAGTCCGTCCAAAGTTCTCTTGGCGAGCAGCGTGGCGCGCTCATGAGCGGCGATGCGGCTGGCATTGTTGAGCGAAACCGAGAGATTCGAGAGCAAGCCCGCCACGGCGACGCCCATGATCAGCGTGGCTACCAGAGCCTCCAGGAGCGTGAAGCCGTGACGGGGGTTCAAGGTTCCTCCGGACGTTCAACCAGGGTCACGCCCGTAACCGGATCGAGGCGGACAATCCGGCGGACGCCGCGCCGGTTGCTGAGTTCCACGCCCACCGCGGGCGGAGCGCCGCCCGGCATCAGAAGGATGCGGCGGGGCGCGTCGCCTGCCGACGGCAGGTCCGGATGGATGGCGGCGATGGAGACCCCCTCAGGCAGCGCCAGGACTTGTTCGAAGCCGGGCTCGGAAGACCGCATCCGGAAGGAGCCGGCCGCGAGGTCGATTTCGATTTCCACCGCCTGCTGACGCCGCTCACTCCGATTGACTCCGGCGTTGAACAGGCCTGCCACGGCATCCGTGGCGGACGTCATGCGGAGAGAATCCAACCCGGAGGTCACCGAAGGAAACGTGATGCCGGCCAGGAGCCCTATCAGGGCGACGACGATCAGCATCTCCATGAGCGTGACGCCGCGCCGCGCCGGCTTTGAGTGCAGTCCCGCCACTACAAACCTATTGGCTCTTCCAACTCACGATGTCGGCATTGACGCTTTCCCCGCCCGGTGTGCCGTCCGCTCCGTAGCTGATGATTTCCGGCTCATGGCCGCCCCGCTCGGGAGGGTAGCGGTAGAAGTAGGCGCGGCCCCAGGGGTCTACGGGAATCTCCTGCGGCAGATATGGCCCCTGCCAGTTGCTGACGTTCTGAGGGCGCACGCGCAGCGCCTGCAAGCCTTGTGCGTTGGTGGGGTAGAGGCCCGTATCCAGCTTGTAGACGCCGAGCGCGGTCATGAACGCGTTGATTTGAGCGCGGGCGGCGGTAACGCGCGCCGTATCGCTCTTCTGAAGCATGCGGGGCGCGACCAGCGCCGCGAACAGGGCGATGATCGTCACAACGACGAGCATCTCGATGAGCGTGATGCCCGCCTGCGTCCGTTTTCGGTTTCGTTGTTCCATGTCCTAAATTGCCACTTCGTTAATGCTGGTGATGGCCATCAGCATACTGAGTATGAGAAGGCCCACCATGACACCCATCACAAGGATCACCAAAGGCTCAAACAGCGAGGTGAAGCGCTTGATGGCGTTCCGTGTGTCTTCTTCGTAAATGTCGGCCATGCGTCCGAACATCTGGTCCAGCCGGCCGGTTTCCTCGCCCACGCTCAGCAGGTGCGCGGCCAAAGGGGGAAACGCCTGGCTGCGGCGCAGCGGCACGGAGATGCCTTCTCCGCGCTTGACACCCTGCGCCACTGAACCTAGAGCGGCGGCTATCTGCCTGTTGCCTATGATGGCTCCAGCGATGTTGAGCGACAGAACCAGCGGAACGCCGTGCGCAATCAGCGTGGCCATGGCGCGGGCAAAGCGCGCCGTATCCGCCTTGCGCAGCGCCTCGCCGAGCAGCGGCACGCGCAGGCGGAAGCCGTCCCAGTGGAACCGTCCGCCGGGTGTCGCGATGTACAGGCGCAGAACCGCCACAGCAGCCAGCACTGCCAGCAGCACCACCCACCCGTAAGACTGCACCCACCGGCTGGCCTCCAGCATCAGGCGCGTGGGCGCCGGCATGCTCAGGCGCGAGCCCTCAAAGACCACCGCGAAGCGCGGCACTACAAAGTACATCAGCACGAGGATGGAAGCCAGGCCGACCAGGGTGAGCAGCGCCGGGTAGATCATCGAAGAAATGATGTAGTTCTTGAGCTCATCCCGGGTGCGCTCAAACTCGGCGAGCCGCTCAAAGACGGCCCCGAGTGAACCACTGGCCTCTCCGGCGCGCACCATGTTCACGTACAGTTCGGAAAAATAGGCCGGATGCTGGGCGAGGCTGTCAGCCAGCGACTTGCCGCCCTTGATGATGCGCAGCACATCCTGCACCACCGAGCGGAACGCATCCCGCTGGGTGAGTTCACTGGTGATGGAAAGGGCGCGGTCCAGAGGCACGCCGGCGTTGAGCAGGGTGGAGAGCTCCTGCGTGAAGAACAGCACGTCCCGGCTTCTGCCGCGCGTGAAGGCGGGCAGCTTGAAGGAAACCGAGCGCGACGCCTCCAATCCCACATAGACGGGCGTCAACCCTTGCTTGCGCAGCTCCGCGACGACCACTTTTTCGGTCTCAGCCGTCAGCGTGCCGGTGCGAAGCTTGCCGTCCGGGGCAACCGCTCTGAAATGAAAACTGGCCATGCGTTAGGGGCGCGTCCTCCCGTACCGCCGATCGTCCCGCATCCTTATTACGCGCGGGTAGTTGGCGGAAACTGGCGAGACCTGTTGACCGAGGTCCGCCGCGCGGTGAGCCGCTCAAATTTCCTGCGTGACGCGCAGCACCTCCTCCGCTGTCGTAATGCCCTGCCGGACCTTGAGCCAGCCATCCTCGCGGAGATTGCGCATGCCGCTGCGGCGCGCCACGTGCGTCAGTTCGGCGGCGTCGGCGTTCCGCATGATGAGCTTGCGCAGTTCGTCGTTCATCTCCATCAGCTCGAATATGCCGACGCGTCCAAGGAAGCCCGTGCCGAAGCACTCCTCACAACCCGCGCCGCGTTGGCAGGCGACCTGTTCGCCCCACGGGTCCATGCGCGTGCCGTCCGGCACGGCGCAGGCAGGGCAGATCTTGCGCACAAGCCGCTGCGCGAGCACAGCCACCAGCGAGGAACAAATCAAATAGTTTTCCACGCCCATGTCCGTGAGGCGCGTGATGGCGCTCGGGGCGTCGTTGGTGTGCAGGGTCGAGTAGACGAAGTGACCCGTAAGCGAGGAGCGGATCGCGATGTCGGCCGTCTCGCGGTCGCGGATTTCGCCCACCATGATCACGTCCGGGTCCTGACGCACGATGTGCCGCAAGCCGGAGGCAAATGTGAGCCCTATTTGCGGATTGACGTGGATCTGGTTGATGCCGTCCATCTGGTATTCGACCGGGTCTTCGATGGTGATGATCTTCCGGTCCGTCGTGTTGACGCGCTTCAGCGCCGAGTAGAGCGTCGTGGATTTGCCGCTGCCGGTGGGCCCCGTCACCAGGAGAATGCCATGGGGCAAGGACGTATAATATTCCATCCTCGCGAGCATGTGGTCATCGAAACCCAGCCGCTGCAAATCGTAGAAGTCCCCGGCGGAGCGGTCCAACAGGCGCATCACGACGCTTTCACCGTACAAGGTGGGCAGCGTGGAGACGCGCAGGTCAATTTCCCGCCCGAGCGTCTTCATCTTGATGCGCCCATCCTGCGGCAGGCGGCGTTCGGCGATGTTCAGCCGCGCCATGAGCTTCAGGCGCGAGATGATGGCCGCTTTCAGTTCCCTCGGCGGCGGGTCCTGGTTGTAGAGCACGCCGTCGATGCGGTACCGCACGCGGAACTCCTTCTCGAACGGCTCGATGTGGATGTCACTGGCGCGCTTTTCAACGGCCTGGGCAATGGCGGCATTGACCAGGCGAATCACCGGAGCCTCGCTGGCCATATCGCGCAGGTGCTCGAGGTCTTCGCCTCCCTCGGATTCCTCGTAGCCCGGGCTTTCGGATCTGGCGCTCTCCCCGTAATGCCGTTCCAAGGAACTCAGGATGTCGGCTTCAGCGGCGAGCGCGGGGACCACCCGCAAGCCGGTCGCCTGGCGCACCGCGGCGAGGGTCTCAAAATCGAGCGGGTCCGCCATGGCCAAGGTGAGCGTGGAATCATGCAGAGCCACAGGCACGCAGCGGAATTGACGCAGGAACCGTACCGAGAGATTCTCGGTCTCCGGCGTCGCGGGAGGAGGGGCTTCGGGAACCACCAACGGAATGGACAACTGCTCTGAAAGGGCTGAAAGCACGTCGCGCATCGCAACGAAGCCCAGGTCCACGAGGATGCGGCCGATCTTCTCCTGGCGTTCTTTCTGTATTTCGAGAGCCTGTTCGAGTTCTTCCGGCGTTATCAACCGCCGCTCGACCAGCATTTCGCCCAGGCGCATCCTTCAAAACTCCTTCACTTCTATGGCGGCGGCCAACTGCCCGGCAGTCGCGCGGCGCGCGTCCAGCCCGGCCAGCGTGCGGCGGCTGGCCTGCATCACTACCTGGGCCGGAAGCCCGTTGGAATCCTCCCAGGAGTAGGCGAACAAAGTCACCCCCAGGACGATTTGCTCATCAGGCGGCACCGCCTGAAGACCGCGGGCCGAAACGATCAGCATTTGCCGCATGAGGTCCTTCAGGACGGCCAGCCGGGCCAGTTTCTTGGTCCGCAGCCGCGCGACTTCTTCGCGCGTGTAGACCGGCCGGAACGGCGTCACCACGGCGCCGGCCACCAGGTTGAGTTCCGCCGTGAAGACTACGCCGTAGTTTTGAAGATAAACCCCCCGGGTATTGCCGAGCAAATAGAAAGGCTCGTCGGGGCTGTGCCGCTCGATTTGCTGGTCGAAGCCCTTCTCCAGTTCTTCCAGGGCAGCCCGATTGACGGCGGGCGCGGCCGCCGTCGTCCAGCTCCCCGCCAACAGCAGTGCCAGAATCGCAAAGCCCGTGATCATTGGCGTGCCCCCCAATCAGCGCTGGCCGAAAACAGCACATTGGTGCGCTTGCGCAGAACTTCAAAACTCTCCTGGAAGGCCAGCCTGTCCTCCTGGCGCTCCAATTGGAATCGCTTCTCGGCTTCGGCCACCAACTGGGCCGAGCGCTCCGCCTGGCGCCGTTCGCTTTCCGCGACAGCCCGGGACACCGCTTCCTCCAGCCGCGCCGAGAACTTCTCCTCCAGCAGAGCCTCGATGCGGGCCGTATCCACGGCCGCAGGCGCCACAGGCGACGGACGGGTGACAGCATGCACGACGATAGCTGCCGCCAGCACAGCCGCCGAAGCGAAAACCCAGGCTGGCGAGAAGCGCCAGAACGCCCAGCCGGAGCGCGGCGCTTGAGAGGCCCGGTCTACCAGCACAGTACGCCGGGGAACATCCTCCTCCGGCAGTTGGAGCAACGCCATGTGAACCGCCTGGAGGCGGTCGAACTCTTGCGCGCAGGCCTCGCAGCTTGCCAGATGCTCTTCAGCCGCGAGCCGTTCATCGCCCGGGCTTTCGTCGAGCAGGTATGCTTTCAGGTCAATGGACGAACACTTCATGTCTCACCCCGCACTTTCACCGGAGCCAAGGTGTCTTTGAGGAGGTCCAGAGCGGTGTACACGCGCGACTTGAGCGTGGACACGGGACAGTCCAGGATGGCGGACATTTCCTCGAATTTGAAACCCTGACAGATCTTCAGCACCACGGCTTCGCGCTGCTCCGGCGACAGGCGGTTCAGCGCGCCGTCGACAGCCAGCGATATCTCCAGCGGAAACGGCCGGTCTGCGACCGCCGCCGGGGCCTCCGCCAGCGTGACTTCCGGTTTGCGCCGGCGCAGCAGCGAATAGGCCTCATTGTGGGCAATGCGATACAGCCAGGGAACAAAACGTGAGGGGTCCGCCAACCGGTGGAGACTCTGGAAGGCCTTCAGAAAGGTATCCTGACAAAGGTCCAGCGCCTCCTCCCGGTCGCCCG
>JBBIND010000090.1:0-13501 GCA_037444075.1 Acidobacteriota bacterium | reverse complement strand
GGAGCACGTCCGCCGCGTCGTCGCGGAGCTCCGCGAGCCGTACCGGACCGCGATGAAGGCCGGGACGCTGTGGTGGAACGAGGCCTTCGAGGCGGCCGGATTCCGGAACGCGGTCCAGGTCGCGGACCCGACGCCCGACATGGATCCGATGGACATCCGCTACAACATCATCCGCGGCGAGGTTTCGTTTTTCAACCCGGTCAAGATTGAACCGGTGCTGGCGATGGATCTTGAAACCCGCGTCCGCGGCATCATTGTCAACATCAACTTCAGCGGTCCGCTCAACAAGCTGAACTTCTCCTACCGCTCGGACCCCCCGCTTCAGTCGCAGGAGATCATCGCGTTGCTGACGGTGGGACGCGCGCCAGGCTCCACCGCCACGGTGGCAGGCGCGCAGAGCGCGCAAGGCCAGAGCTTTCTTCAGACCGGAGGCGACACGCTGTTAGGGCAAGCCATCGCGGCGCCGGTTTCGGGGCGGCTGCAACGCTTCTTCGGCGTGAGCCGCCTGAAGATTGACCCGCAGCTGACGGGTATTGACAACACGCCGCAAGCCCGGCTCACTATCGAGCAGCAACTATCACCAAACATCACCCTGACCTACATCACCAATCTGACCCGCACGCAGCACCAGGTGGTTCGCGTCGAGTGGGACTTGAGCCGTGAGTGGTCCCTGCTGGCAGTTCGGGACAGCAACGGCATTTTCGGCGTGGATTTCGTCTACCGCCGGAGATTCCGCTAGGAGCCCAGGTTTGGACGGTACGTTCGATATCGACTGGGGCGCCCGGCGCGAACAAATGGTCGAGAAGCAACTGGTCCGGCGTGGCATCAACGACCCTCGCGTGCTCGCCGCCATGCGGGAGCTCCCTCGTGAGTTGTTCGTCCCCGCCTCCCGCCGTCTGTTCAGCTACAACGACGAGCCGATCAGCATCGGGCACGGACAAACCATCTCGCAACCCTACATCACCGCCTTGATGGCTCAGTGCTTGGAACTGAAAGGGAGCGAGAAAGTGCTCGAAGTGGGCGCAGGCTGCGGGTACCATGCGGCTCTCCTGGGCCGGCTGACGGCGGAAGTAATTGCTATGGAAATCCTGCCGGACCTCGCCGCTATGGCCAGGGAGAACATTGCCGCCGCCGGGCTTCAGAACGTCCGCGTCGTCTGCGGGGACGGCTCGCTCGGATACCCTGATGCCATGCCCTTTGACTGCATCTCGGTGGCCGCGGCGGCTCCTGAAATCCCCCCCGCCCTCCTTGACCAATTGGCGGACCCTGGCCGGTTGGTGGTGCCCGTGGGATCGCTTTCCGAACAGACACTGCTTCTGGTCACCAGGTCCGAAGGGCGCATCACCCAGCGCGCCGCGGCGTACTGCCGCTTTGTACCGCTGCTCGGAGGCAAGGGCTGGGTGCTCAACGAACATACAAGATGAATCCGGAACCGCGACTGCACGAAGCAATCGAACTCGAACGGGACGAGATGCGGCGGCTGGGCTACCTGGCCGTCGACATGCTTGTCGAGCATCTGGAGAACCTGCGCGGCAAGACCGTCACGCGCATCGATGATTGGGCTTCCTCCCGCAGCCGCCTCGGCGAGCCGTTCGGAGAAGAAGGACTGCCGGTGGAAGCAGTCCTGGACAAACTCCGGCAGGACGTGTTCAGCACCATCATGCACGTGAACCACCCGCGCTTCTTCGCTTTCGTACCGGGTCCCGGCAACTTTGTCGGCGCCGTGGCCGATGCTCTGGCCGCCGGGTTCAACGTGTTCGCCGGAACCTGGATGGAAGGCTCGGGTCCCGCTACGGTGGAGCTGATTACGGTCGACTGGCTGCGGTCGGTCTGCGGAATGCCCGAGGGCACGCTGGGTCTGTTCGTCAGCGGAGGCTCGGTGGCGAACCTTACCGGACTTGCCGTTGCCCGGCGCAAACTGCTGGACGATGACACTTCACACGCCGTGGCTTATTGTTCGGACCAGACGCACTCCTCGCTGGAGCGCGCTCTGCGCCTTTTGGGGATCCCGCCGGAGCGCTTCCGGCGTTTGCCTTGCGATGGAGACTACCGCCTGCGCCTCGATTTGCTGGCGCGGGCTGTTGCGGAGGACCGCGACGCCGGCTTGCGTCCTTTCTGCGTCATCGCCAACGCAGGCACTACCAACACCGGTTCAGTGGATCCGTTGCCGGCGCTTGCTGGTTTCTGCCGGCAGGAGGGTCTCTGGCTGCATGCTGACGGCGCCTACGGAGCTGCGGCGGCGCTGTCTCCACGCGGGCACGCCTTGCTCGAAGGGCTGGGCGAGGTCGACTCGCTGGCCATCGATCCTCATAAGTGGCTGTTTCAACCATTCGAAATGGGCTGCGTTCTCGTGCGGCAGGGTAACCTTCTGAAGGAGACGTTTCGCATCCTGCCGGAGTACTTGCAGGACGTTCACCGCAGGCTGGAGGTCAACTTCTGCGACTACGGCATTCAGCTGACCAGGTCCTTCCGCGCCTTGAAGCTCTGGATGTCTCTCAGGATCTTCGGTGTGGGCGCTTTCCGAAAAGCCATCGAGCACGGCTTTGATCTCGCCGAAGAAGCGGAGCGTGCCCTGCGCTCGAACTTCTGTTGGGAAGTGGTCAGCCCGGCGCGCATGGGCGTCATCTGCTTCCGGTATCGCGATGCAGGGGCATCTCCAAAGGAGTCCGACGCGTTTCACACACGCCTGGTGGATGCCGTCCTCGCTGATGGCTACGCCGCACTGACCTCGACCGTGCTGAACGACCGCACGGTGTTGCGCATGTGCACCATCAACCCGCGCACGAGTCGCGAGGACATCGCCGGGACGATTTCCAGGCTGGAGTACCTGGCGGCTGCGCTGAATTAGTACACTTGTCTCGACCGGTTGGCCGCTCAACCGGCCACCGAAGCGGCGGCGAAATTTTTCCTCCGGCCGCTGTGACCGCAAAGTAGTAATGTCACCTTAGAGCAAAGTAGAAATGTCCCCTTGACACCCTGGGAGTCCCTGCTTCGCCTCTATCGGAAGGGCCTCCTTGTTCGCGCCTCACGCGGAGTCTACACACTGGCGGAAGTCCGTGTAACCGAACACCACAGTCTCGCGGTCGCCGCCACACGCGTCCCACGAGGCGTTGTCTGCCTGCTCTCGGCGCTTCGCTTCCACGGCCTGACCACGCAAGATCCGCACGAGGTGTGGATGGCGATTGACTTCAAAGCCCGCAGGCCTTCCGTCGAGTCGCCAGCGGTCCGCGTGGTACGGTTCTCAGGCCGTGCCCTTGTGGAAGGGATTGAACAGTACCTGGTTGAGGGCGTGCACATCCGTGTATTCGGCGCTGCCAAGTCGGTGGCGGACTGCTTCAAGTACCGCCACAAGATCGGCGTCGACATTGCGATCGAAGCCCTCCGCGACGCGCTGCGCAGCCGAAAGGCAAGCGTCGACGATATTCATCGGTACGCGAAGATCTGCCGGGTGGCGAACGTCATGCGCCCATACCTGGAGTCCGCAACATGACCATCAAGCCGGTCCGGAACGTGGCCGCCTCGCGCCACGCCAAGTTGCTCACCTTGGCGCGCCAGCGCGGTGAGGTTTTTCAGTTCTTGCTGGGGCGATGGATCGTCGAGCGGTTTCTGTATCGCCTCACCCGTAGCGATCAGAAGGACAGCTTCATCCTCAAAGGGGCGATGCTCTTCCCGGCGTGGGACGGAGGCCGAAGCGCCGCACCCGCGGTCGCAACCTGCCACGGTGCACTCGCATCCCAAGCTCGATCGCCCAAAACGGAGAAAACGCGACACCGGCGGTAAGGGCGCAAGGCCTTGCGGAAACGCGCGAAGAACGCGAGGCGCGGTTGTGGCGGAGAAGGCTTTCGCGCAAACGTTCGGCCGATATCAGGCAAGATCGTAGCGATCGAGGTCCATCACCTTGCTCCACGCGGCCACGAAGTCCTTCACGAACTTCTCCTTCGAGTCGTCACATGCATAGACTTCCGCGAGTGCCCGGAGCTGCGAGTTCGAACCGAAGACAAGGTCAACGCGTGTGCCGGTCCACTTGATTGCACCGGTCGCGCGGTCGCGTCCTTCAAACACGTCCTGGGTGTCAGATGCCGCTTTCCACTCCGTGCCCATGTCGAGCAGGTTCACGAAGAAGTCGTTGCTCAGCGCCTCCGGCCGCTTGGTGAAGACTCCAAGTTGGGTCTGGCCGAAATTGGCGTTCAGGACGCGCAGACCGCCAATGAGTACCGTCATCTCCGGCGCGGTCAGGGTGAGCAGTTGCGCCCGGTCGACCAGAAAATGTTCAGCCGCTCCGGCGTACTTGCCCTTCGCGTAGTTGCGGAATCCATCAGCAACCGGTTCCAACACGGCGAAGGACTCCACATCGGTTTCTGCCTGCGAGGCGTCCATGCGTCCCGGCCTGAAGGGAACCGTCACGGCGTTGCCGGCGTTCTTCGCTGCTTGTTCGACGCCTGCGCAACCAGCGAGAACAATCAGGTCAGCAAGCGAAATCTTCTTGCTGCCGGACTCCGCGCTGTTGAACTCGGCCTGGATGCCCTCGAGTACTTGCAGCACTTTCGCCAGTTGTGCAGGCTGGTTGACTTCCCAATCTCTTTGCGGTGACAGACGGATACGGGCGCCGTTCGCGCCGCCGCGCTTGTCCGAGCCACGGAAGGTGGAGGCCGATGCCCAGGCGGTCGAAACCAGTTCTGAGACGGACAGCCCCGACGCCAGGATCTTACCCTTGATGGCGGCCATGTCCGCCTCGTCGATCAACTTGTGATCGACCGCGGGGATGGGGTCCTGCCAGATCAGTTGTTCGGCGGGGACCTCGGGGCCGAGATAACGTGCGCGCGGCCCCATGTCACGGTGCGTCAGCTTGAACCATGCCCGTGCGAAAGCGTCGGCGAACTGGTCCGGATTCTCCATGAAACGCCGCGAGATCTTCTCGTAGGCCGGGTCGAAACGCAGGGCGAGATCCGTGGTCAGCATCGCCGGCGCAATGCGCTGGGACTTGTCGTGGGCATGCGGCACGGTGCGGGCGCCGGCGCCGCCCTTGGGTATCCACTGTTGCGCGCCGGCCGGGCTCTTGGTCAGCTCCCATTCGTAGCCGAACAGGTTCCAGAGGAAATTGCTGCTCCACCTGGTCGGCGTGGTGGTCCAGGTGACCTCCAGGCCGCTGGTGATGGTGTCAGCGCCTTTGCCTGTGCCAAAGCTGCTCTTCCATCCGAGGCCCTGCTCCTCGATGGGAGCTGCTTCCGGATCAGCCCCGACATTCGACGCAGGGGCCGCTCCGTGGGTCTTGCCGAAGGTGTGGCCACCCGCGATTAGCGCCACCGTCTCTTCGTCGTTCATCCCCATGCGCGCGAAGGTCTCGCGAATATCCTTCGCAGCCGCGACAGGGTCCGGATTTCCGCCTGGGCCTTCCGGATTGACGTAGATCAGGCCCATCTGGACGGCAGCCAGCGGGTTCTCCAAATCCCGTTCTCCTGAATAGCGCTTGTCATCTCCCAGCCACGTTTTCTCGGCGCCCCAGTAGACGTCCTGTTCCGGTTCCCAGATGTCCTCGCGGCCACCCCCGAAACCGAAGGTCTTGAATCCCATCGATTCCAGGGCGACATTGCCCGTGAGGATCATCAGGTCGGCCCATGAGATCTTGCGCCCATATTTCTGCTTGATAGGCCAGAGCAGACGGCGCGCCTTGTCCAGGTTGACGTTGTCGGGCCAGCTATTGAGGGGTGGGAAACGCTGATTGCCGCTGCCACCGCCGCCACGGCCGTCGCCCGTGCGGTACGTGCCGGCGCTGTGCCACGCCATGCGGATGAACAACGGGCCGTAGTGGCCAAAGTCCGCCGGCCACCAGTCCTGCGAGTCGGTCATCAGCGCCTGAAGGTCCTTCTTAACGGCCGCGAGGTCCAGGCTCTTGAACTCTTCGGCGTAGTTGAAATCCACGCCCATCGGATTCGAGAGCGCGGAATGCTGGCGCAGGACTTCCAGACGCAACTGATTCGGCCACCACTCGCGGTTCGACGTGCCGCTCCCTGAAGTCTGATGGAACGGACACTTTGCTTCGGTTGACATATGATTAGGTTCCTTTCAATGACTCCGGGAAGCTCGGATTCGGGCCACGAAGCCGTCCCGGTCTTCCCATTCGCGCTGTTCTACGGCCCCCGGCATCAGAGTAGCAACTCTCATTATACTGTTCCTCCGGCCGCTTGCACCAAATTTGTGGCGTGAAGTAGAATGTCGTTCTAGCCGCATCTCAGTGGCAACTAGACGCGGTGCCGTAGCCCCAATGAAGATACGCGGGCCTTTTTGTCCAACAATACTTTCGCTTGTTTTCCTTCTCGTTCCGCAGGAGGCTGTCGCCGGTTCGGCTTCAGGCGCCGCGGCCGGGATGGGCAGCTTGAGCGGGCGAGTCGTGAATCAGGAGGGGAGCCCGGTTGCGGAGGCTCTGGTTGAAATCCCGGAGGTTGGCAGAAAAGCTCTTACGGGCGCGGACGGTGAATTCCGTTTCGAGGAGCTGCCGGCTGGATCCATGACCGTGAAGGGGTCCGCGGCGGGGCATTATCACAGCTCGCCGCTCCCCGTTCTTTTCGCCGACAGGCAGGAGTTCCGCGTGGAGGTTACGCTCGTCCCGATGCTTCCCGTAACACAGTCGGTAGTGGTTACGGGAACCGGCACGGAGCACCTGATTGTTGACGCGCCGGTCCGCACAAGCGTCGTTTCAGGCGCTTTGTGCGAACGCACGGCCAGCCGCAGCCTCGCTGACGCGCTGACAAGCACCGTGGTGGGCGTGCGCGTCGAGAGCAACTGCCAGGCGTGCGCTCCACTCTCCGTCCGCATGAACGGATTGGAAGGCAAGTACACGCAGGTGCTGGAGGACGGTCTTCCGACGATGTCCAACGTGAGCATGGTGTACGCTCTGGACCAGATCCCTACGGATTTCTTTGACAGCGTGGAAGTGGTGAAGGGCGGCGGTTCTGCGCTCTACGGACCGAACGCGGTAGGCGGCGTCATCAACCTGGTCCGCCGCGAGCCGCGCGCTCAAAGCGCCCGGGTTGACATGCAAACCGGCTGGACGTCCGGACGTCCGGAACAATCCGTGGGCCTCACGGGTCAGAGCAGCCGGCTTCCGGCAGGCTTTTCCGGAGACGTCTACGTCCGCAGCATGAGGAGAGCGTCCATCGACCTGAACGATGACGGTTTCAGCGACCTTCCCAAGCGGCGCCTGACAGGCGGTGGCAGCACGCTCTACCGGCGTTTCCTGGACGGGTCCGCGCGGCTCGTCTTGGGCGGCAGCCATTACGCGGATTTCCGGCGCGGCGGCGACAACCTCCATCTGCCTCCGCATCGGACATACCTCACGGAAATGGCGGACGCCTCCCGGTCGACCGCGTTCGTGAGGTGGAATCACACAGTCAACGCGGCCACGTTCTACACGTTGGCTTCGAGTTACAGCAATCTGCGGCGGGACACCTACTACGGGGCGGACTTTGACCCCAACGCTTATGGACAGACTCGAAACCCGCTTGTGGCCACCGACGCACAAGCCGGACATCAACACGGGTCTCACACTCTGTTGGGCGGCGTTCAGTTTCAGCGCGAGAAGGTGACGGACCGCATTCCCTCCTACGGCCGGCGGTTCGACGAGTTGTTCCGCAACGTCGGCTTCTACGCACAGGATGAGATCCGCCTGACCTCGGACGTGATCCTGGTGGCCGGCGTGCGGGCCGACAAGTCCAATGTCCTGCCCCACTGGATTTACAGCCCGAGGGGCGGGGTGCGCGTGGGTTTGACGGACGCCTGGCGCCTGCGCTTCAGCGTGTCCACGGGATTCCGCGCACCGGTAATCTTTGACGAAGACCTGCATGTTGCCGCTGTGGGCGGAACGGGTCTGCTGATCGAAAATGCTCCCGGTTTGAAGGAGGAGAGGTCACTCAGTTGGACTGGCTCGATCGACTACGCCGGCATCACCGGCGCACGCCCGCTCCAGATTGGCGTGACTTTCTTCCATACGGCGCTCAGCAATGTACACCTGTTGGATGAGGTACTCTCCGAGGGCAGTGATTTTCGCAAGCTCATCCGCATCAATGGAGCGGGCTCCTATGTGCAGGGCGCTGAAGTGGATTTCAACTGGCAGTTGCACCCCAGGCTGTTGTGGCGCGGCGGCGCCACCTGGCAGGCTGCGCGTTACCGCGAGGCTGAACCGCAGTTCGGCAGCCGGAGGTATTTCCGCAGCCCCTCCGTTTATGGATTCGTAGGCGCGGACCTGAAGCTGCCAAGGGGATTCTCCGCCGTGTCCATGCTCGACATGACCGGGGGAATGCTGATTCCGCACTATGCGGGCTACATCGCTGAAGACCGGCTGGAGACCAGCAAGTCCTTCAAAGTAGTGAGCTTAGTGTTGGACCGCGCGTTCGCTTCCGGTCCCGACAGCCGCTACCGGAAGCGCTTGTACGTGAAGATGAACAACCTGCTGAATCAATACCAGCCTGACCTCGACCGCGGTCCGCTGCGGGATTCCGGTTACGTCTACGGTCCTCTGGCAGCCGGAGTTTCGTGGCCGGGCTTTCCGTGGATTTCCGCTAGCCAGGCTTTCGCCGGGATTCCGCTAAACCGGGACCGGCAAAGGCACACCGCAGCGCCGCAAAATCGCCTCTACCTGCTCCCTCGTAAGCCGCGAAGCGTCGTATTCCACGATGACTTCATCGCGCGCTTCCGTGACCCTGATTCTGCCTATGCCGTACACGGAATGTGCCGCCGCCGTGCGCTGTATCTCCCGCTGATGAAGCTGCCGCGGGAGACGGAAATGCAGGTCGACCTTGGTCATACGGAGATCACTATAGCATCTCGGACCAGAACCCGAGGGAGACCTATGTTCTCTTGCCGTAGGACCCAGCGATTGCGTACGAATTGCGTTGACATGGCGCCCGAATTGCAGGCGCCCGAATTGCATAGACAATCGATTGAAGATATGTTAATGTATACAAAGCAGGCATGTGCGTCACAAGGCGATGTGTGGCATGTCAGTGGCATGCCGCACGATTTTTGACCATGACACCTGCACCGGTCGCTCAGGAGAACATGCCGCGAAGATGACCGAATCATCGCAGGATTCTGGACAGAGCGTGCCCGCAGGCGCTGCTCGAATTCTCGTGGTCGACGACGACGCGGCGGTACGTGACCTGCTGGATAATATCCTGGCTGGGGCCGGCTATCGCGTGTACCAGGCCGCTGACTGCAGAGAAGCTATCAAGTTAGCGCAGCGAGAGGGATTTGACCTGTGTATCCTTGACCTGGTAATGCCGGATCAGGAAGGGTTGGAGACCATACCTCAATTCCGCAGGGAGTTTCCCAACCTCCGGATTCTGGCGATTTCAGGGGCCTTCGGAGGGGCTTTCCTGCGAACAGCCAAGTTGTTGGGAGCCCACGAGGTTATGGGGAAACCGTTCCAGCCGGACGTGCTGCTCAAAACCGTCCGCCGGCTGCTGGCGCCGGCCGAGCCGGCCTGATGGCCCACTCTGCTCCCCCTCATTTCCGGCACTCCCACAGTTCCCGCGTCGAGCCGTAACAACGGTTGCCCTCCCAGCGAGCCGCATCCGCACTCCTGCTCCCCAGCCCTTCGCATGTCACGAGAGGAGAGGGCCCTCCGTGTTGCTCGGTTGGCGCACTGGGCGATAATGAATCGGAGGCTTAAATATGGACAAGGCAAAGAGCATACAATTACTGAATCAAGCTGTCGCGGACGAACTACAGGCTGTGCACCAGTACATGTACTTCCACTTTCACCTGGACGACCAGGGCTTCAAGCCCCTGGCTCAGTTGCTTAAGCGCATTGCCATCCAGGAGATGGGTCACGTGGAGACGCTGGCCGACCGCATTCTGTTCCTGAAGGGCGACGTGGAAATGACATCCGCGGGTCCGGTGGAGAAAATTCAAGATCCGGAAGCCATCCTCGTCAAAGCCATGGCGATGGAAGAGGACGGTATCGAGAAGTACAACCAGGCAGCTTTGGCGTGTGCAGCCAACGCCGACTCGGCCTCCAAGCAGGTCTTCGAGGCGCTCGTCCTCGACGAAGAAAGCCACTTCGACCAGTTTGAGAAGCAGCATGACAATATTCAGCGCTTCGGCAGGAATTACCTGGCGTTGCAGTCCTTCGAGGGCGCTAGTTCAGAAGGCGGAGCCACTGGCGGAGCGTAGGAGCCAGGAGTAATTGGGGGCGCAGCTTTCGGAAGTGATGGGTGTGGAGGAATGGTGGACCTGATGGGATTCGAACCCATGACCTCTTCAATGCCATTGAAGCGCGCTCCCAACTGCGCCACAGGCCCACACGGTCGGCTTCATCAATTATAGTACAACTCCGATGATCGACAGAGACACCGCCTGGCACATCCTTTGCGAGTTCACTCAGTCTGACAATCTTCGCAAGCACGCCCTCGCAGTGGAGGCTTGCATGGCGGCTTACAGCCGTCATTACGGCGAGGACGAACTCCTCTGGCCGGTGACTGCGCTGCTGCACGATTTTGACTGGGAAATCCACCCGGAAGCGCCGGACCATCCCATGAAAGGTGAACCGATTCTGGCCGAGCGAGGGGTGAGCGAGGAAATCCGTAAAGCCATCCTGTCGCACGCCACCTACTCTGGTGTGCCCCGGGACACCTTGATGGCCAAGGTCCTTTTTGCCTGCGACGAACTGGCCGGTTTGCTGACGGCTATCTCATACGTTAAGCCCGGGCGCAGCATCCATGAAGTGGATGTGAAATCCGTGCGGAAGAAGATGAAGGACAAAGCCTTCGCCCGCTCGGTGAACCGGGAAGATATCGTGCTCGGCGCTCAGGAGTTGGGCGTAGACCTGGACGAACACATCGCTTTCTGCATCCGGGCCATGCAGCAGCGCGCAACTGAATTGGGTCTACAGGGTCAGCCGGCCTAGGCCGAAGTTCCACCTCGCCTGAGACAGTATCCGACTGAGGGTGCAAGGGAAGAGGCTGAATTGGCGTTCCGGTTTCTGGCTACAAGCCGAGAAGCTGGAAGGCGCGCGATTGGAGCGGCGTCGGTTGGGTGAGTTGATCGAACGATGGAGAGTCCGGCTGGGCGGCGATGCGGCAGGTGTTGCGGCAGCGGGTGGCGAGTTCCCGCAGCAAAGTCTCAAAGCTGTGGACGGGGAAGCCGTCGGCGGTGACGCGACCGGTCTTCTTGGCCAGCGCCGCTGTGGAGCACTGGGCGGGCGCGACCGGATCGCGGCGCCAGCGGTGGCGGCTGAGTTCCTCGTCCTGAAACAGCAGCGGGGCTAAATCTTTGCGCATCTGCCACGTCTCGTTTTTCGCGGCGGACTATAGCTGAGCTACCTGCAGGCGCCAGCGGGCGGAGGCGGGCACGCCCTCCGCGAGAAGCCGTATTCTGTACAGCACCTTGCCCCACACCGGTCCCAGCCGTGCGTCGCTGATCTTGATCTCATCTACCGTGCTTTGGAGAGAGGCTGGAAACTCCAGCAGGACGCGCTGTTGTCCGATGAGTCCGCCACTGAGTTCAGCGCGCCCCGGAGAGACTATCTTCACGCTGCACGGGGTCATCAGGTTGAACTCGACGCGGTTGCCGGCTTTCTTGAAGGCGGCTTCGTCGGCGACCTCGAGCCGGTTCGCACGCCGGTCCAGGCGGAAGGTGCGCCGCCACTTTTCGATGCCTGCCTCACCGGGATACGCACGGGCTATGTCGAGGCTGAATTCGGCCGCGGCGTCATCGGCGGCGTGCCTGCATTCGGCCGCCTCGAACCTCCTTCCGGCGCCCTGCATCACGCCGTTGACCGTGGGCAGATTGTGGTAGGCGGACTGCATGGTCCAAATCTCGTAACGCTGTCCGCTGAAAGTCTTGGCCGTGTAGGTTTCTACGCCGACATCGATCAACGCGGGGCGCCCGCCGACGAAAACGAGGAAGTTGCCCACGTCGTTGTGATTGTGGCTTTCAGCGTTGTGCCCGCCCTGCGCGGCTACATACAGCCCCTCGGCCGTGCCGCCGCGCGTGCGGGTGACAAAGACGTGCGTGCCGCTGAGCCAGACGTCCCTGACGAGCGGAGGTTTCCTGTCTGCGCGCGCAATTTCTGCGGACACTAATAAGGCGTCCAGGGTCCGCGCCACGCTCCCCGTGGAAATGCGCGCGTTGCTCTTGAGGGACGCTACATAGGCGCCGTGCGCCATCATCGGCGCGTCCTTGATGCGTTTGCCGTAACGGTAGATCAGCTCGCCGTATGCCGAAATGCGGGCTGAGGCGTCGGCGAAGTTCACGTACCAGTCGTCCGCGATGTGCGCCCGGTAGATGTAGCGCCCCATTTCTGCGACCAGCGGGAGGTGGAAGAAATCCAGCTTGCCCGCCGTCGCCGCGGAAACGAGTTCGAGGCACTCAAACAGCGAGGCTCCGGCATGACCCCAGTAGCCCGGACCCTCATCGCAGCCGCCGTCGTCGTGGTAGGAATCCAGGAAACGGTCCAGGCAACGCAGGATCTTGTGCACGGTGGCGGCGCGCCGGGGCTCGTCCGTTTCCATCAGCAAAGCCGCAGTGAGCCAATTGGAACAGATCCACGGGTTCCAATTGTTCATCGGGCGGTTGGCTTCCAGCCCCATCCACCAGAAATCGTTGCGCGTGAAACATGGCGCGAGGACCTTGGCCTTCACCTCGTGAGCAATCCTGCGCCTTACCAGGGGGGAGACTTTGTCCAACGTCTCTCCCAAAAGGTAATTCGTCCAGGAGAGTGTGGCAGCAGTGTCCGCCGCGAACAGGTCAACCGTAGGCTCCTCGGCGTCCGGCAGTCCGGTGCCCGCTTTCTGCACGCCGACGTGAGCGGGAACGCCCCAATAGGTTTCCTCGCACGTGAGCCATATGCCGTTGACGAGCTCATCCAGGAAGCGCCCCTTGTTCTCGGCGAGTTCGGCGAACAGCAGGTCATTCAACCGGCGCCGCCGTTCTGTCCTCGCCGCTTCATAGCGCGAGCGGTTGCCGTTGCGGCGGTATTCAAGGAAGAGCGTAGCGGGCAAGGCTGCCCAGGGTTGACCGAGACGGGCTTCGCCTGCCGCAATCAGGGCGGCACGAATGTCGGGGCTAAGCCCATCCCAAGTCCGGCGATCTCCGAGAGTTGGGAAGTGTGCGAATTGGGTGCGGGGCTGGAGCGCGGCTGCCACCTGCTCGACCGTCAGGTTCCCCGTCAACGCGCGGCGCCAGGGAGGACTGGGGCCTCGCGAATCGTCTGACCGCTGAGCCGGCAGCGCGACCGCGGCGGATGCGGCGAATTCACGTCTCGTGAGCATGGCAGGGATCCTCCGGTCATGATTTACCACAACCCGGGCCGCGGCCGAAACCGCATATCGCAAGGTGATCCGGTACTACGTGCTCGCTGACCTGTTTGCCAGGCACGTGGCTTCCGCCGCGCCGTTTGCGGAGAAGAAGATGAAGGCCTGGATGCGCTCGAAAGACAACTTCGTCGCGCAGGTAGGCTGGGACATGCTTGCGCTGGCGTCCATGCAACGCGAAGAGACACCGG
>JBBIND010000089.1:0-13585 GCA_037444075.1 Acidobacteriota bacterium | reverse complement strand
GGACGGGGCGGGAGGGCTCTCCGCAAAATTGTGCAATTGGTTACCGTCCCCGGTTTTTGTTCGCAGCGAATGCCCACCCGCTGGCCGCAAGCCGTGTGGCGCGCAGCCGGTGGATGCAGGAGTAACGGCAGGCCTGGAGTAAACTGGTTGTGGAGGCCACGAAGGTGCCGTTCGAGAGGATATCCATCGACCCGAACATCTGCCACGGCCAGGCGTGCGTGAAGGGCACACGGATTCCCGTGCACCAGATCGTCCGCATGATGGCGAATGGCGACACTGTGGAAGACCTGCTGGCCGAGTATCCTTCGCTCGACCGCGCGGATATCATGGCTTGCCTCGACTACGCGGCCGAGTTGGCCGAGGAGCAAGTGACGCCGCTGCCGGCTCTGGGCCACTGACGGATGCGGATTCTCGTTGACGAGAACATCCCGCGCATGACCGTGTACCGCCTGCGCGAACTTGGCCACGACGTCAAAGACATCCGCGGGACCGATGACGAGGGTATGGCGGATGCGGGTCTCTGGGAAGCCGCTGTTCGGGAGTGCCGCCTGCTGATCACGACCGACAAGGGCTTCACGGAATATCGTGCCGCCAGCCACTTCGGCATCCTCATCGTGCGGCTGCGCCAGCCCAACCGCCTGAAGATCCATCAGTCGGTGATGCTTGGAATCGAGCGGTTCGGCGAGGCAGAGTGGCCTGGACTTCTCGTAGTGATCCGAGACGCGACCATGAGTACGTCCCGCGTCGGCGGCCCCGTCGAGCGGTAGTTCGCGACCACACCGGCCGGTATCTTAACGCCGCGGGGAATACGTCCCAATCGGTACTTGCCTGGTGCAGGACCGGATGCGGGCGACCGTCAGCGCTAGCCCGCGCTTGATGCCATGCTCGCGCACGGCTAGGATCGAGAACTCGGAACAAGTCGGTCGGTATCGGCACTGGATCCACCCCTCCAGCAAGGGCCGTCCGAGCGCCTGGTACACACCGACGACGCCAACGTAGAGACGCACCGTAACCTGGCTGGCCGGGCGGCGGCAGGAATCGAGCGCGGCCAACGCCACGAGAACGCCCACCACCGTCAGGTACGTCTCAGGACGTTTCAGGCGTTGCCGCAATGCGGACATCTGGCGCTTGCTTGCAGCCGCTGGTTATTACAGTTTGCGCATCGAACCAGGTTTCCCTGCGGCCTGGAGAAGAGGTAAATGGTCAGTCCGATCACGCTCGTCACCATGACTAGAATCATCCAGAGCACCGAGCTGTCCATGCCGCGCGACTTGGCGTCGCGCGCGACCCAGACCAACAGAGCGATGTTCAGAGCGATGATGACCAGCGGGACGATGATCATCCCGCCCGCGCAAGTCCCGCAGGCGGCGCACGCTTCCGCGTCGCTCGGGCCGCTGCGCCGCTGCGCCAGGGCCACGGCCGGCAGACAGGCGAGAGTCAGCCGCGTAAAAAGGAGTGGGAAGGATACCCTCAGCGTGTTATTTCTTGTTTTCTCGAGTTTCATGTTCCCTCGGACTCGTGTCTGACAACCAGGACTCCTCACACCCCCCTCGCGCAGCACTAGGATACGGGCTTGACTACAATCACGGGATCGGCGTTCGGAGACTTGATTTGCCATCTGTAGGCACCGAGCAAGCCGAACAATGTTGGCTCACTTTCTGCGTTGTGCCTGACAACCTGGACGCCGTTCGCGATCGACACACTCAAGGTTCCCGCTATCTTCGCACCGATAGAATTGAGTTGCTGAATGTCCTCCTGGCTCGGTCGGACGGCCGTGACGGTGACGGTGCGATCCGCCTGAGGAGGAATCGCAAACAACTTCATCTCCTAGGAGGGGAAATAGAATGGCTCTCCACGGTTATCTGCCTTTTCGAAATGGACCTTGTACCTCCCCCTGCCCTCGTAGTCGACCCTCTTGAATCCCGGTACCCGCCTGAGTTTGTCCCCTTCCGCCCGGAACTCAGCCTCGTCACTTGCGCTGAGGGCACCTTGTTGAGCGGCGGCAAGCGCCAGCCCGAATGTCAACGTGCCATCGTAGACGAACAGGTAGCTGCCGTCTTTGTTGAGGGTGACCTTGGTGTAAAAATTCTCGGGTATCCAGCAAGCCGCGAGCACCACCATTAGGAATGAAACCGCGAACGTGCGCGCGAAGTGTGAGCGTTTGTGCATATTCCCTCCTAACAACAGGTGAGGATTCGAATCGAGCGGCGTGATCGGAGAAAGCTTCCAGGTAGACTTTGCGGACGTTGTGCGTGCGGAAAACGTCCTGGCAACTGTTGCCTCTTTGCGTGACGTGATGAGGCAGACCCACCACGACAGCCCTCGCTGTTCGAGCCATATCTCAGTAGTGTGGGGGCGAGGCAGGAAGGATCTCCTGAAATTGTGCAATTGGTTACCGTCCCCAGTTTCCCTCCCCAGTTTCCACAGTTTCCGTCCCCAGTTTCCCAGTTTCCTCCCCAGTTTCCCGGGCAAGCTTGACCGAAGTTCGCCCCACACGGGAACGTAAGTCGTTGTTTTGCCGGCTGGCATAAGCTCCAGCCTGGTGCGTCCAGGAACCACAGGAACGCGTTTTCAGCAGCCTGCAAGGCGCACTATGAGGTTCCCACGGCGGCTCATCAGGGCAGGCGGAGACCACTCCTCCGAGGTTTATAGTTTGATAATCGTTAATTATATTTCTCTTGACCTGTGCGGGGGGGGGGGCAGTATAATTCCCGTAGGCGGCGTTACCGTGATGCCTACCCGAGTAGTTACTGGTTGGTTTGAATCTGAGCCAAAAGGGGGAAGGGTGTCCTATGAGAGCGCATAGGATAGGCTTAGCGCTGGTTCTGCTGGCAACGGCGTCGGCACAGGGGCCTACTGCGCCGGACCTGGTGCATGGCTACAACGGTGAGATCATCCTGACTTCCGCCCCGTCGAGGGCGGAGTCTGTGATTGTGTTGGAGAGCCGGACAAACGTGTCTGAGACTTCCCGTCAACTTGTGCTTGTCCTCCAGCACGTCCGCGGTCATGCCTTGCCCGCCGATTGGTCCGGCCGCGGCCGGCTGCTGGTTTCGGAGGGCTTGGCGGCGATCATAGGCGATGACGGCACGAGGAGGGTTTTCATCTTTCCGGAGAAGCCCCTGCCCCGGCCGCTCATGAACTGGCGGGATTGGGAGTCCTTCGGCGTTTTCGGCATCGCCAGGTATGGAGAACGGACACCCCTTACTGCGGATCACATCACGGCCCTGCGGGAGGGCAATGGGGGGCAGCCAGCGCCACAATGTGATTGTGATTCGGGAGGGCCGGGCTCCACACAGTGTTCTATCACGGCCGGCGGCGTAGGGTGTAGCGTGACCTGTTCACCTCCAAGTTACGCCTGCTGCGATTGGAGTTCGGCCGGTCAGCCCTATTGCAAGTGTTGCAGCGGGTAGTGAAGGTGGAGGGTTTCGCCGTTCGCCTGCGAAGTGCATAGGGGACTGCTGACGAAACCGTTGGGCAAGCTGAAGTTCGCCCCCCGGACACACCGGAAGAATCTCTCAGCAACCTGCAATGCCCGCGAGGCGCGGCCGGAGCAGTTTAGCTGCCGTGCGCGGTCCTCATCCGCGAGGCCCAGCGCAGATACCTCAGCAGCGCCGCGCGGTGCGTCCATGCGAGGCGCCAGAACGCCCTGAAGTCCAACTCTTTGGCCTCGACGCCCAGATACGTCTCGAGCCTCCAGCGCCAATACGGACTCTTCCACGGGGCGAGACGGTAACCGCGGCTGGCCTGCCAGAGCAAGGCGGACATTCTAAGGCCTCACCTGCGGAGACGCCGGTGCGGCGGCAGCCTGCGCGGAGGTGGGCGTGGCGTAATAGCCCGAGCGCGTACGGACCACCGGGCGGTTGGGACCTCTCACCTCGACCTTGATGCGGCGGTAGTTGCCGTCCATCACCTGGTTGGAGGGAGAATACGCCAGTATGTACTGATTGCGGATTTCGTGGGCCACCTGAACGGCAATCTGTTCCACCTGCTCCTGTTCGCCGGGGAAATGGGCCAGCCCGCCGGTGGTCTCCGTCAGGGCCTTCAGCGCGCGCTCGGCGCGCTTGCGCTCCCGGCGCGACTCCTCGCTGAGCAAGCCAATCGTGTAGATGAGCACTTCTGCCTGCTGAGCTTTCTCAACGAGCTTCTCGAGTGAAATCTGGCTGGTGTTGTCATTGCCGTCGGTGACGATCAGCAAAACCTTCTTGTCGCGCTTGCCCTTCTTCTTGAGGTGGTCGATGGACATGCTCAGGGCGTCGCGCATGGCCGTTCCTCCGCGTGAGTCGATGCGCGTCAGGCCTTCTTCGAGCTTCTTGACATCGCCCGTAAAGTCAACGTCGAGGTAGGCTTCGTCGTTGAAATTGACGATGAAGACTTCGTCGTCCGGGTTGGATTCCTTCACCAGCAGCAGGGCCGCGGATTCCACTTTGCGCCGTTTGTCGCGCATGCTGCCGCTGTTGTCGATGATCAGGCCCATCGACACCGGCACGTCCTCGCGGCGGAACATGACCAGTTGCTGCTCGGCGCCGTTTTCGAAGACCCGGAAAGCCTGCCGCTGCAGGTTGGTCACCAGGTGGCCGTGCCTGTTCACCACGCTGGCGTGCAGCACAACCAGGCGAGTGTCGGCGCGGAAAACAGCTTCTTCCTGCCCCACTAGAAGCCCGCACAAGGCGACCGTTGCCAGGCACTTATTGAACAGGCGCATAGTATCCCGTCCGGTAGTATGCGCGCAGCGGCGGCAAACCCCGAGGTTGCACCAGTTCCACTTTCACGCGGCGGTATTTGCCGTCCCTCTCCCGGTTGGTTGGCGCGTAGCCGAGCACGTATTGGTTGCGCAAATCGATGCCGATCTTGGCGGCGATATCGGGAAGATCGTTCAGATTCTCGACGGGGAAGTGTCGTCCGCCGGTCTGCTCGGCGAGTTCGGTCAGGAGGCTGGGTCCGGAAAGTTCCTCGGCGGTGCGGCCACGGGCGGAAATGTGCTCAAAGATGCCGATGGCGTACACTTGCACGTCGGCTTCACGCACCATGTTCTTCACCTCGCTCTCTGTGAAACGGCTGCTGTTGTCACCGCCGTCGGAGATGATCAGCACGGCTTTGCGAGGGTTGCGAGCCTTCTTCATGTGATCCATCGCCATGTAAAGAGCATCCAGCAACGCCGTGCGGCCCTTGGATTGTGCGAAGGCCAGGCGGTTCTGAATCTCCTCGGTTTGAACGGTGAAGGGAACCATCAGTTGCGGCCGGTCACTGAACTGAAGGAGGAAGAACTCATCCTCCGGGTTCGCCGTTTTGAAGAACTGCGCGGCGGCTTGCCGGGCTCTTTGCAGTTTGTTGCCCATGCTGCCGCTGACGTCAAAAACCAGGCCTACGGAGAGGGGGGTATCCTCACTGGAAAACTGCGAGACTTCCTGTTCCACGCGGTCCTCGAACAGCCGGAAATGTTCCTTGTCGAGACCCGTCACCACCTGGTTCATGGGCGTGGTGACCGTAACGTTGATGAGCACCAGTGTGGTATCGATGCGGATATGGCTGGAACGCCTGTCCTCGGGAGCATCCGGCGCCGGTTTTGCGACGGAAACTCGAGGTTCACGCTGGGTTGAACTCCGGTCCTCCGCTGCGGCCCCAGTGTCTTGCGGCGCCACAAGTAACGCCAGCATGACTGGAGACAGAAGACGAAGGCACGTCAGACATAGAGTCATCGCTGCTTGCCCCCCACATTCGGCCGCTGCCAACCACAGTATAGCATGAGGTTTCGTGGTAAGATCGAGCGTGCAGCCTCTGGTATTGGGTGTTATTCCAGCCCGTTACGCCTCCACGCGGTTCCCTGGCAAAGCCCTCGCTCAACTCGCCGGAAAGAGCATCCTTCAGCATGTCTACGAACGCGCCCGCCGCTCGGTTTGCCTGGGCGATGTGGTGGTCGCGACCGACGACGACCGTATCCGGGACGAAGCCCGGCGCTTCGGCGCCCCGGTCCGGATGACCCGCTCGGACCACCTCTCCGGCACTGACCGGGTCGCTGAAGTTGCCGCCGCGCACGAGGCTGAAGTGGTTGTCAATATCCAGGGCGACGAACCGCTCATCGACCCGCTAGCTATTGATGCCGCCGTGGCGTGTCTGCTCGAGCAGGATTCCGCTCCCATGTCCACCTTGAAGAAGCGGATTGACGACCCGGAGGAACTATCCAACCCCAACGTCGTCAAGGTCGTCACCGGGCACAAGGGCTACGCCATCTACTTCTCACGCTCTCCGATACCTTACGTGCGCGGGCAGGGCCAGGTTGTGCACTTCAAGCACATCGGGCTGTATGCCTATAGGCGGGAGTTCCTGCTGGCTTACGGCAGCCTGCCGGTCGGTCCGCTGGAACTCAGCGAATGCCTGGAACAGCTGCGGGCTCTCGAGAACGGTTATGCCATCCGAGTCGCCGAGACCGGCTACTCCTCCGCCGGCGTGGATACCCCTGAGGACCTGGAACGCGTCACACGCCTCCACGCGGCGCTCGCTCAGGAAAAGTAGGGATCTATATGGCCAAGTACATCTTCGTCACCGGAGGAGTAGTGAGCAGCCTGGGCAAGGGAATCGCCGCTTCCTCCATCGGCTTCCTGCTCGAAAGCCGCGGTTTTCGCGTCACCCTTCAGAAGTTCGATCCCTATCTGAACGTTGATCCGGGCACCATGAGCCCTTACCAGCACGGAGAGGTCTTTGTCACGGACGACGGCGCAGAAACGGACCTCGATTTGGGCCATTACGAGCGTTTCACGCACGCCCCGCTCACCCAGCTGAACAACCTTACTTCGGGCCGCATCTACGAACGGATCATCTCTCGCGAACGGCGCGGCGACTATCTGGGCAAAACGGTGCAGGTGATTCCGCACGTCACCAACGAAATCAAGTCGGCCGCAAAACGCGCGGGTGAGGACGCCGAAGTGGTGATCATCGAAATCGGCGGTACGGTGGGAGACATCGAGTCACTGCCCTTCCTTGAAGCCATCCGGCAGTTGCGGCACGAGTTGGGGCGGGAAAACACCCTCTTCGTTCACGTCACCTTGGTGCCCTGGATTTCCGCCGCTCAGGAACTCAAAACCAAACCCACGCAGCACAGCGTGAAGGAACTCCGCGCCATCGGTATCCAGCCTGACATGCTGCTCTGCCGCTCCGAGAGGCCGCTGAGCGACGAGGTCAAAGAGAAGATCGCCTTGTTTTGCGACGTTGACGTGGACGCCGTCATCACCGCCCGCGACGTCTCCTCCGTCTACGAAGTGCCGCTGGTATTCGCCGAGCAGCGCGTGGACGAGATTATCCTGCGGTTGCTGGAACTCCAGGACCGCGCCGGCGAGCGTAACTTAACAGACTGGCGCGACATGGTCCGGCGCATGAAGAATCTCAAAGGCGAAGTGGACATCGGGTTGGTGGGCAAGTATGTCGTCTTCGAGGATTCATACAAGAGCCTGAAAGAAGCCTTGCTGCACGGCGGGCTGGCCCACGGCGTCAAGGTGAATATCCACTGGATCGGCTCGCAGGGGTTGGTCTGGCCCGAGTGCATCGAGAGCCTATCCGCGTATGACGGCATCCTGGTGCCGGGCGGCTTTGGCGAGCGGGGCGTGGAAGGCATGGTAAACGCCATCCGCTATGCGCGCGAACACAAAGTGCCGTTCTTCGGTATATGCCTCGGCATGCAGACCATGGTGATCGAGTTTGCGCGCAATGTATGCGGTCTGGAAAAGGCCCATTCGACGGAGTTCGATCCGGCTACCCCGGACCGGGTCATCTACAAGCTGCGTGACTTGACGGGCGTGGAGGAACTGGGCGGCAACATGCGGCTCGGCAGCTATCAGTGCCTGCTGGCCGATGGCAGTTTCGCGCAGCGCGCCTATGGCGCCAGCGAGATCAACGAGCGCCACCGCCACCGGTATGAGTTCAACCGCCAATATGAGGAAGCGCTCAAAGCCGGCGGCATGTCCGTCACCGGGCAGACGCCGGACGGCAAGTACGTCGAGATCTGCGAAATCCAGGACCACCCCTGGTATCTCGGGTGCCAGTTTCACCCCGAATTCAAGTCCAAGCCGCTGGAGCCCCACCCGCTGTTCCGCGCCTTTATCGGCGCAGCCATGGAAAACCGCAGCCGGCGCCTGGCAGCGGCTTCCGGGTGAGAGGTCATACGGTCAAGGGGACTTCCTCCGTGAAGCGAAGTGCTCCTCGGTCCACGCAGTGCCGGCCAGAAGACAGTCTCAGCGGCTCCACGCTAAGGACCGGATTCGCGTCATACTAAAAGGGAAAGTACCATCATGACAGCCTCGTCTCGTCTGAAAAGCCTGCGGCGGAGGGGATTCTCGCTGATCGAGCTCCTCATAGTTATCGCCATCATTCTGATCATCGCGGCCATCGCCGTGCCGAAGCTCGATAAGGCGCGCATGCATACACAGGAGATGGCCGCCATCCGGCAGATTGGGACGTTGCACACGGCTCAAACGCAGTATTTCTCCCAATACGGGCGCTACGCTACTTCCCTGGTGGAATTGGGCCCCCCGGCCAGCGGCCAACCTAGCCATTCAGCGGCGGACCTGATCCCCGGCGATCTTGCCCAAGGCTCCAAGAGCGGGTATCAGTTCATCCTGGCAGGTAGTCCTACCGGGTATACGGTCAACGCCAATCCCGTCACCTACAACAGCACGGGACGCCGCACGTTTTACTCGGATCAGACGTTGGTGATCAGGGAGAATTGGGGACAGGAGCCGGCCACTGCTGCCAGCGGTGAAATCAAGTAGCGCAGCCGCTTCACAGGTTGAAGCTGATCCCTGCGAACATGTTGACCCACCGGTCCGTCGTTCGTCTGCCAGGGACTGCGCCGATGGGTCCGCCGCGCGTGCCGCCCCTGTAAACGCGGGTATTGAAGTGGAAGCGGAAGTGCTGCCAGCGGTCCAACGCAACACTGGCGCCGAGCAATCCGTACGAGCCCCAGCCGCTGCGCGCTTCACACACCGGGCAAGCCAGCCGGTAATAGGCATCCCCGAAAGGCTGGCGGATCCGCTCCGCATAGCGCAGATAGGCGCCGCCCACGCCTCCGTGGAATTGCAGCCGGTCGCTCAGCACCGGAAGGATAACCCGCCCGCCGAACGGCACCAGGTATTGGAAGTCGCGGATGCGCAAGTCGCCCAAAGGGCTGGCATAGTAGTCGCGCACACCGGCTGCTCCGAAGAGCGTGTCAAGGCCGACTTCGGCCTGGAAAAAGCGGTGGAACCGGTACCCGTAGCCTCCCGTCAGCCCGAAACTGTCACTCATGCTGAAACGCAGGTCGGCGCGTGGCAAACCGGCCCCCGCGCCAAGCCACAGGGTGTGCTTTCGGTAGGGGGTTTGGGCAACCACCGGAAGGGCTGCCAGAAACAGAACCAGGAGTTTCATGACACTGGTCAGACGTAGGCCGGCGGAGCCCAGTTCCGTCGTAACGGGCCTTCCGAGGCATCCGGCAGATGCCCTCAGCTGACGATAGGAATACCATGGGAATCGGCCGCATGGCAGAAAGCCGGAGCGCGGACCTGGAGCGGCGCCTGTCGCGGCGCAGGGCCATCGAAAGTCTCCACCACAAGGGACGCCAAGCCCATGGCCGCGGCGACTTCATTCTCAGGCACTACCGCCTCATCGCCCCTATTTTAAAGACAGCACTCCGTTTAGCCGGCCTCTACGGGCGCGGCCTGCACAACGCGCGCCACCCTCAGGTGCGGCATGTGAGGCTCCGCCCGCACGGTCTTCCTGCGGCTTTTTCCGGCTTTCGTATTCTATTGCTGGCGGACCTGCACATCGACGGAGTGGAAGGCTTGCCCGCCGCCATCGCCCGGGAACTGGCTGATTTGCCGGCTGACGTCTGCCTGCTGGCGGGCGACTACCGTTTTGGTGTCGATGGCGCTCACGAGCATATTCTCCCCTTGCTCGAGACCGCACTGAGCACCCTTCGCACTAAGCACGGCACATTTGCGGTCCTCGGGAATCATGACTGCTCGGGGATGGCAGCGGGCATGGAAACTCTCGGCATCCGCCTGCTCGTAAATGAACGCCAACCGATTGAAGAATCAGGCTCCACGCTCTGGATAGGAGGCGTGGACGACCCTCACTACTTCGGCTGTGATGACCTTGAGGCAGCCTTCGAGGGTACCCCTCCGGGCGCCTTCAAACTGCTGCTGGCGCACAGCCCCGAACTCTTCCGGGAAGCCGGAGAAGAGGGGGTCGGGCTGTACCTGGCCGGTCACACGCACGGGGGACAGGTCCGTTTGCCCCGTCTGGGTGCAGTCCTTGTGAACGCCGCCTGCCCGCGGGCTTACACCTTCGGAGTTTGGCGGCATGGCCGGCTGACCGGGTACACGAGTGCAGGGGTGGGCAGTTCCTTGTTGCCGGTCCGTTATTATTGCCCGCCGGAAATTACGCTGATTGAACTCGAAGCTGAGCCGGACTGATCCGTCCGGCGTCGCGGTTCTCCCAAAGCGGGAGTGTCGGCGCGCGGCACCCAGCGATAGTGCGGGTAGCCGCCGCACAGCTCGTCGCAGCCCATGTCCCAGCGCCGGAAGTAGAGCGCCTGCCGCACGATGGGCAGGGTACGCCGCTCCAGGTCTCTCATCTGGGCCTCGCTCAACGGCGTGAAGTTCGAAGCCAGCGCAACGTTCTGTTCAATCTGCGCAATGTTATCCACGCCGATGATGGTTGTGCTGACGGGCAGCGACATGTTGTAGGTCAACGCTTCCTGGATGGTCAGCGTTCCCGGCAGGCGGGTGCGAAGCCGCTCGGGCTGCTCCTCGAGCGGCGGAGGCGTCCAGGTGGAAAGCACTCGCCCGCGCGTGGCCACTTTCATGCCGATGGTGCCCAGTTGCATTTGCTGAGCCACCGGCAGGAGATGCTCGATGAAGCTCAAGTAGTGCCGGTCAGCCGCGTTCAACGCAAGCAGGAGCGTGTCGAATTTGAATCTTCGTAAGGCTTCCAGCAGCACGTTGGGCTCGAAATGCCCTGTCACGCCAAGGCAGCGGACAATGCCTTCGCTGCGCGCCTGTTCGAGCGCCCGCATGGCTCCGTCTTTGGCGAAAATCTGCTCGAGTTGTTCCTTGGTTTGCAGGTTGTGGATCTGCCACAAATCAAGGTGGTCAGTGTTGAGGTTCTTCAGGCTGGTGTCGAGCAGTTTCATGGAACCGGCATAGGTGCGGTCTGCCGTCTTGGTGGCGAGGAAGACCTCCCTGCGTCGCAACTTCATCACGCGGCCAATGTTCTTCTCGCTGACACCCTGCCCGTAGCCTGCTGCCGTGTCGATGTAGTTGATGCCCAGGTCGATCGCCCGGTTGATGATGGCTTCCGATTCGGCGTCTTTGCCGGGAATCTCCAGCGTCGCCTGCCCGCCCAGACTGAGGAGGCCGACACGGTATCCCGTCCGCCCCAGATTATTTGCCGGCATGGCGCCATGGGTCCGGGGATTCAAAGGGAGCGGCCGCCTGCCGGTTTGAGGGGCCGCAGGGTTTTGGCTTGCCTGCGCCGCCGCATGCCCGGCCGCCGCCGCGAGACCCGTGCCCAGAAAGGCTCGCCGGCCTAGTTCGAAATTGGCTGAGTTCTTCTTCTCAGTCACGTCGCTCATCAGTTCCTCCTTGGTAGGCCTCCACCCTCTGCAAGTGGCATAAAAGCGGAGCAGTCATGCCAGGACCCGCCCTGTAGCGAGTCATCGAGACCTATAGGCCCAAGCTACAGCCTTGCTGGAAGCACTGTCAACCGTGCGCACTTCGGCCGCCACGGTGACTGGTTGAAGCGGACTCACTTCGCGGCGGTCCGGAATAACCGCGGGAACGGATCAGCCTTGTGCCTTGGCCGAGCCAATGTAGGTGACGTGGCTTCCAGGTGAAGTCTCGTGCGAGTAGACGGCATAGCCGCTTTCTGACATTGCGTCCAGCAGCGGTTCCGGCCGGAATGAACTCGTGAGCTTCAGGAATTCTTTCGGCTTCAGCGAGGCCGAGCACTGACGCACCTTGCCTATGGGGTGCACCCCCGCCGCGAGCATACTGTCGGCATCGATCACAAATCGCTCCTGTCCAGCTGCCGCCCAGGCGGGGAGGGAAGAGGGCGGGGAAGCGGTCTCCTCCGCCGGGAGTTCATCGCCCGGCTCCTGGCCAACCGCCTTGCGGAGCGTGCAGACGAGTTCGCGCACGCCAATCCCGCCCATCCGCGCCGCCTGGTCCAGCGAAGCCACCTTCGCCACGGTTTTGCGCAGGATGGGATTGCGGAGTTTCTCGAAAGCGGGCACGCGGGCGATGAGCAACTCCTCGATGCCCGGATACGCTTCCAATAGCGCGCCTACTTTCGTATCAGGTGTGATGGGTATGCTCACGCGGTCCCTGCCTCCTTTGGTTCCTGATCGTATTCGAGCAGCCGGCGCTCGCCCTGGAGACTGCGTATCTTCGTCAGGTCCTGAGTGATTTCCAGCGTGCCGGCGTAGCGGCTCTCCGCGTCGCGCACGGCGAAGTAGCGTATGTGCACGAAGCGTCCCTGGAAGTTGATCCAGAATTCCGCCACGCTGTGCCTGCCTTCCCGGAAATCACTCAGTATGCGGTCCACTACTTCCACGCTGCGCGGCGGGTGGCAGTGTTGCACCTTCCGTCCGAGAATGGCCCGGCTTCTGGCGAAAACGCGGTCCGGTCCTTCCGAAAAGAAGGCCACCCGGTCATCGCTATCCACAAACGTGATGTCCACCGGAAGCGTGTGGAAGATCGCGGCCAGTTGCTGGATCGTCAGATTGCCCGTTGGCAGTTGCACGGCGTCGCCCGCTGAGAGCTTCAGGGCTTGCTGCACCACGGACTGAGGTGGTTGATAACCTTCCAGGGGTTCCACCAGGCACCAGCCGTAGCGCGGTGAAGCCAGCCAGATTTCCGCCCAGTCCTCGTCCGTCAGCGTATCCAGGCTCAGCGGCAGAAGGATGTTCTCCTCCTTGTAGAACATCTCCTCGATGGCCTGTAGCGCGGTTTCCGCCACGGTGCCCGCCACCAGTTTCCATTCGCTCGCGGCGGCCTCACGCTGGCCCAACGCGGCGCCCAGGTCTTTCAGCAATTCCCTGATCTCATCGTGCTTGGCCCACATCACTTTGGAGGGGCCGGTGATGCCGTGGTTCTCCAGGCGGGAGAACAATGTGTGCTCCTTACGCTGGTAGTGCTTCTCAACGTCCATCAGGTTGTTGTATGCCTGACGCCAGTGCATCAAAGGCTGCTCGGTTGGACCGTCGTCCGGCGTCTCGCGGATCTTTGCCATCGCCTGCCGCATCTCCAACACGACTTTGCGTAGTGCGTCATTCTCGCGGCGGAACGTGTCCACCGGATGACCCGGGGGCACGGTCTTCCCCGGCAACTGCACCAGGACTTCCCGTATCACCTGCGAATGCAAATCGCACATCGAGCGTATTTCTTCAACCGGCATCCCTTCCGCCATCAATTCCTGCTCCATGGCGACCACTTCCGCGTAGTCGGTCTCCCGGACGATTTTCCGCAGCCGGTCCTTCACTTCTTCCGTCGCCTGGCCCGCGTGCAAGTCCTTGATGACGCCTTTCAGGTTGCCGGCGACCGGGTTCTTCCCCCACCAG
>JBBIND010000088.1:0-14725 GCA_037444075.1 Acidobacteriota bacterium | reverse complement strand
TTAGTAGCGGAAAATCGCGGCAGCCTTGCCGCCGCCGGGCACTTGCTGCTCTGTGACCGCGTAGACTGCGCCGCCTTGCTGCAATGTCTGCAGCGCGGCCAGATCAAGCAGATCCACGTCGTCAACCCGGTAGCTCCGGCTGATGCGCACTTTCTGCGTGCCCTGATTGAAGGAGCCCCACTGCTGGACCCCGACCGCGACGAACAGGCGGTCGACACGGCCCTGGCAGGCTGCCGGGACGATTTCCCGCAAGTTCAGCGAAGCTCGGGCAGAGCCGGCCAACTCGTCGAGCAGTTGCCGGGCCGATTCTCTTTCCTTCCGGAAAACAGGCTCGACCACCGCCCAAGCCGCCTCGCGAAGTTCTTCGGCACGTTTCCCTTGCGGGTTGCCCGGCACGCCTGCGCTCACCAGATGGGGATACGTGTTGGCCTCGCGGTAAAGGGGGAACAGGTATTCCACTCCGGCCAGCACCAGTGGCGCGCGCTGGTCGCGCAGCACTTCTCGAAGGCCCTTGTCCAGTAAACGGAAAAACTCGCGCAAATCCTGCTTGGCATCTTCGGAAGCGGCTCCGTGACCGTGATACAGCGGGCCGCCGCCGGCCGTATGCACCTGTAACTGCCGCTCCAGGCCACTGACCTGAAGCACCTGGTCCAGGCTGGCCGGCGTGCCCGCGGGCAATTCCATCTCCCTCACGCCGTGCCGCGTGCATTGGAACAGGCGAACCTCGTTTTGGCTCAGCGCCAGCAGGTAGAAGAGTCCATCCTCCGTGAGGAGGCGTAGTAGCGGTTTCAGGTGAAACCGGCCAGCTACAACCACCAACTCGTCAAACCGCACTGGCAGGCGATACCAGCGGGCAAACCGGCTGGTGAGGAATACAGCCAGTCCTTCGCCCTGGTGCTGCCAGAAGCCGAAGTCCTCCGTGAGTTGCTCGGCGGGCTCGAGCAGTTCTTTGACTTCAGCCGGGCGCATCTTACGGACCAGCAACTGCTGCTCGGCTTCTCGGAGAAGGTTCTTCAGCCGTATGGGTCCTTGCTTAATCTCCACTCCGCCTCGGTGGGTCGGCAGGAAAATCGATATGCAGGGACCCGTCGAATCGTTGGCCAGAGACTTAATCTCTTCTTTGCGTAACAATTCCATGCCGTACCTCCTTACCTACCAGATTAGCCCTTCTTGAAATCGGTCAAGGACGCTTTAGGACGAAATGAACGGCAAAGCGCCCTGCTTTGACCTCCAGATAGTCCTGCAACCCTTCCACGAGCGGCAGCGAGACGGGCGGCAGGCTCCACCGTCCCAGAAGCGTGCCTGACCCCAGCAGGCGGAACGCATCCTGCGTTTCCGCTTGCCCCATGTCCGACTCCAGCATGCTTCCTGTCAGCCCAAAGCGGAAGGAGCACCGCACACCGCCTCCGGACGGCTCCAGCCGCAGGCCCATCACCGCCGGATTGGACTGGTTCAGGAGACTGATGTTCGGCCGCGTCAGCCAGATGAGCCGCCCTTGCCACTCGCCCGAGAGTTGACGCGGTTCCGGTCTCGCCGCCCGAGCGTGGGACCAGAGCATGCGGAAGTCTTCCAGCGACATGAACTCGAACGGGTAGTTGTGGCGGGCCATGACGAATGCCGCAAACTCAAACCCGTTCGGAAACTCGCCTAAGTGCATGACACCGATGGCGTTCTGATCGTCGATGATCTTGATGGCGTCGTAGACGATCTTGTAGGGTTCATTCAGATACCGCAACAGCAGGATTTTGTCGCCCTGCCGGAAATAGCGGCGCGCGTTGTCCGGGTACGCCACTTCACGCACGACCGGCTTGCCTGGCAAGGACTGTATTTCGTAATTCACGACATGGCCTGTGGCGGCGCCGCCCTCGAGCGCGTCAAAGCGCTTCCAGAAGCTGCCGCCGGCGAAGGCTGCCGCGGTCGTGCCCGCCGCGCTTCCCAGCGCTGCCTGCCGGATGCGCTCCTCCCAGCCAAGCAGCGTGTCCCTGGCGAAAGACCCTTTCCAGAAGCTGTCGCGGTAGATGCGTTCGTTGTCGAAATCGATGCGCACCTCACCCCGGTTCAGCAACTGTTCGATGGGTTGTCCGGGCGTATCCCGCAGAACGGCCTGAAGTTCCGGCGTGGGACGCGTGCTGAAATAGTCCGGCGAATCCGCGGCGCGCAGCAGTTCGCCGCGCACATCCTCGGCAAGGCCGCCCACCGGCGGAGACAAGGGATCGTACTCACGCAGCACGAAAGCGGCAGTGAAGGCCATGAAACGCATCTGCGCGCGGAGCTTGATCAGCGGGTCGTCCGTGCCGGTGACGCGAAAAGAACGCAGGAAGGCGGCCATACTGAGCACGGCGGCGGGATCTTCGAAGGTACGGAAGACCAGCAACGCTGCTCCGAGCGGCTGACGGCCATTCTCCGTTTCTTCGGAAAGGCCGCAATACAGCGTGGTGTAATCCTTCAGGATTTCGGCCAGCAGGCGGACTCCGCCCGAGGCGTCCCTTTGCATGTACTTGGTGCCCTGAAGAACAAAGCGCCGCCCTTCGGGAGTGCTGAACTCGAGGTGGTAGCGCATCTCCGCCTCGAGCGTCTCGCTGTTGACACGGAGGTAGTTGAACAAACTCCGCCTTTCGTCCAGCGGAAAACTGGCCGGACCCTGCCCCTCAAAATCCCCGAACGAGACCGTACCGCTCATGCGGGCCTCGTGCGCTGCGCCCTCAATGAACTCGTTCAGATCTTCCACCGTCATCCGGACCTTGAAACTCGCGTCGACCGCCCCGGCGGGGCGCTGAGGCCACGCTTCCGAGACGCCAGGCGCATACCAGCCCACCATCTCTTCGTCAAAGGTCATGCCGACGCCGTGCGGCAGGTGCGCATCCAGCAAGGGCTGCAGCAGAGGGGTGGCCGGCAGGGTGTGCTGGTCCGCCCGCGTCAGGAGATAGTAGAAGCCGAACTGCCGGGTGCCGCCGGGCGCCTCCTCAACGTGCAGCATGCCGAGCGAGGCGGCCGGCATCAGGTCAGCCGCGGCAGGCGGCAACGGCATCACGTACTTGCCGATCATCAACCTGTCGTCGAGCTTCCGGATCTCATCGTGGAAGGGCGTGAAGTCGCGCAGTTCGAAGTGATTCGCGAGAAAACGCGGGGTTACCAGGCCCTCCAGCAGACCCAGCAACCGGTAGCGGCTTTCCAACCTTCCGTCAGGCTTCAATTCAAAGGCCAGGTACGCCAAACCGCCCGCCTGGTTGGCGTTGGAAATCACATCCATGCGCCAGACCCCATGCAAATCCTCTTTGGACGGCACCGCGGCGTCTGCGTAGAGTTGCCGGTGATCCTCCACCGTCATCTGATCGAAGCCATAAAGCCGTGTCATGGGAAACGTGAACAGCCGCAGTCCGTTCGGGTAAGCGCCCATGTAGACTCGGCCGATCATAAGATCCGCATTCACGACGCGGAACACATCGTAGAAGCCTTGCCAGGGTGGGTCCACGTAGCGCAGCAGCAGGTAACGGCCCGGTTCCAGGTCGCCGGTCCGCTTCTTGATGACCACCTCCTCGATGGTGTTTCGCGCCCGTATGCGGTCATCCGTATCGCTGGTGACGCCGGCGTAGTTGCCGTCCTGTTTGAAGAACCTCTTCTTGAAGCCCGTGAAAATGGCCGCAGACATCGCATTGAGCACGTGCCCGCGCGGGAAGAAGCCCTTCCAGAAAACGTCGTTACGAATCAGGCGCCGGTGCACATCGATACCCCGGGCGCCGCTGTTGAGGATGACGTCCGGACCCATCGAAGGAGCGCGGCGGAAGATCATCTCCAGGCGGGACTCCGGCCAATCCGGAGCCTCGAGCGGGTCGACGCCCGCGATGCCGCCCGGCGGCGGCGCGGGGTAAGGCTCACCTTGGAGTTGCCGGATCTTCCTCTCGACAATCCGCTCAGCCAGAGCGCAGATGGTCAGGAACGGATTCACACCCAGTGAGGTCGGCACAATCGCGCCATCCGCCACGAAGAGATTCTCATGAACCGAGCCGTCGGAGGCGAACACGCGCCCGTATTCATCCACCACAGCCGCAGCCGGATCATCGCCCAAGGGACACCCGCCCAAAGGGTGCGCGGTGATCAGATGACGGGCATTGAACACCGCCCACATCGGGTTGGCTACGAAACTGCCGCCCTGAGCCCGCGCATGACGCCGCAACTCCGCATTGAGCTTGGCGAACAGGGGCAGGCTCCCGGCCTCGCTCCAAACCACTTTCATGCGGCCATCGGGTTCAAACCAGGGAGTCTCGAATTCCATCGTTCCGCGGGCGTCATCAGTGCCCATGCACAGATAAACCATCGAGTGGTTCAGCGCCCCGCCGGGCTGCACCGGACTGTGCAGCCGCAGGTCCGCCTCGATGCGGCGCCGCTCTTCGGCCTCGTCTCCGCTGTCGGTATCTTCTCCACGCAGGGCGGCAAAGACCATGCGGGCGGCGTCTACATACGCGCTCGGGAAGGCGAGATCCTCCACCGTGAACCGCTGCTCGGCAGGCGCCGCGGCGTTGTAGCGCAGCGCGGCCACAATGCTCGGCCCCGGGGCATGAGCCGCGCCCGGCGAGCCCGGCCGGTTGCCAAAACCCAGAACGTCTGTCCGGTGGTCTCCGTTGTACGCCAGACCGAAGAAGTCTCCGTTGCCGCCAAAGCGCGTGCCGAGCGCCGGAGACAGAGGCAGCCCGCGGGATTCGGAGCGCATCAGGATTTCGGTGGAGTTGATGCTGCCCGCGGCCAGAATCAAGGCTCCCGCCTCGAGCGTAAAGGACTCGCTCGAGTGGCGGTTGCGATACCGCCGTCCATGAACGCGCCACTTGCCGTTTGGCAATTTCTCGATCCACTCCACTTTGGTCTGCGTGAAAATGTGCGCCCCTGCGCGGCGGGCCATGGGCAAGTAGTTCATGGCCAGCGTGTTCTTTGAGCCGGTGTTGCAGCCGGTGACGCAGTCTCCACAGTCGATACAAGGCGTCTGCGGCACGCCGTGGGGATTCGGACCTTCGATGCTGAAGTTGACCGCGATATCCAGAGGCTGCGCTCGCAATCCGAGATGAAGCCCGCGCCGGTCAAGGGCCTGAACCTTCTCAAGTTCCAGCGCACGCGGATGCGGCCCGGCGGCCAGGACAGACACCGCGCGCTGGAAGTACGGCAGCAACGCGTCGAGATCCAGCGAATCCGGCCACCCCGCGCTCTTGAGCACTTCGCGGTCCGGCACGATGGCCACGTTGGCGTTGATAAGGGATGTCCCGCCCAAGCCGTTCCCTTTGACGACGGAGATGTCCCGGTAGGTAAGGAACTCATAGAGTCCCAAAGGGTTGCCACTCCTGCGCCGCTCGTCAAGGACCTGTTCCAGGCGGTCCGGGAAGGCGCCCACGGGCCACTCCTTGCCGCGCTCCAGAACGCACACTGAGAGCTGCCTGTCCAGCCGCGCCGTCGCAAGCCGGGCGGCGCTGATGGCGCCTCCGTAGCCTGAACCAACAACGGCGAAATCGTAGAAAGATTTTCTTTCATCCCAGTTCATCGAGAGCATGAGCATGCCTCCGTTTCTGCCAGTATGGACCAGATCGCAGCCTCAGGCGAGATATATCTGAGGAGCAGTGACACGGAGTGAACGACGATCGCGCGCCTGTGCCTGCCCTGCGCGCTTGCTGAAGCCCGCGCGGGTCGCTTAAAATACCAATGCGGGAATAGCATTTTGGCGGAACTGAGTACAGCAGCGCCGGATTTGACGCCGCGTGCGGCCCAGATCCTGCAGTCCATCGTCAGGACGTACATCGACACCGGACAGCCGGTGGCTTCGGGCGCCGTTTCACGCACCGGCAGTAAGGGGCTTAGCGCGGCATCGATTCGTAATGTGATGGCGTTGCTGGAGGATGAAGGCTACCTGTCTCAGCCCCACACTTCAGCAGGCCGATTGCCGACCGAAAAGGCGTTCCGCTTGTTCGTCGCGACGCTGAATGCCGGGCGGCTTCTCGCGGATGAGATCGAGAGGCTGCGCAGGGATCTGGCCAGCGCCGGCGGTTTGGCTGACCGCGTGGAGCGCGCCTCCCGCATCCTGATGGAGATGACCCAGGAAGTCGGCATCGCCGCCGCCATCCCCGATTCCTCCCAGACCCTGGACCAGGTGGAACTGCTCGATTTGGGTGAGCGCCGCGTCCTCATGATTCTGGTCACCCGGGACAAGGTGGTCCGGGACCGGGTCGTCGTACTGAACGAACAACTTGCGCAACACGAACTCACTTCCATCCGCAATTACATCAACACGCACTTCTCCGGATGGGCGTTGACCCAGATCCGGACTGAGTTGAGTCTTCGTTTGGAGCAGGCCACGGCCGCCTACGACGCGCTGCTCCGCAGGCTGAACCTTTTGCTGCGTGAAGGCTTGCTGGATTTGGCCAGCGAGGCGGAAATCCACGCCGAGGGTGTATTCAACCTGGCCGGTCTCGACCTGCACCTGACGCGCGAGAAACTGCGGGAACTGTTCCGGACGCTGGAGGAAAAGAAGCGGATCCTCCAACTTCTGGACAGATTCCTGGAACAACCTGAAGGCCAATTGGGAGTGCAGGTTGGCCTGGGCGATATCCATCCCAGCATGAAGCAGTTGTCTCTGATCGGCATCCGCATCACGTTGCCGACCGGACTCTCCGCCCGGTTCGCAGTACTCGGCCCGGTGCGCATGAACTATCAGCGTGGCATGTCAGCGGTGCTGCATGTCAGCCACGCGCTGCGCAGTATCCCTGGCTGAGGACATCAAGGTCCGGGCTGAGTTTGTTAACCTGAGAGAAGTGAGTACAGAGATCAAACAAACAGGTCAGACAGACGCATCTGAAGACAACCCGCAAGCTGCTGAACACGTTGAGGATAGCCTACAGCAGGAGTCTTCTCTAGATCCCGCCTCTCATTTGGAGGCGGTGGTTGCGGAGCGCGAGAGGTTGCTGACCGACAAGGCTGAATTGCTCGACCGCTTGCTCAGGCAGCGGGCTGAATTTGAGAATTACCGGAAACGCGCCGAGCGCGAGCGCGCCGAGACGATTGGATCGGCGGGGATGGATACGGTCTCCGCGCTGTTGCCGATTCTGGATGACTTTGAGCGCGCGTTGAAGTCCGCTTTCACGGAGGATGCGGCGGGCGGCCAGTTTGCCGAAGGGGTCGCGTTGATCTACGAGCGCCTGTTCAGCGCTCTTAAGAAGCAAGGGTTGGAACCCATCGAATCGCTGGGGAAACCTTTTGATCCCAACGTCCATCACGCAATTGAGACCGTGCCCACTGAGGAAGCGGAAGACCACAGCGTGTTTGACGAGCTTCAGCGAGGCTACAATTTCAAGGGGAGATTACTTCGTCCGGCGATGGTCCGCGTGGCCGTCAAACCATCCTAGCTGGGCGAAGCCTTCGGCACCCGCCGGGGGCCATGAACCGGATTGGCAAAGCGAGATTATTACGCAATTCTCGGCGTTGGCCGGACTGTCGACGAACAGGGCCTGAAGACTGCTTACCGCAAACTCGCCCTCAAGCACCACCCGGACCGCAATCCCGGCAATGCCGAGGCTGAGGAGCAGTTCAAGGAAGCCGCGGAAGCCTACAGCGTCCTGAGCGACCCGCAGAAACGCGCCGCCTATGACCGCTACGGGCACTCCGGGGTGCAGGGCGCCGCTGCCGGGTTCGACCCGTCCATCTTTGCGGATTTCAGCGATATTCTTGGCGACTTCTTCGGCTTCGGAGATCTGTTCGGCACGGGCGCCCGGCGCCGCCAGCGGGCGATGCGGGGCGAAGACGTCCGCTACGATCTCGAGCTCGAATTCGAGGATTGCATCTTCGGCAAGAGCGTGGACATCCAGGTGCCCCGGCTCGAGGAATGCACGCGCTGCCAGGCAACGGGAGCCGAACCAGGCGAAGGGCTGACTACGTGCAGTGTTTGCCGTGGGCGCGGCGAAGTGCTCTATCAGCAGGGCTTTCTTTCCATTCGCCGGACGTGCTCCCAGTGCGGTGGAAGCGGCAAACTGATCCGAAAGGCCTGCACGCTCTGCCGCGGGGACAAGTATCTGCGGCAGGAGAAGAAGTTGCGCGTGAACATTCCTCCCGGAGTGGACGACGGCACACGCTTGCGCCTCTCGCACGAGGGCCAGCCAGGCATCAACGGAGGTCCTCCGGGGGACCTGTACGTAGTGCTCCGCGTGAAGGAGCACGCCGTGTTTGAGCGCCAGGGCGATGACCTGCACTGCATTGTGCCCATCAACGTGGCGCAGGCAGCGCTCGGCACGGACGTCGAGATCCTCACGTTCGACGGCTTGCGGTCCTTGAAGATTCCTGAGGGTACCCAGAGCGGACATGAGTTTCGCCTGACCGGGCTGGGAGTGCCGCACGTGAACTCCCGCGGGCGAGGAGACGTTTGCGTCAAGGTGGACGTACGCATCCCCGCCAAGCTGAGCCGCGAGCAGAAGGAACTGTTCGAGCGGCTCCGCGACACGCTGCCGGCTGAAAACGAGCCTCAGGAAAAGGGCTTGCTGGATCGCGTGAAGGACTACTTCGCTACCTGATCACCGGACGTCCGGCCACGCAACTCCATCCATTGCCGCAGCACCCTGCGGCAAGGCTGCGCAGAAACCTGCCAGCCCGCTTCGCTCGTTTTTCGAATACACTGTTTCCCGTCCAGTGATTCGGAGGAACACATGCAACAGCGCACCACCACGAACGGAACGACGGTACCCTCACGCCGGGATTTTCTGCGGGCTTCCAGCGCCGCCCTGCCCGCCGCGGCTGGAGGCCTCGGCATGATGCCGGGCGCGCGCGCGGCTACGGATGTGATCCGCGTCGGCGTGATTGGCTGCGGCAGCCGTGGCCCGGACGCCGCCATCAACGCCATGAATGCGGACGACGGCGTGCGCCTGGTCGCCATGGGTGACTTGGTGCTGGATCGGGTTCTGGAGAAGCGCAAGGTCCTCGCCGCCAGGCTGCCGCACCAGGTCTCCGTGGATAACGAGCATTGCTTCGGCGGCTTTGATGCGTACAAGCGCGTGATTGCATCCGCCGACGTCGTCATCATCGCCAACGCCGCCAAGTTCCACCCGCTCCACATGCAGGCCGCTATCGAGGCGGGCAAACACGTGTTCGTGGAGAAGCCGCACGCCATCGACCCGGCCGGCATCCAGACCGTGCGCGCAGCCTGTGAAATGGCCCGCCGGAAGAATCTCAGCGTCGTTTCCGGATTGCAAAGCCGCTATCACCCCGGCTACAGGGAGACCATGGCGCGTCTGCGCGAAGGCGCTATCGGCGACATCGTAGCCATCGAGGAGAACTTCCTGCGCGCGCCCTATGGCCTCTATGCGCGGCAACCCGGCCTCACCGAGGTCGAATACCAGGGGAGTAACCAATACCACTTCCATTGGCTTTCGGGCGACGACGTGCCGCAATCGCTCGTCCACAACCTCGACCGGGCCAGTTGGGCTCTGAACGAACAGGCGCCGCTGAAGTGCCATGGCATGGGCGGCCGCTCCACGCTGCGCGGCGAAATCTACGGCAACGTGTTCGACCACCATGCCGTGGTTTATGAGTTTGCCGGAGGTGTGCGGCTCTACGCCTTCTGCCGGACGATTCCGGATTGCTACAACGAGAATTCAAGCATCCTGTTGGGGACCAAGGGGCGGTGCAACCTGACGGCTATGCGCATCGAAGGCGAAACGAATTGGACCTACACCGGCCCAAGAGCGCCCGCCAACCCCTCCGCGAACCCGTACCTGATTGAGCATGTGGAACTGTTCCGGGCCATTCGCAGCGGCAAGCCCGTCAACAACTGTGACTACATGACTCGCAGTACGCTGATTGCCATCATGGGCCAGATCAGTTGCTATACGGGCAAGGAAGTAACCTGGGAGCAGATCAGCGCCTCGAACTTCTACTACGCCCCGAGGCCTGAAGACGTGCGGGCGGACATGGAGCCTCCCGTGCGGCCGGACGCTGAAGGCAATTACCCGACCTTCGTCCCGGGCGTTACCAAGATGCTCTGAGCAAGCCCGGCGCCGCGCCGGGCAGGAGGCTCAGGCGTAAGGAATGTTCATGCCTTCCAGGATGCCGCGCATGTAGCCGAACGCCAGAACCTTGCCCATGACGGCGTAGCCGGGACGGTCGTTTGCTTCGCCTTCTAGCGTGGGCGCGTGGTCCGGGCGCATGGGGCCCGCAAAACCCGTCTCGTGATACACCTTCATCATCCGCACCATGTCCGTGGGACCGTTGTCGTGGAAGGTCTCCCGGAAATACTCGCCCTGTCCCGCTATGTCGCGGTAATGTACGAAGAAGATCTTCTTCTGCGCGCCCCACTCGCGCGCCAACGCCTCAATATCCTCGCCCATGGCCACAAAATTCGCCTGGCAGAAGGTGACGCCGTTGATCGGGCTGGGAACGATGTTCATCACACGGCGGAAACTGGCGGCGCTGGTGAGGATGCGCCCGATGCCGCGCAGGGGCGACAGCGGCGGATCATCCGGATGCAAGGCCATCTGAATGCCTGCTTTTTCGGCAACCGGGATGAGGGCCTTCTGGAAGTAGATCATGTTGTCCCAGATCTTCTCTTCCGGCACCTCCCCCCATTGCGTCAGCCCTTGGGCAATCGCCGCCTTGTTGTCGAACTCGCTGGTCAGCGCGCCGCCGCGCTCGGGCACGTTGACTTTCGTGCGGTACCATCCCAGCCCCGCCATGAAGTTGTAGCAGACGACCGGGATGCCCACGTTGCCCAGGGCCCGGATCGCCACGACGTAGTTCTCGAGTTCCTCGTCACGCCCGGGCAAACCGAGTTTGATCTTCTCCGCGGCCACCGGATGGCTTTCCACACCGTCGATCGTCATGCCGACGCTCTCAAAATCCGCCTTGATGCCTGCCAGAGTTTCCTCATAACGCTCTTTAGGGACTTTATTGAGAGCTGCGGCTGCGCCGAGGATCACGTGGTTGACACCAATCTGGCGCATCAACCTCCGTTGGGAACTGTCTCCGGGGCCCAGGATCTGCGCCAGCCGGATGCTCTGCCGCGAACGCAGGGTCTTGCGTTGCGGTCCTCCGGGCCCTGCCAGTACGGGGGTGGCGCCGGCGCCCGCCATAGCGGCGGCAAGCGTGCCTTGGAGACAGTTGCGGCGAGTGATCTTAGCCATCTTTCACCTGCTTTCGAGTGGAGCCGGCCTGAGGGCCGATTCCTGTTGTGCATCCTACCAGATCCGCGCGCAGCGGCGGTCACGAAACGTCTGAGCGGAGTGGCTTCTCAGCTTCGGGAGACTGCAACGGTTGATCCGGCCCACGGTTCAACTGAAAACCGATGAGCTTGAGAGGCGTGGCTGCCGCATAGCCGGCGCCTTTGCGCCCGGAGTAGTACAGCGAGAAAACGATGCCGCCCAAAGCTATGTTGAGGGTACGGAGCAGGGTAGCGGCAGTCCGCGGGACGACGATGGGCGGACCGAACACATTTTCCAGCTTGAAGCCCGCCCGACGGAAGCGCGGCTCGTCCGATTTCACGGTTTGGAAGGCGCCCCTGTGGGCGCCGATTAGCTCGTCAAACCTGCCAAGCAATTCCGCTCCCCACTTGTTCTCTCCACTTTGTGAAACACGAGATGAAGAGAAGAAGATCCCCCTATCCATGCAAAAGCAGCGTGGAGCAGGCCGGGATGGGGTGCGGCTTCAGTTCTCGCTCACGCGGACTCAAACGTGGAGTTGGCCCAGGCAGTCATGGCCGGGCCCCGCCGACATTGCGAACGCGCTTCCCATTGCGGTGCCTGTTCGCTAGGGGGCCCGTCTTTTCGACGAGCGCGATGGATAATAGCGGGGTCATGGTTCAGGCGATTGAGCCTTGTCCGATCCACGAGCGGCATTCCGCCCGCGGGAGGATCAGTGGGCGATCAGAACCACCGAGCGGAAGCCGGCTTCTTCTGGCACGGAAACCGCCATCCCCCCTCATTCACACTCGGATGAGAAGAGTTTTGCAGGCGGGCACATCTCTTCGTCGTCCACATGTTTTCTATATTTTGTCAAGACCGGACACGTCAAGTGCAACCAAGAATCGTCTCTGGGGGCCTTGCGGCTCGTTAATGTATAGGTTAACATAGGGGTGGCTGGTGGAACGTCCGATAGCCTACCAGGGGAGGAGGTTCACCATCGCCTACGCATTGGACAGGAACGGGCGGTCACCCGGCAAGGATTTCTTCGATGAGTTGCCCTGTGAAGACCAGGCAAAACTCATGCGTTTGTTCGCACTCCTTGCGGAACAGGGGAAGATCAGCAATCCTGAGAAGTTCGGCAATCTGAAGGGTGGGTTCCGAGAGTTCAAGTCGTTCAACGTCCGGATGCCATGCCGCTTCCTTCCCGGAGGGATAGCCCTGATCACGCACGGATTCAGGAAGAAAAAGAGCAAGGCACCGAGAGAAGAGATCGAGAGAGCTGAAAGGATCTTTAGGGAAGATGAAGAGCGGTCGAGAGGGGCGAGCGGTGATGGTACGGACCGCCCCCAAGGCCTCTCAATAAGGGAACGAGATGAAAGCTAAGACCCAGTTCGAACAGTTGATTGACAGCCCCGAGTTCCGCAAGCTCTATGCGATTGAGGGGCTGGTCACCGAAGCCGGTGAGTTCCTTGCCCGGCTGATGCAGGAGCAGAGGGTGAGCAAGGCGGAGCTGGCGCGGCGCCTGGGCAGGTCGCGGGCCTACATCACCCAATTGCTTGGTGGTTCGACGAATCTTACGGTGCGCACGCTGGCCGAGGTGGCCTATGCCCTTGGTGCAGAAGTGAGGCTTGACGCGGTGCCTCTTCAGGTTGCTCCGCACGAACAGGTGCCGGTGAGGCTGGAGAAGCCCGTTTGGAAAGTGATCGAGCTCCGTAGCCCTACCTTGCCTGCTGAAGACGAGATCCCGTCCTCACCATCGACTCCGAACCTTGGCGAGGGGATCCACATCCCCCATCACTACGTGGCGTGACACCTATGACTATTCAACAGACTCCGGAAGAGGCAAAGCTCGCCTTCGAACTCCACAGCCACGCGGAAATAGACTCGATCCGCTTGCTCAAGAGCCGTGTTGTGAGCCATTCCTTGCCCGAGCCCGGGCACCGGCCGATTGCGCTGCGAATCCGTCACAAAGCGCGACATGGACGGGCTCCCGAGGGCCTTCTCCGTCTTGAGATTGTCTTCCACCTGACCGGGGAGGAAGAGACGCCGGACGCCAGGGGAGAGCCTGGACTGAAGGCGAAGCCCTTCCTCGACGTGGACTGCACGTGGGAGGTCGACTACCGGCTCGCGCCGGGGTACCGGCCAGAGGCCAGAATTGTCAAAGCGTTCAAGGACGGCAATGCGGTCTTCAACTGCTGGCCGTACTTTCGCGAATACTTGCAGAATACCGTGGTGCGCATGAACCTGCCACCCCTTACAGTGCCGCTGCTTAGGCTTCTGCCGAAAGCCGTTAAGCAGACGCCTGCACGCAAGACATCTTCACCTCGCTCAAATACAGCAGAGACGTGAGTGCCCCGCGGCACTCAGCTTCCCTGGCGTTTCCGGTAAGTTCCAGCGGTGTCAATGTGGCCGCGACAATGCCCGGCCGCTACGAGGTTACGCTCACGGTCAGCAGCAATACGCGGCCTGAAGTACTCCGCGCCGGCAAGCGGAACAGGATTGGCCGGCCTGCCGCTACCTCTTCAATGGCCACTTGATCTGAAACTCGATTTCCTCTTCCGACTTGCCGCGCTCGTGTTCGATGTTGATCGTACCGGTGGGAGGTATCGCGACTCGCTCTCCGGCTATCTGGATGCGAAACTGCTTGCCCTGCTCGATGCAGTCGGCCAACCGCCGAAGCTTGGCAACGAACTGTTTTGGCGGATAGTCCTTTTCAACGTCGCGTTTCGCTTTCCTCTTGGCTTGTGCCACTCGTTGGGCTATCTTCTTGGTTTGCGCCGCCCGCTTAGCGGTCTTCCTGGCTTGTGCCATCAGCAGCTTTCCTCCTCGTTTGCCCGTGTCTGTGTTCCTGACGGATGCGCTCCTCCCGCCGGCAGCCCGTTACTCCCCGGTTCCGCTCTGCCCGGAAGCCAGGTGAATCCTGGCCCAGGCAAGAGAACGAAAAACGAGAATCGTGACGAGCAGATACCAGAGTCCCACAAGAGGACCCAGATCGACGAGCCCCACTTCAGCCGGGGGCTCAGGGAAGGTGTAGAAGTTGAGCGCCAACAGTCCCACCGCAATCAGCACTCCGGCCACTCCGACGATGCGCCCAATCCTCGGGTGTGAACAGGAAGCCACCGCGAAACACAACGTGCCCAGCCCTATGTAGACATCCCAGGCGACATCCAACCCTAGCCATACCGCCACAGATGCCGCCCACCACAATGGTGCGCAGTTCGATGTTCGATCGAGGCGGCATACGTTTGCTAGGACTTCTTGCGAGCGGCGGGCTTCTTCCCTGCGCCGGCTTTCAGCTTCTTCCGCTGCCAGGTCTTGTGGATGTAGCTGGCGGCGTCCGGCGTCTTGCAACCCGTCTCGCCGTGGTCCACCTCGACCTTGCCGATGCGCTCCGCCACCGCCAGAGCCGCGGACCGCAGCTCCGTGTTGCGGATTCCGATCGCCATCACGGCGTTGTTCATGGCATGACGCGTCCGGTTAGGAGCGCTGTGAATGCGCTTCTCGATCTCCGCCAGGCACGTCTCGAAGTAGCTGTCCGGTGTCTCTTCGCGTTGCATGGACGCCAGCGCAAGCATGTCCCAGCCTACCTG
>JBBIND010000087.1:13144-15378 GCA_037444075.1 Acidobacteriota bacterium | reverse complement strand
AACCCCAAGCCTAATGGCAATGGGTGAAATTGGTGACTGTCCCCGGTTGGAAATCGCGCAGGGGAGCGACGCATTTGCGATACTGAAAACATGTGGAGCAGATTGGCGCTGGTTGCCGCAGTTGCATTGTGGGCGGGGCCGGTGGCGGCGGACGATCCTCCGATGACCCGCCTGCAGATTGAAGTCACCAACCTGCAGGACAAGCCCGTAGAGCGGGCGAGCGTGATTGTACGCTTTGTCGAGGGGCGGTCCGTCCTGAAGTTCGGCAAGAAGATCCGGACCAATTGGGAAGTACGGACCAACACGAAGGGCATAGCGAAAGTTCCTCCTATTCCTCAAGGCAAGGTCCTCATTCAGGTGATCGCCAGAAACTACCAGACCTTTGGCGAACAGTATGAGGTGGAGGAAGAGGAGAAGACCATCCACATACGGTTGAATCCGCCGCAGCCGCAGTACTCCGTGCACTAGGCTGCTGAGAGACCCCCTTGAGCGCTTGCGGGCGCGTGCATTAGGAGTGCATCCTTGCGCTCGCACTGCTAGATGCATCCCGCACGATGCGCTTCTGATTCCCCTCCCGGAGAGGCTTGACATCCGCCGGCACGGCGCTGTTCCGCAACAACGGGATTCCTAGCAGGGCTCAAAACGAGCCTGGAAGAAGCGCAGGTAGCGCGGCTCGTAAACCATCTTCAAGCCTCTGATGCGGTCCCGTTCCTGGCAAACGAAATAGACCGATTCCGCTACCACGTCCATGTGGGCCTGAGTGTAGACACGCCGTGGAATCGTGATCCGGACGAGTTCCAGCCGGGGCTTATACTCGGCGCCCGTTTCCTTGTTTCTGCCGGCGGAGACATTACCCCGCTCCATGGTGCGGACGCCGGAATCAACGTAGAGAGCCGCCGCCAAAGCCTGGGCGGGGTACTGCTCCTGAGGGACGTGCGGCAGGATGGCTTTGGCGTCCAGGAAGACCCCGTGACCGCCGATGGGCACCACCACCGGGACACCCCAATCGCGAAGTTTGTTGCCAAGGTAGAGCACCTGTCCGACCCGGGCGCGGGCATGATCGTCGCACATGGATTCCTCAATGCCTCGCGCCACGGCCTCCATGTCCCTGCCCGCCATCCCGCCATAAGTGTGCAGTCCCTCATAGACCACCACTAAGTTGCTGGCTTCCTCGTACACTTCCTGGTCGTTCACCGCCAGAAAGCCGCCGATGTTGACGAGCGAGTCCTTCTTGGCGCTCATGGTGGCGCCATCGCTCAACGAGCACATCTCCTTGACGATGGAAGCGATGCTGCGGTCCTGGTAGCCCGGTTCGCGCTGCTGGATGAAGTAGGCGTTCTCCACCAGCCGCGTGGCGTCGAGAATCACCTTGATGCCGTAGCGCATGGTCAGGGTACGGACGGCGTGCAGGTTGGCGAGCGAAATAGGCTGGCCGCCGGCCATGTTGACCGTGCCGGCAATGCTGACGTAGGGGACGCGCTTCTCGCCCGCCTCGCGGATCACGCGGTCCAGCTTGTCTATGTCCACGTCGCCCTTGAACGGGTGTTCGTTTGTGGGGTCATGCGCCTGGTCCACCACCACGTCCACGAAACGGCCGCCCGCCAGTTCCTGGTGCAGCCGGGTGGTGGTGAAGTACATATTCCCCGGGATGACGTCCCCGGGCTTGATGAGAACTTTGGAAATGAGGTTCTCGGCGCCGCGCCCCTGGTGGGTTGGGACGATGTACCGGTAGCCGTAATACTTCTGGACGGTGGCCTCGAGGTGAAAGAAATTGCGGCTCCCCGCATAGGCTTCGTCGCCCAGCATCATGCCGGCCCACTGCCAGTCGCTCATGGCGGAGGTGCCGGAATCGGTCAGCAGGTCGATGTAAACGTCCTCCGAACGCAGCAGGAAAGTGTTATAGCCGGCTCCGGCGATGGCCCGTTCGCGCTGTTCGCGCGTTGTCAGGTGAACGGGCTCAACGACTTTGATGCGGAACGGCTCGGCCCAACTGCGTCTGGTGGGTGGCTGGCTCACGTTGGTCGCCTCCTGGAAGCCGCGGATCTTTCACGTGGTTGCGTGCCCGCCGCAGCCTTCATCAAGATCGTAACAATCCGGATTGCGCGTTTGCTCCGCCTAGCGCGAAACAATCGGGCGCAGCGGGCGAACGTAGATGTTCTTGTAGGCCACCGGGCCGTGATCGCCCTGCAACATGAGCGGGTTGAGCGGCGCTTCGGGGATGTTCATGTGCGCTC
>JBBIND010000087.1:0-13134 GCA_037444075.1 Acidobacteriota bacterium | reverse complement strand
CGGGTGGGACCGTCCACCTCGACGTTCTCCTGCACGCTAAGACCGTTGTGGAGGACCCGTATAAAGCGCGCGTTCTCCACTTTCTTCCCGCTGGAATCGAAGCGCGGGCCGCGGAACCAAATCTGGAAGGACTGCCACTCGCCCGGCCTGCGGCTCGCGTTCCTGGAAGGCGCCGACCCGCCCACGGCTTTGCCCTCGATCCAGCGATGATACACGGCGCCGCAATCGGAGGTCTTCATGGGTTCGGTGGAACCATGGCTGTCGAAGACCTGAATCTCGTAAAGCCCGTGCAGATAGACGCCGGAGTTCGAGCCCCTGGAGATCATGAAATCCACATACAGTTCCACATCTCCGAACTTCTCCTCCGTAACGAAGTTCGCCGTGCGGCCCTGCGGTCCGTTCAATATCGTTCCTCCGGGGAAGGGCACGGCAATCAGCCGCGTGGGCGAGAGCAGCCTTTCCCAGCGGACACCGCGTGTGGCGACCCACTCGTGCGGCTTGCCCTCCTGCGCCCGCCACCCGTTCAGGTCGTTGCCGCTGAGCAGGGGTTTCCAGCCGTCTTCGAGCAGGAAGGGCGGGTCGCCGTGCGCCTCGCCATCATTCAGTTCGGGCAGTCTCTGGGAAACGCCGGGCGTCAGTACGAGGACCGTCACGGCAAGCAGGGCCACGATGGTGCGCTTCATCTCATCTTCTCCTTGTTGTGCGTTTTCCGCCGGGGGCGAGTGCGCTCCCTCACGCGGGTGCTGCGTCGCGCGGACGCAGATACCATTCAATCGCTTCTTCGCGGGAAAGCCGCGCGGGTTCCTGTGCGGCTTCCGGATGCGTCTGGCGGAACCGTTTCAGCATCAGGCCGGCCAGGTTCCGAACGGCCGTGGGTTGGCGAGCGGCGATGTTGGTGAACTCGCCCGGGTCGCGCTTCAGGTCAAACAGCCGCACGTAGCGTCCCGGCGTGGGATGATCCGTACGGTAGCCATCCGTCCTTTCGCGTTTGCCGGAGCAGAAGACGAACTTATACTGCTCCGTGCGGATGTATGCTTCTTCGTTTTCCAGGTATTCGCTGAAGACGTGGCCGCGCGGCGAGGCCGGACGCTTGCCTTCGAGATAGGGCCTCAGGCTCTGCCCGTGCATTTGCGGCAGCGGCTCGGCCCCCAGCATGTCGAGCAGCGTCGCCGTCAGGTCGGTCATCTCCGTCATGTCCGTCACCGTGCCGGCGCGGACACGGCCGGGCCAGCGTACGATGAGCGGGACGTGCAGGGCCGGGTCGTAACCGCAGTGTTTTTCAAACCGGCCGTGTTCGCCGAGCATGTAGCCGTTGTCGCTGGTGTACACCACCAGCGTGTTATCGCCGAGATTCAGCTTCTTCAGGCAATCGAGCACCACTCCCGCGTTGCGGTCCATGAACCGCACCGAGGTGTAATAGGCCGCGGCGATGCCTTGTTTGTCGGCGTCTGAAAGATCGCGGAAAATCAACGGAATCTGCCCGGCGTCTTCAGGCCCTACACGTGGCACGGGGAACCGTGCAGGGTCATAGACGTTTTGGTCATCCACCGGAAAGTCGAAGGGTGAGTGCGGTTCCTGAAAACTCACGACGAGCGCGAACGGCCGTTGGCGGTTTTCTTCGAGGAACCGGCAAGCCTGGCGAGCCAGAAAAGTCCCCTTCATCTCCTCGTAAAAACGGGCGGAAGGGAGTTTCTCGGCATTCAGCCAAATTCGCGCCGGGTCCTTGAAAGGTCTCCACGGTGGTTTCGTTCTCACCGTTTCAGGTGGAGTCTTGCTGGCGGGCTCAGCGTTCCAGGCTTTCTGCCACTCGGGCTCGGTCAACAGGTAATCGAATCCGTGCAGCCCCGCCTGGCCGGGCCGGTTGAAATGCATCTTGCCGAGCGCCGCAGTGGTGTATCCTGCCGCGCGCAGTTGCCTGGCCAGCGTCGGCCGGCCGTCGGCGAGCGGTGTCCTCAACGTGGTGACGCCGGCGGCGTGCGGCAAAAGGCCGGTCAGGAAGGACTGCCGGGAAGGCGTGCATACTGGCGAATTGCAGTAGTGGCGGGTGAAGCGCGTGCCCTCCGCGGCCAAACCGTCCAGGTGGGGAGTCTCGGCCAAAGCGTTCCCGTGGGCGCCCAGAACATGGCCGGTGTGGTCGTCGGAGACAATGACGAGCAGATTGGGTTGGCCGCCCGGCCGCGGCTGCCCCCATGCCGTAGACCCCGCAGCCAGCGACCCGAGCAGGGTTCTTCGGCTGATCATGCCGCTACTATATCAGCAACCTCGAGGGCGGCATCAGAGAGGTGGACCGGGTTTCTTCCTGAGGTCGTAGATGTAGATCGAATGACCCACGGTGGCGGCGGGACGCAACTGGCGAACCCAGGCGTAGGATCCCGGGGGAAGATAAGTGTCCACCAGCAGGGTCGCGCTGATGGCGGCTACGCAATCCAGATGCTTGAGCCCGTCCAAATCGCCGGAGAACGGCAAAGCCCGCTCCCCGATGCCGTAGTGCGCCGCGTCGGCGCGGCCGAAGTATGCCAGGCAGACGTGCTGGAGCCCGTGCTCGTCCATATAGCGTTTCAGGCGCTTGAGGTCCTGTCCCCAGTCAACGTTCGAGTCCGCCAAATACTGCGGCGCGCGAGCGCTGTGCCCGGCCAGGCTGTTGATGTAAGGCAAAAAGTAAGGGTAAGTGCGGGCAAACTCGAAAACATGGATTGAGCAGAGAAGCGCCGCGGCGGCTATTAACGCTCTTCTTCCCAGCAAGCGAGACCGCCAGACTGCCGCCGGCAGCAGCACAAAAAGAAACGGGTAGATGGGCAACAAGTGCCGGATGCCCAGATTGATACTGCTCATCATGCTGAGGATGAGGTACAACGTGGGCGGGACGATCAGCACCATCCAACGCAATGGCGGCGAGGATTTCTCGCCGTGAAGTCTGCTCCGGCGCCTGCGCGCCGCCAATACAGCGCAGACCGCCGCCAGCACGAGCAACAGCAGCGGCGCGACGGGCGTCTTCAGTGCAAAGACGGCAGGGAAGTAGTACCACCAGCCGGTGGTCGTGTGCCGTCCGACCAGATACGCGGCATGACCTTGCTGTTCATGCCGCTCGTGTTCGTATACACCCAGCAGGTAGGGGTGCTCCTGAAGTCCGGCCACTCCAGCCACCCGGTGCACCGCGCGCCCTAGATCCCCGCTTGGCGTCGAGAGCCAATCCGGCGCTGTCTCCGCCCGGCTCCTCAGTGCCTGCCAGGTAGCCTTGCCGTAAGTGAGGCCAAGCACGCTGAAGGCCAGCACGAGCGCCACGGCGAAAGCCGCACTCAGGCGTGCGAGCCGGCGGAGGCGGGGGAACCCGCCAATCTTGCCGGGTCGCCGGATGACAATGTCGAGCAAAGTCACCAGTGGCAGGACGATGAGCAGAACCAACGCCGAGTATTTGCTGGCAAGAGCCAGCCCCAGCAGGATTGCGGCCACGAGCAGGTGCCTGAGGCGCTCGCTTTCGAGGTAGCGGGCCCAGCCCAGGCAGGCGGCGAAGATGAACAGCGTTACGATGAGGTCCGTGGTGACGTAGCGGCCGTGCGCAATCACGTTGGGGTCCAGACAATACAGCACAAGCGCGGCCAAGGCCACGCCTGCACCGAAGTGCCTCTTAGCCCAGGCGGCCAGAACGAAACCAAGGGCGACGGTCAGCAGAATGGTCGGCAGGCGGCCGTAGAATAACAGCCGGTCCGGTCTGATCCTGTTTCCGTATAGAAACCGTGTGCCGAAAGCGAAGCCATCGCGATGCTGCCAGGCTTCATGCTCCAGCGGCAGATGAGGCTTCAGCCAAAGCAGGGGCAACGCCGCCAACAGCTTCCCCAGCGGCGGGTGTTCCGGGTTCAACCGGTATTCGCCCGTTTTCCAATAGCTGTAACCGGCAGAGAGGTGAATCGCCTCGTCGTAGGTCTGGGTCTCTTCGCGGATGGTGGTAATCTGCACAGCCGCCAGGAATCCCAACAGCAGCAGGACCAATACCCGGAAGACTGCTTTCGGCAGAAAGCGCCCCGTCTCAGGCTGAGCGGGTCCGGGAGCAGTGTCGGGCAGGCGGTTCACTTTCGAGACGGTCTTTCCTCACGCGATGATGGCGGCGCTTCACACAGGGTAATACGGCAAGCGGGTGGACGTGGGGGATTCGCCGCGCCGGGGCGACATGTTGAGGTGCTCTGATGATTTTCCCGGTTGAGGAGTTCTCGCCTCGGGGCAGCGTGCTGGAGTGCGGACGAAAATGAGTATTGGCTGAACCGCACAAGCGGTTCAGCCAATTCCTGCAGGCACCATCGAACCGGCGGAGGAGGCCCGTGTCATGCCCGCCTTCAACCGGTGGCGGCGGTCAAACCGCCAATACGCCCTAAGGAGCCTTGGCTATGCCTTCTCTTTCACCATCAAAGGTGTAAGAGGAAGCCGGCGAATTGAGCGGAGCGACACCTGCTCTGTAAGCATTTCCTCGCAGGTAGGTGCGGACGTCTTCAACTGTGCCGGCCAGATTCTTCTGGAAGATGCGTGCCACGATGCCGGCTACGTGCGGCGCAGCCATGCTGGTTCCGAACATCCGCGTGGTTCCGCCTCCCGTCTTGAGTGACAGGATTCCGAGTGCTGACAGGAAGCAGGCACGGGTGATATCCTCCTGGTCCGCGCCCGGAGCCGAGATGGTCACGCCGATCCCTGTGATGGTGTCGAGTTTGCCGTCGGTGGTGAAGTAGGAAGCCGTGTCTGCTAGAACTTTGCCGGAATAGGTGCGGCAACTGTTCGTCCCGTCAATAGCACTCGTGCTAGCTACAGCCACTACTTCACGGAAGCCTGCCGGCACTTTGTCTTTCACTTCGTCGCCAGGCTCGTTGCCGGCGGCCGCCACCACCACGATGTTCTTCGCGTGCAACCGCTTGATCGCCTCGTGGAGCGGACCGTTCATGTCGTCCGCCGCCTTGTTGCGTCCCAAGCTCATGTTGACGACCCTGATGTTGGGCGTTACCGAAGTGGCGTTGACGTTCACCCAATCCAGCACGGCAATCAAGGTCGAATCCGAACCCGAACCCTGATCGTTCAGGGCCTTGCCGCAGTACAGTGTAGCTTTCGGCGCGACGCCGACCACGTCAATCGTATTATCAGCTGCGGCGACGGTGCCGGCTACGTGGGTTCCGTGACCATTTCCATCGCTTCAGTTCCCTCCGAAAGCGTCGACACGCTGAACAGCAAGATTCGCCGTCAAATCGGCGTGGTTCAGATCAATGCCCGTATCAGCGATGAGCACGCCGATGCCGGTTCCATCGGAACCGCTTAGCGCCACGCCGACTCGCTTCACGCCCTCGGGAACCACTTGGCTGCCGCCTCCGTCACCGCCCCCACCGGGCTTCTTCCAGCCTTCAATCGGCGGTGACTGAATGGCACGGATCTCCCGGTCCGGGAAAATGCCCACAACGGACATGTCGCGCTGCAAAGCCGCCAGAGCGTTCACGTTAGGAACCCTGACGGCAGCAGCGTCAATGATGGTGTAGTTGAAGCGCAGCAGCGCGCCCGCGCGCGCCACGGACGCAGCCCTGTCAGACAGCGACGTGCCGGGCCGGAAGGTCACAATGTAGCCGTCCGCCGAGTTGGCCGGTGATGCCGGCGGTTGCGGGGGCGTGGCTACCTGCGCCGACGCAGTGGTAACGGCCAACAGAACAACGATGAAGAGCGAAACTCTCGGGTTCATTCGATCTCCCCTTCCTCAGCTAAATTCCCAGTAAAGTTGTTTATCGTCCCAAAATTAACCGTAGTATACACCCGATGAAGAAGCATATCCAGACTTTATTTGCCGCTGCATCCGCTTCCAGTACCCGGACGGAAGTCCCGGACGACCATCGCCCAACCGGGATAACCACGCTGGAGAGAGCACGCATCTTCTTCAAAATTCAGTGCGAAGTCCAGGCGCCGGTTCTCCATCAATTCTCCCCTGCGGTCGGCGAAGTTCCAGGCCTTGACCCAGTAGCTGCGCGAGCCTTGGCGCAGTTTCAGCCGCAGATGGCGCTCCTTGAGGACCACCGGTTCCGCGGCCAATTCCGCGCCGCACACTGCGAACAACGGTGGCGGGTTGCCTTGGCCAAAGGGACGCAGCGAGAGGACTTCGCCTACGGACTTCTCGCTGATTTCGTCGAACTCCAGCAGGGCGTCAACCTTCAGCGTGGGCTGCAAATCCTCCGGCGCCAGACGGGCGGAAGCGTAGCCATCCATGCGCCTCCGGAATTCGTCCAAGCGGTCAGTCCTCACGGCTACCCCCGCTGCCTGCCGGTGTCCCCCGAAACGCAGCAGGACGTCCGGCATCGCTTCGAGCGCCTCCAGCAGGTGGAAGGCAGGAACGCTCCTGCCTGACCCGGAGGCTTCCCCGGTTTCAGCATCGGCGCTCAGCACGAACGTGGGCCTGCCGAACCGCTCCACCAGCCGGCTGGCAACAATGCCCACTACGCCTTTGTGCCAGCCTTCGCCGCAGAAGACGAGCGCAGCCTGCTCCTCGCGAACCGGTTCGCGCTCACATTCGCTCCGAATCTGGTCGAGGATGCGGTTTTCAGCCTGCTGCCGTTCCTGATTCATCCGGTCCAACTTCGCCGCAACCTCCCGGGCACGATCCAGATCTTCCGTCAGGAAAAGCTCCACCACTTCGTTTGCGTCGCCCATGCGGCCGGCTGCGTTGATGCGCGGCGCGATACGGTAGGAAACGTCCTCGGTTGTCGGGCATCCTCCTTCCGCGAGGCCGGCGGTTTCCAGGATGGCGCGAAGACCGGCGTTCTTGACCATACGCAAGTTCTCCAGACCCTGCCGGACGATGACGCGGTTTTCCCCGCGTAGTGGCACCACGTCAGCCACCGTAGCGATGGCGACCAGTTTGAGGAACGACGAATTGACACGCCGGATCTTCTCCGAAGACCAACCCATTTCCTGAAACAGCGCCCATGCCAGCTTGGAGGCGACGCCCGCGCCGCACAGGTGCTTCTCCGGGTAGGTGCAATCCTGCCGGTTCGGGTTCAGCACGGCGCGGGCCGGAGGCAGGACATCTTCGGGCAGGTGGTGGTCGGTAACGATGACATCGACGCCGCGTTTTCCGGCCAGCGCAACCGCCTCGGCAGCCCGTATGCCTGTGTCGGCGCTGATGATGAGAGAGACCCCACCGGAGGCGGCGCGCTCGATGATCTCGGACCGCATCCCGTAGCCTTCAACCAGGCGGTGCGGAACGTGTATCTCCGCCTGCCCACCTGCCATCTCGATGGCCTTCTTCAGCAACACGACGGACACCACGCCGTCCACGTCGTAATCGCCGTAGAGAAGTATGCGCTCGCCGTTCTGCACAGCGCGCTTGAGGCGTTCCACAGCCGCAGGCATGTCTGTAAGCAGGAACGGGGAGTGCACATCATCCAGGGAGCAGTCCAGGAATCTGCGTCCCTGTTGGGCGTCGCGAATACCACGCCGCCATAGCACCCGGCAGGCAGGCAGACTGAGGCCAAGTTCCGCGCTGAGGGCGGCCACTGCGGTGTTATCGATTTCGGGGATTAACCAGCGGGCCGGTCGGGGCATCGGCGGGCGGCCTAGTTATGCGAAAAATAGCCGCCCTTGGAGTCGTCCTCCAAGTCCTCGTCTTCCATCTGCGCATCCTCGATTTCGTCGGCCATAGCCATGATCTCGTCGTACCAGTCTGTGCGGCGGCAGTAGATATACAGCCGCCCCTGGTACTCGACCGACAGTTCGAGCGCGCAGGTAAAGCCCTCGTACACACGCAACTCTTTGAGTCGCCTCTGGATGGTCCGCTTCTCGTCGCGAGACAGGTCGCTTGTTTCCAGCTCTTCCGTCATGCTTTCGAAAACGCTGGGGCGAAGCTCGCGGTGGGAGAAGACCACCAACTCGATGCCGAGCCGTTTGGCGGCGGCGAGGAAAAGCCTGTAATCCGGATACCGCTCTGCGTCCCAGAATACGGTGTCCTTCGGATCTCCCGTGCGCGTGAAGCCGTGGAAGAGCGCAATGCCCTCCGACTTCAGGGATGCCAGGATGTCTTCTTTCAGGGTGTCAAGATCTTGGTTCATGGACGCTCGGCCACGACGAGGATATCATGTTGCCCGGCGAGCTCGCGCGCCGCCGGCGTAACGATAGTCTTAGGGCCAATGTAGATCTTCCGGTTGGAACCCATGGCAACCCGCACGTCCGCTTCGCAGACGAAGTCGGCAATCACGACTTGCGGCTCCGGTGGTGCGGGCGCCGCAGGCGGCGAGGCCGGAGAAGCCGGAACGGGCATGCCGCAGACGGGCGGTTGCGTGATGGACCTTCGCGTGGCCAGGAAACTGTCCACAACCTGCGCCGCAATCTCGCTCGCGCCTAAGGCGGCACGAGTTGCTGGCTTGGCAGGCGCGGGTGCAGTGGCCGTGGACTTGGCGGCTCGCTTGGTGAGATATTCTTCCACCGCCGCGGCTATGGCATCGCGTACGGAGCCAGCGGCATGCGCCGGGATAGCGATCGGCACTTGAGTGGAGGTTTTCGCGGCCTCCCTGGCAATTGTCTCCACCGGGGGCAGCGCCTCTTCGGGCGTCCGCACGGCGTATGCCAGGCGCTTGATGTCGATCAGATGCAAGGGTCCGACGTTGTCACTGGTGCTGTTGCCAGCCGCGGCGCCGCAGCCCAGCGTCATTGAGGGCAGCAGATTCGTGGTGATGCCGACTGAGCCGGGAGGTCCCGACGTGTTTGCCAGAACCCGATTGGCGGGCATGCGCTGTGCAAACTGCCGGATGCGGGCATCGTCCTTGGAGTGGATGACGCAGGTGTGTCCCAGGCCCATGAAGCGGAGGATGGCCTCGCAGGTATCCATGGCCGCGGCAAAATCGGCCACAAAATAGAGGGCCAGGACGGGTGACAGTTTTTCGGTCGAAAGAGGATATTGACGCCCCACCCCGGTCACTTCGGCAGCCAGGATGGTGGTGCCCGCGGGGACGGAAAAGCCCGCCCACTGAGCCAGTTTCTCCGGAGCCTGGCCAACGCACTTCGGGTTGATGGCGCCGCTCGGTTGAACCAGCAGTTTGGCCAGCGCATCGGCTTCGGCCTGACTGCACAGATAGGCCTTCTGCTTCTTCAGTTCGGCCAGCACGGGTTCGCGCAAGGCGTTGCAGGTGACGATGGCCTGCTCGCTCGAACACACCGTGCCGTAGTCGAATGATTTGCCCGCCACCACTTTGGCGACGGCGTCGGCAACGTCGGCGGTCTTCTCAATCAGCGCGGGGACGTTGCCCGGGCTGACCCCATAAGCAGGCTTCCCGCTGGAGTAAGCCGCCTTGACGAGCCCATGGCCGCCGGTGGCCAGAATGACGCCGGTCTTTTCGTGGCGCATCAGCGCCTGAGTGGCGTCGAGCGAGACGTGCTCCAGGCATTGCACAATGCCCTCCGGCGCGCCTGCTTCCACGGCGGCGGCGTGCATCAAATCCGCTGCCTCCCGCGTGCAGTTCTTCGCCCGGGGGTGAGGACTGATCACAACCGCGTTGCCCGACTTGAGCGAGATGAGCGACTTGTAGATAACCGTCGAGGTGGGATTGGTGGTCGGCGCGATTGCGGCCACCACGCCCACGGGCACAGCGTATTCCACCACTTTGTCGTCGGGAAGCTCACGGATGAGGCCCACCGTGCGCATGTTGCGTATGGCTTTGGCCAACAGGTCGCTGCACAGCAGATTCTTGGTGATCTTGTCGGCGACGTTGCCGTAGCCGGTTTCCTCGACAGCCAGCTCGGCCAGCCGCCGCGCATTGGCCCGGCCGGCGGCCGCCATCCTCTCCACGACGGCGTTCACTTGCTCTTGCGAGAACGCCGCATATTTGAGCCACGCCGCATGGGCCTTCTGGACCTTGGCGCGGGTTTCCTGAATGGCGACTAGATCGTGATCGTGAACCATAGCGTGATGCCGGCGGTTGCTGAGGGGACGCTGCCCATCGTCTCAACTCCCCCGGGAAAAACTCCCGGCTACTTTTGTGGTTTATTCGGGCCGCGGAGGATCTTTTCGACTTCCTCGTGGGGGTTGGGGATCACGTGCACGGCCACGAGTTCGCCCACGCGCCGGGCAGCCGCCGCGCCCGCATCCGTGGCGGCTTTAACTGCGCCGACGTCGCCGCGGACCAGCACGGCCACGTAGCCGGCGCCGACGTACTCTTTCGTCGTCAGCACGACGTTGGCCGTCTTCGTCATTGCGTCGGCGGCTTCCACAGCGCCGATGAGACCTTTTGTTTCCACCATGCCGAGGGCTTCCATAATCCTCCTCTACGCAGCTTTAGGAGCTGAACTCTACACGGTATCACAGGCTGGAGGGCGGAAAACAGGGCGCAGATTCAGCTGAAATCTGCGCATGGGCCTCATGCCCGGTTTTGGCTGGTAAAATACCCTCCTCCACAAAAAAGCGAGAGAAGTCATGCGAATCATCAAATTCCTGACGTCACTCCTGTTTTGCCTCGCCTCGGCGCTATCGGCGCAGGAGGTTCGCGGCACGATCCTCGGCCGCGTCACCGATCCCACCGGAGGGGTGGTGGCGGGCGCGCGCGTCCGGGCGGTGAACATCGACAGCAACGTCGCCATCCCCGCTGAGACCAACAGCGAGGGCAATTACGAAGCTCCGTACCTGCTGCCGGGACGGTATCGGGTAGTGGTGGAAAGTGCCGGTTTCAAGACCGCCATCCGCGAGATCATCGAAGTGCGCGTGGCGGACCGCCTTTCGGTTGACGTCCAACTCGAGGTCGGCGATGTGGCCGAATCCGTGGTGGTCACCGGCGAGGCGCCGCTGATCGATACGGCTAGCGCCAGCGTGGGCAAGGTATCTATGAAGGACAGTCCGGCTTCCCGCTGGGCTTCGGCAACGCTATTTTCAACGGGAATCTGCATGACGTGCCCATCCCCGTTGCGAAGCGCAGGGCGGAGCGCTGGTTCAACACCGAGGCTGGCTTCGAACGGGCGGCGGCCCGGCAGCTCAGCGGTAACATTCGAGCTTTCTTCTTGTGCTTCAGTGGGATACGGGAAGACGGCAGCAACAATTTCGACCTTTCGTTCCTGAAGAACATCCCCATCAACGAGCGGGTTCGGGGGCAGTTTCGCATGGAGGCCATCAACGCGCTGAACCACGTGCAATTCGCCTCACCGAACACCTCCCCGACTTCCACGGCGTTTGGCAGCGTCACCGCCGAACGCGGCCACGGGCAGCGCCAGATCAATTTCGTGTTCAAGGTCATCTTCTAGGTTTGGGGAGAAAAGAAGTCCCCGGGAGCCGTAACGTCAGGGCTAGGCCGGGACGTCTTTCAGCACATGATGACGAACCGAGTTCTAGTTGTGTTCGCGCTGCTGACAGCGCTGGCCGGAGTGGCACTGGCCGCCGATGTCAGCGGCAAATGGACAGCGCAAGTGCCTGGCAGGGAAGGACAAACTCGTGAAACGGTGTTCACCTTCAAGGTGGATGGCGACAAGCTGACCGGCTCCACCACGGGGCGCCAGGGTCAGGAGATGCCAATCGCTGATGGCAAGATCAGCGGGGACACGCTCTCGTTCACGGTCACCACGCGTATGGGTGATAACGAGATGAAGTGGACCTACACGGGGAAGGTTGCAGGCAACGAAATTCAGTTCAAGCGCGAGGGTGGCCAAGGCCAGCCGCGCGAATTCAAGGCAACACGAGTGCCCTAAGCTCGCTGACTGGCGCAGGCGAATGATCCCGCTGAGCGCCGGTGCTGGTAGGGTCTTCCTGGTGGAGTTGTCAGGTGCGGAGCCGGCGGGGATGGCAGAAGGCCGTTCCCGCCGGACCGCTATACTGGCTACATGAGGGGAACTTTACTATTCACAGGAGGGATCGTGTTTTCGCTGGCGCCATTGTCCGCTCAGGAATGGGCGCGGCAACAACTGGAAAAATCACCTCGCCATCAGGTGTGGAGAGGCGGCAAGACATGAGAACCGGTGGTTCACCCCCTGCTCGCATACCCGGAAGTGAAGGGGATGCCGCGGCGGTGGATGTCATGCGCGAAAACCAGGCGCTGACCGGCTGGGTCAGCACGGTGGCCGATGAACCGGCAGCCGCCGGTTATCTGGCCATCGCTCCGGATCTTCTGTCCGGCGCGGCTTTCCACGGCGGCAAGACAAGCGACTTTGCAGCGGCGGATGCCGGTCTCGAGGAGGCGTTGATTTAAAGATGCAAGTATCCCGGGTGGTCGCCCTGCTTCGGTCTGTGGGGTTGCCGCTCATTCTTTGTGGACTGCTTCAGGCGCAACAGCCGCTTAAGCCGGCGGCCGAAGCAACGCCTCGCGAAAGGGCGGAAGAGAGCGCTCCTCAGCCTGCCCGAGAGGCCGCCACGGCTGAGTCGGAAAAGGCCAACGCCGCACAGCGCGCTGCCTTGAATTTGCTGGGGGAAGTGGACGCGTCCGGGGGCGAGGGCAGGCGCAATGAGAACGTCCGCATGACCCTGATCGATAATAACGTCCTCAAAGAGCTCAATACGCGCATGGGGACCACCGCCACGGTAATCACCGATTTCCGCGTGGAGCAGGGTTATTTCGGGACCGAGTTCGGAGGGCAGCCCAAAGCGGCGCTGCACGTGGAGCCCAACCGGCGGCGGGGAGTCCACGGAAACGCCAACTGGACTCATAACAACAGCATCTTCAGCGCGCGCTCGTTCTTCCAGGCCGGCGACGTTCAACCCGCCCGCACCAATGACTACGGGTTCAACCTTGGGTTGCCGTTGAAAGACGGGGCGCTTACGTTGTCAGGGGCGCAGCGCAAGCTGCGCGGACAGGTGAACGGGAACGTGCTGGTGCCGACGCCCGAGGAGCGAACCCCCTTGACCACCGACCCGGCCACGCGCGCCATGGTGCTGCGCATCCTCGCTGCTTATCCTGATGTGGCGCCCAACCGCACGGACGTCAACCCGCGCGCGCTGAATACGAACGCGCCTCAGAACATCGACAATGACCGCTTCAGCGCCGGACTGGATCAGCCTTTGGGGACCGGCCGAGGCCAGTTGGCGCTGCGCTACAACTTCGTCCTTCAAAAGGTGGAGGCCTTCCAGATGGTCGGAGGGCAGAACCCGGACACCACCACGAGGAATCACACCGCGCGCGCCACGTGGAGCCGCGCGTGGTCTGCAGCCACGAC
>JBBIND010000086.1:5842-15947 GCA_037444075.1 Acidobacteriota bacterium | reverse complement strand
AGCGAACCGGCCGGCCATGTCAAGCGCCGGCGCCGCAAGCGCCGGCGCCGCGTTGCTCCCGGCGGGACAAACCTATACAGTAACGGAGAATGTCAACCACCGCGCCGACGAACACCGAGGTTCGCGACCCCTATGCATATCACGCCGACGAAGTAGCCGAGCCGCCTCAGGGATTGTTGCCTACTTTGCGCCGCATTGGCCCCGGCATGATCCTGGCGGCTTCCATCGTCGGGTCCGGGGAACTGATCGCCACTACCACGCTCGGCGCCGAAGTCGGCTATGCCGCTTTGTGGGTCATCGTCCTGAGCTGTTTCCTGAAGCCCGCCATTCAGGCGGAACTCGGGCGCTACAGCATCGCCACCGGCCAAACGGGCCTGGCGGGCATGAACTACCTCCCGGGTCCCCGCTGGAAGGTCAATTGGGTGGTTTGGGGATGGCTGCTGATGATCTGCATGACGCGGTTTCAGGTCGGCGCCATGTTCGGCGGCGTGGCGCAGGTGCTCAACCAGCTTTATCCTGCCGTGCCGGTCACCGTCTGGGTGGTTCTTTTATTGGCGCTGACGCTGGTGCTCCTGTTGGGTGGAGGTTATGAACGCATCGAGCGGCTGGCCACCCTCAAAGTAGCCCTGTTTACGATGCTCACCTTCCTGGCCGCCCTGGTGCTGACGCGCCGGCCGGAGGATTTCTCCTGGGCCCAAGTGCTGGATGGGTTGAAGTTCCAGTTGCCGGAGGGCGGGCTGACCACGGCCATCGCGGTATTCGGCATCACGGGCGTGGGCGCCTCCGAGTTGTTCATGTACCCTTACTGGTGCGTTGAAAAAGGGTACGCCCGGTTTACCGGTCGGCGCGAATCAGGCCCGGCATGGCGCCTGCGGGCCTTAGGCTGGTCGCGCGTGATGCATGTGGACATCCTCGCGTCCATGTTCATTTACACCGTGGCGACCGCGGCGTTCTACCTTTTGGGAGCGGGCATCCTGCACACGCGGAACCTGGTCCCGGCGGCCAAGGACATGATCCCCGTGCTTTCCAACATGTACACGGAGACGCTCGGCCCTTGGGCACTGTGGCCGTTTCTCATCGGCGCGCTCGTGACGCTCTACGGAACCATTTTCGCGGCCACCGCCTCCGAAGCGCGCGTGGGGGCGGACCTGTGCCGGCTGCTGGGCTGCTTTGAGGCGGGCGACTACCGGGCGCGGCTGCGCTATCGAAACGGGTTTGTAGTAGGCCTGGCGGCGAGCGCGGCGGGGATGTTCCTGGTGATTCAGTCGCCTGTGTCCATGGTGAAGGCGGGGGGCGTGGCGCAAGCCATCATGCTCACTCCGATAGCGGTGAGCGCGCTCTACCTGCGCTACCGGCGGCTGCCCGCGGAGGTCGTGCCCCGGCGTTGGATTACCTGGGCTCTGTGGAGCGCTTCCGTGCTCACCATCTGCCTCATGGGCTACTACGCGCTCATGCTGGTGCAGCAACTCTGACGACGCGGTTTCAGGCTAGCGGAACAGGATAACGTCGGGCCGGATCACGGTCTCGGTTTTCGCGCAAGGGCCGCACACGCCGCGGTATCCGTCCCAGCCACGGCGCACGGCTTCCGGAATCAGCTTCGGATGGTCCGCTTCATGATATGAAGAAAGCGCCAGGCGGGGGCGGAATCTCGCCAGGGTTGCCCGGGCTCCCTCGAGCGCTTTCAACTCGGCGCCCTCGATGTCCATCTTGATGAAGTCCACGCGCTCCAGGTTGAGTTCCGCTACCAGCCGGTCGATGGTCGTGAGAGGGACGTCGACGACCGCCTGCGAACCCTTTGCCTGCCAGACAAAGCTGTCAGCTCCCGGGTTGGCAGGATTGACGTACAGCGTGAGCGTGTCTTCCTTGTCCCATACGCCCTTGGCGTAGACTACTACGCGCCCTTGATCGATTTCCGCCGCCAGGTTGCGCCGCAGACACTCGAGGTTCTCTGGAGCCGGTTCGATGGCGATGACCTGCCGGGCGCCCCGTTTCAAAGCCTCACGAGTGAAGGCTCCCACATTGGCTCCGCAATCGAGGACGACGTCTCCAGGCCGTATGTCCACCTCTTCCGAACGGTAGATGCCGTTTTCAAGTTCGGCCAGGTTGTAGGGAAGCATGTAGTCATGGCCCGGCGGAATCCAGAACGGACCGAAGGGCGTCTCCCACAGCCTGAAATCGTGCTCATCCTTCCTGACGAGGCGGCTTGCGGCGAGGATACGGTCCTTGGTCTGCACCAACTCGCGTTCGTGCGCCACGGAACCGAGCGCTCGAGCGAGAGTGCAGTGCGGGCTCTTGCCCACTGCGTACCAGGCAGCCAGCAGCAGCGTTTCACGGAACCAGACGGCCGCGGACAGGCCCAGCACGAGGGCTGCCCAGACCAGAAAACGGAATCTACCCACACGGCGAATATAGCATCCCAGGGGCGCAGAGCCCCGAACAGCGCTGGTATCAGGGACGGGGATCGTCCCAATGCACCAGGTCTTCGAGGCGGCGGCGCGAAGTCGGCAGCGGACTCTCCGCGGGATAGCCCACCGGCAGGACAGCTACGGGCAGCCAGTGCGGCGGAGCCTGAATAACAGTCCTCACGGCTTCGTCCCGGAACGCTCCCACCCAGGTAGTGGCCAGCCCCAAGGCGGTCGCCGTGAGCATGGCATACGTGCAGGCTATGGTGGCGTCCTGCAACGTGTACAGGCGTGAGCCGCGGTCACTGTACCGCTCCGAAGAGCGCTCCGCGTGCGTGCAAAACACCAGCGCCACGGGCGCTTGAGCAACAAACGTCTGCTCCAGGCAGGCGCGAGCCAGCGCTCGTTTTCGCTCATGCTGCCGGCATACGTAGATTTCGTAGGCCTGAAGATTTCCGGCCGAAGGGGCCTGATTGGCAGCTTCGAGAATGGCCTGGAGTTTTTCAGGTTCAATGGGTTGCGCCTCAAAGGCGCGCACTGAATGACGGGCACGAACAAGATCAAACCACTCCATCGCGGGTGCTCCTCTCGAACTCGAACAGTCGTAGAGCCCTGTATAATACCGCGGGGACCGTGCGCGCAGGTATTGTCCGCGCCTCGGGAACCCTGTGCGCCAGAGAGGAGGATGCCGAATGCCAAGCTCTGATAAGAACCCCGTTTCGCCGGGCGTGAAAAAGTACCTCGAGGAGTTGCCGCGTGGCCACTTCATCGGGGGGAAATGGAAGAAAGACCCCCAAGCCGATCTTCTGGATGTCTACGACCCCGGCCGCGGCGAAGTGATTGGCCGCATTTGCGACGCGGGCGAGGACGACGTGGCGGAAGCCGTCGCCGCCGCCCGCCGTGCGTTCTGCGACTCCGGCTGGGCCAGGCTGACGCCGAACGAGCGCGGCGTCCATCTGCACCGGCTGGCGGATCTGATCGAAGACCACGCCGAGACGCTTTCACAACTGGAATCGCTCGACGTCGGCAAGCCGCTCGCGCAGGCTGTCGGAGATGTGGCCAGTTTCCCGAAGAGCCTGCGCTACTACGCGGACCTGGCCGTGCAGGCGCGCTACCGCGAACCCATCCCCGTGTCACGGCATGAGGCTCGCACCGTAAGACAACCCTACGGGGTCTGCGGCTTCATACTGCCCTGGAACTTCCCCTTCCTGCTGGCGGGCTGGAATCTTTCGCCCGCGTTGGCGGCTGGCAATACGGTAGTTCTCAAGCCCGCCGAGGATGCTTCGCTCAGCAGCCTTTACCTGGGCGAACTGGTGGGGGCCGCCGGCATTCCGGCCGGTGTGGTGAACATCGTGACGGGAGTGGGGGAGCGCGCGGGGGCCGCGCTGTCGCGTCATCCCGGCCTCGACCGGGTCGGCTTCACCGGTTCACCCGAAGTAGGCCGTCTGGTTGGAGAAGCCTGCGCCCGCAACCTGGTTCCCGTCAAGCTGGAACTAGGCGGCAAGGGCGCCGCCGTGGTGTTTGAGGACGTGGACCTGGCCCAGACAGCCGACGCGCTGACTCGCGCCGTCACGCTCAATACCGGACAGGTTTGCTGCACGGCGACGCGGTGGCTGATCCACGAGAAGATCTATGACCGGTTTGTGGATGTTGCCACGCAGCGCATGGGGCAAGTCCGCATCGGTTACGGGCGCGACGCGGAGACGGAAATGGGTCCGCTCATCAGCCTGAAGCAGAAAGATCGCGTGCTGGGCTACCTGGATCGCGGCGTTCAGGAAGGCGCCGAAGCGGTCCTGGCGGGCGGTCCGGCTGAAGTGAAGGGCAGGGAAGCCGGCTACTACGTCCAGGCCGCCTTGCTCGCGGGTTCTCACGAGAACGTCGCCTGCCGGGAAGAGATTTTCGGCCCCGTGGCGTATCTGCTCAAGTTCGGCTCGGAGGAAGAGGCCGTGGATCTGGTGAACCGGTCTCACTACGGGTTGGCCAACAGCGTGTGGAGCAAGGACGCGGCCCGCGCCGACCGCGTGGCGGAGGCCATGGTGGCCGGCAACAGCTGGATCAACGCCCACAACGTGTTTCCTTACGGCGTCCCCTACGCAGGCGTCAAGGCCAGCGGCTTGGGCGGCGGCGTGCTTAGCCCGCAGACCCTGTTTGACTACCTGCGGGAGTTGTCCGTGGTTCGGCCGCTTTAGCCGGAGTTGGACTCGGGGCCTTCAGGCGGGCTATCAAATAAGCTCGCGGCCGTGTTCCAGAGAATGTCGCGCTTCTGGAGCGTCTTGCTGTCCATGCGGCGCCCGCTGTGACGGGCGGCGCCAAGGTGCGCGTGCGTATCGTAAACGGCCATGCCAGCCTTCATCGTGATCTCCGGATGTGTTTTGGGTTGCCTTCCGGAGCCATGATAGACTGTCCGCGGCTGCGGTCACGCCAACGTCGAGGTTGAGCCGCCGCCATTACGTTTCAGGCGGACGCACTATGCACAGACGCGAAGCGCTTAAGACATTGGCAGGCGTACCTTTGGCGCTGCGGAGCGCCCGAGCCAAACCTGCCCGGCCGAACATCGTGATCATGCTGGCCGATGACCTCGGCTACGGAGACCTCGGTTTCCACGGCTGCACGGACATCCGCACGCCCCATCTGGATGGCTTGGCGCAGGGAGGCGTCCGCTTTGAGCATGCCTACGCGAACGCGCCGGTTTGCAGCCCCACGCGGGCCGCGCTGCTGACCGGGCGCTACCAGCAGCGCGCCGGTATCGGACACGTCATCAACGCCCGTGAGAAGGACCGGGGCATGACGCTGGACGCCATGCTTCTGCCCGAAGTGCTGAAGCCGCACGGCTACGCCTCCGGCATCATCGGCAAATGGCATCTCGGCTACCCGCGCGAGTATTTCCCCACGCGGCAGGGCTTCGACTATTTCTGCGGGTTCGTCGCCGGCAACGTGGACTATTTCCAGCACACGGACCGGCTGGGGGTGCCTGACCTCTGGCGCAACGAAGAGCCCATCCGTGACAAGCGCTACATGACGGAGTTGATTGCGGACGAATCGATGGCTTTCATCGACCGCCACAGCGAACAGCCGTTCTTCCTCTACGTGCCGTTTAGCGCGCCGCACGATCCTTTCCAGGGGCCCTTGGATGCCGCCACGGCGGGCGACGAAGAGAGGACGCGGAAGGCGAATCGAACCAGGGCGGTCTACAAGTCCATGGTGGAATCGCTCGACCAGCAAGTAGGGCGCATCCTGCAACATCTCGAGCGGCGAGGTTTGACGGAGAACACCGCCGTCTTCTTCATGAGCGACAACGGCGGTGTGCCGGAAATCGCCCGCAACACCCCGTTCCGGGGCACCAAGGGAACGCTGTGGGAGGGCGGTATACGGTCTCCGCTTGTGGCGAATTGGAAATCTCATTTGCCGCAGGGCGCTTTACGCAGGCACATGGCAGCCGGCATGGACTTGTTTCCGACGGCGCTCGAAATAGCCGGCGTGGCTGCGCCTGCTAACCTCAAGTTGGACGGCGTCAGCCTGCTGGCGGCGGCGCGAGACGGGCGCCCGTTGAAACGGGACACCCTCTACTTCCACTACTTCCCGCCTGAGAGCAGCGGGCGCTGGAAAGCGATGGTCCGCTCGGGCTGGAAGTACCTGCATGACAATCGTGGTCAGGAGTATCTGTTTCACCTGGAAAAGGACATCGGCGAAGAGCGGAACCTCATCGTTCAATCGTCGGGGCAGGCGGAAGCCATGAAACGCGATTACCAGGCGTGGTTTGAAGACGTCCACCGGGGCGCTCCGCCTGAGCCGCGCGTGCGCCCCTGATGCGTTCAGCGGGTGAGCGCCAGAGCGGCGAAGCTCACGACGCTATCGGGATCGATGTTCCATTGCTCGTAGCGCAGCAGTTGGGCCCGGGTCCCCGGCACGGCGCTCATGAATGTGTAGAGCGGAGCGGCGCCGCACCACTTCAGCTCCCGCTGTGAGTTCTGGATCTCGCCCCAAAAGCCCTGCGGGTCACCTTCGCAGACTCGTTGGAGGCGGCTGAGGTCGCGTTCCCGCACTTCGTCCATCAGCCCTTCGCCCGCTCTGGCGGAGAAACTGTCTCCGTAACGGCGCCCCATGTGCGCGAGGTCGATGCCCAGAACCCAGGACAATCTTGAACCTTCATCCTGCGCCAGTGCTTTCAGCGTCTCCAGGAACTGGCGCACGGCGGGATCACCCTCGGGCATGCTGCCGTCTTCCAGGCTGTGGGCAAACGAACCGCACAATACGGGCAGGATGCGGACCTGTGGACCGAAGAGCCGCTGCAGGAAGACCACCTGAAACTCAATGGAATGTTCGATCGCGTGGCAGTAATCTTCGAGCACGGCGGCATCGGGCGCCTCGCCCACCAGACGGTCCACCAGGCTGGTTTCGGTCTGCGCATCCCCGAGCGGCGTGCGGAAGGGCTTCCGGGTCAGTCCGAAACGCCCGTTTTCACCGTAATGCGACGTGCCCAGGATCACGAAGACGCGCTCGCGGTAATCCGGAGGCAGCGCTCCATAGGCCGACCCATAACAGGCTCCGCCGCCTTCCAGGCTGACGTGTGGCGCAGCAATCCCAATGAGGTTGCCGGGCGGCGTCTCCTGAGGGGCCTCAGCGAGGCACTCGTCGAGCAACTTGTTCAGCGCGCCGGATTGCTCCGGGTAGGCGCCGCCGGCCAGTGTGGATTCACGGACCTCCGCGGCAGCAAAGCTCCGGTAGCGCTTCCCACGGAATTCCAGGTACGTGCCGTCTTCGAGAAACCCTGCCTGCTCCAGCGCCGTTCGCAAACCTGTGATCGCCTCGCTGACCTGCAACTGCCCCGTGAGCCGCACCAGGAACTCCCGCAAGTCGTTCTCCGCAGACTCGCCGTCGAAGAACCGGAGGCATTGGACCAGCACCGGGGGAATCAGAAGCATGCGGTCCGAATACTGGTAAGGATCACGAATCAGCAGCCCGGGCTGTTCGGGCGAGGGCGACGGCATGAAATCGAGATTCGTCCTCAATCGCGGCAGGCAATCCGGCACGCTTCTATCTTAGTACCCGGGTGAGCCGCCCGGCGCTGCTTCCACGAACCGCTAAACTGAATGGCATGACGGATCTTACAGGGCAAGTGGTGGTGGTCACGGGAGCCAACGGAGGGCTGGGGACGGCGGTGACGGAGGCGTTTACGCTCGCCAACGCCGTGGTCTACGGTGTGGCTCGCCACTGGGAAGACACCGATTCAGCCTGCGCCGGGTTCACGCCCGTCAGGGCAGACCTGACCACGGAAGAGGGCGCAAGCAAGGCCATCCGTCGCGCTCTGGACGAAACCGGCCGATTGGACGTGCTCGTGCATCTGGTGGGGGGCTTCGCGGGGGGACAGCCCGTAGCCGAAACTCCGGCGGCAACGCTGGAGAGCATGCTTGCGATCAACCTGAAGTCGGCCTGGCTCACCATACGAGCCGCTCTGCCGGCCATGCAAGGGGCCGGCCGTGGCCGCATTCTCGCCATCGGGTCGCGCCCGGGATTGGATCCGTCGCCAGGGTTGGCTGCGTACAGCGTGTCCAAGGCGGCCTTGCACGCGCTCATTCAATCGGTGGCGGCGGAAGTCAAAGGCAGCGGCATCACTGCCAACGCTGTTCTGCCCAGCGTCATCGACACGCCTGGCAACCGCGCCGCCATGCCGGACGCGGATCCTGCCGCCTGGGTCACTCCGCGATCGATTGCACGATTGCTGTTGTGGCTGGCTTGCGAGGCCAGCGGTGACGTCAACGGCGCGCTCATCCCCATTTACGGGAAGGCGTGACTAAGATGGATGCATGGCTCGTCCCCGGAAGCTGACCGAAAGCGAAATTCAGTCCGCCCTCGAATCCCTCGCAGGGTGGCGGCTGAAAGAGGGGAAACTCCACCGGGAGTACACCTTCACTGATTTCGCTCACGCCTTCGGTTTCATGGCGGCGGCGGCTGTCATGGCTGAGGGCTTGAACCACCACCCGGAATGGTGCAACGTTTGGAACCGTGTCTCCATCGACCTTACTACGCACGACGCGGGCGGCATCACCGAGCTTGACGTCCAGTTGGCCGCAAAAATGGAAGAGATTGCCGGGAGGTTTGCTTGAAAAGACTCGCTGTTCTTGCCTTGGCCGTTACAGCCTGGAGCAACACGGAATTCCGCGGATTGGCCGATGTGGACGCCGCGATCACCCGCGCCATTGAGGCCGACCAGGTGCCCGGGGCGGTGGTCTTGATCGGGCGTCAGGGGCGCGTGATCTATCGGAAAGCGTACGGTGCGCGGTCCCTGACACCGGCTCGCGAGCCGATGACCGAGGACACGGTATTCGACTCGGCCTCCTTGACCAAAGTCGTCGCCACAGCCACCGCCGCCACAATCCTGCTCGAGGAAGGGCGCCTGCGCCTCAACGACCGCGTAATCGACTATCTGCCCGAGTTCCAGGCCGGCCAAAGCGAAGTCACGGTGCGTCACCTGCTGGCTCATTTCTCAGGCCTGCGTCCCACGCTGGACATCAAGACGCCGTGGGGAGGATACGCTACCGGGATCAGCAAGGCTCTGACGGAGAAGCCCGTCGCAGCGCCGGGAGAGCGCTTCATTTACAGCGATGTCAACTACATCTTGCTGGGTGAGATCGTGCGCCGGGTTAGCGGCAACAACCTTCCCGAGTTCTGCCGTCAGCGGATCTATGAACCGCTTGGCATGGCGGACACCATGTTCGTGCCGCCTGCTTCGCTCGTCTCCCGCATCGCTCCGACGGAGCGGCCGGCCGGTTTCCGGGAACCGCTGCGCGGAGTCGTCCACGATGAAGTGGCGCGGGCCATGGAGGGACTCACCGGCCACGCCGGCCTGTTTACGACCGCCGATGACCTTTCGCGCTACGCCGAGATGATCCTTGGCCTGGGCCAAAGATCCGGTGTGCGTATCTTGAGCGAGGCAGGCGTGCGCAAGATGACCACGCCGCAGTCGCCCGGATTCCAGCCCGTCCTGCGGGGACTCGGCTGGGATATCGATTCGCCTTACTCCGGCAACCGAGGCGAGTTGTTTCCCGTGGGCTCGTTCGGCCACACCGGCTTCACCGGCACGTCGCTCTGGATCGACCCCCAGACGGAATCCTATGTCGTCCTTCTGGCGAACAGTGTCCACCCCAAGCGGCGTCCCGCCATCACGTCGCTGCGCGGGCGCGTGGCTTCGATTGCAGCCGCCTCGTTCGGTGTCAACCTCGCCGGCGTCAGCCTCACGGGGTACAACGAAACCGTCGCCAACGCGCGTAGGCCCGTAGCCCGCAACGGAAGGACGCTCACGGGCCTGGATGTTCTCGCCGCCCGGCGGTTTGACGAACTCCAGGGACGGCGCGTGGGTCTGATCACGAATCACACCGGATTGGACCGCGAAGGAAAGCGGAACATTGATCTGATGCTGGCGGCGGGCGTCAAGATCAGCGCTCTTTTTTCGCCGGAACACGGTCTCGGAGGCCGCGATGATCACGAAAAAGTAGCCCACGGCAAAGACGAAGTCACCGGACTTCCCATTTGGAGCCTGTACCTTGGCAGCAACCGTAGACCCTCGCCCGAGATGCTGCGTGGCCTGGACGTACTGGTGTTCGACATGCAGGACGTCGGCGCGCGCTTTTACACGTACATGTGCACGATGCTGTATGCGATGGAGGAAGCCGGGAAACTGGGCATTCCATTCCTCGTTCTGGACC
>JBBIND010000086.1:0-5782 GCA_037444075.1 Acidobacteriota bacterium | reverse complement strand
ACGTACATGTGCACGATGCTGTATGCGATGGAGGAAGCCGGGAAACTGGGCATTTCATTCCTCGTTCTGGACCGGCCGAACCCGATCAACGGAGTGCACGTCGAGGGTCCGCTCCTCGACCAGGAACTGGAGAGCTTCGTCGGCTGCTGCACGTTGCCACTGCGGCACGGCATGACTCTCGGCGAAATCGCCCGCCTGGCCAACGCAGAGCGAAAGCTGAAGGCCAATCTGAAAGTGATCGCCATGGAAGGTTGGCAGCGCGGCGACTGGTTCGACTCCACCGGTTTGTCCTGGATCAACCCCTCGCCGAACATGCGAAGCCTCAACGCCGCCTTGCTTTACCCCGGCGTGGCAATGCTGGAATACCTGCCAAACTACTCCGTCGGCCGCGGCACGGACAGCCCTTTTGAGCAGATTGGGGCGGATTGGATCAAGGGTCCCGAACTGGCGGCGTACCTTAACGCGCGCCAGGTTCCCGGCGTGCGCTTCTACCCGACACGCCTCACGCCCGATGCTTCGCGATTCGCCGGAAAGCAGATTGAGGGTGTGAGGTTTGTCATCACTGAGCGGGAGGTCTTTCAGAGCGTCCGGCTGGGTTTGGAAATAGCCGCTGCGTTGGAGAAACTCTACCCTGGTCAGGTCAAGTGGGAACTGAACGCTCGCTTGATCGGCAACCGCCGCACCATCGAGAGCCTCCAGGCGGGAGAAGACCCACGGCTGCTGGCCCAGCGGCTCGCGGATGAGCTAGCCGGCTTCCTGGAGACCCGGCGCGCCTACTTGCTTTACTGATTTGAGGTAGCGAATAGACCAGCTTTGACTCTCAGCGCAGCGAGCCTCGTCCGCTTACTCACAGCGCCAAAAATACGGAGGAACCGCCCACCTGCCGCCAGCATCGGTGTGCTGCCGGCTCGCGGGCCTGTCAGCGCGCGCCCGCCCGTGGAGAGTCGGCGTTGCCGTTCGACGTGCGGTCCTTCTCTGCTTCGCGTTCCTGCTTCCTGAGAGCAGACAGCCAGGCAGGTGGCCGGCCACGACGCTTTCCACGTCCTGCAGTCAGCCGTTCCAGCGTCAGGATGGCTTCTTCAATCTGTTCCCGTTCCTGGCGCAATTCTGTTAAGATTCTGGCGATATCCATAAAAAACACTCCATTAATCGGACGCGCTCCTTCAGGCAGTCGTTCCGAAAACGGAACACAGGCTCCAACCCCTGCCGGATCCTTACTCTCTTAATATCTCAGGAAAGCACAGAAAATCAAGAGGCTCGTTCTGAATTCCGAAAGTTGGCTACCGTTACTACTAGTACTTTACGCGGCCTGATTGCACGTTTGACCCCTCAATTAGCCGACAAACCGAAAATTTTCAGGCTTTCGGAGACCGCCTTTTCCAGTAGAAATAGAAGGGGAAACCCGCCAAAATGATAACCAGACCGAGCAGGGACTCGCGCGGTGAACTGAGGAGCGTGGCGATGAGCAGGCAGCAGGCCACGCCGACGAACACTGCCGGTACGAGCGGATAACCCAAGGTGCGGTAGGGGCGCACAAGGTGCGGCTGCTTGCGCCTCAACACGATCACCGCGGCTCCGGTCATCCCGTACAGGATCCAGCTGGCAAAGATGACTGTCGTGAACAGCTCCTCGAAGCGGCCGCTCAGGACCAGCAGCGCCGCCCACGCGCTCAGCGTGAAGATGGCGACTGCGGGCGTATGGTGTTTTGGGCTGATGTAAGCCAGGCTCGGGACGAACAGGCCGTCGCGCGCCATGGCGAAAGGTACTCGGGAGCCCGAGAGGATGGACCCGTTCAGCGCGGCGAAGATCGAGACCATCGCCGCCAGGCTCACTGCCGCCGCACCCGGCGAGCCTAGAATGCGCCTCATCATCTCCGCGGCCACACGGTCACTTCCGGCCACTTGCTCGCTCGAGAGGACATAGAAATAGGCGAGGTTGGTGAGTAGATAGATGACGATGACGATGAGCGTGCCGGCGATCAGCGCAATCGGGAGATTCCGCTGCGGCCGCTGCACTTCGCTCGCCGCCATGCTCACGTTGTTCCAACCGTCGTAGGCCCACAGTGCTGCCACCAGCGCCGCAAAGAAACCCGCCAAGCCTCCCACGGCCGGGACGCTTGTCTGGAAGTTCGCCGTCGAGCCTTGGCTGGAGGTCAGGCCGACGACGATGAGCCCGGCGATCAGACCGACCTTGAGCACGGTCATGGCTACCTGTACCTCACCGCCTACCTTGACGCCCCAGTAGTTGACGGCCGCCAGGAAGAGGATGACGGCCATCGCCAGAAGCTGGCCAAAAGTAAGCTCCAACGGTCCGCCTCCGGGTCCGATGGGCAGGTTGATCGTGTAAAACGGGCGCTCCAGATCCGGCCAGAAATGGGCCAGGAAGTAGAAGAAGGCCGTCGCCAGCGTGGCGATGGAGGCGCTCTTGGCAACCCAGAGCTGCGTCCATCCGTAGAGAAAGCCCCAGAAGGGGCCATACGCTTCACGGAGATAAACATATTCTCCGCCGGCCTCCGGCAGGGCGGCAGAGAGTTCCGCGTAGGTCAGCGCTCCGGCGAGCATGAGCAGCCCGCCGAAGATCCACACGACGAACACCATTTCCGGCGAACCGACCCTCAAAATCATGGACTTCGGGACCAGGAAGATCCCGCTGCCGATGACGGTGCCCACCACGATCGAGATGGCGCTCCAGGTGCCCAGGGCGCGCGTCAGTGTGCCGGTTTGGTTCTCAAGCATGTTTGTCCTTTTGCGCCTGCGAGAATAGCCAGCCTGCCGCGAACGTTACGGTTGTGCCGATCAGCACGTACCAGGTCCAGGCGATCGAAGTGCCGAATCTTACGTACAGCATCACCACGAACCCCGCCACCATGCCGGCCATGGCGGCGTTCTCCTTGGGCTTACGCGTGAGCACCCCGAGCAGGAACACTCCCAGCAGGGAACCGTACAGCACGGAGGCGATGCCCAGCCCCGCTTCCAGCACGGAGCCCCATTGCCGTGCCAGCCAGGCAATCAGCAGCAGCACGCCGCCCCAGGCAATGGTCACAAAGCGAGCCTTGCGAAGCAGCTCTGCATCGGTATGCGGAACGCTTCTTCGGCGCTCGCTGATGGGCCGGTAGAAATCCATGATGGTCGTCGAGGCCAATGAGTTCAACGCGGCGCTGTGCGTGGACATGGCTGCCGCGAGGATGGCGGCAATCACCAGCCCGGACACTCCGACGGGCAACTGGTTCCAGACAAACTCGGGATAGAGCCTGTCGAGCGGAGACGGCGCCGGCAGTTGGTTGTCCGCGAAGTAGACGAAAAGCGTGGTCCCGATCAGCAGGAAGAGCGTGAACTGAAACAGAATCACCACCCAGCTGGTGATCAAAGCCACGCGGCTTTCCACCAGGTTCCGGGCCGCCAACAGGCGCTGCACCAGCATCTGTTCAGTGCCATGGCTGGCAGTCGTGAGGAAGCATCCGCCGATCAACCCCGCCCAGAAGGTATAAGTGCGCGAAAAGAATTCAGGAGTCAGGGAAAAACTGAAATCGAACACCTGCAGTTTGGCCGCTTCCCCTGCCACCGCCACGACGTGTTCCCAGCCGCCGGACACTTTGTTCAGAATTACGAAAAAGCTCACCAATCCGCCCGCTACGTAAAGGAACATCTGGACGACTTCCGTCCAGATGACCGCCTGAAGGCCGCCCTCGAAGGTGTAGAAGATCGTCAGGCAGAGGATCAGAAAGATCGAAACCAGTTCGCCCGTGCCCAGGACAATGGACACCACCAGCGAGATGGCGAAAATGCGGACCCCGTCGGCGAGCGCGCGCAAGACCAGGAACAAGCCTGCGGTCAGCTTGCGCAGCCTCTGGCCGAAGCGGGCGCTCATCAACTCGTAGGCTGTGTACATTTCCCCGCGGAAATAGTGCGGCAGGAACAGAAACGAAATGATGAGCCGCCCCAGCAGGTAGCCCAGCGCCACTTGCAGGAAGCCGAGGTTGCCGGCAAACGCCAGAGCCGGCGTGCCGATGAGCGTGAGGGTGCTGGTTTCGGTGGAGACAATCGAAAAAGCGATCGCCCACCAGGGAGTCTTGCGCCCGCCCAGGAAGTAGTCCTTCAGAGTCTTCTGAGAGTGCCTGAAACGGGCGCCGAACCAGGTGATCCCGCCCAGGTAAAGGAAGATCACTGCCAGGTCGGCGTAGCGCATAGGAAAGGTCGGATTCTAGCACATCGAGTGGAGAACCGAAACACAACCTGCCTCGTGCGCATCTAACATGCCGAGAGAAGATTGACACACCCACTTGCGGAGAGGGAAACGGTTGCGGGATTGACTTTGATTTGGATATACTCCGCAATTGCACGCTCGGCATGGCTGCCGGGCGCAAACTCGGTTGGTTCGCTGCGGGGATTCGACTACCTCGGGCGCGGCTGACCATTAGATCTAGCAGGAGGCTACTTGTGCTGCTTCAAAAGTATATGAGGGTGACCGTGGCAGCCGTGATCGCGGCGGCGCTGGGAGTCACCGCCTGGGGCCAGGCTCCACAAAAGAACTGGAAAGACAGGGCGGAGTACGATCTGTACGCGTCCATCTCCAAAGAGGCTGACGCGGCCAAGAGGCTCGCCCTGCTGGATTCCTGGAAAGAAAAGTATCCAGGCTCAGACTACGCCTTGGAGCGCCAACTCTTCTACATCCAGACCCACCAAGCCTTGCAGCAGGGCGCGAAGATGTTTGAGGCCGCCGAAGGGCTGGTGAAGATCGACGGCAAGAACATCCAGGGGCTCTACTGGATGACCGTGCTGACCATATCCCTGGCGGACACCTCGCCCGGGCGCCTGGATGCCGGCTCCAAAGCCGCCCGCGGGTTGTTGAGCGCCCTGGAGGAGACCTTTGCTCCGGACAAGCGTCCCGCCACGACCCCGGAGGACGCCTGGAAGAAGGAGCGTGCCAACCTGGAGGCCATTGCGCACACGACGCTGGGCTGGATAGCGATGAACCGCAAGAACAATGACGAGGCGGAGAAGGAATTTGCCCAGTCCTTGCGCAGCAACCCGAACAACGGGCAGGTTTCCTACTGGCTCGGCACGGTTATCGCAGCGCAACGCATCCCCGAAAAGCAGTCCGCCGCGTTGTTCCATTTCGCGCGTGCCGCCCACTTCTCCGGTGAAGGCGCCATGCCGGATGCCAACCGCAAGCAGATCCAGACCTACCTGGAGCGCGTGTACACGAACTACCACGGCGATAAGAGCGGATTGGCTGACGTTATCCGAATTGCCCAGACCCGGGCATTCCCTCCGGAAGACTTCAAGATCGAGTCGGCGGCGGAGATCGCCTACCGGCGAGAGGAGGAACTGCGCGCGTCGAATCCCCAATTGGCGCTCTGGCTGGGCATCAAGAAGGAACTCGCCGGACCCGATGGCATGCAGTACTTCAACGAAAGGGTCAAGAACGCCGCACTGCCCAAGCTGAGGGGTAAAGTGGTCTCCGGCACTCCGGCGGCCAGACCCAGGGAAGTCGCTGTTGCGCTTGCCTCGGACGACACGCCTGAGGTCACGTTGAAGCTGGATACGGCGTTTCCGAACGCCGCGCCTCCCGGCACGGAAATAGAGTTCGAAGGCGTTCCTCAGGAGTTTTCCACCGAACCCTTCAACCTGACTTTCGAAGTCGAGCGGAGCAACGTCTCCGGCTGGCCCGCCCCACCGCCGCCTGCCAAGAAGGGCCTCAGGAAGAAGTAACCGGTTTGGCCGACCGGTCTTCGGACCGGCCGGCCGACAGAATCAGGCTGAACAGCAACCTCTCCCAGACA
>JBBIND010000085.1:0-16622 GCA_037444075.1 Acidobacteriota bacterium | reverse complement strand
GCGTTTCGACCGACTCTATATGCCAGTACTGCTGGCTGAACAGCTTCAGCGCGGCTTCCCGGGAGCGCTCCTCGATCACCGGCAATGGTCCGCGGCCATAAGCTCCGATCCTGATGGGCGCGCCCTCACGGCCGGAGCCTTTCGGCCAGAGCATGCCCTCGCAGCGCGTGCCGCGCTTCAGCAGGATCGCGTCTCCGGGCTGGAAAGTACGAGCGTTAACAGCCTCCACCGTGCCCCAGGCGGTAGCCTGGGAAGTGCCGGGCTGCGCATCGCGCCCCGCACCGCAGTCCAGGTAATAAGTGGTTCCCGCGCACAGCGGACCGGCGCACAGGAGCAATGCCAGCCAGAATCTCCGCAAACTCTCGCCATAGTTCTTCGTCATTCGGTTCGATTCGTCCTTCCTTGTTTGGTGAAGAGGCTCTCGCAAGCGGTGGCCGCGGGCGGGCAGGCTCCGCGCGCAACGGGCTGGCCACCGAGTCCAACGAGCATTCTACACCGGCCATGCGCGGCGCCATCTCTCGACCCACGTCCGCCGCGGGCCCATTCGACAAGAAAAACCCCGCGGGGCGGATCAGGTCCGCCCCGCGGGGCCGCTGTAGATTGACGTAGACGCCGCGCTCAGAAATTCAAGCGCAACGCCAACTGCAACTGCCGCGATGTGCCGGTGCCGATGGTGCGGTTCAACCCGCTGGAAACCAGGCCGAAGCTTTCCGGCGAAGTGAGGGTGGTGCCCGGGTTGCCCGCGGCTACGCGGTTGAAGAGGTTGAAAGCCTCAATGCGCGTCACAAGTTCTGTCCGCTCCGTCAACTTGTTCCGCTTCTGGAGCGACAAGTCCACTTGCGCCATCCCGGGACCGCGGGCAGTGTGACGCCCGAGGTTGCCCCAGGTCCGGCTGGCTGGGATGGCGAAAGCGGCGGGATTGAGCCACTGAGCGAAAGTTCGGCCGCCCGCCGGGTAGATGGGAACGCCGGGGACGAGATTAGGCCGCGGGCTCCGGCTGTTGCCGTCCGGAAGGTCGGCCGTACTGCGCGAAATGGTGATGTTCAGAGGACGGCCGGTTCGCATCGCCCAGATACCGCTGGCCTCCCACCCGCCGAGGATTTTGGACGCCAAACCCTCATTCAGGAACGCCTGGCCGCGTCCGAAGGGAAGCTCGAAGATCCAGTTGCTGGTGATGGTATGCCGGATGTCCTGAGGGCTGTTGCCCCGGTCGCACGCCCGGCAACTCACGTTCTGAGGCTGAGCGCCTTCGCCGCCGCCGGTGCTGTTGTCGTTGATGGAGTGCGACCACATGTATTCGGTGCCCCAATTAAGGCCGCGCGCCACGCGCCGGTGGATGGAGATCTGCATGGCGTTGAAGTTACTGTTGCCGTCCTGCCGCTTCTCATCAACCCGGCCGAACGTCGGCAGCGGGCGCAACCGGGTCACCGGGTCCAGCACATTAACGTCGACTCGCGTGAATACTTTACTGGCCGAGCTGCCCACATACCCGATCTGCGTTATGAATGAAGCAGGCAGCTCCTGCTGAACATACAGACCCCATTGAGCGCTGTAAAGGTCGCGGCGGTCCCGCTGCAAGGAGCGCGGTGTAATGCCGACCGCCCGCGCCTGCGCCAGGAAGGGGGCCACTGGATACGAGAGTCCCGGTGCTTCCGCCAAGGTCAAGGAGAAGTTGTCGGACATGTTGTCCAGCGCTGGATTCACGTCGTCGATCTGCCCCGGGCCGTGATAGATGCCGGTGCCTCCGCGGATGACGGTCTTACCCTTCAGCGCCTTCGGAGCCCAGGCAAAGCCGACTCGCGGATCAAAGTTATCGCGATCCGGGTAGTACCAGGGCGTGCCGGGCGGGCAGAAACCTCCGCAGGCCATGTCAAACACGCGGTAGCGGTCGTGGGCTTCCCTGTTCACGCCGTAGTACTCGTAACGCAGGCCGAGGTTCAAGGTCAGCTCGGGCTTCAGCTTGATGTCGTCCTGCAAAAAGGCGAAGTAGTACCACTTGCGTGTGCCCAATACTACGTTGCCGCCCTCGATGGAAATCCGGTCCACGCGATTCGCAAGCAGATCCGTGCGGCTCGCGTAGGTAATGGAGATGGCGTCGAAAACGGGGGAGGCAACATTGACGTGAGCGCGGCGAATCTCACCCCCCATCTTGAGCGTGTGACTGCCGCGGTTGATCGCCAGGTTGTTGATGATGCTGTAAGAGGTGCCGCTTTCGACCAGCAGATTGGAGTTGTTCAGCGTCGTGAAACCGGACACTGCGATCGATTCTTTGAACGGAGCGTAACTGTAACGGTTCAGCGCCGAACGGTTGAAGCCCGCCTTCGTTTCGTTGACGACCGTGGGCGAGAAAACGCGCTGGAATTGCAGCACCATGTTTGACGGGCGGAAGAAGCTTTCCTGCCGGTCGCCGGGGATGATCGTGCGGGGCGCGATGATGGTGCCGTCGTCAATGTTGTACCGCCCGAAAAGCGTGTTGTTATCGTTGAAGCGGTAGTCAATGCGCACCGTGGCGGCATCTTCCCGCCATGCCTGGCTCACGTTGCCGAGAGCCCGGTCCACGTCGGCGCTAGCCGTTGACTCGGTGCCCCGCGGGTAAGCATCCAGGATCTGCCGGACGGCAGCGTCAGTGGCCCGGGCGCGAAATGCCGCGCTGGGCACTGCGTTCCGGAACAACTGGCTTACCCTCTGCCGCAGACCCTCGTAGTTGCCGAAAAAGAAGGCGCGATTGCGGACAATAGGCCCTCCGAAGTTGCCGCCGAACTGGTTCAACCTGAACGGTTGCTTGGTAAGGTCAAAGGGGTTGCGCGCGTCGAAATAATCGTTGCGGAGGAACTCAAAGAGGCTTCCTCGATACTCGTTCGAACCAGACTTGGAAACCACGTTGATTTGACCGCCCGCACCGCCACCGGATTCGGCGGAGTAAAGCGTGGAGTTAACACGAAACTCGGCAATGGATTCGGTGCTGATCACCAACCGCAGCGCCGCTTCCTGGCGGGGATCCTTCACCCCGGTGGCGTCCAGCCCGTCGAAGGTCCAGTTGTTGTCGTCGCGCGCGCGCCCCACAAACCGGATTGTCTGCTGGCTGCCGTCACCTGTGTTGATGGCGCCCGGCGCCAGAGCCATGAGGCTGGCCCAGTGGCGCCCGTTGAGCGGAATCTCCCGCATCTGGTTTGAGCCGATCACGGTACCCAGCGTAGGGCTGTCTGTGGCCAGCGCCACCAGGGTCGTCTCGACGCTCACCTGCGTCTCGACGGCGCTGACGTCCAGTTGGACATCCAGAGTACGCGTGTCGCCCACGCCCAGCCGCACGTCCTTGAAGATCACCGTACGGAATCCTTGCAGCGAAACGGTCACCGTGTAGTTGCCGATAGGCAGCATGGACACCGTGTACCCACCGGTTTCGTTCGCGTGCACCTGCCTCTTGAGTCCCGTTTCCTGGGAAACCACTTCGACGCTGGCGTTCGGCACCACAGCGCCGGTGGTATCTGAAACCGTCCCAACCAGCGTGGCTCGATCCACTTGAGCGAAGCAGAGCATGCCAGCCAGAAAGAATGCGAACACGAAAGATCGCATGATGAGATACCCTCCAATCCAGTGGAAAAAGATCTGCCCGGAACATCGGTAGGGCCTGATCCCCGTTTGGGAACGCAACTCTACTTCAGTGCGCCCCTTGGTGCGCCAGCCCACGCCAACATCGGACTCCCCCGACGCAGCGCCTATGACTACCCTCACGGTTTCCCGGACAGGTTCATTATAGCCGCAAAATGCCTGGATGCAAGGCCTAATGTAACTCTACTGACATGAATTCTTCTTGGTTGTTTGCAATGGCTTATAATCCCATTGCCCAGTTCTCCCAGACGAGGGCAAGTGGCGGGGCTGATACTTCCGGATCAGGCCTTGCCCGAATGGCGCGGTGCGTGGGGCACTTAAGGGCGCCGCAACGAGGCGCGCGCCGCCGGGTCACCAAGCCGGCAATTGGAGGCTGACGATGAGGCTGAGGAGCGCTGTCAGGCGCGGAGCATGGAGCCCCGGAGGTCGACGGCGCGCTCCCCGCGAGGCTTCGGGACGAAGAAATCCTGCCAGCGCAACCCGCAGGCCTTGATCATGGCCAGACCGTATTCGCTGCGGCCCCAATCTTCGGCGCCGGCGTTGTTCGTCCCGAAGGAGAACTTCAGGCCCTCCTCTTTGGCCATGCGCACGAACTTCTCGCCCGGCAGGCGGTAGCGGTCATTCAACTCCAGCGCTACGTCATTGGACTTGGCGGCGCGGATGACCCGGCGCATGCGTTCCTCCGTCCAGAGTTCGTCGTAGCGGGAGGCGATTTGATCCGGCAGGAACGTGGGATTCACGTAAATGTCCACGGGCTCGCGTTGGAGAATTCCAACCGTGCGATCGACGAACGTCTCCATGAACTCGTTAACGTCGGTGATCTCGCCGACTTCCCTGGCTATCCAGAGCCGCATGCGGCGGCCCCGGTTGTCTGACCAAGTCATGGAATCCGTAAAAATGTAGTCAAACAGAGCCGCCGTAGGGCGGGAAAACATCTGGGTCCATTCGCGGCCCTCGGCTTGCATGGCCGCGAAAGCGGGCACGCCGCGCAGGCTCTCCACAAAAGCGCGGGCCCCTGCGTCATCCTCGACGGCGTGCCCTTTGCCGCAGTTGATGGCAATTCCGCAGTAAATCCCGGTTTCGCGGGACTTGGCCAGGGCTTTTTCCAAGGTCAAAGCGCCCTTCAGATGCGTGTGGTAATCCACGAGGGGGTAATTGGCCGCTCCGAGGCGGAGCAGTTCCACCGCGGTCGCGTCCGTGGCGCCGGGACGCGCCCCGGGTGCTACAGCGTCGTCTGCCAGCGGGCGTATGCGCAGATTCCGGTAGAGTACGGTTGATTTCGGGTCATGCGCCTGCAACGCCAGCAAACCGGAGCCGAAGACGCGGCCTTCACCGCCGCTCGTCACGAGGGGCGGGTCGGATTCCGTATAGTCGGTGACCAGCACACCGTTGACGTGCACGCGGACGTTTTTGCCGCGCACCACGAAGTTGAGGCGAAACCAATCATCGTCACGGACGAGGCTCTTGTACTGGTTCCGCACGGCGTAGAGTGAACCGGTACGTTTCCTCTCGATGTAGCCGCCTTCGCCTTTGTGCGTGTTGTCGACCTGGACCTCGAAACCCTTGGCGGGCCAGCCGCTCTCCTGGAATTCGGTGTGGAAGAAGATGCCCGAGTTTGAACCGGGGCGGGCGAGAACTTCGGTCTCAAACTCGAAGTTCCTGAAGCGGCCGCCGCGCACGGGTCCCTGATAGAAGAGATGGGAACGCGGACCCGCCGCGACAATGCACCCGTCGGCTACTTTCCAACTGCCGGGGCTTTCATTGGCTTTCCAACCTGCCAGGCTGCGCCCGTCGAACAGGCTTACCCAATCGCCGGCCTGAGCGCGCAGGACCGTAGCCCCGGCGAGCGCTCCCAAGAGACTTCGTCTGCTGAACGTGTGCATAAGCTGGGCCTCCCATCCCTCCAAGCAATTTACCATCTCAACCGTACGGGGGATGGACTGCGAGACGCATCCTGCGCCTGATGCTCCGCTCAGGTTGGGGCAAAACCACCGGCGCCCGGAGCCCCGGCGCATGCCTTCTCCGCGCTGCGTGTTAACCTGAATCTCTGATCCCATGAGCAACATTACGATCCGTCTCCCCGATGGAAGCTCGCGTGAGTTTCCGTCGGGCAGCCGGCCCTTGGACATAGCGCGCTCCATCAGCCCTCGCCTCGCCGAGGACGCCGTAGCGGCGCTCGTCGGCGGCGAACTAGCCGACTTAGGAACGCCCTTACAGCAGGACGCCGAGGTGCAAATCCTCACTTCCCGCAACGCGGAAGCACTCGAGGTCTACCGTCACTCGGCAGCGCACTTGATGGCCGCCGCCGTACTCGAACTCTACCCGGGCACGCAATTGGGGATCGGCCCGGCAACGGATACGGGCTTCTTCTACGACTTCAAGCCGGAAACGCCCTTCACGCCAGAGGACCTGGAAAAGATCGAAGCCAGGATGTGGGAATTGCAGGCCAAGGACCTGCCCTACCAGCGCCTGGAGACTGCGAAAAGCGAGGGACTCGATAAGTACCGCAAGATGGGTGAGTCCATGAAGTGCGAACTCATCGAGGAGAAAGCCGAGGACGTATTCAGCGAGTACACCCTCGGCGAGCACTTCATTGATTTCTGCCGCGGGCCGCACGTGCCTTCAACCGGACGAATCAAGGCGTTCAAACTGCTCTCCATCGCCGGCGCGTACTGGAAGGGTGATGAAAAGAACGCCCAAATGCAGCGCATCTACGGCACGGCTTTCTTTACGAAGAAAGACCTGGATGCTTACCTGCAACGGCTGGAAGAGGCAAAAAAGCGCGACCACCGGAAACTGGGCCAGGAACTGGACCTTTTCAGCGTCCAGGAGTTGGCCGGGCCGGGGTTGATCTTTTTTCATCCGAAGGGCGGGCTGGTGCGCAAGATCCTGGAAGATTGGATGCGCGACCAATACCTGGCGCGGGGCTACTCTCTCGTCTACACGCCCCACGTGGCACGGGCGGATCTCTGGAAGACCTCCGGGCACTATAACTTTTACGCCGAGAACATGTTCAAGCGCATGGAGTTGGATGACGCCGAGTACCAACTCAAGCCGATGAACTGTCCGTTCCACATCCTTATCTACAAGGACAGCCAGCGGAGTTACCGCGACCTTCCCATCCGGTTGGGCGAACTCGGAACGGTGTACCGCTACGAGCGCAGCGGCGTCATGCACGGTCTCCTGCGGGTGCGCGGATTCACGCAGGATGATGCGCACATCTTCTGTACTCCGGAGCAGATTGAGGATGAGATCGTCAATTGCCTTCAGTTTGCCGTGGACGTGCTGACGACATTCGGCTTCACCGAGTACGAAGCCGAATTGTCCACCTGGGACGGCGGAGCAAACGGAAAATACGACGGTGCTCCCGAGCAATGGGAGCTGGCGGAATCCGCGCTGCGCAAGGCCAGCGAGCGCCTCAACCTGAAAGTGCGTCTGGCCCCCGATGAGGCGGCGTTCTACGGTCCCAAGATCGACATGAAGCTGGTGGACGCCATCGGGCGTTTGTGGCAGCTCTCGACGATTCAGTTTGATTTCACGCTCCCTCAACGGTTCGAGTTGGAGTACATCGCCGAAGACGGGCGCGCGCACCAACCGCTCATGTGCCACCGGGCTCTGTACGGTTCCGTGGAGCGTTTCTTCGGGATTCTGGTCGAGCACTACGCCGGAGCGTTCCCGATGTGGCTGGCCCCTGTGCAGGTGGCGCTGCTTCCCATCACGGACCGCAACAACGAGTACGCGAATCAAATCCGCGGGCGGCTGGAAGCCGAAGGGCTGCGCGTGTATCTGGACGATCGAACGCAAAAAGTAAACTTCAAGATCCGCGAAGCTCAGTTGCAGAAAATCCCGTTCATGCTGGTGATTGGTGACCGGGAAGCGGAACAGGGCGTGGTGGCGGTCAGAAACCGCAAGCACGGCGATCAAGGCACGCAGACCCTGGAGAAATTCCTTGAGACGGCCCGGCAACTGATCGAAAGCAGGGCCATTTCCGAGTAGCGGCATGATTGCGGCAACGGTCCTGCTGTTCCTGGTGGCAGGGTCGGCGGCGTATTGCGCGCTGGTGCTGCTGGCGGCCGGAAGATACCTGGCAGAGAGGAAGCGGGATGCGGGTCAAGCCGCACCGGGTATCAGCGTGCTCAAGCCGCTGGCGGGAGCCGAGCCGGATCTTGAGGAAAACCTGCGGAGTTTCTTCCGGCAGGATTACGTCACATTCGAACTTATCTTCGCCGCTCGTCAAGCCGACGACGCAGGGCTCGTTGTGGCACGCCGCCTCGCGGACGAATACCCGCACGTTTCTGCCTGTTTCCTCATAACGGGCGAGCCAACTTATCCCAATGCCAAGGTCTTTAGCTTGGCACGCATGGCGGAAACCGCTCGTTATGACTTGCTGGTGATGAGCGACAGCGACATCCGAGCGGAGGCAGACTTTCTGCGGCGGATTGCCGCAGAGTTTGCTGATCCGGAACTGGCTGTAGTGAGTTGTCCCTACAGGGCTGTGCCCGGCTGGAGTGTCTGGTCAAGGCTGGAAGCAGCAGGCATGAACACCACCTTTCTGGCGGGCGTGCTGGCTGCCAGGCTCGTCGAGGGCGTGAAGTTCGCCATCGGACCCACGGTGGCGGCGCGGCGCACCGTTCTGGCTGACATCGGCGGGTTGGACTCTCTGGGCGACTATCTGGCTGAAGATTTCGTGCTTGGACAGAGGGCGGCGGCGAAAGGCCACAAGGTGGAACTCTCTGGCGTGGCGGTGGTGCATTCCATCGGCAGCCAGGGCTTGAGAGAGAATGCCCGGCACCGCCTGAGATGGGCACGCAGTACGCGCCGCTCCCGTCCGCTGGGCTACGTGGGGTCCGTCTTCACGCACACTCTGCCGCTGGCCGTAATGCTGGTGGCGGCGCATCCACCGTGGTGGCCGGTGGCGGCTTGGGCGGCGCTGCTGCGGACTCTGTCGGCCTGGTTTGTTGCCGGGCGGGTGCTGCACGACCCGCTCTGCACCCGCCGCTGGTGGCTGGTTCCGGTGGAGGATGTGCTCTCATTCCTGTTTTGGCTGGCGGGCTTCGCCGGGCGAACAGTCACCTGGCGCGGGCGCCGCTACAGGCTGGAGGCTGACGGGCGTTTCCGCCTCGACGAGGGCCGGCCCGGGGAACGAATCAGGGCTTGATGCGGGCCAACTCGGCCAGCAGTTTCTTCCAGGCGGCCAACTCCCGCTCCGGACGGAACTTCCTGGCCAGCGGATGGAGGGCCACGAGCCGGTCTGCCAATTCGAGCGAGCGCAAAGCCTCAGGAGATTCAGGCAGATCCGAGTACAAATCTGTTCCCGTGAGCGCCACAACCAGAGGGCGGTCAGAGTACTTGGCCTGGAACTTCTCGGCTGCTTCGGCGGAGCGCCGGGCGTGCATGGCGATGACCAACTCGCAGATGCGGCCGCCATAGTGCGTGGCCACCGTGACTTTGTGGCCTAACTTCTGAAAGATACTGGCCCAACGGTCCGCGGTCACACGGTTACCGTAAAGGCTCATCGGAGGAGCGGGGCAGATGATCTGGATACGCATCGAATGGCCGAAGGATAACATCGGCCGTAGCTGTTTGTGAGGCTGTTGCCGTAAGTCAGCGTGCCGCCGGGACGAGTTTCAAACGAGATTTGATCTCCGTTCCAGTCCAAAGCAGAGGATAGGCACGCCCGTACCGGTGAGCTTCGAGTTGGTCCCTGTAATGCCGGCTGAGGGCGTGGCCGGATTGTCCAAATGGCAGGCTGGCCAGCGAGTTATCCCAGGCGGCAGTATCCGCGACAAAGCGCAGGGACGCGCCGATGCGCGAGGTCGTCTGCTTCACCGTATTCCCGGAACCGCTCAGGGGCAAAGGGCCAATGCGGAAATAGCGGCCTAGCAAAGGCAGGTCGCCAAGCACCGGCGGGTTCATGGTAAGTACGTTGTAGCGCGCGTAGTCCCATTTCGCCATTTCCCTTCCCTGAATTCGCCGCCCCTCCTCGATAGCATCACTAAGCGCCGTGAGCAGCATGCTGTCGTAGTCTTCGAACCAGCCGGCAGGCCGCTCTGCCAGAAGACGTTCCAGCGCGGAAGCAGCAGTGGTGAAACCGTAATCCGCTCCTTTGCCCGGCGAGGCTGCCGCAGCCATGGCCTTGCGGGTGTGCTGGTAGAGCAGCACGGCCAGAAACGGTGCCGGCCCGCGTTCCATTTGTCCATTCCAGGCGGACAGAATCCCGGCAGCCTGTTCGAGGGTGGCGTCGCGTATCCCGCGCGCGGCGTAGGCAGCCGCCGCGTGTTTTGCCAGGCGGTGCTCAGGCCCGCCATAGACGTCCATCTGCACGGACAGGAGGCTCTCGGCGTCCCAATTCTGGCTTGCAGAGAGCAGCGCCACGATCTGCCGGGCGCGGTGGGGCGACGAGAAATTGCCGCTGACGGTGTAAGGGTAGTTCTCAGGAAACGGATTTTGGTTGGCCGTAACAAGCAGGCCGGAGGGAGGATTATAGCGGCTAGGCAGGTCCTCGAAGGGAATGAAGCCGTCCCACTCGTGAAGCCCGGAAGCTCCATCAGCCGGCACGTCGCCCGCGTGCCGGCGGCGCACGGGCAGCAGGCCGGCGACCTGGTAACCGATGTTGCCATCGACGTCGGCATAGACGAAGTTGAGGGGGGCGCCCCACCATTGACGCAGCGCCGCTCGGAACTGACTCCAGTCGCGGGCCCGGTTCAGGTCCAGAACGGCCAGGTCGAAGCGTCCCATCTCGGCTGCTGTCCAGCGCAGGGCGAGGTGCCGGCCTCCGGTGGCCGAGATCACCGGACCGTGGCGGGTCAGCCAATGGGTGTCGTGGACGGTCTTCTCGCCTTTCACCTCGATGAAATCAGTCTCGCGGATAGCTTGTTCGAGGCGGTTTCCGAAACGGTATCTGCCGGAAGCAGGATCAAATTCCTCGACGTAGAGGTCCTGGACGTCGAACTGCAAGTTCGTAACACCCCAGGCGATGTGGCCGTTGTGCCCGATCACGACGCCGGGCAGTCCGGGCAGGCTGGCGCCCGTGACATCCAACCCTGGCGCTGTTAAACGATTCAGATACCAGACCGGCGGCAGACTGTGGCCAAGATGCGGATCGTTGGCGAGCAACGGCTTGCCGGAGCGCGTGTGCGCTCCAGAGATGGCCCAGGCATTGGAGCCGGGCAAAACCTCACCGAGGTGGCGGGGCGAAAACAGGAAGTTGACCTTGGCTGGATCACCGCCTGCGAGCATGCCCTCCTTCTGGAGTTCAAAGCGCCAGGAGTTGGTCAACTGCCGGTACATCAGCAAACCGGCCAGGATGCTGTCGGTAATGGTCCACGGCATGGGATCGTAGCGCAGCAGGACAAAACCGGCGGGCAGGCGGTGACGGTGCGTATCGAGGTAGTGATTGACCCCGCGGGCGTAAGCCGCCAAGGCACGGTAGGCAGCCGGGGGCAACGCTGCGCGGTGCTGCTCCGCGATGCGCCGCAGCCGTTGGCGGCGCGCGTCCAGGTCACCTTCCAGCGCCTGGGGGCCGAGAATGGCGGCCAGTTCCCCGGCGCCGGCACGCCGCAGAAAATCCATCTGGAACATGCGTTCCTGCGCGGTGACGAAGCCCTGAGCGAAAAGCGCGTCATCTAGCGATGAGGCCTCAATGTGCGTGGTTCCACGCGCGTCTCGAGATACGGTGAGTTCGCCTTCCACGGGAGCGGCTATCTCGCCGGACGTCCGAGCCATGGGGCGCCAGAGCAACCACCACAGGGCCGCCAGCAGGACTATCAACACGAGCCCGATGATTATGTTGATATATTTGAGGAACCGACGCGTGTGCATCTCCATGAATTGTAGCCAACTTGGCCACGCCGCCCCGGAGACGCTCATCCTATACAATCGCCATGGCCATCTATAGCTTCCTCGTTGTGGCATTTCTGCTGGCGTTGAATGCCTTCTTCGCCGGCGCGGAAGTGGCGCTGCTGAGCGTGAGGCAATCCCGCCTGAAGGAAATGGCGGTAGAGGGCGTGGCAGGGGCGCGCACGGCGCTGCAACTGCTCGACCGGCCGGAGCGGTTGCTCTCCGTGGTACAGGTAGGCGTTACGCTGGCTAGCCTGGGGCTGGGATGGGCGGGTGAAGGAACGCTTTCCGCCATGTTCTCGGCGGTTTTCGGCGAGCCCGCCACGGAGCTTGGGAAGTCCGTGATGAGCGGAGTGAGCTTCGCGCTGGGCTTTCTGCTGATGAGTTACGCGCACGTTGTGGTCGGCGAGGTGGTGCCGAAAAACCTGGCGATTGAGAAAGCAGACCGCCTGGCAGTGATCGTAGCGCCCGCCCTGCTGGTCTTCTGCCGGGTGTCCCTACCGTTCGTGCTCATCATTGAGTACTCGGCAAAGCTGGTTTCCAGAGCGCTGGGCCTGCGCGCGGAGCCTTTGGGTGGAGGCCATTCCCCGGAGGAGTTGAAGCTCATCATCAGCGCCAGCCGCCTGCAGGGGCACCTGGGTCCGTTCGAGGAGGACACCATCCAGCGGATGCTCGGAATGCAGAACCGCTCGGTAAGGGAGATTATGGTGCCGCGTAACGCCGTGGTCTCCGCTCCGCTCGACGCGCCGCTCAACGACCTGCTGCGCATAGCCGCGGAGAACCAGTATTCGCGCATTCCGATTTACGATAAGGATCCTGAGCAGATCGTGGGCATCCTCTACGTCAAGGACCTGCTCTCCGTATGGCATGAGCGGCGGCTCGCCGGAGATCGCCGGCGCCCCGTAGGCCCATTTCAACTCCAGGATTTGATGCGCAAGCCGGTCCTGCTGCTGCCGGAAACCAAGCCCGTAAACCAGCTCATTGAAGTATTCCGTAAGCGGCAGAAGCACATGGCGGCGGTGGTGGACGAGTTCGGGACTATCACTGGCGTGGTTACGCTGGAGGATGCTCTGGAGCAGATCTTCGGCGAGATTGAAGACGAGCACGTCTCCGCGCGGCCGCACGGCCTGAGAGGCGCTCGCATCCTGGAGTTGGAAGGTTCCATCAATATCCTCGACTTGAAGAAACACTACGGCATCGACCTGCCCGCGGACGCAGGTTTCGAAACGCTGGCTGGCTTTATCCTGGAGCGCCTGGGGCACATCCCCGAAAAAGATGAAAGCATCGAGCACGAGGGCCGCCGTTTCACGGTGGTGGAGATGGATCTGAATCGCATCAGCCGGGTACTGGTCGAAAAGCTGGACAGAGCGGCGGAGAGCTGAGTTGAGCAAGGGGGTGCCTGGCCCGCCCCTAGTCTCTATTATTGGCTAGGGGCAGGTCAGGCTGCGCTGGCCACGTGTCCGCTCATGCGATAAGATCATCCGGCAGGAGGTTGAGGCTCGAGCTTATGTCTCTTCGAAACCGTTTTCTGGTCTTGTTGTCTCTTCTGATCTGCGCGGGACTGGCGCCTGCGTAGGAATACCGCGGCACGATCCTGGGCCGCGTCACGGATCCGAGCGGGGCCGCGGTGCCCGGCGCGAGGATCACCGCCATCAACGAAGCGACCAACGTCCCCTCGACCGCTGAAAGCGCAGCCGACGGAGCCTACCGTGTGCCGTTCCTGATTCCCGGCAAGTACCGCGTGGAAGTAGAGGCGCCGGGCTTCCGCAAGTTGCTGCGGTCGGGCATCACCGTGAGCGTCAACACCAACGTCCCGCTGCCTGTGGAGTTGGAGGTCGGCTCGCTGGCCGAGTCGGTGGAGGTGGTCGCCGACGCGATGCTCCTGGAAACGGCCACGGCGACGATGGGGCAGGTGGTGGACCGGGAAAAGCTGGAGACGCTGCCACTTAATGGCCGGATGATCTTCATGCTCAGCGGTCTCTCCCAGGGCGTCATCTGGCAGACGCCGACCTTCGGCGCTACCGGCACATCGGGCCTGCGCCCTTTTGACAACAATGGCGGCTCGGCCTGGTCGATGAACGGCGGCCGGGTCGGATCGAACGAGTTTCTGCTGGACGGCGCTCCGGATTCCACCCGCGGCCGCTTCAACTTCTCCCCGCCGGTGGACGCCGTGGAGGAGTTCAAAATCCAGACCAACAGCTTCGACGCACAGTATGGGCGGACGGGCGGCGGCGTGGTGAACATGACGTTGAAGTCCGGCACGAACAGGACCAGAGGCCAGTTGTGGAACTTCACCAAGTACGGAGCGTGGAACGCCAACAACTCCCTCAACGTCGCCCAAGGCAGCCCGAAGCCCGCCCAACAGTACAACCAGTACGGCGTCACGGCCGGCGGCCCCGTCTACCTGCCGAAGCTGTACAACGGCCGGGACCGCACGTTCTGGATGTTCACCTGGGAGGGTCTGCGCGAGCGCGTGCCCTTCCCGACCACCGCCAGCGTTCCGACGGCTGAAGAGCGCGCCGGCGATTTCAGCCGGAACTATGCCGACAGCCCCTCCTTCGACATTTTCGACCCGCTGACCACCCGCACCGAGGCCGGCCGCCTGGTGCGCGACGCCTTCCCGAACCAGCGCGTCCCAGCCAGCCGGTTGCACCCGGTGGCCATCAACTTCCTCAAGATTTTTCCGCTCCCCAACATTTCCAACCAGCGCCAGAACAACTACGTCAACACGGTGAACAAAGGCATCTACAACTACAACGCCGAGGTGGTCCGCATCGACCACGCCGTCGGCGTGCGCAACAAGATGTTCGGCTCTTTCTACCGCAACCACCGCGACGAGTTCCGCTCCACGAACGGGTTGCAGGGAACGCTGGCCAACCAGGGCCAGTGGCCGCAAACGCGCCAGAACTACGGTGGAACCCTCGACTGGGTGACGACCCTGAGCGCCGACTCGATCCTGAACCTGCGGGCGGGGTTCACCCGTTTCACCGAAGCCGTTTACGCCATCGACAGGACCTCCTTCGATGCCAGGACGCTGGGCTTTGCCGCCCTGCCGGGACCGCACATGCCGGTGCTGAACCTGGACCAATACGCCACCGTCGGCGTCGGCAGCCAGGGCAAGAATGTGGCGGACAACACCAGCAGCACCCAGGCGAATTACACCAGGACGTTTTCGCGCCACATCCTGAAATTCGGGGGCGACTACCGCAATATCCGCTCGAATCCAGTCACCACAGGCGACGAGAGCGGCAACTTCTCCTTTTCGCGCGCCTTCACGCGGCGTGACCCGAACACGCAGGACGCCCGCTCCGGCCATTCGGTGGCCAGCCTGCTGCTTGGCTATCCATCAAGCGCGAACATCGGCGCCGGACAGGCGCGAGCGATGCAGTGGAACTACTGGGCCATCTTCGTGCAAGACGACTTTCGCCTGACCACGCGGCTGACCATCAACCTCGGGCTGCGCTGGGACTACGAAAGCCCACCCACTGAGCGCTTCAACCGCATCATCCGCGGCTTCGCCGCCGACGCGGCAAGCCCGCTCGCCGAAGCCGTCCGGAGAGCGCCGGGCGCGGCCAACTGCCCGGCTTGTTCCAATCTCCGGGGAGGGTTGCGCCACGCCGCCGTCGACGGCGCCCCCCGCGGCCTGTTCGACCCCGACCGCAACAATTTTCAACCACGGCTGGGCGCGGCTTTCCAGTTGAACCGGAAGACCGTCCTCCGCGGCGGCTATGGCCTCTACTACTCGCCTACCGGCCAGATGGGCGCGCAGACCGGCTTCTTCGTTCCGACCAACTACATTGCCAATGATCTCCAGGGCGCAGTGGGGGTGCCGGAACTCGGAGTGAACACTCTCGCCAATCCCTTCCCGCAGGGCAGAGCCGTCCCGCCGGGCGCTTCCGCCGGACTACTCACCCAAGCCGGCCAGAGCGTCAGTTACGACGACACCAGCCGCGTGGTGCCCAACATCTCCCAGTTCAACTTCAGCATCCAGCGCCAGTTGACTACCAACCTCGTGGTGGATGCCGCCTTCGTCGGCAGCCGGACGCGCCAGCTTCCCGTGGGCAGGTCCTATAATTTCGTGCCGCTCGAAGAGTTGCGGAAGGGGCTGAGCTACCTGCAGCAGACCGTGGACAACCCCTTTTCCGGCCTGCTGCCCGGCTCGGCCTTCAACGGCCGCACGGTACAGCGCCAGCAGTTGCTTTATCCCTATCCGCAGTTCTCGGGAACGCGCGGCGACAATTCCCCGACAGGGGGCTCCTCGCGGAACTCACAGTCCATCGGGGAGAGTTCTTATCATTCCTTCCAGTTGCGATTGGAGAAACGGTTGTCGCAGGGACTGACCTTCATCAGCGCCTATACATTTTCCAAGAATCTGGAACGCAACGGCTTTCTCAACGCGCAGGACACCGTGATGGTGCGCCAGCCCGTGGATTTCGACCGCACGCACGTCTGGACGGTCAGCGGACTGGCGGAACTGCCATTCGGTCGCGGCCAGCGCCTGGCATCCACCGCGCCGGCCTGGCTGGACCATCTCATCGGCGGATGGAAGCTCAACTGGATCGCTAACATCGGCACCAACCGGCCGCAGGACCAGCCGGGCAGCCTGGAGCGGCTGGCCAGCGCGGCCGTCAGCAACCAGAGCTACGACCTGTGGTTCAACAACTGCTACGTGAACCTGGACGGGTCTTTGAGCTCACAGTGCGCCCAGAACAGCCTTCAGCCGGCCTGGCGCGTCCGCGCCCCCGGCGAGCTCCGCACCACGCCCAACCGCTTCAGCGAGATCCGGCGGCCTTATCGGCCCATCTTCGATATGTCTCTGCACAAACTGATCCGCATCGGCGAAAGGCGCCGGCTGGAGTACCGGCTGGAGACCTTCAATACCTTCAACTCGGTCATCTTCAACGCGCCCAACACGGATTTCGCCAGCGCGAATTTCGGTCGGATTCCGCAACCGCGGGCGCCGATCTATTTCCCGCGCAACATCCAGATGGGCCTGAAGCTTTACTGGTGAGCGGCGGCATCTTCTCGTCGAAGGAGGAGCCTGAACAATAGGACGCGAGGGGACGGCGCGAAGGGACAGGGTTCTCACCTTGTCCCGAGTTCCGCCGCTCACCGCAAGCTACCTGCGTGACCCCCGCCCGCCCGGCGGATTGTCCAATACGTAGCTGATGTCA
>JBBIND010000084.1:0-17257 GCA_037444075.1 Acidobacteriota bacterium | reverse complement strand
GCAAAATCGCTTGTCGCGAATCCTCACTGTATACAATCTGTTTCGCTGGCATGCTCCAAACCTCCGTAATTGTTCAAGAAATCCTGGACTTCGGTGATTACTCTTCGATCACGGCGAGAACTTCGTCCTCGCGCAGAATCAGGTACTCTTCGCCGTCGATCTTGATGTCGTTGCCCGAGTACTTGCCGAAAAGAATGCGGTCTCCCGCTTTCACCTGCAAGGGAACGATGCTGCCGTCTTCCTGGCGCTTGCCGTTGCCCGCGGCGACGATCTCACCTTCCTGCGGCTTTTCCTTGGCGCTGTCAGGAATAATGATGCCGCCCTGAACGGTCTCCTTCGCCTCGAGCCGCCTCACCACGAGGCGGTCATAGAGCGGACGAATCTGCATGAGAAAACATCCTCCAAACTGGGATTGGCTGGCGCCCTGGAAACGTTGAGGGCGCCGCCTCCTATGTCTTAGCACTCTCGCAGTCAGAGTGTCAATGGACTCAGATAAGATGGTTGTTTACAGTCGCTTAGAGTGATCACTCGTAGCGCAGGGCTTCCGCGGGAGGGAGGTTGCCGGCCTTCCACGCCGGAGCGAAGCCGCTGGCGGTACCGACCAGGAGCAGGACGCCGAGAGAAACAGCCACGGCGCCCGGGGAAATCACCAGGTGGATGTCCGCGCGGCCGGAATCGTCCTCAAACATGGGTCCGAGCAACGGCAGGGGGCCGACAGAGGCGGCCAGCACGTAAACGAGCGCAATCCCGACGATGCCGCCGATCAACGTCAGCGTCATGGCTTCGGCCAGAAACTGCGTCCGCACGTGCCACCGCTTGGCGCCCAGAGCGCGGCGCAGCCCGATCTCCCGAATGCGCTCGTCCACGCTCACCAGCATGATGTTCATGACACCCACGCCGCCGATACCCAGCGTCAGCGTTCCAATGAACAGCAAGAGAACCTGTAACCCGATGCCGATGCCGTCAATCACCGGACGGAATTCCTGCCGTCCGAGCATCCGTATGGCGCGCTGGTCGGTGGCGGAGAAGCGCTGGCGCTTGGCCACCGCGGTTCGGACCTGACGCATGGCTTGCTCCTCGAACTGGCGATCGACGCTCTCAAACACCAGGACTGAGCCATAGCGTGTGTCCCAAAGACTGCCCGCCGCCGTGTAGGGGATAAAGGCTGAGTTGTCGTCGCTGCCAAAGTAATTGCTCATCTGGAGTTTGCGATCCATGACGCCGATCACAACGAACCTCAGGCCGCGGATCTGGATGGTTTCTCCGACGGCCGGGCGGCCGCTGAACAACTTCTCGCGCAACCGCGCGCCCAGAAAGGCCACGCGCCTTCTCTCCACCAGGTCTTCGTCGCTGATCCATCGGCCTTCGCTGGCGACCTGGTTCCGCATGGCGCCGTACTCCGGGCAGACGCCGCGCACGATATGATTGACGCTGCGCTCGCGGTAGGAGATCGGCTGTCCACGCACGGTTTCCAGGCAGGCGTTCTTGACGAGCGGGGATTCGACCAGGATTGCGTCGACATCCGCCTGTTCGAAACGCACCCGTTTGCCGGCCCTTTCGCCGCCGGCCTGCTCGCTGGTCTGGCCCGGCCAGCAGATGACGACGCCCTTGCCGAACGCCTCAAAGCTTGTCACCAGCACCGACCGGAAGCTGGTTCCATAGGCGACCAGCAGGGCCACGGCCGCCACTCCCCAGACAATGCCCATCATCGTCAGCAGACTACGCAGCGGGCTGCGGCGGATGGCGTTCCAGGCTTCCCGCAGAATCTCCTTGAGCATCTTTGTCCTCAGCCTCCCGGTTCGTAGCGCAACGCTTCAATCGGGTCCACGGCGGCGGCCCTGCTGGCCGGGTAAAGAGCCGACAGGACGGCCGTGGTTCCGAGCAGCGCAAAGGAAAGGAGTGCCGAATGCCAGGTGGGCAGCAGGCCCGCGAAGTACTTGGGCATGGGCAGCGTGTTCACGGCCGCGCAGATGGCATAAGCGGTCGCCAGGCCAATGCCCCCGCTGACAAAGACAATGATCAGGGTCTCGGCGAAGAACTGGTGGAGGATGCTGGAAGAGGTAGCGCCGACGGCCTTGCGCACGCCGATCTCCCGCGTGCGCTCACGCACCGCCACAAGCATCACGTTCATCACGCCGATGCCGCCCAACAAAAGAGTGACCACCCCCACGGCTCCCAGGAAGAACTTGATGCCGTCACTCACCTGGCGGAACTGCTTGGCGTTCTCCACGGTGTCCCAGACGTTGGCGGCCTCGGGGTCGGAGGGGTCAAAGCCGTGCAAGCGTGACAGCACGCGCCGCACTTCGGTCTGGCAGGCTTCGTGAACCTCCAGGCTGCGAGGCGTAACGATCATCCGGTCCACGCTGTTGGCCGGCCAGGGCGGGGGGTTGGGGAAATCCTGGACCATCGTGCGGAAGGGGACAAAGACCTTGGTGATGTCCATGCCGTCGTAGCTGGAGTCCTGCTCTTTGGCTTGCATAACTCCGATCACCGTATACGGGAGGCCCTCCAGGAGGACCTGGCGGCCCACGGCTTCCCGGCCGGCGAAAAGCTGCTTGTACACGTCGCTGCCGAGCACCGCCACGCGGCGGGCCTGCGCGTCATCTTCGTCCGAATAAAAGCGCCCCTGAGAGATGGGGATGGAGCGGATCTCGGCAAACGGAGGCAGCGACCCCGTCACCGTGAGGGTGGCGCTATTGTAAGGGCTGCGCACGGAAGCCTGATTGCCCAATTCCGGGATCACATATTCGCAAGAGTGCGCTTCACGCTGGACCACCAGGTAGTCGTCGTCACGCCACTGCAGGAGCCGGCCGGCCCGCGTGCCGCCCGCCTGGAGACTGGTGCGGCCGCCGAACACGATGATGACGTTCTTGCCGAACTGCTCCGCGACCCTTTCCTGGCCGACGCGCATGCCCTCACCGGCGGCCACCATCAGCGTGATGGCCACGATGCCCCAGGCAATGCCGAACATGGTCAGCAGGGTGCGCAGTTTGTGCGCCCAAAGAGTGCGCACGGTGTCGCTCAACAGATCGCGAAACGTCATCGGCCTGGCTACTGCAGGATGACCTGCTGCTCCTCACGCAGGCCTGACAGCACCTCGGTGTGTACGCCGTTTGAGATGCCCAGGCTTACGGCGATCCGGCGGCGCCCATTCTCGGCCGCGGCGTCCGGCACCTCCACGAAGGGCTTGCGATCTTCCAGGTACAGAACTGCGCCCTCACGAACCAGAAGGACGTCTGGTTTTTCTTCGAGAATGATCTCCGCGTTGGCTGTCATGTTGGCTTTCAACTCTCCGGTGGGGTTCTGGATGGAGACGCGCACTTCGAAGGTCGTTACGTTCTCGCGTTCCACACCCAGGGGCGAGATCTTCGTCACCTTTCCGGCGAACTTGCGGTCTTTGAAGGACTCGACGACGATACGGGCGGGCTGTCCGATGAAGACCTTGCCGATGTCCGCCTCGTCCACTTGCCCCAGGACGTAGACGTCGCTGACGTCGCCGAGCGACATGACGAGCGTGGCGTTAGCGCCCAGCACAAGGATGGAACTGACAGCGTCGCCCACTTCGACATGGCGTGAAAGAACCAGGCCGTTGAGCGGGCTGATGATGGTGGAGTTGCGGAGGTCTTCTTCGGCGCGGTCCACAATGGCGCGAGCCTGGGCCACCTGCGCTTGGGCGCGGGACACATCGGCCCTGGCCACCGACACATTCCGCAGCGCGGTCATTTGCCTGTTCAGCGCAAGTTGGTAGGCCTTTTCGGCTTCCTCGAGCACCGACTTGGCGATGAGCCCGTCCTTGTGCAGTTGCTGGGCCCGCGCCAGGCTGGATTTCAGGAATGGCAGATCGGGACCCTCGGCCTCAATCTGGTTGCGCTCGTGAGAAGCGTGGGCGGCCTGCTCGGCGGCTTCCGCGGCCAGCAGCGTGGCACGCGCTTCCCGGAGCCGGGCCTGCAATTCCTCCTTGTCGAGTTCCACCAGAACCTGGCCCTGCTTGACCCAATCCCCGTAATCCACGAAGATCTGCTTCACGATGCCGCTGGCTTTGGACTTGACGTCCACCTTCGCGCGGGGCTCGATCTTTCCCGTGGCCACCACAGAGCGGGCGATGTCGCCGCGGGTCACATTCACGAGGCGGGACGGTTCAATCTTATGGTTCGGACGGAGCGCGTTGCGCCCAGCAAAGCCGCCACCCAGTAACGCCAACAGCAAAACCGGCCAGAAGAGCCACCCGCCTGATCTTCTCTTCTTTTTCCCGTTCTCACCCATGTGGCTTTGCGTATACGCGTAATGGGATACGCGCGAATTTCGAGGTTGGTTCCCCGAAACCGCTGGCGGACCCTGACCTGCTGTATATTGTTTCCTCTAGCTATCATGCCACTACAATCACTCTCGCGATCTTTCGGGCTCTGCCTCGGCCTGGTACTCCTGCTGGTTTTCGCCGTCGCGGCGCCGGCGCAGCGGCCCTCGCTCGAAGCCCTGAAGAGCGAAGCCATCAAGTTGGTTGAGGCGCGCGCCACGCTCACGCAACAAATCGTGGACTCGCTTTACAGCTTCGCCGAACTCGGTTACGAGGAGCACGCCTCCTCGGCATATCTGGTGAGGCTGATGGAGAAAGAAGGCTTCCGGGTGACTCGTGGCGTAGCCGGGATGCCCACGGCTTTTGCGGCCACGTGGGGTTCCGGAAAGCCCGTGATCGGGTTCATCTCCGACATCGACGGACTCCCCGAAACGTCGCAGAAGCCCGGAGTGGCGTACCACGCGCCGCTCATCCCGGGAGGGCCGGGACACGGGGAGGGACACAACTCGGGGCAAGGGGTGAACCTCACTGCGGCCTTCGTCGTGAAGCGGCTGATGGAGCAGCACAAGATTCCGGGCACGTTGCGGATCTACCCCGGCGTGGCGGAGGAACTGCTCGGCAGCCGAACCTTCATGGTGAACGCCGGCCTGTTTCGCGATGTCGACGTCATGCTCAGCAGTCACATCAGCAGTGACTTCGGCACCGGGCACGGCGGCCCGACCGGCTCCGGCTTGATCTCCACGATGTACACCTTCCACGGGCGCAGCGCTCACAGCGCAGGCTCGCCGTGGTCTGGCCGCAGCGCCCTCGATGCCGTGGAGTTGATGAACGTCGCCTGGAATTTCCGCCGGGAGCATCTGCGTCCCGAGCATCGCTCTCACTACGTGATCCTCAAGGGCGGCGATCAGCCCAATGTGGTGCCGCCGGTAGCGAGCGTCTGGTACTACTTCCGGGAGTGGGACTTCGACCGGATTCGCGAGCTCCACGCGGTGGGAACGCGGATCGCACGCGCGGCCGCCGAAATGACCGACACTACGATGACGGAGCGCATCCTGGCCTCCACCTGGCCGGGGCATTTCAACAAGCCCGTGGCGGAGGCGATGTTTGCCAACATCCGGGAGGTGGGGATGCCGATGTGGTCAGAGGACGACCAGCGGATGGCGCGCGCCGCGCAGACGGAGATGAAACAGAAACCGACAGGCTTGCGCGCCGAAGTGGGAGAACTGCGCGAGGCCGGCGCCGGACGCAGCGGCGCGGGTTCGGATGACATTGCCGAGGTGTCCTGGAACCTGCCGACCATCGTCGTCCGCTACCCGGCCAACATTCCGGGGATGATCGGGCATCACTGGTCGAGCGGCATTGCCATGGCCACGCCCATTGCCCACAAGGGTTCCACGGCCGGCGCCAAAGCGCAGGCCCTCACGGCTTTGGATCTGCTGTTGAAGAAAGGTCTCGTGGAAGAAGCCTGGAACTACTTCCGCGAACAAACCAAAGAGACCAAGTGGAAGTCTCTGATTCCGGAAGACACGCAACCACCCATCGACCTCAACAAGGAGAAGATGGACCGCTTCCGGCCGGCTCTTGAGAAACTGCACTACGATCCGAGCCGCTACCGCACGTACTTGGAGCAATTGGGGATCACGTACCCGACGGTACGAAACGGTACGAACCCGTAAAGACAGCGGTTGAAGCAGCGTCAGCCCTTGACGACGCCCATGGGCCGGAGCCGCGCCACTTTCCTGGCCAAGCCGGCCTGATCCACTACGTCGATGACTTCGTCGACGTTCTTGTAGGCTTCGGGGACTTCCTCCAGGATGCCGTCGCGGCTTTCGCTGCGCACCAGGATCCCTTTTTCCTCCAACTGCTGCTGGATTGCGCGCGCGTTCCGTCCCGTGCGTGCGGCGGTACGGCTGAGCAACCGCCCGGCGCCGTGACAGACGCTGCCGAAAGTCTCCTCCATGGCGCCCTGCGCCCCCACGAGAATCCAGGAAGCGGTCCCCATGCTGCCTGGAATGAGCACGGGCTGCCCGATTCTACGGAAATCTGCCGGTACGTCACGGTGCCCCGGCGGAAAGGCCCGTGTGGCTCCCTTCCGATGCACCAGGACCTCCCGCTTCTCGCCGCCGACGCGGTGCTGCTCGCGCTTGGCGATGTTGTGGCAAACGTCGTAGATGAGCGGGAGCCGCGTGTCTTCTCCAAACACCTGCCGGAAAGATCCCCTGAGAAAGTGTGTGATGGCCTGCCGGTTGGCCCAGGCAAAATTGGCCGATGCTTGCATGGCGGCCAGATAGGCCTCCCCTTCCGGCGACTGAATGGGTACGCAAGCCAACTGCCGGTCAGGCACCTGAATCTGATGGCGCTTCATCGCCGAGCCCATTTGCGCCAGGAAATCCGTACACACCTGGTGGCCCAGGCCACGCGAACCGCAGTGGATGAGCACCATCACGCGGCCCACTTCGAGATTCATCGCGCGGGCGGCCTCCGCGTCATGGATTTCGTCCACGTATTGGACTTCCAAAAAGTGGTTGCCGCTGCCCAGCGTGCCCAATTGTGGCCGTCCGCGTTCCTTGGCGCGCACTGAGACGTGATCCGGGTCGGCATCCGCGAGTCTTCCGCTCTCTTCGCAGAACTCAGTGTCCCGGTTCTCGCCGTAACCTTCGTCCACCACCCACCGGGAGCCCTCCACCAGCACCTGGTTCAGTTGCTTCTCGCTCAGCTTCAGCCGGCCTTCTCCGCCGGTGCCGCAAGGCACATCGCGGAAGATCTGGTCAACAAGGTGACGCAGCCGCGGGCGGACTTCCTCAGCCGTCAGGTCAGTATTGAGAAGCCGCACGCCGCAGTTGATGTCAAAGCCGACGCCGCCGGGCGACACGACACCCTCTTCGTAGTCCGTGGCAGCCACGCCCCCGATCGGGAAACCGTAACCCTGATGGATGTCCGGCATGGCGAGGCTGGGGCCCACTATTCCCGGCAAGGTGGCCACATTCATGGCCTGTTCCAGGGAGAGATCCTTGCGGATCTGATTTACCAGGGTCCGATTCGCGTAGACCACTACATCGGTGCGCATGCCGCGCTGCTCTTGACGGGCGATGCGAAAGCGCAATCCATCGCTTGAGTTCAATTCAATCACGGTATGTCCCTCCAGTTAGACGTCCAGGAACACGTCGGCGGACCATCCGTCTTCATCGCGAGTGATCTTCAGTTGATGGTAGGTGACGCCTTTCACCACGAGTTTTGGGGCATGGCGCGTATCCTCGCGCGGTTCACCCCATCCCAGGCCTGTGATTCGGCAGTCTTCCAATTGCTCCACCTGCACGCGGCCCATGACCACGCGCTCGCCATCCAGGTAATAGAGCACTTCGTTAAGCCAGTTCACCAGGAGTTCCTCCTGGCTGCCGCCGGAAGCCGCGATGGGGTAAGCGGCCTTTTGCTGCACGTCCCGGGTATCCACGGCGACCGTCTCCAGGGCCAGCGCGGCTTGCTCGAACAACTCCGGCAGCGAGGAGCCACGGACGCGGAAACCGATGTCGGCGGTGTGTTCCAGAATCTCAAACACGGTCAGCTCTCCACGCCGGCAAGGCCTCCTCCGGCACCAGTTGTTGGGTGGCGTCGATCTTCAGCCAGAGCAAAGCGCTGAGGGCGCTGAACACGGTCATGTAAACGAGTGGTGCATCATAGCTGCCGAAACGGGTGACGATGTAGCCGAACATGACCGACGTGAGGAAGGACCCGATCTGCCCGGCCGTGTTCATGGCTCCAGTCACGGCGCCGGCGTGTTTCCTGCCCACGTCGAGGCACACCGCCCACGCCACGGGCAGCATGAAGTCCGAGCCGGCATAGCCGAGGGCCAGGAACACGATCGTCGCAATCTTGCCGCTGGCGAATACGGTCGCCAGCGTGAACGCTGCCGAAAAACTCAAACCGCTCAAGCCGATCAGGCGGCGCCCCCATTTCAATCCGATGCGCTTGGACAGGAAATCGCTGGCCGACCCGCCGAGGAGGTTCGCCGTGCCGCCCAGGATGAACGGCAGCGGAGAGTAAAGCGCCAGTTCCTGGGGGCTGAAGCCGCGTCCCTTGACCAGAAAAGTGTGCAGCCAGGACAGGTAAAAGAAGGCTCCGTAGCAGTACAAGTGGTACATCAGCAGAATGGTCCACAGGTTGGGACAGGTGAAGATCTGCTTCCACGGGAGGGAAGCGCGGGCCGGGGCCGATTTCTCAGCGCCGATTTCCTGCATCTCCTCCGGCGTGACCCCCGGTTTCAAGGATGGGTGATCTCGAAACCACCAGTACCAGGCAGCAGCCCAGACGACGCCCAGGATGGCGAAGATGTGGAAGGAAGCCCTCCAGCCGAACGCCAACTGGATGGGCACCACCATCACCGGTGTGATGGCGCCGCCGACACGGCTGGCCATCCATACCAAACCATGCGCCCGCCCACGCTCGGCGAAAGGGAACCACCGCGAGATGGCCGCGGAACTGTTCGGGTAGGCTCCTGCTTCGCCGGCGCCGAACAGGAAGCGGCAGATCACAAGCCAGACGTAGTTGACGGCGAAACCAGTCAGGCTGGTGAAGGCCGACCACCAAACTACGATCCTGGTCAGGACACTGCGCGGACCGAACTTGTCGCCCATCGCTCCGCTGGGAATCTCGAAAGCGGCATAGGCGATGGCGAAAGCGCCCAGCACCCAGCCGAACTGCTCCGGCGTCAGGTCCATGTCCTCCTGGATCGCTGGCCCGGCTACGGAGATGCACACACGGTCGATGTAAGTGATGATCGACAGCAGGAACAGGAAGCCCAGCACGCGGTGGCGGTATTTCATACGCGGCAATTATGCCACCAGCTTCTTGCGGGCCGCAAATCAGCCTCCCGCCTCGCTGCCTCGCCTGGGGACGCTGATGGCCGTCGCCTCAATCAATAGTGCGACTGTAGGAAGGTAACTCCACTCGGGCACGCCTGCCCGGATGACAAGGCACGGGGTGATAGTTCCGGGTAGGGCGCGGTGCTGCTGATGAGGCCCTAGCGCAGGAACTTCCTGGCGTTGTCCCGAGTGATGAGAGTCGTGCCGGTGTCGATGCGTGGTTCCACGCGAAGGCCCGTGGCCAGCTTGACGGCCTCCTCCACGGCGCGCCGCCCCATGTCATAGGGGTGCTGCGCCACTACGGCGCTCAGGTCCCCGGCGTCGACCGCACGAACTGCTTCCTGGCCAGCATCAAAGCCCACCATCATGACCTTCCCCTGCATCTTTCTCGCCGCCACGGCTTCCAGTGCCCCGAGCGCCATTTGATCGTTGGTGGCGAACACGGCGGCGAGTTTGGGATGCGAGGTGAGAAGGTTCTCCATCACGGACATGGCCAGAGGCCGCTCGCTGTTGGCGGGCTGAACCGCGACTATCTCCAATCCGGGCGCCTGCTCCAGAGCTTCACGGAATCCCGCCAGACGCTCTTCGTGTGTGGCAACTCCTATGACGCCACGAATGACGGCCACCTGCCCCTTGCCCTTCAGCGCCGAGATCATGTGCTCTCCGGCCAACTTGCCGCCGAGCCGGTTGTCGGTGCCCACATAGCTAGCCTTGCCCGGCCAAGGCGCGTCGGTATCGACGAGCAACACCGGAATGCCGGCCGCCTGAGCCTTTTCGAGCACCGGAGTGACTTCCGCGACTCCGCCGGGAACAACCGCCAAAGCAGCCACCTTGCGCAGAATCAAATCCTCCAGGATGGAAACCTGCTGGTCAATGTTGATTTCCCGTTGAGGCGCCTGCACGGTCAGCCGGAAGCCCGGATGCCGCCGGATCTCTTCTTCCGCGCCCTGTTTCACCAGTTGCCAGAACTCGCTGTCGAGAGCTTTCGTTACCAGAGCGATGTGTTTCTCGCCTGAGTTGTCCGCCCGGCCGCAGCCGGTCCACGCTAGCAGGAAGAAGCCCGCCACACAAGCTCCGATCCAACTTAGCTTCTTACTCTTTCCCATAGCCATGCCTGCCAATCTCATTCCGCCGGCGCCCGGCGCTTTTCAGCCGCCTTCTGGCGCAGCACATCCACCCAGACCGCCACAACGATAACGGCTCCGATCACCACCGTCTGCCAGTACGCCGAGACGTTCATCAGGTTCAACCCGTTTCGCAGCACGCCCATAATCAGCGCGCCTACCAGTGTGCCCCAGACCGTACCGACCCCGCCGAAGAAGCTGGCTCCACCGATGATCACCGCCGCGATGGCGTCCAACTCAGCGCCCATCCCCGCCAGCGGGAATCCGGAATTCATTCTGCCCGCCAGAACGACGGCTCCGACGCCCGCCAGCGCGCCGCTCAAGGCGTAGACCAACGTCAGCCGGCGGTCCACCGGGACACCGGCCAGCAGCGCCGCCTGCTTGTTTCCGCCGACGGCGTAAATGTCACGCCCCACGGTGGTTCGCGTCAACAGAATGTGGAACGCGGCGTAGAGCACGAGCACGAGGATGACCGGTACGGGTATCAGGAGGACCGACCCCGCCCCCCAAAAGCGGAAGCTTGCCGGTAACTCCGAGATGGGGAACCCTCCGGAGACTACCAGCGCCAGCCCGCGGGCGACGTTCATCATGCCGAGTGTCGGGATGAAAGGATGGGGCAGCCTGAGTTTGGTCAGCAACAGTCCGTTGGACATCCCCAGCAGAGCGCCGATGCCAATGGCCGAGATCACCGCCAACGAGGGCGGCACGCCCGCTTTCAGCAGCAGAGCGGCCAGCACGCAGCTCAAACCCAGAATGGAGCCCACTGAAAGATCGATGCCTGCCGTGAGGATAACCAGCAATTGGCCCAATGCGAGCAGGGCATTCACCGCCGACTGCCGGAAGACGTTGATCAGGTTGTCGAACGTCAGAAAGTACGGCGAAACTACGCTGAGCACGCCGCACATGGCCAGCAATCCGATCAGAGAGCCAAATCTCCTGATCAAACCGGCCGGAAGGAAGTCAATCCGCTTGCGGGTGGCGCTGCCTGGTTTCATGCCGGAAGTCCCGCTCCTGTCGCTAGTCGCATGATGCTCTCTTCGCTTGCCTCGCTACGTGTAAGTTCGCCAACCAATTCACCACGCTGCATGACCAGAACGCGGTCGGCCAGCCGGAGAATCTCCTCGAGTTCGGAAGACACCAGCAGGATGGCCGCTCCACGTGCCGCCAGCGTTCGGATCAGTTCATAGATTTCCGCTTTGGAGCCGACGTCAATGCCGCGCGTGGGCTCGTCCAGTATATAGATTTGCGCCTCGGCCATCAGCCAGCGCGCCAGCACCACTTTTTGTTGGTTGCCGCCGCTGAGGCTCATCACCAGCTGTTCGAGGCCGGTTGAGCGGATACGCAGTTCTTCCCTGAATTGGGCGGCCTGCCTCCGCTCGCGCCGGAGATCGAGCAAACCGCCTAGGCCAGTGAACTTCCCGCGCGCCGCGAGCGCCATGTTCATGTGCAATGAACCCATGGGCACGATGCCCTTGGCTTTACGGTCATCCGCCACCAGCGCCATCCGCAGGCGCACGGCGTCTTCCGGCGTTCGTATCACCACCCGGCGGCCCTCGACGAAGACGTCTCCGGATTCGAGGCTGCCTGCGCCGAACAGGGATTCGACCAGCTCTGTGCGGCCGGCGCCCACCAGACCTGCGAAACCGACGATTTCTCCGCGGCGCACGGAGAAACTGACGTTCCGAAACCGGCCGGGAGATGTGAATCCTTCCACGCGCAACGCTTCCACCCCATGCTCTGGCGGGGCGCCAGCGCGCAGGTCCTCCGGGATATCCCGGCCCACCATATCGCGCACGAGCAATTGAGGCGTGGTCTCCACGGTCTTCCGCACGCTGACTTTGCGCCCGTCGCGCATGACGGTCACCCGGTCCGCCACTTCGTAAATCTCCTTCAGCCGGTGAGAGATGTAAACCAAACCTACGCCCCGGTTCTTCAGCCGCGCGATGATGCGGAACAGGCGCTCCACTTCCCGGCCCGACAGCGGCGCCGTCGGTTCGTCCATGATGATCAGCTTCGCGCTGAAAGCCAGCGCTCTGGCGATTTCCACCAGCTGCTGTTCGGCCAGTCGCAATTCCCCCACGGCGGTCTTCTGGTCGATGTCGTGGCCGAGGTCCGCCATGATGGCGGAGCCCTTCTGTTCCATCTGCTTCCAGCCGACCCACCGCAGCCAGCCGCCTTTGCCGGGGTGCTGCCCGAGAAAAATGTTCTCGGCGACGCTCAACTGAGGCACGAGCATCAGTTCCTGATGGACAAATCGTATCCCCAACTCATGCGCGTGACGAGGGCCTCGCACCCTGACTTCGCGGCCTTCCCACACGATGCTTCCGGAATCCGCCTCCAGCACACCCGAGGCGATCTTCATGAGCGTGGATTTGCCGGCTCCGTTTTCCCCCACCAAGGCATGCACTTCGCCGGGGCGCACGTCGAAATCGACGCCGTGCAAAACAGGGACGCCGGCAAACGACTTGTGGATGCCGCGGAGTTCCAGCAGCGGGGAGGCGGACTCAACCGGGGTGCTGTTTGTCATTTACGCGGGCTGCCAGGGAAGAATCGCCACTTTCATGGCCTCACCGCTCCGCATGGCATCGAAGGCCTCCTCGATCCTTTCCAGGGGCAGTTTGTGCGTCACCAAATCCTCAACCGGCAGGATGCCCGCTTCCAGCAGGCGCACCACCTTTGGGAAAGCCGTTCTGTGGATAAATGATCCCAGCATGGTCACCTCGTTGCGGGTGATGTGGTAAGGCCGTATCTGCGCGGCGGCGTGCGCGTTCATCCCGAACAGTATCACCCGGCCGCCCCTTCGAGCGCAGTTGACCGCTTCCGGCATCTGCGTGCCGACTGCTTCCACCACCAGATCCGCGCCGATGCCGGTCAAAGCCCCCACTTTGGCCGGGAAGTCCTCCCGATGCGAATCAACCACCTGGTCCGCCCCCATCCGCACAGCGAGATCCCTGCGGAACGCGGAGGTTTCCGCCACCACGGCCTTGCCCGCTCCGGCGGCTTCAGACAGTTGCAGGAACAGCAGTACATCGTCTCCGGTTTCAACGCGCGGGACGGGAACCTCGTCCAGGCCCCACTCTCCGTTGCCCCGAAATACAACCGCTCGCATCGTAGCCATTACGCAAACATCTCCAGAGCCTTGCGCGCCGCCTCCAGGTCGACGGCCAGGGGCGAAAATTCCATTCCGACAAAGCCTTCAAAGCCAGTCTCCAGCAGCGTATCGCGAACAGCCGGATAGTCGATCGTTCCGCTCCCGGGTTCGTGCCGTCCGGGCATGTCGGCGGCGTGAACGTAACCGATCCAGGGGGCGAGATTGCGCAGTTCGATTGGGGCGTCCTCGCCCATCATGCTGAGGTGGTAGACGTCGTACAGCATCTTCACCTCGGGCCGTTCCACCCGCTCGAGGATCTTCAGCGCGGCCTGCGAACTGCTGAGAAAGCAGCCCTTGTGGTCCAGTACCGTGTTGAGCGGTTCAAGCAGCAGAGTGATCTCCATTTCCGCCGCACGTTCAGCCAGGGCGCGCAAGGCGAATACCGTGCTTACGGTCTTCTCCTCCGCCGAAAGCGCGCGCGTCGGCGCAGCCGAGCCATCCGGCTGAAGGACGTCGGTCAACATCATGATGTTCGGGCAGCCGAGCCGCGCCGCCACTTCAAAGACCTGCTCCATCTCCTCCATGAGCCCGCCGCGAGCCACGGGGTCAATGAGTGAATGGGCGCGGTTGCCGCTCATGGCGGCTATGGTCACTCCATGGCGTTCGCATGCCTCCACCATCGCGTTCAGGTCCTTGTCGCGCCAATCCCAGAACTCCACTGCCGGATAGCCCAAGCGCGCGGCGGTTCCGATGCGGTCCGCGAAGGGCTGATCCTGAAACAGCATCTCAAGACATAACGACGTTTTCAGCCGTTTTTCCATACCAATCAAGTCTCCCTATGCGCTCGGCGCTCTCCGCACTGTCCCGCACCAGCACGCCGATGAGGATTCACGGGGCGGGGACGCGTGCCGGTGTACAAATGAAACGCTCCCTTTCGCCTCGCGGCAGATTGCTTCCCGGCCGTCCCGCCAAAACTTGCCGGACAGATTCTGTTTCCAGCGGACGATTCATGTCACTCATGGCGGGGCTGCTGGAGGAAAAACCGCTCCCGCTTAATATGTTTCTCATAATTCCTGCGTGCCGTGCTCACGGCTTCCTTGCCCGACACTTCGGCGACAGGCACGTCCCACCAGGACTCATAAGAAGGCACCCTGGTTTCCTTGTCAACTTCGATCACGATGACGCTCGTGAGCGTCTGCAGGCGGGCGTCATCCAGTGCGGTTTCCAGGTCGGCAACCGTGTGGACACGCACCGCGTGCGCCCCCAAACTGGCGGCATTCGCCGCCCCAGTGATCATGTTGGTGGCGCCCGGCCCTATGCTCGACACGCAAGCCCAGGTGCGCAGGCGGTTGCTGGCCTTAGCATAGGCGGTAGCCATGTGAACCATGGCCTGCTCATTGCGGCACAGAACGTAGGGGAACTCAGAGTCCTGGTGCAACGCCTGGCCGAACCCGGCCACAAAGCCGTGACCGAAGATGCCGCCGGCGCCGGCGAAAAACGGCGTTTCCTTGCCATCCCGCTGCACGTACTGGTTCTTCAGGAAAGCCAGCAGCGCCTGCCCCATGGTGAGTATCCGTGTCTTCATCCCTCCTCCTTCGGGTGCTGCTCCCCGGGGGCTCCGGCCGCGGCGTAATCCGGCCGCGCGACAGGCCACTCGGGGATTCGGATGCGGGTCCTGGCAAGAGGTTCAGAAAGCGCCTCCGCAGGAACCCGCCTGGGAACGAAATCCATCATCAACACAGTCCTGACCGGCCGCCGGGCGCGTTGCGCTGCTTGCCGCTGGTAGCAAAATAATACATCGCGGCGTTGTGCCGTTGCTGCCGCTGGCGCCGGCTACACCCCAGGTAGGATACTCAGAAAATGACGCGAGCGCTTCTCATCCTTTGGGCCCTTCTTACGGCGGCCTGCTCCGGTCCGGAGTCGAGCCGGGACAGTATCACCACCGAGAGCCTGATGAAGCACATCCGTGTGCTGGCTTCCGACGATTTCGAAGGCCGAGCCCCGGCCAGCAAGGGCGAGGAACTCACGGCCGCCTACTTGACGGAGGAGTTCCGCGCCATGGGTCTGCAGCCCGGCAATCCTGACGGAACCTATGTCCAGCAAGTGCCGCTGGTCGGGTTCACCGCCCGTACCGAGGGTTCCTTCCAAACCGCCGCGGGCCGGCTCGGCTTGACGCCAAACGAGGACTTCGTGGCTGTTTCCCGCCGGAACATGCCTTTGGTTGAAGTTAAGAACTCAGACGTTGTGTTCGTCGGCTATGGTGTCACCGCCCCGGAATACCAGTGGGATGACTACAAGGGGATGGACGTGCGCGGCAAGACTCTGTTGATGCTCATCAACGACCCCGCCGTAGCCGACCCCGCCGACCCCAAGCGCCTGGATGAGAAGCTGTTCCGCGGCCCGGCCATGACCTACTACGGCCGCTGGACCTACAAGTATGAAATCGCCTCCGAGAAAGGCGCCGCCGCTGCCATCATCATTCACGAAACCGGGCCAGCGGGCTATCCGTTCAGCGTCGTTACCGGCAGTTGGGGGACGGAGAATTTCGACATCCGGCAGCCCGGCGGGAAGACGGACCGCGTGCCGGTGGAGTCGTGGATTTCCAGCGAAAAGGCGCGCGAACTTCTCAAGTCATCCGGATTGGATTTTGACAAACTCAAGGCCGCCGCGGCGCGCCGTGATTTCAGGCCGGTCGCTCTTAAGGCCAGGGCGTCTTTTCGCGTGCAGAACACTTTTCGGGAAGTCGAATCGAAGAATGTCATCGCCCGGCTGGAAGGCTCCGACCCCGTGTTGCGAGAGGAGCACCTGATCTACGTGGCGCACTGGGATCATCTGGGCCGCGACACGTCGCTCGAGGGAGACCAGATCTACAACGGCGCGCTCGACAACGCCACTGGCACGGCGGGACTGCTTGAAATAGCCCGGGCCTTTGCCCAGGCGCGCCCCCGCCCCGTGCGCTCCATCCTCTTCCTGGCGGTGACCGCGGAAGAGAAAGGCCTGCTGGGAGCCAAGTACTACGCCGAAAACCCGCTTTACCCCCTGGCCAGGAACCTCGCCTGCATCAACATGGACGGGCTGAATGTGTGGGGCCGCACGAGGGACATGGTGGTGGTGGGCCTGGGCCAATCCACGCTGGATGACATCGCGGCCGAAATCGCCAAGGTCAAGGGACGCACGCTAAAACCAGATGCCGAACCCGAGAAGGGTTTCTTCTACCGTTCCGATCATTTCGAATTCGCCAAGCAGGGAGTCCCGTCTTTCTATCCCGGGAGCGGCACGGACTACATTGGACAGTCCGCAGAATACGGCCGGCGCAAGCGCGAAGAGTACACTGAGCGGGATTACCACAAGGTGACCGACGAGATCAAAGCTGACTGGGATCTATCCGGCGCCGCGGAAGACGTCCGGCTTCTGTTTGAGCTCGGGAAACGCGTAGCGGCGGCGAGCGCCTATCCGGAGTGGAAGGCCGGATCGGAGTTCAAAGAGAAGCGCGAAGCCATGCTCCGCTGAGGCGCGGGTGAAAAACGCCCCGGCAGTCTGCAGTCGCCTGCCGTGTTCCGGAGGCGTGCTGCTGGTCTCGAGGAGAGCCCGAATCCGGGCTTACAGATTCACTTCCGACACTTCCTCGAACACGGACGGAGGAAGGGTGATGCCGCTGATGCGGAGCCGGTTCATCACTTGGGGAATCACGCCGGTGGAGCGGAACCGCCCTTGCACTTTGCCGGCGTCGTTGACGCCGAGGCGTTCAAAGACGAAAAGCTCCTGAGTCTCGATCCGGTCATCCGACAAGCCGACCACCTCGGCGATGCTGGTGATCTTGCGGGAGCCGTCCTGCAGGCGGGCCACCTGCAAGACGAGGTCGCGCGCTTCGTCGGTCGGGTGCGTGCCT
>JBBIND010000083.1:0-17396 GCA_037444075.1 Acidobacteriota bacterium | reverse complement strand
TGCGCGGCTCCAAAGCGTTGGACTTGGTGGGTGCGAGGGTCAAGGCGAGCCAATCCGCCCGGGGCGCTGCCCGCCCAGACAGCTCCGTCCGGAGCAATGGCTACCGCCCGGACGCGATCGCCGCCCAGTCCGTCCCGGACGGTCCATGCTCGCCAGCGTTCTCCCCCGACGGGCATGCGGTTCAATCCGCGGTCGGTGCCGATCCACAAGGCGCCGCTGGCGTCGCGCGCCATCTGCCAGATGACGTTGCTCGAAAGGCCTTCGCTCTTTGTCCAGGCGGCCCAGCGTCCATAGCCGACGATCGCACTCAAGCCACCACCCTGGGTGCCGATCCACAGCAGGCCCTCCATGTCCCGGAGCGCAACGCTGACGCTGCTGGATGGCAAACCCGCATCTTCACCGATGAGGGTCTGCATCCCATGTGAGAGCATCTGCAGCCCACGTCCGGTGGGAATCAGCAGATTCCCATCATGGTCCCGGGCCAGGAAACCGAAGTCGGGTGAATCCGGGATGGCTCCGATTAGAGGGAAAAATTGGCTGGCTCCGCGTTTCAAGGCTAAGAGGCGTTTGGAACTGCGGATCCACAGAGTGCCTTCAGCATCCGCGAGCACGGCGTCCCAGCGGTCCTCAGGCACCCCCCGGGTCTTCCCGAAAACGTCCAAGGACCCGGCTTCCAACCGGCACAGTTGCACGCCGCAGCCGAACCAGACGGTCCCGGCCGCGCTCACCAAGACGCTCGTTGCAGGGACGTTGGGCTGGGGCGGACGGCGGAGCACCCAGCCGCCCTTCCGCTGGTCACGCTCGCCCTGAAACAAGCCCTGCGGCGTGGCTACCCAGAGGCGGTTGTCACGGTCTCCGGCGAGCACGGCGGGACCGCTGAGCTCCGTGATCTCTCCATGCGCCACGGCAGCGAATCCCTCCGGGGAGGAACGGTACGCCAGGCCGTTACGAGTGGCCACCCACAGTGTGCCGTCCTCCATTTCGTAGATGGATTCGATCCTCTCCCCCGGCAGCCCGTTCTGCCTGCCAAAGCGCCGCATTTCCGCGCCATCATAACGGTGCAGTCCATTCTGCGTGCCGATCCACAGCAGCCCCAGTCTGTCCTGGTGCAGGCTTTGGACCGCGAGGTTACTCAGCCCCTGCTCCGGGCCGAAGTGACGCACACTGTGACGCTGCCCTGAAACTTCCGCTCCGGGAATACACAGTAAGCCCAACAGCAATGCGATACGCGCCCTGGCCATAGTCACGCAAAATCCACCAACAACTGCGGTGACAGCCCTGTGGGAGAGTTCGTGGACGCTGCTCACGGTGTGTTTCGCTTTACAAAACCAATCCGCTAGCAAGCGGGTATGCGCACCACCGGCCTCGCCACAGCCGTCAATGCTCATATCGGTGCCGGGCACACCCGGCATTAGACGTTTCGCTTAGACTGGGGATTGACGGGTATCGCCCGCCAGGCAGTGGTATGAAGCAAAAGGTTCGTGTAGGCGTGGCCGGAGCCGGGGTTTTCGGCCGCCACCATTTGCGTGTCCTGGGTGGCAGTGAACGGGCGGAACTGGTGGCCGCAGTCGACAAGGACGCCGCGCGCGCCGCCCAGGCCGCCGAAGAGTTCGGCTGCCGCTCCTCCGGCGACTGGAGAGATCTCATCGGGCAGGTGGATGCCGCCGTGGTGGCCGTGCCGACCACGGCGCACGCGGAGGTGGGCTGCGGCTTGCTCGAGGCCGGCATCGATGTGCTGGTCGAAAAACCGGTAGCCGCCAGCCTGGAGGATGCCGCCCGGCTCGTGCAAGCCGCTCAGGCGGCCGGGCGCATTTTGCAGGTCGGACACCTGGAGCGCTTCAACCCCGCCGTCAGCGCTCTCTGCCGGCAGGTGCGCCGGCCGCTGTTTTTCGAGATCCACCGGCTCAGTCTCTTCACTCCCCGCAGCCTGGATGTAGACGTCGTTTTGGACCTCATGATCCACGACATCGACCTGGTGCTCTCTCTGGTCAGCGAACACCCGGAAGAGATTCGCGCGGCGGGCATCTCCATCCTCACCGGCAAGGTGGACATTGCCAGTGTGAGGCTGGCCTTCCCGGGCGGCTGCGTGGCGAACCTGACGGCTAGCCGCGTTTCCACAGAGCGGGTGCGCAAGCTGAGACTGTTTCAGCCTCGCGAATACCTTTCGGTGGACTACTCGCGTCAGGAGGCGTTTGCGCTCCGCGTGGACGAACAGCGCCGGGTTGTCCCACAGCCGTTGCCGGTCGAGCGGGACGAACCTCTGCGCCTGCAAGCGGAAGCGTTTCTCGATTCAGTCCTGAGGCGCCGGCCGCCGCTGGTGGGCGGCGAACAGGCCCTGCGTGCCCTGGAGGTCTGCCTGGAAGTTGTTGCTAGAATTGAAGAGCACGCCAGACTCGTGGCTCCCGCCCTTTCCCCCTCATAACCGCCCGGCTGGCGAGCCGCCGGATGGAGGCGCCCGTGCAACGGGTGAGGCAGCCGGAACGTCTTGACGTGCGGGTGCGATGAGAGACGAGTTCCAACCCGGCACGCCTCCGAGGGACTATCCGCAATTCCTCCTGGAGTGGGGTTCGCCGGCCGGAAAGCGCCATGTTTGGAAGGCCGGGCTCGGCTCGGCGGCCTTCCACGCGCTGCTGGCCGGAGCTCTCATGCTGTTGCCGGCCGCCCTGCCAGAGCGGCCTCTCCGGCGCCAGGAAACAGTCGACCTGAGTAAGTCCACGCCCCTGGTGGCGCCGCCGTTCGAGCTGACGCAACGGGCTCCCAACCGCGGGCAGGTGAGCAAGGAACTGAACCTGGAAGGACTGTTGCCGCGGCCACGCATCTACATTCCCCCCTCCCAGCCTGCCGCAGTCCCCAGCCCGGCAGCCGGCGCGCGCGCGGAAGCGCCGCCTGAGCCTCCGCCCCTGCCGGAGCCTCCCCGGCTGGAGCCGACCCGAGTAGCCGACGCGTTCCCTGCCGCCACGCCGCCCCCGTTCAGCCCACCCGCCGGCCCGCCTCGGATCGAGACGGCGGAACGCCCCAAACTGAGTTTTGAAAGGCCGGGGGCGCTCGGCACAACGGCCGCGGCTCCACGCGCGGCGCCCGGAGCCATCGCTCCGCCGCGAGCCTCCCTCGATGAACTGGCCCGCAATTCCGCGCGCCGGCCCGGGGGCAGCGGAATCGCCGTGGGCGATCTGTGGGCCGGAGCTTCCACCGACCTGCTCGACCTGCCGGCTGCCCCGGGACGCTCCTCGAGCAGCCTGGAATTGCTCAGCGATCCCCTGGGCGTCGATTTCAAGCCGTACCTGATCAAGATCCTGGCATCCGTACGCCGCAATTGGTTCGCCGTCATCCCGGAAAGCGCCAAGCTGGGACGGCGCGGCCGCGTAGTGATCCAGTTCGCCATCAGCCGCGACGGGTCGGTGCCGAAACTGGTGATTGTGACGCCTTCCGGAACCGAGGCGCTGGACCGCGCCGCCGTGGCTGGAATCAGCGCCTCCAACCCGTTGCCGCCTCTGCCTGCCGAGTTCCGTGGCGAACAGGTCCGTCTTCAGTTCACTTTTCTGTATAACGTGGGCCGCTAGACCGGTCGTCGGCCTGCGACAATGAGTCAGTAACCATGACCAAACAGCGACTCCACTACGCTCTGCTCTGCTACGCGCTTCTGGGCTTGGTGGCCTTGGCGGGCTTGAGCGGCAAGATGCGCTGGATGGTCTGGATCCTACTGGCGGCCCTGGCGTTCAAGAGCTGGCTAGCCTACCAAAAAGACCGCTCAGGCACTTCCTAGGCCCAATCTAAGAGATCACCGATGGACAAACTCGGGGCTTCACCTTAGTGCTCCCGTCTCACGCCGGACGTCTATCTAACCGATAAGAGACAAAGCCAGATACGCCCTAAGCAGCCTTACGAATGTCTAGGGCAGCGGAGGAGCGGATGTCAAATTGGAACCGTAGTTTCAGATTGGAGCCGGCGGCTTAGTACGGAGTTCCAGTTTGGTACTGTTCGGCGGGCGGAATGAGGCCGGAAATCTGAGCGATTTTTCCGGGCATTCCGCGAGATGGTGCTAAGTATCTGTTGCGCAGGGGGATAGGCAGAGCGGCCAACTGCCAGGCTGGACGCTCGGTCCCGCGGCCCGACATGGCCCGCGGCTTGCTTCTATCCTCGTCGCCGGGAGCACCCCCGGCGCGCGAGGCTCCGGCCAACGGCGTGAGCCAAATCCCCTAGCCATCAGTGAGGAACGTCCCATGCATACGATGAGAGTTGCCGCCAGAGTTCAGACCAGCCGACAAACCCAGCGCGATCAGGTTGTGCTGGAGCACTTGCCGCTGGTGCGGGCCATTGCCGTGCGCTTGCACGAGAGTCTGCCCGTCCACGTGGAACTCGACGACCTGGTGCATGCGGGCATCCTGGGCTTGTTTGATGCGGCCACCAAGTTCGATCCCGCCAAGAAAGTGATTTTCGCCAGCTACGCCAAGCACCGCATCAAGGGCGCCATTCTCGACAGTCTGCGGCAGCTGGATTGGGCTTCCCGAGACATGCGGCGGCGCCACCGGCAGATGGAGACAGCCCGCCGCGCGCTGACGGCCACCCTGCATCGCAATCCGACGGAGTCCGAAATCGCCGAAAAGCTCGGCGTGGAAGAAGAACGCTGGCGTCAGATGGCGGCGGACCTGCAACGCATCGGCCTCGTCTCCGCCTCGCAGCGCAGCCTGGAGTCTGACGACCTGCCGCCGCCGGACTACCCCTGCCATTCCGATTCGCATCCGGACAGGATGTGCGTCCGCGAGCAGTTGCGCACGAGGCTGTTTGAAGCCATGCGCAAGCTGCCGGACCGTTACCGTAAAGTGGTTGTGCTCTATTACGCCAAGGACATGACCATGAAGGAGATAGGCGCTCTGATGGGTGTCAACGAGAGCCGCATCAGCCAGATCCACAAATCCGCGCTGGAAAAGATGGCGGCCGCGCTGGCGGCCAACGGCATTCACTCGAGCGGAGATTTCTGCAACTGATTCACCACGGATCCGGGCTAGCCTTACCGGATTTCAATGCGGTAAGGCATCAGACGCAACAGCCCGCCCCGGTTCCACGGCCGCAGGTCGAAACCGGGAGCGAGGCGCTGCAGGTTGGCTTCCAGCCACTCGCCGCTGGAATCCCCCAGGAGCACATCCAGAACGCTCCGCGGGGGTGGGTACAACAGCAGCCGGATCTTCTCCTCGGCCGGAATGCCGGCCTTCTCTTTGACTAATTCGATCGCCCGGTCCACCCCTCCCAGTTCGTCCACCAAAGCACGTGACTGAGCTTGGGCGCCCAACCAGGCGCGGCCCTGCGCGAGGGGTTCGATTTCTCCCACGGGCCGTTTGCGGCCTTCGGCCACGCGATCGAGGAAGCCCACGTAGGTTTTCTCCACGCCCTCACGGAGCTTTCGCCGGCCCGCGTCCGACAAAGGCTGATAATCGCTGTCAATATCGGCATAGCGGCCACGGGTGAGGATCTCCTTCCGCACGCCCAGCTTTTCGTAGAGGCCACGCAGATTGGCCTTGCCGTAAAGTACTCCGATGGATCCGGTGATGGTGGAGGCATAGGCCAGCACCGGGCCTCCCGTCATGGCGATGTAGTAGCCGCCTGAGGCGGCCGTATCGGACATGGAAACGACCACCGGCTTCCGCTCGGCGAGAAGGCGGAGTTCGCGCAGGATCTCGTCGGAGGCAATAGCATCGCCTCCCGGGGAATCGATGCGCAGGATGATGCCGCGGATTCTGTCGTCTTTGGCCAGTCGCCGCACGTGTGCAATGAAGGTTTCCGAGTAGATGGCTGCCTCGGCTCCGGCATAGTCACGGCCTGATCCGCGCAGGATGACGCCCTGTCCCACCAGCATCGCGATGCGCGCCCGCCCTTCCAACCCGAGCGTCGAGGCGGGTACGCGGAGGTAATCCGCGCGCGAGAGCTTGACGATTCTCTCCTGGCCCAACTGCTTGCGGATTGCCTCGTACACTTCGTCTTCGAAGATCAACTCGTCCACCAGCCCCCGTTCCACAGACTGATGCGCCAGCAACGGGCCGGCGTCGAGGGCTGCGCGGACGGCTTCCGGTGTCTTCTTGCGCGCGGCAGCCACGGTTTCGACGAAATGGCCGTACACGTGGTCGAGAATGGAGTCCATCACTTCGCGCGTTTCCGGGCTCATGGATGTCCGGGTGAAGATATCTCCGGCGTCCTTGTACCGTCCGGCGTGCTCTATCTCAACCTGGATGCCGAGCTTGTCCAGGGTGCGGCGCAGGTAAAGCACTTCCGCCCGGAAGCCTTTCAAGTCGAGCAGGTCCTCGCGGGTCATCCAGACACGGTCGGCGGCGGTAGCCAGGTAGTATTCGCGCGAGCCGGGATTGCGGAGGAAGACCAGCAGCGGCTTGCCGGATTGCTTGTAGCGCTCCAGGCTCAGGCGCACTTCCTCCAGCTTGCCCCAACCGACTTGCAGATTAGCGGGGCGCAGAAGAACGGCTTTGATGCGTTGGTCCGTGGCGGCCTTACGCAGCAAATCCCAGGTTTCGTGGACCGTAACCACGGGAGGCGGGCCGAGGCCAGGCAGCGGCCAGCGCAAAGGAGGCTGCTCCGGCAGCATACCCTCGAGGTCGAGAATCAGTGTGGATCCGTCCGCCACCGCGGGGCGCCGGTCGCCTGCGCGGAGCAGGGCGAAAAACAGGATCACCAGCGTCAGGCCCGCCAGCAGGAAGCCGACGGCCAGCCCTAGCAGGAACTTTTTCATAAGCCCAGGCCTAAACCGGCATCAGGAAGCCGCCTCGAGGATCAGGTCCACACGCCGGCTCACTTCCTGGAGGTAGGCGCGGTCTCCACGCGGCAACTCCACCGTGGCTGTACCGCGGAAGCCAATATCGGCCAAGGCTTGATGGACGGCCTTCCAGTCAATGTCACCTTCACGCAGAGCTACGAAGTCAGCCACCTGCTTCTTGATGGCGGCGTCCCGGCGGAAGGAGAAATCCTTGAAATGCACTTTGACGATACGGGATCCCAACGTACGGATCCAATCCTGTGGGTAGCCGAACAGCACGACATTGCCCACGTCAAAATAGGCCTTCACCCAGGGGCTGTTGAAGTCGTCGACGTAACGTGCAAATTCCAACGGGCTGAGCAGGAAACGGTTCCAGACATTCTCGACGGCGATGATGACCTTCAATTCGCGCGCCAGCGGAATGAGCTTGCGGATTTCCTTCTGCGAGCGTTCCCAGGCATCCTTGTAACTGGTTTGCGGGTTGACCACGGCTGGCACCAGGAGAACGCAATCAGCTCCCCAGAGGCGAGCGTTGCGCAGGCTGGTCTCCATGCCTGCCACGCACTTGGCCACCACGCCGGGGTCGCTCGAGGAAAGCGGGTATTTCCAGTGGTCGCTGTTCATCACCGAGTGGATGCGCAAACCGGCGGCTTGCGCGGCTGCCTTGATGGCTTCCGCCTCTTCAGGGCTGGAAACAGTGGGGCACTCCAGGTCGTCGAAGCCGACTTCGCGTGCAAGCTTGCAGCGCTCTTCGTGGCTTAGTTCGCCCGGAAGCATGCCGAGCAGAACGCCTTTGCGGATGGGAAGTCTCGCAGCAGAAGCTTGAGAGAATAGGGCCGGAGCCGCGGCGGTAGCCGCAAGGAAAGTGCGTCGGTTCATGGAGTGATTGTACACCCGGCCGCTCCGGCCGGCTGGAAGGGGTTACACCAGTTCGGGCAACCGGATGATCTTCTTCTGGATGGCGTATTGAACCAGTTGGGCCTTGTTGTGGATGTCGAGCTTGCGCATCAGGTTGAACTTGTGCGCTTCCACGGTCTTCACGCTGAGGTTCAGGTCGCAGGCGATCTCCTTGACCGATTTGCCTTCGGCCAGCAGTTTGATCACCTCGCGCTCGCGGGGCGTGAGACTGGCGTAGCGGGGCTGCCGGCTGTCGGAGCGGAGGCGGCAGCGGAAATCGTCCACCAGTTGAGTGAGCATGCGGGGGCTCAGGTAATCCCCACCCTGGTGTACGTCGCGGAGCGCGGCGACCAACTGTGGCGCAGGACTGTCCTTGAGGACATAGCCGCTGGCGCCCACCTGCATGCCTTCGTGCAGGTAGTCCTCGTCGTCGTACATGGTCAGAAACAGGATCTTCGTGTCAGGACGGGTCTTCTTGATCTGGCGTACAGCTTCGAAGCTGCTCAACCCCGGCATGCCAATGTCCATCAGCACAACGTCAGGCCGCGACCCGGAGGCAAGATCAACGGCCTCGCCTGCGGTGGAGGCTTCAGCCACCACCTCGATGTCCTGCTCCGCCGAAAGGAGCTTGCTTATGCCCTGGCGGAAGAGTGTATGGTCATCCGCCAACATGACGCGAATCTTGGCCATTGTTGTTACACCATCCTGAAGACTCTGTGTTCACGGGTAATGCGACACGGATCCTGGTGCCTGGCAAGGCGTTGCCCGCCGGGACCGGCGGGCGCCGCCGCGGCGTGCTTTCAATCTCGAAAGTCCCGCCCAGCAAAGCCACGCGCTCTCGCATCCCGGCCAGACCGAAACCCTGCCCGTTTCTCAGGGCCTTGTCTACAAGGAACCCGTCGCCGTTGTCGTCCACCGACATACGCAAGAATCCATCGGCGGATTGGAGCAAGACGTTTACCCTGCTGGCTCCGGAATGTTTGGCGATATTGTTGAAACATTCCTGAAGCAGCCTGTAGGCAGTCGTCTCAACGCGGCGTGGCAGGCGGCCCGGGGCTGACATCTGGAGGTGAATCCGGCAGCGGTGCAGGCGCCGGAACCGGTTCACCAGCTGGCGTACGGCGGCTTCCAGGCCAAGCTGTTCCAGCACGGCCGGGCTGAGTGCGGCGATGACGCTGCGCAGTTCCAGAATCGTCTGCTCGGCAACCCCGCGCACCTCGCGAAGGGCTGAGCGGGCGGCTGCGAGTTCCTCGGGGAGCTGTTTCTCCAGCAATTCGAGCTGCAAGCGGATATAAAGCAGCGATTGCCCGGTATCGTCGTGGAGTTCGCGGCTGATGCGGCTGCGCTCGTATTCCTCCACCTGCGAGATGTGTTCCGCGAGCGCCTGCACCTGCTCCCTGCGCCGCCTGAGATCCTCGACCAGGCGGACCCGCTCGGCCGCAATCAGGCAACGCTCGGCAGCCGCCAACAGGAGTTCTCTTTCCCGGGGCAGCCAGTCATAGCGGCGGCGGAATCCGAACTGCATCAGGCCCTCAAGGCGCCCGCCGGAGACCAACGGCACGCTCCAGCAGGAGTTGAAGCGCCGCCGCCAGGCTGCGTCCAGCAGGTCCCTGGCAGCCCCAGTGCCTGACTGCACGAGCAGCGGACGGGACAGCCGCCGCTCGTGGCGCGGGCGCGCCGAAAGCACCACGGTTCCGGCTTTGTGGGTGGCCGCACCCGTTGAGGCGCTCAGCTGGAAACCGGGACCGTTCTCATGCCGCAGCAGGAAACGGGCGGCATCGGCGTTGCAAAAGTGGGACAGCACCTCCAGTGAGTTGCCCAGCAGTTCATCCAACCCCTGCGCCTCCAGTTCGACGCGCGAAAGTTCGTAAAAGGCCTGTGTTTCGGCCTGCCGCACGTGGTAGTAGACGTTGTTCAGAGTGAGGATTACGCAGAACTGCAACTGCCGCCGAGCCCATTCCAGGTTGGTAGCGTCGCTGAAGTCCAGGCTCATCAGCTTCTTTGCCAGAAGCGCCTCGTAGACGGACAGCGCCCGGACGATGGCCCCGGGTGAGAGGTTCAGTTTGGCCAGGCGGCGTCCGTTGTATTCAACCTGCTCGAGGAAGTCCTTCAGCGGGCGGCCCGCGCACAGCAATCGTGCTGCTGCGCACGGTGTCAGGTTCAGCAGACAGGCACGTTGCGGAGCATTGACCTGAAGCCGTTTCAGCCGGCCTTCGAAACTCCTGTCCAGGGCATCCGCGTGCGGGCCGATGAACGTGGCCAGCCGCTGCAAATGCCTCTTCAGGTGTTTCCCAAGAATGTCGGCCGCTTCGGCTAGCAGGGGCGCGGGCATAGCTATGCTCCCACGCCATATCGTGCGGTTCGAGGCTACTCTTTAGAGCCGCGTGTGCGCAGCAACGCGACGATGTCCTGGTGCCCCCCGGCCGCGGCAACGGCCAGCGGAGTCTGGCCCGTGCGGTTCTTTGGCGCCGGAAAGGCGCCGCGCTCAAGCAGGAGTAGGACCACCTCGTAGCGTCCCCAGCCGGCCGCGAGGTGCAGCGGCGTGGCGCCTGACTCTTGGTCCTGTGCGTTGATGTCTGCCCCGGCGTCGAGCAGTTGGCCGGCGACGTGGCCGTGTCCCGCCAAGGCGGCATCGTGGAGCGGCGTAGCGCCGGAAGTGTTGCGGGCGTTGACCTGCGCGCCTTTCTCCAGCAGCAGCGAAACCACCTCGGCATGGCCCTTCAGGGCGGCATCGTGGAGCAGGCGCGATCCTGCACTGGTCCTTGCATTAGGGTCAGCTCCCTTAGCGAGCAACAAGGCCACGATGTCGGCTTGTCCCCGCAGCACCGCCTCCTGGAGCGGACGGATGCCGGAGCCGTCTGCTCCAGGAAGCCGCGCGCCTTTTTCGAGCAGCACCTCGGTTGCCCGGGCGTGGCGGGAACGCAGAGCCTCTTCGAGCGGCGTAGCTCCATCCTTGTTGCGCGCAGCGAGCTTCGCTCCGGCCGCCAGCAGAAGCGAAATCACCTCAGGATGGCCTTTGGAAGCCGCCTCATGGAGCGGCGTGTTGCCCGTTTCGGGAAGTGGCGTGTCAACGCTGGCCCCCCGGTCCAGCAAGAGACGGACGGCCTCGGTCTGGCCCTTCCAGGCAGCTTCGTGCAGCGGGGTGCCTCCGTTGGCGTCCGCCGTGTTGACGTTCATGCCTTTGTCGAGCAGCAACCGGACCATGCCGGTATGCCCGCGATTGGCCGCCAGATGCAGCGCCGTCGAGCCGGCGTTGGAGCTTGCCTCCAGATTCGCTCCGGCTTCCAGCAACAGTCCGACGATGCCAGCCTGGCCCGTGATGACGGCGTAGTGCAGCGGGGTGGAGCCGCCTTCGGCGTGCCGCGCGTTGGGGTCCGCCCCACGTCCCAGCAGCAACTTGACGACAGCCTCACTGCCGCTCCAGGCGGCGTCGTGCAGGGGCGCGCCGCCGAGCGTATCGCGCTCGTTGGCATCGTGACCCTGCTCCAGCAGCTGGCGTACCCTGGCGGCATCACCCGCGCGGGCGGCCGTGTGCAGTTCACCGGCGCCTGCCGCCCACGGGAGCAGCCACCAAAGAGCCGCTGTCGCCGCCTTCATAGCCTCAGCGTAGCACCGGGAAAAACGGGGCGTGGTCAACCGCAATGGTTGAGAGACGGAAGCCAGCGGGACGCGCGAACGGCCTCGACGCCGCCGGCACTTCAGGCTCTTGATGGGCTCGTCAGCCGGGAGCTTTGCCACGTCTATAGGGGAGTCCGCGGCAATCGGCTGCTGCCGGCAACCGCAGTCTGCCCGGGTGGGAGCCGCTCAGAAGGGCAGTGCTGTGCGAATCTTGGGCGCCGGTTCGGAGGCGCGATGCGGCGTGAGGCTCACCACCAGTTCGAGCGACTCCACTTTGTCCGGAAGGCGGACGACGAGTTTGCGCGTGCCCTCGTTCTGCCTCTGCGGAAGAGGCGGAGTCGTGGATTCGATGCCGAACACGGCTCCGGCGGGGCTCAAAATACGGGCGGAAAGCACCCAGCCTGTTTTGCGCAGTTCCGCGGCGGACTGCCGCAGTTCGATGGCTGCGTCGGTGACCATCCCCCAAAGAGCCTCGACGGGCTGCGGACTGCGCAGCCTGTCCCGGATCACTACTTGCCTGCGGTCCAGCATGCCGACGGTGCGCTGCCATTCGGAAATGCGCCCCGGGTAGGCCTGCGTAAGGTCAATCCGAACCATCGCCTCATCGGGCTGAAAACGATGTTCCACCACCGGGGCGGCAGCCTTCGGATCCTGGTTTTCGCCGTCGATGAGCAGCGTGTTGTGAGATTCCGAGCGCATGCGGTAGTAGGTCCAGCGCAGCTTGCCGAAGTACTGCGGCAGGTTGTAGTCATCCGGCCCCAGATCGATGGCCCAGCGGGTTCGTCCCGCATCCAGCACGAAGGCGCCCAGGTCGAGTTGGCTGTGGTTCGCCTTGTTGTCCCCGCCTTTGACGCCGACGAAGACGGCATCCTCGTCCTGCCAGGAGCTTCGCAGGAAGGCGACATTCACTCCCTGGAACAGTTCGTGAAGCGGCCAGCCGGCGCTTTGCGGGTGCTCGGTCCGGGGTTGGTACCAAATCAGGTCGAGCGCTTCGGGCCGCGCGCCCGCCTCCAACTGCCGGCGCTGGTGCCAGGCATAGACGGGCTGGGTGAAGCGCCGGGCCAGCCAGAACATCTCCGCCGCGCCGCCCGCTGCGTCGCCGGCGTCCGCGTAGTTGAACGTTCTGCCTGAGGTTCCGCAAAAGTACACCCGGAAGTGGCCGGCGCGGCTAAAGCCTGGCAGGCCAGCCAAGCCGAAGTCCGTGCCGAGCGCGGTTTCCAGAGCGGCCAAGAAGTAGACGTTGTATCGCGTGGCGTAGTGCCAGTATCCGGGGCCTTCATCCCAACCGCCGTCCGGAGCGTAGGACCGCATGGCGAGCGGAAGCGAGGCCCGGGCGTAGTTGATTACTTCCCGGGCGAGTTCAGGCTCGTGGTCGGCGATGGCCAGCGCGCCGATGCCGATTCCGCCGTTGCAGACCTGGTTCCAGTTGTGGTGCACCCTCACCCAGCCGCGCTGTTGGCGATAGAAGGGCAGGGCGGGTTGGATGCCCTTTTGGATGATCGCTTCGCGCAGCCAGGCGCGGTCCGAGGGGCTGAGGTCGTCGTATAGCCAGTCGTAGCCGATGGCGAAGGCATGCGTCATCTCCGCGGTGTCCAGGAAGTGGGACGGGTTCCAATCCGGAAACCCCGCAGCGGCTCTCAGTTCCTTCAGGGCGCGCTCGAGGTAACGTTTGTCCCGATGAATCCTGTAGAGCAGGGCCAGTGTATAGACGCGTTCCAGGCAGCGGCGGCTCTGCGTGAGCAGCCGCGGACCCACCACCAGGTATTCCACGGTGGGCAGTTCCTCCAGCCGGCGGGCCTGCTCGAGCAGTTTCTCGTGAATGCGGGCAGCGCCCGCATCCTGGCTGATGAGGGTGCGCAGGCGAGCAAAGTCATCCGCCGTGACGATGATGCGGGGCCGTTGGGTCCGCAGTGCCGCCAGCGGATCGGGAGGCTGGGCGCTGATGGACGCGCAACCTCCCGCAGCGGCCCACAGCAAGGCAAAGCCAAACGCCGAACGCAGCTTGAGCCGCTGCATGATCGAACCTCCTAGGCGGAAACGCCCGCCGAGCGTTGCTCGACGGGGACGTAGTCACGCACTTCCACGCCCAGATAAATCTGGCGCGGACGGGCGATCTTCTGGTCCCGGTCCAGGACGAGTTCCTGCCACTGGGAAAGCCAGCCGGGTGTGCGCGGAATGGCGAACAGCACGGGGAACATGCCGGTGGGGAAGCCGATGGCCTGGTAGATGATGCCCGAGTAAAAGTCCACGTTGGGGTACAGGCGCCGGGAGACGAAGTAGTCGTCCTCGAGGGCGATGCGCTCCAACTCCAGGGCGATCTCGAGCAGCGGGTTCCGCCCGGTGACTTCAAAGACTTCGTCGGCTGTCTGCTTGATGATGCGGGCGCGCGGATCGTAGTTCTTATAAACGCGGTGGCCGAAGCCCATCAGGCGCCCCTCGCCGGCCTTGACCCGCCGGATGTGCTCGGGGACGTTGTCTTTGGAGCCGATTTCGCGCAACATTCTCAGCACGGCCTCGTTGGCGCCTCCGTGCAGAGGACCGTAAAGGGCGGCTGCTGCGGCGGCGGCAGAACAGAAGGGGTCACTCTGCGCGCTGCCGACAACGCGCATCGTGCTCGTCGAGCAATTCTGCTCGTGGTCCGCGTGCAGGATGAACAGGACCTCCAGGGCGCGCTCCAGCACCGGGTGCGGCCGGTAGTTGGGCCGGGTGCCGTGGAACATCATGTTCAGGAAGTTGCCCGTGTAGCTCAGGTCCTTGTCAGGGTAGACATAGGGTAGGCCCAGGCTGTGACGGTAGGTGAAGGCCGCCACCGTCGGCGTCTGCGCGACGAGACGCGTTATCTGCAGGCGGCGCACAGCCTCATCCTGGACTTGTTTGGCTTCCGGATACAAAGTGGACAGGGCGGCCAGGGCGCTGATGAAGACGCCCATCGGGTGGGCGTCGTAGCGGAAACCTTCCAGCAGAAGCCGGAACTTCTCGTTCACCAACGTGTGGCTGGAGACGCTTTTCACCCACGCGTCCAGCTCCTGGTTGCCGGGCAGCTCACCGTTGAGCAGCAGATAGGCCGTTTCCAGAAACGTGCCTTGCTCGGCCAACTGTTCGATGGGATATCCGCGGTAGCGCAGGATGCCCTTGTCGCCGTCGATGTAGGTGATGGTGCTCTTGCAGGAGGCCGTATTCATGAAGCCCGGGTCGTAGCACATCAGTCCGAAATCGTCCGGCGCCACTTTGATCTGTCTCAGATCCGTAGCACGAATCGTGTCGTTCTCCACAGGCAGTTCGTACGACTTGCCTGTGCGGTTGTCGAGAATGGTTAACGTATTATTCGACATCAGCAGTGAGCCCTTTTCGGCGGAGTAATTGTATGCAGGGCGGCGAGGCCACCAAAAGTGTAAATTGTATAACAACTCAAGCCGGTGGCCCGTCAGCGCTTCTTAGGCGGCGTTTGTTCGGCCAGCAGGCGGTCGATCACCTTGAATAAACCACGTCCCTCGAAAATGTCTTTGGACTTGGGACCGCTGCCGAAATCATTGCGGATCATTCCCTCGCCGTCGATCAGGAACAGATGGGGCAGATGGATGGTGGGCTTCTGCGGAGTGGCCATCATATAGGATGCGGCCATTTGGCCGCAATCGAACAGGACTGGTCCGGTGACCTTGTACTTGGCAACGTACTGCGCCACGGTGGTCTGAGTTTCCGGGGGATTGACCACCGTCAGCACGACCACCTTGTCCTTGTATGCCGCTTTTACCTTTTCCAGCGTCTGGGAGAGCGTCTGGCAATCCGGGCAGCCGGTCTTCATGATGTCCAGGAGCACGATCTTGCCGCGGTAGTCGGCCAGGTCGTGCTGTTTGAGGCTCATGTCAACCAGGGAGAAGCCTGGCGCCCGGCGGCCGGACAATTCGCCCTGCGCCAGCAGGCCGGACACGGTCATCAAGACCATCAAGCAGCCGAGGGTAAGGGAACGCATGCTTTCAAGGTAGCATGCCGCGGCTTCAAGGTTCGTCGTAGCCTTTCAGCCGGCGAATCCAGATGTTGCGGAAACGCACGGGTACGTCGTGGTCCTGGAGGGCAAGGGGCTCCTCCGGTCCGTGCGGGGCGTAGGTGCCCACCCGCCTGTGCGCCATGCGGCCAATGATCTCCTGGCGATGGTGTACGAGCACCCCGTTGTGGAACACCGTGATGTACGCCGGCTTGGCTAGCTTGTCGCCTTCAAAGCGCGGGGCTTCGAAGACGATGTCGTAGCTCTGCCACTCGCCGGGCTTGCGGGCAACGTTTACCAGCGGAGGGAATTGCCCGTAGATGGAGCCGGCCATGCCGTCCGGATAGGTGGGGTTATTGTGGGAATCCAACACCTGGATCTCATACCGGCCCATCAGGATCACGCCGCTGTTGGCGCGCCATTGGCCGTCGCCGTAGAAGGTGGTGGGCGTCGCCCACTCGATGTGCAACTGACAGTTGCCGAACTTCTCCTTCGTGAAGACGGTCCCGGTGCCGGGAACAATCTCCATGTAGCCGTTCTCGACTTTCCAGCGGGCGTCCACCTGTTGCCCCTTGACGGTGCTCGCCCAGGCAGAGAGCCCTTCACCGTTGAACAGCACCACGGCATCGGCAGGCGGGCGCCCGGGATTCTCCTGAGGGCTAGATGTGCCGGGGTCGACAATCCGGGGCTGCGGACGGCTGATGTCATGCACCCGCCACTTGCCGTCCGGCAGAAAGGGGGTGTCGCTGTAGCCCACAGGCGAGGTGCGGTAGGCTTTCTTCGCGGCGGTCTGGGCCAGAGCGAAGGCTGCGATGATGGCGGACAGGCTCAGGACTGCGATCAGCAATCGGCGGAAGACTATTCTGCGGCTCGGCATGGTTCTTTCCTCAACTGAACCACGCTAGCTTATCAGATGCCGCCCGGGCCGTGCGCCGCGTTTCAGCTCCGGGAGAGTTCCGCTGCCTCGCGCTGAGCCCGGCTCTTGAACGAGAAAAACCCGCTCACGTTTTCCCAGAGCAACTGCGGGAAGTTCTTGTCCAGGTAAGAACGGATGGAAACGTAGCACTCGCCGCAGGTGTTGGAACTGGTGAACTCGCGCACCATGCGCGCCTGCTCGTGCAACGGGTAACGCTTGAATTGCATGGAGCAAGGCTGAAGCTGGCCATCGCTGGTCACTACCAAAAACCGCAGTCCGGCTTTGCAGCCCGGCGTCCCGGCGTTTTCAAAGTAGCGGCGGGTGGCGTCCAGCGTGGTTGGTGAGTTCACGACCCAATTGGTGCTGTCGCGCCGCTGTTCGACGCGGTCCAGCTCCCGGTTGAGGGTTGCCAACTGCTCCGGTGCATCGAGGAAGTAATCACGGCAACCGGTACGGCGGACCGAGTAAGCGCTATAGCACAGGTTGACGCCCCACTCGCGGGCTTTGTCGGCGGCGGCGTTGATTTCGCTGACGTTCAGGCTCGTGATGCACGTATTCAGAACGATATCGTCGTGCCCGAGGCGCGCCAGCCGCGGGATCAGGTCTTCCAGGTGCGCATACAGACCCGGGTATCCCCGAAAATCGTCGTGCCGCGCGTCCGGAAAATCCAGGCTCACCGAGAATTGATCGATGCCCGCCTCGCGGAGTTCCAGGTAACGCTGTTCGGTCATCTCCGACCAGTTGGAAACCAGGATGGTGTAAGGCAAGCCGGAGTCGGACTTGACGTTCCGGACGATGTCCAGCAGGTCGGGCCGCATCAGCGGTTCGCCGCCGGAGATCTGCACCACGCACGGATTCAGAACTTCCATGTAGCGGCGGTAGCTCTCCGGTTTCATTTGACGCGAATCGTCTTTCGGGCCGCCATGATCACAGTGCCGGCAGTAGCATGTGCACGAATCCGTCACCTCGAAAGAAACCACGATAGGGCGTTCAGCGATCCAGTTCAGCGAACCACGGCCGATGATTCTCAGTGATTCAATGAGCGGTACTTTCCGCATCTTCTCCGCCTCGAGCGCGTGCCGCCGAGCCTCTGCCGGCTGGACAGAGAGCGGGCACTACAGCACATTACTTTCGGAAATCGTATGTTAACAGAGCCCCTTTTGCGCCTGCAAGCGAACCGGCCGGCCATGTCAAGCGCCGGCGCCGCAAGCGCCGGCGCCGCGTTG
>JBBIND010000082.1:0-17591 GCA_037444075.1 Acidobacteriota bacterium | reverse complement strand
GTGGCGTAGGCTTCAGCCTGCGCACGCGAGAAGCCGTAAGCCCCAGCCTGCGTCTCTACGGTCCCTCGGAAAAGTTCCTACACCATGGCGGCCTGCCTGTGGTGCGAGCTGATCCCACTCCCACGGGAACTGGACAAGCTGAAGCTTATCCTACGAGATGGACAAGCTGAAGCTTATCCTACGACGGCTCTTGCCGCCGGAAGAGCTCGAGATTCCGGCGATACAACTTCGTGTTGGGGTGCTCCGGTCCCAGGACCTTCTCGGCGCCACGCAGCGCCCGCACATACAGCGGCTCGGCTTCCGTGTACCGCCCCTGGCTCTTGTAAAGCGCCGCCAGGTTGTTGACCGAGGTCAGCGTAGACGGATGCTCGGCGCCCAGCACCTGCTGGTGCGCCACGATGGTCCGCATGTCTCCAGCTTCCTGCCGGGCGGCGGACAACCTTCCCCGGCCGAGCCCACCGCCGCGAGCCTGCCCCTCTTCTTGTCACTGCCCGCGATGCTCGTATCCGGCCTGACGTTGCTGCGGGGCGCCGCCTCGGGTTCACTGGCCGGACTGGTACTTCTTACCGCCGGAGGGCGCTGCGGAAACGGGAGGTGAAGGCTGCCCCGTAACTTGGACGGACTTCCCATCCGCCAAGGCCTCATCGGGATGCGTAACCACGCTCTCGCCTTCATTCAGCCCTGCCAGAATCTGGATTGCCAAACCGGTGCGCCGTCCTGTTTCCACAGTGCGCAAGCGAGCAACGCTCTCTTCCAGGACGAACACCGCCCACCCTTCAGCGGAGCGGAACACGGCGCTCGCAGGGACTTGCAGTACTGACTCTTCCTCCCAGAGCACGAAGCTCGCCTCGACGCGATAGCCGTCGCCGAGCCGTTCCCACAGCTGCTCCGGTGAGACGATGTCGGCGATTACCCGCACCCTCTGCTCCTCGACGCCGAGTGCTGAGATCTTGGTGAAAGCCCGCGGCTCCACCACGCGCACACGCGCTTCGAGGGGCGCTTCCCCGCCCCATCGGGTGAGCCAGACGCGGGTGCCCGGCGCCATGCGCACAGCGTCCGCTGAGAGCACCTCCGCCTCCACTTCCAGCGCCCGCGCATTGGCGATTTCGAGCAGGGGTTCACCCGGATTGATAACGCCTTCGCTCTCTCGAAGCACCTTGAGCACGCGTCCGCTCGCGGGCGCGCGCACAACAACCATTTGTCCCCCTGTGCCTCCGCTCGGGGCGGCGGAGGCGTCGAGCAGCGCCGCCCGTGCGGCCACTGTTTCGGCGCGCGCCGTTTCCACCTCAGCGTTCGCGGCCGCCGCGCTCTGCTTGGCCGCTTCCAAAGCCGCCTCGGTGCGCCGCGCCTCAAAGGCTGCCTGGTCATAACGGCTCGCCGGAATGTCGCCTGACTTGAGCAGACCCGCTGCGCGTTCCAGTTCCTGTTTCGCGTAGGCGGCCTCGACCCGAGCCGTCCGCGCCAGTTCCTCGGCCGTGCGTGCGCGCTGTTCGGCCGCTTGCAAAGCCGCATCCGCCACCCGGACTCGCGCGGTGCTCTGCTCACGCGTCCGCGGGTCAAGCGTCTGCGACCGAAGCGGCTCCATCTCGGCCACCACGTCCCCTGACCGGATCTCATCGCCCACCTTCCAGTGCACTCGCCTGAGGAAACCCGCCGTCGGCGCGGACACGACGTAGCGGTTCCGCGCCCGGGTCCGGCCCTCTTCTTCCACCGTGACGCGCAAAGGCGCCCGCTTCACCGCCGCGGCCTCAGCGCTGATGGGTTGCTGGCGGAATCCCCACGCGAGCAGCCCCACCACGATGACAGCAATCGCGCTGACCCAAACCCACCGCATGCTCTTGTTCTTCTTTGTCATTCTCTTGTCTTGAGGGTCTCCACGAGGTCCAGCCGGTCCAGCCTGCGGCGAACCATCAGGCTGGAGACAGTGGCCGACGCCAGAACCACCAGCGAGGCGAAAGCGTAGGCTCCTGGTGTCAGCACCAATGGTATGCGAAACAAATCCGTGGCGAACGAAGTCACCGTGTAGGCGGACAGCACCCAGCCGATGCCCAATCCCAGCGGGATGGCGGCCAGAATCAACACGGCCAGTTCTCCCAGCAGGATGTAGGAAATCTCCCCGCGGGTGTAGCCGAGCACACGCAGGCTGGCCAGTTCGCGCATGCGCTCGCTCAGCGCGATGCGCGCCGTGTTGTACACCACGCCCACGGCGATCGTCGCCGCCATCACGACATTGAAGAACGCGAACGTGAGCATCTGGTTGGCCATTGTTTCATAGAAGCTCTCGAGCATCCGCCGCCGTACCGTGGTGCCCGCCACCTTCGGCATGTTCCTCAGTTCACTGAAGATGCGGCTCGAGTTCGAAAGGTCGGCCGACACGTAGGCGCCCGAAACGGCGTCGCCCTCCCGCATCAGGCGGTTCAGTGCCCGCCGGTCCATGTAAGCGCTCAGGCCGACGTACTCCTTCACCAACCCTACTACGGGGACTTGTTTCACGGCGCGGTTCCCTTCCAGGATCTCCACCGTAAGCAACTCGCCGGGACGAATCCCCAGCGTATCTCCCAGGTAATCAGTGATCACCACACCCTCCGTCGGCAGAGGGATGAGTTCGAGTTGAGCGTCGAGCAGCCGGCGCAATTCACCGTCAGGCTCCAGACCCTGGATCGCGGTGCGGTACGTGCGGTGTCCATATCTCAACCTGGCCGGAACCACGCGGAACGGCTCGGCATAGTGGACGCCCGGCAGGCTGACCAGCGAGTGTAGGGCGCGCCGGGAAACCGGCTCGACAAAAGTGACTGTCATGTCGTCGCGCTGTGCCTGCTTGAATTGCGCGAACACCATGTAGTCGATGGAGGCGTTCATGAAGCCGCCCATCACCAGGATGCCGCACGCCAGCGCGACGCCGAGCACCGAGAACGCCGCTTTCAGGGGGCGGCGCTCCAGGTTGCGGATGATCATGCGAGTGGGTTGCGTGATCCTGCCCCAGGCCCCAACCCGTTCGAGGACACTAACGCGATAGTCGCCCGGCGGCGCTGGTTGCATGGCGACAGCCGGCCTCTCCTTCGTCGCCCGGACCACCGCGTGCAGCGTGCCGAGCGCCGCCGCGGCCAGGCTGACCAGAGCTCCCGTGATGGCCACCGCCGGCGACACAGCGAAATCGAGATACGGGAAGCGGTAGTACTCCATGTAAAGCTGGCTCATGCCGCGCGCCATCCACGCCCCGACGCCGATTCCCGCCGCGACGCCCACCGCCACCACGACCACCGTGAACTTCAGATAGTGCAGCACGATGGCCGCATTCGAATATCCGAACGCCTTGAGAATCGCGATTTGCCCGCGCTGCATGGCCATCAGGCGCATCAGCACCACGTTGAGCAGAAAGGCAGCGACACCTAGGAAGATGGCCGGGAACACCGTCGCCATCATCCGCAGCCAGCGGAACTCCTCCGACAGATAGCGATGCGAAGTCTGGTCCTTGCGGCCGTAAGCTCCCAGCCCGCCATATGGAGCCAGGATGGGATCCAGCCGCAGGATGACATCCTCGGGGTTGGCTCCTCGTTCCAGGCGAAGCGCCAGCTCGTTGAAAGCGCCTTCCATGTCGAAAGCCGCTTCAAGCGGTTTGCGCCCCATCCAAAGGATGGCGTAGCTCTTGAAATCGGGGATGATCGTGCCCGGCTGAAGCTGGTAGATGAACTCCGGAGTCAGCACGACGCCCACGACTTCGATGACCTTGCGGCGGCCGTTAATCGTGGCGGCCAGCGTGGCGCCCGGCGCCAGTGAGTGCGCCGCGGCGAAGGCATCGCTGACGACGGCTTCGCGCTCGCGCCCGGCGGCGGGCAAGCGGCCCCGGGTCAAGTGAAGCTGATCGAGTTCCGGCTGCCGGCCGTCGGGAATGGCCAGGATCATGGCGGTCACCGGATTGCTGTAGGAGGCCAGTTCCAGAGTGGCGGGAGCCGCGACGCGCGTCTCCACATGCCGCACGCCCGGAACTTCCTCCACGCGGCTTCGAATGCTCTCCGGCGCCCGTTTCAGCTGCGCGAACACATCGGCGAAGCGATACTCAGCATAGAAACGGGCCTGCGTCCGCTCGAGTGAATCCAGCGTGCTCGCCGAAAGAATGTAGGTCGCCACGCCCCCGGCAACCACCATGGCAATCGCGAGCGCCTGGCCTTTCATGCCCCACAGTTCGCGGAACAGCTTCTTGTCGAGAACGCGCATCGCTACCAGTGCAATTCCCGCGGATCTTTGCGGCGCTCATTCCGTTCTTCGCTGCCGATCCGTCCGTCGCTCATGTGGACGACGCGATCCGCCATGCCTGCTATGTCCATGTTGTGCGTGATGACCGCCGTGGCTGCGCCCAATTCGCGATTGACCCTCTCGATCGCCTCCAGGACAACCACTCCGGTGGTCGAGTCCAGCGCTCCGGTCGGCTCGTCGCAGAGCAGCACGGACGGGCGCTTGGCGATAGCCCGGGCGATTGCCACGCGCTGTTGCTCGCCTCCGGATAGCTGCGATGGGAAGTGGTCCTTGCGTGAGCCGAGACCGACCAACTCCAGCGCCTCCCCCGGTTCCATGGGATCCTCGGCAATTTCCGTCACAGCCGCCACGTTTTCCCGCGCCGTCAGGCTGGGGATCAGGTTGTAGAACTGGAAGACGAAACCTATGTGCTCGCGGCGATATTGGGTCAGTTCGCGGTCTTCGGCGTGGGTGATGTCCCAGCCTCGGAAACGCACTACTCCGCCGGAGGCACGGTCCAGACCGCCGAAGATGTTCAGGAGGGTCGACTTGCCGCTGCCCGAAGGCCCCAGGACCACCACGAGCTCTCCCGCGTAAAGCTCGAAGTCCACGCCGCGAAGCGCATGCACCTGCACTTCGCCCATATCGTAGATCTTCGTAATGCCGCGAGCCTCAAACACAGGCTCGCGCCCGGCTCCTTGCGTTTCACTCAGCGCTGAAGAAACCATCGGGATCCTGCACTCCACGCCGCGGCTTGTTCCCTCGGAGATGTCACCACCGCCGGGGGTGTTGCTAAATCCCTGCCTGCACTTCATTGTAGTCACACGACCCGCCAGGCAGCCTGATCAGAAGGCTCGGCGACGCTTCAAGATGGGCCGCGCGTGCACGTGCACGAGCGCCGGGTACACCTCGCATCGCGAGGCTTCCCCGCGAGCCTACGTTTGCCGGGACGGCTGCTTCCGCGTGGGGATGCGCACCAATACGTAAGCCAGAGTAAGGAAGGTCGCCAGCGAGAGCCATCCGCCCCAGTTGCGGTAGAGGCTCAGCTCATCGCTGCCGGTGAGGAGCGCGGTCAGCGAAGGCACGCCGCTGACGAAGACCACGGCGAGCAGAATACCTACAATCGCTTCGCCCGCAATGAGCCCGCTGGCCAGCAGAGTTCCGCGCTCATCCGCCTTCTTCTTCTCCGCTTCCGAGGAACGCGCCATGACGCGGTCCGCCACCCAGCGCAGCAGCCCTCCGGTGAAGATGGCCGAAGACGTGTCAAAAGGCAGGTACATGCCTACGGCGATCAGCATCGGCGCGCGCGCTCCGCACAGGATCAAAGCGATGCTGAAGGCGGCTCCCGCGCCAAGCAAGCCCCATGCCATCTGACCGCCCACAATGCCTTTGGCCAACTGGGCCATCAAACCCGCTTGAGGCGCCGGCAGGGCTCTGCCGCCAATCCCTCCCGTGGCCAGATTGGCCTCATGCAGGGCAATGATGGGCCCTATGAGGAAGAACGACAGCAGGACCACGGCCACAATCTGAACCAGCTGCATCTTCCAGGGCGTTCCCTCAAGCAAGTGGCCGGCCTTCAAATCCTGTGCCAGCGAACCGGATACACAACAGGCGCAGCAGACCACCGCGGCTACGCCCAGGACCGCCGCCGTACCGGCGGGCCCGGTGATACCCACTGAAAGCAACACCAGCGCGGAGAGCACGAGCGCGGCCAGCGTGAGACCGGAAACCGGCTGATTGGAACTGCCCACCAGCCCGACCAGATATGCGCCCACTGCCGACAGCAGAAAGCCCGTGACAGTCATGATAGCGGCGGAGACGAGCGCCGCCTTCCAGCCGCCGGTGAAGTAGTAGTAAATTGCCGTGATAGGCACCAGCAGCCCGGCCGCCCCGGTGAGCACCCATTTGGCGGGGATGTCCCGTTCCGTCCGTTCCAGGTGGGCGCCTTCGCGCGCCGCCGCGGCTGAAGCAGTCAGCGCCCCGCGGATAGAGCGGCCGATGGAAGACCGCATCCTGAGCAGCGTATGGCACGCCGCCACGAGCATGGCTCCCACGGCCAACGGGCGGACCACGTTGTACCAGACCGTATAGGCCAGCACGTCCGGAGAAGCCTGGGGTTCACCACCCAGCCGCCGCGCCAGGTCCGGATCAAAAAACAGAAGAAGTGGAATCAACACCCACCAGGCGATGATGCCGCCCGCCACATTGATGGAGGCCAGGCGCGGTCCGATGATGTAGCCAATGCCCATCAGCGCCGGTGACAGGCTCGGCGTGCTCGCCGCTATGCCGCCGGCGTGGGTCACGTCGCCGATGGGCTGCTTCCGGAAATCAAAATGCCGGACAACGGAGGCAGGAAACCGCCAGAACGTCTCCGCGTACTCCTTCAAGATATGAAAGCCCTTGTCGCTTTTGAGAATCTGGACGAGGCCACCGTAAACCATCGCGCCGAAAATGTAACGGGGCGCCTTACCCGCGGACTCTTCTCCAGCCCGCACAATCTCCACGCTCGCTACGCTTTCCGGCCAGGGCAGATCCGCCTCCACGCACAGCGGGCGGCGCAACAGAATGATGAAGACGATTCCCGCCAGCCCGCCGGCCAGCAGGACGAAACTGGCCTCCCAATAGTGGTTGCGCAGGTCGCTCCACAGGCGGACCCCATCGAACTCCACCATCACGAAGGCTGGCAAGGTGAAGATGGCGCCGGCCACCAGCGCTTCGCCCACGGAAGCCGCGGTGCGCGCGATGTTCTGCTCCTGCAAAGTGCCCCGCGTGGCGCGCAGGCGAAACAGCGCCATGGCGATGACGGCGGCAGGGATCGTGGCGGCTACCGTTTGCCCCGCTTTCATGCCGAGGTAAGCGTTGGCCGCGCCGAATACGAGCGACAGGAACAGGCCGAGCGCCACGGCTTTGAGCGTCATCTCGGCCGGCGCAGGCGGCGGTTTGTGCAGGGTCATGGGTGAAATGAAAAGCGGCGCCCCGGAGAGTTGCGGGCCTCAGCCGGGACGCCTTTGAAATGCCTTCAGTAAGCGATATTACGGTTTGAATTCGATCCGGTCAATGATGTTGCCTTTGATGTCATGTGCTTCCAGCACGGCGCGGTTGCCATCCACCTTCACCAGAACGAAGTTCTCCGTGGTGGCGACCTTCTGCGTGATCCCCTCGATGGGCGCGTCGGTTTCGTAAAGCGGGGCGCCGCCGCCTCCGGTGATGATGTAGCGCACGCCGTTCTTCAAGTGGTGCTGATAGTTGTGGTCATGGCCCAGCAGGACCGCCGTTACCTTGTACTTTTCAAAGATCGGGAGCAAGGGGTCCAGGTACGAGCTGGGCCGCTGCCTCCTCTTGACAGCGGTGAAGGGCGGATGGTGCATGACGACAAAACGGAAGTCCGACTTCTGGTGTGAAGCCAGATCGTCCTCCAACCACTTGATCTGTTCATCCCAGAACGCGTCCCGGACCGCCTTGTTCGGAGAGACATTGCCAATGTCGCTGTTCAGCACCGTAAAGTGAACGGCTCCCCAGTTGAAGGAATAGTACATGTGCGGACGCGGGAAGAACTCGTGGTAGTAGGAGCTGTTGCGCTCGTGATTGCCCAGGCTCGGATAAAAGGAAGCCTTCCGGAACAGGTCCTGCGAGATCGTGAAGAACTCGATCCAATCAGCCGTATCGTCACCGGTGTTCACCAGATCTCCGGTATGGATCAGGAAATCCGGGTTCACTTTGGCGATGGCTTCCACCACCTGCCGATGAACGTGGTGGCGCGTGCGCGTGTCGCCGTACGCCACGAAATTGAACGAGGCCCGCTCCGCCGGAGCGGTTTTGAACTGGCCCTTGCCTTGTTCGGTGCCCAGCACGTTGTAAGTGTAGGTGGTGTTGGGCTGCAAACCGGCGAAGGAGACCTTCTCGGCGCGCAGCGGGCGAGTCTTACGGACAGGTTTGCCGGGGGAGGCGGAAAGCTGGACCTCCGGCCCCTCTACGATGTAGACCACCGTAGCATTGCGGTCAGTGACGCCAACGGTAAACGGGCCGCCCAGCACCTTGGGAGATGACTGCGCGAACGCGGTCGCCGCAAGCAGAACCGCGAGAAAGATCCGGTGAAGCATAAATGACATGTTACACCGTCTGAAACATGGAGATACCAGCCACCCCGGCGGCTCCGGCGGCCAGGCAAGCCTCGACGTTTCCAGCCTGAATCCCGCCGAGCGCGAGCACCGGAATGGAAACTGCGCGGCAGGCTTCAGCCAGAACCGTCAAGCCCTGCGGCGGACCGTAAGGCGCCTTGGAAAGGGGCCGGAAAACCGGACTGAAGAAAACGTAGTCGGCGCCTTCGGCCTCCGCCCGGCGGACTTCATCAACGCTGTGGCAGGAGACACCGATCAGAAAAGCCCGCGGCACAAACCGGCGCAACAGGGCGGGGGGCGGCGAATCCCCTGGAAGATGCACGCCCGCCGCGCCGCAAGCCAACGCCACGTCCACGCGCGTATTCACCAGGATCTGCGTACGCTTCGGGTTGGGCAGAGCCATAACCCGGCGGGCTAACTCCAGCAGCCGTCGCGCCTCCAGATCCTTCTCCCGCAGTTGGATCATCTCGACGCCATCCGCCAAACGGCGGGCGATGATGCCGAGCAGGCGCTCCTCACCGCCGGCGGATTGCCGGTCTGTGATGAAGCAGCGCAGCATGGTCAAGCGGGACGGTAGTAGCCCTCGCCGGCACAACCACGACAGAGGAGTTTTCCGTCTCGTTCTATCTCGCGCCGGAAATTGACACCCTCTCCGCAGGCGGCGCAGACGACCCGGGGGGCTTTGAAGCCCGGCAGATCTTCGGGTGGGATGTCGACCGTCACCTGTTGAATTTCGAACAGCTCCTCATCCGGCATCTGGCGGTAAGCAGTCATTTGCTGCACGTTCCTGTCGGTGATATCGGGATAGAGTTCTCGGGCGCGCTGCCGGGAGGATTCCCGCGCCACCACCCTGACCGCCCTGCCGGTTTCCAGATCGCAAAACGTAGCAGCCACTTTGCCGAAATCCCGAAACTTGAGGGCGCGCTTGCCTAGCCGGCAGCCGGTAACCACCGAGATCGCGTCCGTGGCGCAACGGTCAATTTCGACGTAGGTGATCAGCCGCTTGCGGTCCTTGCCGGTGGGGTCCTCGATCCCGAGCGAGCGCAGTCCGCACAATCCTAGCCGCAACCCGAGGATCTGCCCGGCGCAGATATGCCCGTGGGCACGCTCTGCCAGAATGACGTATTCCTCAAAGCTCTTCATGCGATAACTGTATTTTAAATCAAGCGGATGCAGTCTCGTGGAAACTCGACCGTCCAACCCCTCGCCGACTTGCCCGCCGTGTAGTCGGCCAGGCTCAGGTCCGCCGAAAAGCCCCCCTCAAAATGCAGCCGGACAGAACCTGCCCGCTGGCTCACGCCCGTCAACTGCGCCACGAAGCGGTTCGGAGCCGGGGGGACATCCGCGGGCAGGACTCGCAGTTGGTCCGGGCGGACATACAGCCAGACGCGGTCACCGATCAAGTGCCGGGGCAGATAGGGCCCTTCCAGGTCGCAGCCGTCCAACCGGAGAAGGCTGGTGTTCCTGGCGGGGTTGAGCGCCTTTACTTCAGCTGCCAGGAGATTGTACAGTCCCAGCAGCCTGGCTACTTCCACGCTGGCTGGCTGCTCAACGATATCGCGGGGCGTCCCCATCTGCGCCAGCCTGCCCTCGCGCAGAATCAGCATTTCCTCGCCGAGTTCCAGGCACTCCTCCAGGTCATGGGTTACCAGGAGCACGGGAGTGCCGAATTCGGCGCGCACCTGGTTCAGGGCGGAGTACAGTTCCGCCTTCAAAGGTGCGTCGAGCCCGCGAGCCGGCTCGTCCAGCAGCAGTAGCCGGGGCTCGCCGATCAGAGCTCTGGCGATGGAGCAGCGCTGCTTCTGTCCTCCGCTGACCTCGTGCGGAAGGCGCCCCCCGACGTCAGTCAGGCGAAAGCGCTCGAGCATTTCATTGACGCGGCGGTGGCGCGCCAGGCGCGGGTGCTTCGCGGCGGCGAACTCCAGGTTCTTCCTCAGCGTCATATGCGGGAACAGCGCATAGTTCTGGAAGACGTAACCGCAGCGGCGGGCGCGGGGCGGCACGTGCACGTTGCGGACCGAATCGAACAGGATCTCGTCATCCAACAGGATGCGGCCCTCATCGGGACGGACAAAACCGGCAATGGCGTCGAGCGTCAGCGTCTTGCCGGAGCCGCTTGGCCCGAACAGAACGGTGACGCCGCGCCCGGCCAGGAAGTCCAATTCCAGCGTGAAATCGCACGAATCCGGACCCGGCGGGTAGTGCTTGCGAATCCGAACCTGAATCATGCCTGCGCCCGCCGAGGCCCCAACCGGTTAGCCAGCCAGAGAATGGAAATGGCAACTCCCGAGATGACCAGCACCAGGACCCGGGCTACGGTTCCTTTGCCTGACTCCACGGCATCGTAGATTGCCACGGCGACCGTCTGCGTGCGGCCGGGGATGTTGCCGGCGATCATGATGGTGACGCCGAAATCTCCCAGCGACCGCGCGAACGCCAGCGCCGCCGCCGCCAGGATGGAGCGCTGCGCCAGCGGCAGCGTAACGCGCCAGAAGACGCGCCACTCCGAAGCGCCGAGGTTGCGCGCCGCGCGCTCATAGCTGCGGTCCACGCTTTCAAAGCCCGCCCGCGCGGACTTGATCAGCAGGGGCGCCGAGTGGAACAGCGCCGCCACTACCGCAGCCTGCCACGTGAACACAAGGGGAGCTCCGAAGACCGATTCGTAAATCTTCCCGAGAAAGCTCTCCCGGCCCAGGACGACCAAAAGGTAATAGCCGAGCACGGTTGGCGGGAGCACCAGAGGCAGCGTGACGGCTGCATCCAGAGCTTCCTTGCCACGGAAATTCCGGTTCGCCAGCAGGTAGGCCAGCCAGATGCCGAGCAACGCGGCAATGGCTGTCGAGAGCACAGCCACACGCAGGCTCAACCACAAAGGAAACCAGTCGATCCCCATGGAGTACTCATTATAACTGTGGTTTCCGAGCTGTCCCTTCGGTGTGGCCGGCAGCCGCCACGCGGTGAATCGCATTCACCAGCTTCCTGACGGGAAGCGCTTTCACATCGCTGAACGCCAGCCACTCGCCGTCCCTCCAGCTCGAGTAGTACCAGCGCGCCAGCATCGCCAGATGCTCCTGCCGCTCGCGCGCGCTTCCATAGCCGGCATCCATTTTGGCGGTGGTTTCCAGAAGGCGCCTGTCCATGGAAAGAGCAGTCTCCTCTGCGGCGCGCAGATCGAAGGACAGCGGCCTCTGCCACCAGCCGCGTATCAGGAAGAAGAGGTTGACCATACCGGGCGTGGCCGGCCGCGCGATCACAACGCCATTCTGACCGTTGAGCGTGTGGCAGAGTTCGTCCCGCAATCGCAGGACCTGCCGCACGCGCTCCAGGCGCTTGTGCATGCGGGCGGCATCCTCAAATCGCGCCTCCTCGCTGAGTTGATCGCGGGCCGCTTCCAGCGTACGCAACAGCGTGGCGCCCTGCGTGGCCAGAAAATCCCGGGCGCGGCTCACTTCACTGGCATACTCCTCCAGGCTCACCACCTGCTGACACGGTCTCAGGCAGAGGTTCATTTCCCCGTAGACGCAGCCCGGATGCGCAGGCGATGGCTCCAAATCCTCCGGGCACCTGCGAAGTTGGAACAGATCCAGAAACTCGCCCTGAAAGCGCTCCGCCGAAGCGCGGTTGCGGAACGGGCCATAGAACGTCGCCAGGCTGCCCGCCAGCCGCCGTGTAACCGTCGTGCGCGGAAAGGGATTCGAGCCAATGACCTTCAAGTAAGCCGGCATCCGCAGACGCAGAACAGCGGCGTAATCTTCTGCGAAGTGTTTGCGGGCTGCGGCGTAGCTTACGAGGTCGGTTTCCAACCGCGAAGCGGTGAGCCAGTATTCCACGCGGCGAGCCACCGCGCGCAGGTTCAACCGCTTCGAGAACTGCTCCGGCTCGCGCAACAGCCTCAGCAGGCGCCGGCGCAAGTGCGCGGTCTTGCCGAAGTAGGGACGCCCCTCGGCGGCATGAACGAGGAAGACCGCGGCATGGTCCGGAACGTCCCTGACCGCCGCCTCCAAAGCCGCGCCGTCGGCGGCGGCGATGGTTTGCGGATCGCCGAAATCCAGGCTCATCAGGGCATCCGTCCCCGTACTAGACGCCTGCCATCGCGCGGGCTTCGGCCAGCGTCAACATGGATGGCATCCGCAGCGCGCCAATTGCCGAACGCAAAGCCCTGATAGCCGGCTTCGGCCACTTTTTCAATTTGCCGGGGCAGCGCCAGGTTCGGGAACAGGGGCTCCACTCGCACGGAGAGCTTGAATCCGCTGGTCTTGGCCTGCGCAAGACAGGCAAGCAGAGGCAGATGCAGTAGCGTCCGGCGGTGCATGGGAGCAAGTTAGCACAAGGAGCGCACCGCCGGCGATGGAAGCTGTGGGTGACGACACAATCAGCCGTTCGCGTGAAACCGCTGGATACGGACCTCCGCGCAGGCGCCGACCCACGCAGCGGTCCGCATTGTGGCCTTTCATTTCACGCAGATCGGTCTAAGGCTCACGGATAGAGTCCTCGCGTGGCAACGGACTCGGCGACACGCCCTACGCCGACCATGTTGGCGGCCAGGCGCATGCCGACCTTGCGGTCATTGTGAAGGTCCAGAACTTCGTGGAAGCTCTGCTTCATGATGCGCTCCAGCCTCTGCTGAACGTCATGCAGTTCCCAACTCATGTGCTGCTCGTTCTGCACCCATTCGAAGTAGGACACTGTCACGCCGCCTGCGTTGCACAGGACATCCGGGATGATGAAGATCCCGTTGGACTCGATGATGTCGTCGGCCTCCGGCGTGAGGGGACCGTTGGCCGCCTCGGCGATGATCCTGGCTCGTACGCGCGCGGCATTCCCGCCGTGGATCGCGTTCTCGAGCGCCGCCGGGATGAGGATGTCGCACTCGAGCGCCAGCAGATCCTCGCTGCCGATGGGCTCCGAACCGGGGAATCCCACTACGCTGCCGGTTCTTTCCTTGTGCAGCATCAGCTTGGGGATGTCCAGACCGTCCTTGTTGTAAACGCCGCCGCGGCTGTCGTTCACCGCGATGACCAGGCTCTGGTGGGCATCCAGCAAAGACCCCGCCACGGAACCGGCGTTGCCCAGACCTTGCACCACTACCCGGGCGCCTTTCATCCGGATCTTCAGGTGGTCGCAGGCGCACTCCAGCGTGTGGAAGACACCTCTTCCGGTGGCCTCATTGCGTCCCTGTGAGCCGCCCACACTGAGGGGTTTCCCCGTCACCACGCCGGGAACCGGATAACCGTCCAGCTTGTTCATGCTGTAGGTATCCATGAGCCAGGCCATGATTTGGGCGTTCGTGTAGACATCCGGAGCCGGGATATCCTTGTGCGGTCCGAGGAGCGGCAGAATGCCGCTGGTGTAACGCCGCGTCAGCCGCTCAATCTCCCCAAGGGAGAGCTTTTTCGGGTTGCAGGTGACGCCGCCCTTGCCACCGCCAAAGGGCACATTGACGATGGCGCACTTCCAGGTCATCCACATCGCCAGCGCCTGCACCTCTTCCAGCGTGACGTCCGGATGGTAGCGGATTCCGCCCTTGGCCGGTCCCCGGGCCGTGCTGTGTTGAACACGGTAACCGGTGAAGCATTGGATGCGCCCGTTGTCCATGCGGACGGGCACGGTAACGCTGAGGACTCTTTCCGGTTGCCGGAGTTGGGCCCGCAAATCGCCGCTCAACTCCAGGGCGTCGGCAGCGGATTCGAAGTTCTCTGCCGCCATGTCGCAGGCTGTTTTCGGCTTTTCAACTACTAGAGTCGCCATTAATTCAGTTCTCCTTATGATGTACAAAGATTCACCTTGCTCCCGCACGGTTCGTCTGGGTGTTTTACTACACTACACTATTCGACGCCGCAATGCACGCGGCGGCAAAAAAAATCTGACAGGCGATTCAGAGAAACTCCTTGGGGAACTGAGAGAGAAAGCCAATGGCTACCGCAAATCTATGAATACACAAGGCTTACGCCGGGCAACTGGCGGATGGGAAAAAGGCGCGCCCAGCGGCATCTTACGCAAAAGAGGCGTCTGTCGCCGCCTCTTTTGCTCATGGCACACTCAGAACGTCAGTTTCAGCGCCAACTGCAAAACCCGCGGGTCCGCCGCGGTCGTATCGAACAGATACGCCGAGTTCGGCCGGAATTCGAAGTTGTTGAGGTTCACGTTATACCGCACGCCGTTCCGGCCAGTGATGTTCGCGCGGTTCGGCAGATTGAACGCTTCGCCAACCAGTTTCACCCGCACCCTGGATTCCGGCCACAATGGCACGTCCTTGGCCAGCCGCAGATCCATCGTCACAAAGGCAGGCAGTTGCAGCGTGTTGCGGCCCGCGAACGGAACGCGCTCATTGGCGATGTTGCCATCGTTGTTCAGGTCCTGCCCGATGCGCGGTGAATACAGCCGCCCGGATTGCGCCTGAAGAATCGAAGACAGTTGCCAGTCGGCCAGGAGCATCCGCGCGAATGCGTTCTTCCACCGGTTGGCGTAGGCGATGTCCCACACGCCCGAAAACACCCACCGGTGCCGGATGTCGGCGTCTCCCCGCCCGCGATCCAACCCCACGTTGAGCGTGTCCCAGACGATCTTTCCGTCGTCACCGAAATTCCCCGGCAGCACGGCTGTGCCGTCCGGCGCGTCGTCGATCACCTTGGAAAAGGTGTACGACGTCTGCAGCGAGAAATTCCGGCTCAGCCGTTTGCTGATCTGGAAAAACGCGCTGTTGTAGTCGGAATTGCCGGTGTCTTCCGCCTGTGTGATCCGTTGGTACGCCTGCACCGGACGCAGCGTTGGCCGGCGGAAATAGGGGAAGGGGCCGCTGGCATTACAGGGAGCCGAGGCCACCGTCGTTTGGCAGAGCTGGCCCGCGAATAACTGCATCGGCGCCAGGTTGATGTCTCGCGACCGGTTCAGATGGCTGCCGAACACCCCCAGGTAGCCCACCGTCACAATGAAGTCCGAAAACCTCGTCTCGATGTTGAAGCTCGCCTGCTGCGTCTGCGGTTGCTGGAACCCCGGCCCGAAGTTGAAGATGTTGACCGGCCTGCGCCCCGCCGTCGGGATAGCGCGCAAGATGTTCGGGTAGGCCACCGGAATGGCCGCCCCGCTAAACAGGAAGTTCTGTACCTGCTCGCCGTTGTTGGTATGCACCGTGCCTGTCAGGATGGACGGCGTCCGCCCGTAGAACAGGCCCCAACCGCCGCGAAGCACCAACCGGTCGGAGGAAAAGACGCGGTAAGCCGCGCCCAGCCGAGGCCCCCAATTGTTCTTGTCTAAATCCAGACGGTTGGTCACCACGTTGAACGCCGCCAGCCCTGGGTCTGGGTTGAAGAACGGGGGCTTCGCCGGGTTGAACAGGTCATACCGCAAGCCGTAGTTCAACGTCAACCGGTCCGTCGCCCGCCACTGGTCCTGCACGAAGAATGCGTACTCGCCGATGTTCGGATTCGACAGCGGGCCGTTGGTGCCCGGACCCGGCAGCGCCTGCTGGAACGTCGAGGGCCGCCGCTGCGCGAACTCCAGCAGCGAGGAAAACAGGTACACGCCGGAAAACTGCCCGGGAAAGAAATTGACGATCCGTTCGAAGTTCAGGTCGCCACCCAACTTCCACGTGTGCCGGCCAGTGGTCCACGACAGCGTGGAAATGGCTTGGTTGCGCTTGGAATTCGTATACCGCGGGCTGAAGTTGTTCCGCCCGAAAACGATGACCGTCTGCCCCGCTTGCTGTACGGTTGTCTCGGGAGCCTCGGAGTTCGCCTCGCCTGGCTGGTCGTCCCGGGTGAAGTTGTAGCGCGCGTCCAACACTCTGTTGGCGCCCAGAATCCGTGTGTAGGTGGCAATGAAGCTGTCGGTGTTCACGCGGCTGTTGCCGGTTGCTTCCGAAGCCCGTTGCGCCCCCGAGTTCTCAAAGTTCCGTCCTGTAAAGCGGTTCGCGTTCCAACGCAGGTTGAGCGTCTGCTTTTCCGAAACGTTCCAGTCGCCCTTCAACAGGTACACGTTGTTATCGAGCCCGCGCGAATAGTCTTTGTAATACGTGGACGCCAGACTCTGGTAGGCCGCCAGCGCTTCCGCTGGCAGGGTCGGCAGCACCGTCGCCAATCCGGGCGGGGGCACCAGCACCACCGGTTCCGAGTTCCGCTGTCCGTCGTAATTGAAGAAGAAGAACGCTTTGTTCCGCTTGATCGGCCCACCCACGTTCCCGCCGAACTGCCGGAACTTGTACGGCGCCCGCGGCCTCCCGTTAGCCTTGCTGATCGTGTTGTTCGCGTTGAGATTCGTATCCCGGTAGAAGAAGAACCCCGTCCCATGCAGTTCATTCGTACCCGACTTCGTGATCACGTTCACCACGCCGCCTGCGGCCCGCCCAATCTCCGCCGCAAACCCGTTCGTGTTCACCTGGAACTCCTGCACTGCGTCCTGGCTTACGGCGTAAGGGTTCCGCACACCCTGCCGCCCCGTCGATTGGCCGAAGAACAGGTTGTTCGAATCCGCCCCATCGATCAGGAAGCTATTTACCGTTCCGCGCTGCCCGCCGAACGAAAGGTCGCCGCCCCGCGGATCGCGCACCACCCCAGGGGTCAGCGTCGTGAAATCCAGAAAATTCCTGCCATTGATAGGCAAATCGCGGATCAGCTTCTCGTTCACCACCGTGGACGTCTGCGACCGCGACGTCTCCACCGCACCCACGTCCCCCGTCACGGTGACCGTTTCCGTGATGCCTCCGATCTCCAGTGCGACGTCCAGCATGAGTACCGCGCCCACGTTCACCGTCACGTTCTCCCGCTTCGCCGTCTTAAAGCCCGCCCTTTCCAGCGTTACCGCGTAGACGCCCACCGGCAGGCGAGATAGATTGAACAGGCCGCCCTCCGTGCTCTCCGTGGCACGTTGCAGCCCCGTGTTCTGGTTCAGCGCGGTCACCCTCACCCCGCCTACCGAAGCCCCCGACGGATCCGTCACCGTGCCGCTGATCGTACCCGCCCCGGTCTCCGACTGACTCCACGCGGCCATCGAAAGACACACTCCAACCCACACTGCGCATACAGTTCGCATCCTCAAAAGCTACCTGATGGTGGCCCGCGTTGTCAATCGCGCAAGCCGGCCGTAGCAGCCCATGAAATAAGTCCTAGCGTACGCTGGACGCGTGCCGCCCTCGAATCGGCGCCAGGACTCACTTACGGATTGGCAGGGACGTGAGGAATCGGCGCGGACTACCTGCGTGACCCCCGCCCGCCCGGCGGATTGTCCAATACGTAGCTGATGTCA
>JBBIND010000081.1:0-17742 GCA_037444075.1 Acidobacteriota bacterium | reverse complement strand
GCAAAATCGCTTGTCGCGAATCCTCACTGTATACAATCTGTTTCGCTGGCATGCTTTCAGCTCCTTATAACCTTTCCCCTTTGCCTGGCTACTTGCCGCCTTCCAGAACGCCGAGGACTTCATCCTCGCGCATGATCAGGCGCTCTTCACCTTCGACCTTGATCTCGCTGCCCGAGTACTTACCGAAGAGAATGCGGTCACCCACCTTCACGTCCAGCGGCACAATCTTGCCGTCATCCAGACGCTTGCCGGCGCCCACGGCGACCACTTCGCCCTGCTGCGGCTTCTCTTTCGCGCTGTCAGGAATAATGATGCCGCCCAGAACGGTTTCTTCTTCTTCGATCCGTTTCACAAGAATACGGTCGTAGAGCGGACGAATCTTCATCTTCTCCACCTCCACTGAAATTTGGGTTGAAGTCTTTCACTGCGGGTCACGGCAGATACCGCGCCCGAAGCCATTATTTTTAGCACACTCGCCGGGAGAGTGACAAGAGCGCTGAGCAAGTACCTGAAAAAAAACCGCTTATCAGCCAGCCTCGGAACAGCCCGGCGCGAAATCGGCTTCCCTCCGTAGCCGCGGCGACTGCCGTGACCGCCCTCTGGTATGCTGAGGTTAACATGCGCCGGATGCGCCGGTTACTGCTTGCCGGCATTGCTTTGATCGTTCTGTTGGTTGGGGCCACCTATCACTTCCGCAAGACTGTGCAGGAAGGATCAGCGCCGCCGCCCCCGCAAACGCTCGCTCCTCATCTCAACACTGCCAGCCGCGATTGGGTCTATACCCATACCGCCGGCGGCTGCCCGGTGGTCGAGGTGCGCGCCGCCGAAATGGAGCAGCTCCGCGAGCCGTCCCAGTTCGATTTGAAAGGCGTCCGCCTGCGCCTCTTCCACAAGTGCGGCGAAGAACACGACTTGGTCACAAGCCAGCAGGCAGGCTTTGACCCGGCGGAGGGCTCGCTGTATTCGGCGGGCGATGTGGAGATTACGCTGGCGCTCAAGGAAGACGGTCCTCCGCGGGAACGGCTCATGAAGATCCGTTCCTCGGGCGTCCGTTTCGACGCCAAGTCTGGTTTGGCGACCACGGACGAGGCGGCCAGCTTCAAATTCGACCGTGGCGAGGGCCGCGCCGTGGGCGCCACGTATGACCCGCAGGCCCGCTACCTGCGCTTGCATCGCCAGGTGGAGTTGAACTGGACCGGACAGGGTCCGCAGGCGAAGGTCATGCGGATTGAAACAGAAGAGCTGACTTACCGCGAGGAGCATTCCTCCGTCCACCTCGGTCCCTCCGCCCGTTTGACACGCGGTTCCCTGACGCTGGAAGCCGGACCCTCCGTGGTCACCCTAGAGGAGGGGTACATCCGCAAGGTGGAGGCGCAAAAAGCCCGTGGTTCGGATAGCTATCCTGGCCGCAAGATCGAATACGCCGCCCGCCACCTCACGATGAACTTCACGCCCAAGGGCTTGGTGGAGAGCATGGTCGGAGATGGAGACGCCCGGCTGGAGGCGCACTCTGCAACAGCCCGCACACTGCTGCTCACGGACCGTGTTGACCTGGAATTCGATGCCTCCGGAACGGATAGCACGCTCAAGAAAGCCTGGGCGAACGGGCGGGGCCTGCTCGAGTCCAGCCCCATCCCTCGCGAGGGGGTGGCGTTGCCTGAAACGCGCGTCCTGAAAAGCGAGACCATCGAACTCGCCATGCGCGCCGGGGGCGAGGAAATCGACTCCGTCAGCACGCACTCCCCCGGCGAAGTGGAGTTCCTGCCCAATAGGGCGGAGCAGCGGCGCCGGCGCATGGAGGGGGACCGCATGTGGATCCACTACGGCGAACGCAACCGCATTCGATCCTTCCGAGCCGTGGGAGTCAGAACATATACCGAAAACCGGTCTCGTCAGGGACAGGCGCAACCGCCTGCCTTGACCCGAAGCCAGGACCTGCAGGCAGATTTTGACCCGGGAACAAGCCAGCTGACGAAGCTGGAGCAATGGGGCGGCTTCCGCTACAGCGAAGGGAAAAGCCACGCCGTGGCGGATCGAGCGGTGCGAATTGAACCGGACGGCTTGATGCGGTTGGAAGGAAGCGCCCGCGTCTGGGATGAGCAGGGCTCCACCGCCGCCGACCGCATCAGGCTGGATGAAAAAACCGGCGTTCTGACCGCCGATGGCAGGGTGAGTTCTTCCAGGACCCCGGATAGCAGGCCGACGCCTTCGGGGGGCATGCTCTCGACCTCGGAACCATACCAAGCCAAGGCCCAGCGCATGGTATCGAGCGACAACCACCTCAAGATTGTCTACGAGGGCGACGCACTGATCTGGCAAGGCTCGAACCGGCTGAAGGCCAGGCGGATTGAAATAGACCGCAAAGCCCGCCGCCTGAACGCCGAGGGTGACGTGGTCAGCCAATGGATGGAAGAGGCTCCCCAACAGGGACAGGCACCCCGCCGGTCAGTGCCTGTTTTGACCGTAGTCCGGGCTCCCGGCATGACCTACCTGGATGCTGAACGGCGAGCCACGTACCGTTCCGGAGCGAAGCTCACCCGCGCCGGCATGGATGTAGACGCGAGAGAGGTCCGCGCCTTCTTCGTGCCGGCGCCGGAAGGTCAGGGAGGCGGCAACCGTCTGGACTACGCCGAGGCTGAGGGCAGCGTCGTCATCGTGCACGCGGAGAAGGACCGCACGCGGCGGGCAGTCGCCGAACAAGCCGAGTACCGCCTGGAAGAGGAGCGCATCGTCCTTCACGGGGGCAGGCCCCGCCTGGATGACAGTCTCCGCGGCAGCACTACGGGCGAGCGTTTGACCTACTTTGCCCGCGATGATAGGCTGCTGGTGGATGGCGTCGAGAAAAGGCCTGCCGTAAGTCGCATCAACCGTCAATAGCCGCATGCGAACCCTGCAAACCTGTGAAATCTCCAAAAGCTACCGCGGCCGGCGTGTAGTGGACGACGTTTCCATATCCGTCGAGCAGGGTGAAGTCGTCGGTCTGCTGGGTCCCAACGGAGCCGGGAAGACGACCAGTTTCTACATGATTGTGGGCCTGATCAGCCCCGACTCGGGACGGGTGCTGCTCGACGACGAGTGCATCACTTCGCTCGCCATGTATCAACGCGCCCGGCGCGGCATCAGCTACCTGCCACAGGAGCCTTCCGTGTTCCGCAAGTTGTCTGTCGAGGATAACCTCATGGCTATCCTGGAAACCCTGCCGCTGCGCTCAACCGAACGGCGCGAGCGTATGAACCGGTTGATAGAGCAGTTAGGGCTCACCAAGGTCCGCACGAGCAAGGGCTACATGCTGTCCGGCGGCGAGCGCCGGCGTGTGGAAATAGCAAGGTCGCTGGTGATACAGCCGAGCTTCCTCCTGCTGGATGAACCGTTCTCCGGAATCGACCCCATTCAGGTGCTCGAGTTGCAGCGGATTATCTTCGATCTCAAGCGCGGCGGCATCGGCATCCTGGTGACAGACCACAACGTCCGGGAAACGCTCGCCGTCACGGACCGCGCCTACATCATCAACAACGGCAAGATCTTCCGCGCGGGCACGCCCGAGGCTTTGGGACGAGACCCGGAAGTCAAGCGGGTCTATCTGGGCGAGAATTTCTCCTTTGGCGGGGATTCGGGACCCAGGTCTGCCGCAGGCTAGCTACCTGCCGGAGGAGCCGAAGCCTTTCTCGCCCCGGGCGGACTGATTCAGTTCGGCTTCATCCCACTCCACGGCTTCATAGCGGGCAATCACCATCTGGGCGACGCGGTCTCCGGCCTGCACCGAATACGCCTCGCTCCCCAGGTTCAGTAGGATCACCTTGATCTCGCCGCGGTAGCCCGGATCGATCGTCGCGGGCGCGTTGGGCAAAGTGATGGTGTGCTTCAGCGCCAAACCGCTCCTTGGACGAACCTGGGCCTCGTAGCCGGGAGGCAATTCAATGGCAATGCCGGTGGGGACCGCCTGCGGCACGCCGGGCTGAAGCGTCACCTCCTCCGCGGCGAACAAATCCAGGCCGGCATCTTCCTGGGGACCATGGACGTATTCCGGCAACCTTGCCTCTGGGCGGAGTCTCTTGATCCTGACGCGCATTGAATCCGCTATGATAGCGTTTTCTTCAACCGGCCCATGCAGAAGAGAGTTCTGTCCATCGCCCCCATGCCTCCGGAGAAATGCGCTTACGCGCTGGCTCGATACAGCCGCTCACCGGACTCGATCCGCGATTCCATCGAATGGGTGAAATCGCACGATTCCCAGAAGTTCCTGGAGAGCTTCTACTTCCAGTATGGCCACGCTTCCATTGCCGACCTCGGTCACCTGGTGCTCTGCCTGGAGGGCATATCCGAATTGGCCGCCACCGAGGTGGAGGATGAAACGCTGTGGGACGGGCAGGCGCGCTCCTCGCGGTATCAGGATTTCTCGCGCTCGGGCTTCGTCACGCCTCCGGAGTTGACCCCCGAGCAGGCGGCTGTCTACCAGAGCACCGGCAGGCGCCTGCTGGATGCTTATCAGTCGGTCCACGCCGTGGTGCGCGAGCACCTGAGCGGGCAACTGCCTCGCCCCGAGGACATGTCCGCGGACGCCTACGAACGCAACATCGCCGCCCGGGCTTTTGACGTGGCCCGCTACCTGCTGTTTCTGGGCGTGCCCACGGGAGTCGGTCAGGTCACGAGCATCCGCACCCTGGAGAAGCAGATTCGCCGCCTGCGGGCCAGCGATTACGCCGAACTGAGGCAACTCGCCGCCGAAATGGCCGAGGCTTGCGCCGCCCCGCCGGACTGCCGTTGGGACGAAAGCGCCGAGGGAGAACCGCTGGCTCCCACGCTCGCGCGGCACGTCGAGGCTGATGCTCACCTTGCCTACTCGCGCCGTGACTTGCGGTTGTGGGCGGAGCAGAACCTGCCGCCCGCGTCGGCATCGAAGCCCGAGCTCGTGGACCTGCTGAGGCCGTCCTGTCAATCCTCGGAAATTGTCGCCACGCTGCTTTATCCGGTCACCGAGCGGAGCTTCCGCGAACTGTACGAAACCGTTGCCGCGTGGAGCGTTGAGCGGCGCGGCGAAGTAATCGACCTCGCTCTCCGTTCGCGCGGGCGGCGCGATGAACTGCTGCGCGCATTCCGCGGGGGACCCTACGTCTTTGACATCGTCATGGACATTGGGGCTTACCGCGATTTGCATCGCCACCGCCGCTGCCACCAACTGCGGCAGGACTATTCGACGGCTCTCGGATACGAAATCCCCACGGCCGTTACGCAGGCGGGAGCCACGGGAGTGTATTGCGGCGCCATCGACGGCGCCCTGCGCACGCTGCGTGCCCTGCCGGTGCCCGCGTCGCACTACCTGTTGCCCTTCGCCACGCGGTCACGCTTCCTGTTCAAGATGGACTTTGCAGAGACGGAGTATATTTGCCGCCTGCGCAGCGGCGTCAAGGGACACTTCAGCTATCGCCGTGTGGCCTGGGAGATGAAGTGCAAAATGGCGGACCTCGAGCCGTCACTCGGCCGCCTGATAGAAGCCACGCCGCCCGAGATCGAAGATCCGCTCAAGAGATAAGCGTGTCAGATGCCGGATCTCACGGCCGCCTCTTGCTCCTTGTAGAGGCAGGCGCCCGCGAGAGTGGCCACGCTCATTTCCACCAGGCCAACCGACAAACCCACCCAGATCAGCTTGGGCGGAAACAGCTCCATAGTGATCATCGGCAGCATGGCTGGAAAGTAGGCCAGGAACCAAATGACGCCAGCCGCGCAGGCAGCGGTCTTCGGCCCTGCTCCGTAGCGGGGCCGGATGGCCGCGTAGAGCCAGATGGCAAAGAATCCGATAACGAAGCCCCAGATAATGTAGATGACCATCTGCGCGGCTCCCGCTTCCGTGGGCCGGTTGAGCGCCACCATGGCTTGCTCCCAGTCCTTCATGAGGAGAATGCCGTTCACGACGAATTCGAAGCAGTTGATAATCACCCCGGCTAGCAAGCCCCCGAGGAGTACTCTGTTCCAGTTGATCTTGTTCATCGATCCCTCCCGCTAGTGCGTGCAAACTTGGTACGTTGCGCCCGCCGGGAGATCATTCTGGAAAACGACAAATGTACGGCCCGGGGCCACCTCTTCCGAACGCGCGGTGCGGTCCGGCCGGCGGTGGCAATGGCCATGGGGCCTCTGTTTGCTCCGCCTGCGTAAAGGCATAACATATGGAGATGGCATGGGCGGAAAGCAAGACGCCGCCGCTGAATGGCGGGATTGCTATGCGGATCTTGCCTGCGAAAGGAGAACTCTGCCATGAGTCTTCATAAGTTGGGCGTTCTAGGATTGCTGCCGGTGATCTTTCTGGCGGCTTGCAGCGCCGGCTCACGGGAAGGAGCGATGAACAGAATGAAAGTGCAACCGTACGGGAAGACAAAGACAGGCGAAGAGGTTTCGCTGTACACGTTGACAAATACGAAAGGGCTCCAGGCCACCATCACGAATTACGGCGGAATCGTCGTTTCGCTGATGGCGCCGGACCGCGACGGGAAGATGGCGGACGTGGTGTTGGGCTTCGAAAGCCTGGAGGGCTACCTCGCAGGCCACCCGTATTTCGGCGCCATCATCGGCCGCTACGGCAACCGCATCGGCAAGGGCAGGTTCAAGCTGGGCGGCAAAGAATACGTCCTGGCCCAGAACAATGGCGAAAACCACCTGCACGGCGGCGTTCGAGGCTTTGACAAGGCCGTTTGGAAGGCGCGCGATGTTTCCACCCCGGACGCGCACAGCCTGGAACTCAGCTACGTCAGCCCGGCGGGCGAAGAAGGTTACCCGGGAACCCTGACTGTCACTGTCACCTACACGCTCACTGCGGCCAATGAACTCCGCATTGATTACGCCGCCACGACTGATGCGGAGACCGTACTGAACCTGACCAACCACTCCTACTTCAACCTGGCAGGTCAGGGCGAGGGGGACATCCTGAAGCACGAAGTCATGATCAACGCCGACCGCTTCACGCCTGTCGACGGCGGATTGATACCAACCGGGGAGCTGCGTCCGGTGGAAGGCACTCCTTTTGATTTCCGCACGCCGCACGCCATCGGGGCGCGTATCGGACAGGATGAGGAGCAGTTGAAGCTCGGCCTGGGCTACGATCACAACTTCGTCCTGAACCGTTCCGGCGACGGCTTATTGCTCGCTGCGCGCGTGGTCGAGCCCACCTCAGGGCGTCAACTCGAGGTGCTGACCAGCGAACCCGGCATTCAGTTCTACACGGGCAATTTTCTGGATGGCAGCCTGCGCGGCAAAAGCGGAAAGGTGTACGCCAAGCGTTACGGTTTCTGCCTGGAGACCCAGCATTTTCCGGATTCTCCCAACAAGCCGGAGTTCCCTTCGGTCGTCTTGAAGCCCGGCGGGCGCTACCAGACCACCACGGTGTACCGCTTCTCAGCCGCCGCAGCGCGTTAGGCGCGGCAGGAAGATCCTCCGCGGCAAGCTGAAGCCTACGAGGCTGCTGAAAAAGCCTTTCGGTGGGTCCGGGGCACACAAGCTGAAGCTTATGCTACGCTGCAAACCAACGAGTTGCGGACCCACGTAGGGCGTGCTTCAGCTTGCCCAACGGCTTTTTCAGCAGCCTCCTACGCCACGTGTGAAGGCGTTCATTGGCTTTACGGATTGGACCCGCTTCAGCTTGCTGCCTTTAGATCTCTGCCGGGGCTTCTTGCGCCGGTTTTCGTGCAGGCTGGCTGGAAGGTGACGCGCCGTAGTGCAGGCACACATTGGCCGGATACCGGCGCCCCTTTGGGCGCCTGCCCGATCAGCGATTGTAGTAAGCGGCGTTTTCTTCGGTAAACGACTTCCACTTCTCCGGCAATTCGTCCAAGGGGAAGATAGCTGAGACCGGGCATACAGGAACGCAAGCGCCGCAATCGATGCATTCCACCGGGTCAATGTACAGCATCTTGGCCTCCTCAAAGCCGGGTTCGTCTTTGCGGGGGTGGATGCAGTCTACCGGGCAGGCGTCGACGCAGGCTGTGTCTTTTACCCCAATACACGGCTCAGCGATGATGTAAGCCATTGATCCTCCACCAGAAAGGATACTCTACCTGCACTCTAGCGAATGTGTACTGCATAGTCAAGATTCGCTCAAACCATCCATTTAACGCCAGCGTGTTATTTTAGGATCATGAGGATTCACTATGGGCACTGGGAGGGCGCCCTATGCCGAAAGGGTCTGTAACCATCATCGTCGAGCGATGCAAGGGTTGCGCTTTCTGCGTCGAGTTCTGCCCTACCAACGTGCTGGCATTATCATCTGCATTCAATTCCAAGGGATACCATCCACCGCACATGGTGGCGCCCGAAAAGTGCAGCGGGTGCGATTTGTGCGGAATGTACTGTCCTGATTTCGCCATCTACGGCTACAAGACCAGCAAGGAACCGGAAGAGAAACAAGAGGCCGAAGTGGAGGTGTCAGCCGATGCAAGCTGATCCACGCGGAGTTCTAACCGGAGCACATTTTTTGGACGGCGACCATGCCTGCGCCGAAGGTTGTCTCGCCGCCGGCGCAAGGTTTGCCGCCGGCTATCCCATTACGCCTTCCACGGAGGTCGTCGAGCGGTATTCGGCGAGGGCTCCGCTGGTAGGAGGCACGTTCATCCAGATGGAGGACGAACTGGCCTCTTCCATCGCCATTCTGGGCGCGGCCTGGGCGGGCGCCAAGACGTTCACCGTCACCAGCGGACCGGGATTTTCGCTCATGATGGAGCACCTGGGCCTGGCGGTGATGACGGAAACGCCTTGCGTGATCGTGAATGTGCAGCGCGGCGGCCCATCCACCGGGTTGCCGACCTTGCCCGCGCAGGCGGACATGATGCAGGCGCGCTGGGGCTCACACGGCGATTACGAGATTATTGCCGTCTGCCCGAGTTCTCCTCAGGAGTGCTTCGACCTCACCATACGGGCTTTCAACCTGTCTGAGAAGTACCGTGTCCCGGTGCTGGTCATGATGGACGAGTGTGTCGGCCACATGACTGAAAAGGTGGTGATTCCTCCAGCCGATGAAATCCAGATTTACCCGCGCAGGCACACCTCCCTGCCGCCGGACCAATACAAAGCGTTTGCGGTGGGAAGCGACCTCGTGCCTGAGATGGCCCACGCGGGCGAAGGCTATCGCATTCATGTCACGGGGTTGACGCACGACGAACGCGGCTACCCGGCCATGACACCGGAGGTGCACGGCAAACTGGTGCGGCGCCTGATGGACAAGATCCGCAACTCCGCCGACGACATTATCGAATACGAGGAAGACGGCGTCGAAGATGCGGACATCATCGTGGTCAGCTATGGCATCACCGCAAGAGTGGCCCGGCGGGCCGTCGATTTGGCCCGGGAGCAGGGTCTGCGAGTCGGCAAGCTGAGGCTGATTACCGTATGGCCCTTCCCGGAGAAAATCCTGAAGCGATTGGCCAAGCGCACGAAAATCTTTGTGGTGCCGGAACTAAACATGGGACAGATTGTGCGGGAGGTTGAGCGCGTACTCGGCGGGCTGGCCCGCGTCGTCTCGGTCCCGCATCCGGGCGGAATGGTACACCGGCCGGAACAGATCTTGAATGCAATCAGGGAGGCGTCTTCCCATGGCAACTGAAATCATCCAAGTCAATCAAGCCAACGAAGTTGAGCAGTTTCTGCGGATGGAGCGCATGCCGCACATCTGGTGTCCGGGCTGCGGCATCGGCACAACCGTGAACAGCTTCGCCCGAGCGCTGATGGATTCCAAAGTGGATCTGGACAAGACGGCTATCGTGAGCGGCATCGGTTGCTCCGGACGCGTGGCGGGATATCTTAAACTGGACTCCTTCCACACCACTCACGGCAGAGCCATTCCCTTCGCTACCGGACTGAAGCTGGCCAACCCGGCTTTGAACGTTGTGGTGTACTCCGGTGACGGCGACCTGTTCGCCATTGGCGGCAATCATCTTATCCACGCCGCGCGCCGCAACCTGGATATCAAGGTCATCTGCGTCAACAATTTCATCTACGCCATGACGGGTGGCCAGACAGCCCCCACCACGCCTCTGACGGCCATCAGCTCAACCGCCCCTTACGGGACCTATGAGCCGACCTTCAATCTGCCGTATCTGGCAGAAGCGGCCGGAGCCTGCTATGTGGCCCGCTGGACCGCGTTCCACGTGAGGCAACTGACCCGCTCGATGACCGAGATTTTCAGCCGCAAAGGTTTCTGTTTCATCGAAGTTCTGTCACCTTGCCCCACGCTTTACCAGAGGCGCAACAAGCTAGGCGACGGGCTGGACATGATGAAGGACTTCAAGGTTCGCAGCAAAGTCCGCAACGGTGCATCCACGAGCGAGATCGGGCTAGGCAGGGAGGGCGAGATCATCGTCGGCAGGTTCGTCGACCGTCAGCGCCCGACCTACGAGGACTACATGCACGAACAACTGCAGTCCCGCCTCGGGGAGAAGTACGCCCGGCAGGCTCAAGTTCAGACCGACGGAGAGACGGTATGTCACTGACCGAAGTTCGCGTAGCCGGCTTTGGCGGGCAGGGCGTCATTCTCTCAGCGATGGTGATTGGCAAAGCCGCTTCCATCCATCAGGATAGATTCGCCACCTTGACGCAGAGTTTCGGCCCGGAAGCCCGAGGCAGCGCCTGCTCCGCGCAGTTGCTGCTATCCGACGAGCCCATCTCCTATCCATACGTGACCAGGCCCGACGTGCTCATCGTCATGTCTCAGGACGCGTACACGCGGTTCTCACCGGGCTTGAAAGACGGCGGCATCATGCTGGTGGAGCGGGACCTGGTCCACGTGGCTGACCTGCGGACGGGCATTCGTGCTTACAGCGTACCGGCTACGCGCATCGCTGAAGAGATCGGCCGCCGCCTGGTGCTGAACATCGTCATGGTAGGCTTTTTCGGCTCTATCACGGGTCTGGTCGACCCGGACGCTCTTCGCAAAGCCGTGGCCGATTCCGTGCCCCCTGGCGCCAAAGACATGAACCTCAAGGCCTTTGATCGGGGTTTCGAGTACGGGCTGACACACGCCCAACCGCTGGCCGGCGGGCGGGAGGCGGCCGCCCTTTCCACTATGGACGACGTGCACTGAGCTCTGCTCAGTGCCGGAAGTGCCGGATTCCCGTAAAGACCATTGCCAGACCGAGGCGGTCCGCTGCCGCGATGACATCGGCGTCGCGCACGGAGCCGCCCGGCTGGATCACAGCCGTAATGCCATGTTTGGCGGCTTCTTCCACGCCATCCGGGAAGGGGAAGAAGGCATCTGAGGCCAGAACCGTTCCTGCCAGGGGGAGAACTGCTTTCATGGCTCCCACCTTGACCGAATCCACGCGGCTCATCTGACCTGCGCCGACACTGATGGACTGCCCGGCGCGCCCGTAGACGATGGCGTTCGACTTGACGTGCTTGACCACCTTCCAGGCGAAAGCCATGGCTGCCCACTCCTCTTCCGTAGGCTGGCGTTGTGTCTTCACTTCCATTCGCGAGCGTTGCAGGCGTCCCGTGTCAGCGGTCTGAACCAGGAACCCTCCGGTAATAGACTTCACTACATGGGTTTCGGCAGCCTGCCGCTGGACGTCGACTAAGCGCAGGTTCTTCTTCGAAGCCAGCAGAGCCAACGCTTCGGGCGTGTAGCCGGGAGCGGCGATGGCTTCGATGAAGGTCTTCGCCACTTCGGAGGCAGTCTCCTCATCAAGCTGACGGTTAAAAGCCAGCACACCGCCGAAGGCGGAAACAGGATCCGCCTCATACGCCTTGCGATAGCTCTCTGCCAGCGTCGACTGAGAAGCGCATCCGCACGGATTGGTGTGCTTGATGATCGCCGCGCATGGTCCGTCGAACTCGAGCACCAATTGCCAGGCGGCATCCAGATCCACCAGGTTGTTATAGGAAAGCTCCTTACCCTGCAACTGAACGGCCCCTGCCACCCCCTCATTGCCCGTGGCGTAGAGCGCAGCCAACTGGTGCGGGTTCTCGCCGTGGCGCAGGCCGAACGCCTTGGGTTTCAGGATATCCAGCACTTCCGGCAAATCAGCCGCCTTATCTTGGTAAGTGTCCCCTGCCACCTCGATGCGGGCGATGCGGGCGGAGATGGCGCGGTCGTAGGCGGCTGTCAGGGCGAACGCCCGCTGGGCCAGGCTCCAGCGAGTCTGGAGTGAAAGGCCGCCGTCGCGGCGCATTTCTTCGAGCACCTCCTGGTAGTCCCGGGGGGAAACCACGACAGCCACGTCCTGGTAGTTCTTGGCCGCGGCGCGGATCATCGTCGGCCCGCCGATGTCGATGTTCTCGATGAGTTGCTCGTGGGTAACACCAGCCCGAGCCGCCACCGCCTCGAATTCGTAAAGGTTCACCACGACCATGTCCACCAGAGGAATGTCGTGCCTGGCCACGGCAGCCATGTGGTCCGGCTTGCCGCGCATGGCGAGGATACCGCCCGCTATGCGGGGGTGGATGGTCTTCACTCTTCCGTCCAGCATCTCCGGAAAACCGGTCAGTTCGGAAACATCCTTGACCGCCAGGCTGGATTCGCGCAGCAGTTTGGCGGTGCCGCCGGTGGAAACCAGTTCCACGCCCAAGCCGGCCAGCCCTCCTGCGAATTCGACCAGTCCGGCCTTGTTAGTGACACTGATAAGCGCCCGTTTGATACCTGTCATGAAGAAACATTGTGCCACACGGGTTCGTTATAATGCGCCCTAGTGAGCCACCCTGTAACGCTCGTCCCCGGAGATGGCATCGGCCCGGAAGTAGCGGAAGCCGTAGTGCATGTCCTGAAGGCTTCGGGAGTGGACATCAGCTGGGAACGGGTCGGCCTGAGCGCCGAAATCATCGCCCAATCCGGCGAATCCGTGCCTCAATCCGTGCTTGATTCGCTCCACCGCACGCGTGTAGGGCTAAAAGGTCCCGTCACGACGCCTGTCGGAGGCGGCTTCACCAGTGTCAACGTGCAACTGCGCAAGGTGCTGGATCTCTACGCCAACGTCCGTCCCGTGCGCAGGCTGCCCGGGCTGAAGACGCGCTACCAGGATGTGCCCGTGGACATGATCCTGTTCCGTGAGAACACGGAGGATCTCTATGCGGGGCTTGAACACGAAGTCGTGCCGGGAGTCGTCACCAGCCTGAAGGTGATTACCAGGAAAGCGTCATTGCGCATCGCCCGCTATGCGTTTGACTTCGCCGTCCGCACAGGGCGCCGCCGGATCACGGCGGTTCACAAGGCGAACATCATGAAGCTCGGCGACGGCCTGTTCCTGCGGTGCTGCCGCGAGATCAGCCAGGAGTACCCTGCGGTCGCCTACGATGAACTGATCGTCGACAACGCGGCGATGCAGATCGTGATGCGCCCGGAGCGGTTCGACATGCTGCTCATGCCGAACCTCTACGGCGACATCGTCTCGGACCTGGCCGCCGGACTGGTGGGCGGCCTGGGCATCGTGCCGGGCGCCAACATCGGAGAACAGCACGCGGTCTTTGAAGCAGTGCATGGGAGCGCGCCGGACATCGCGGGACGCGGCATCGCGAATCCTACGGCGTTGTTGTTTTCAGCGGCCCTGATGCTCACGCACCTGGGAGAGCAGGCCGCGGCACGCAGGTTGGAGAAGGCTATTCTGGACGTCTATGCGGAAGGCAGGTGGCTGACTCCCGATGTGGGCGGCTCCGCCACGACAGCGGAGTTTGCGGACGCTGTAGCCGCGCAACTGTCGAGCGCGCCGCCCCGGGAATGATGAGAGCCTAGAGGCCCTTCTTCGCCATGAATTCGATCAGGTCGATGACGCGGCAGGAGTAACCCCACTCGTTGTCGTACCAGGCGACCACTTTCAACAGATCGCCGTCCAGCACCTTCGTCAGGCTGCCGTCGATGATCGAGCTGTTGGGATTGCGCATCATGTCGCTCGACACAACCGGGTCCGTGGTGAATTGGAGGATTCCCTTCAGGTCGCCTTCGGCGGCTTCCTTCAGCGCTGCGTTCACGTCCTCGGCAGTGGCTGGACGGGAGAGCACTGCCACCAGATCGACCACGGAAACGTTGGGCGTCGGAACGCGCATGGCGTATCCGTCCAGCTTCCCCTTCAACTCCGGCATCACCAGGCCGATGGCCTTGGCGGCTCCCGTCGTCGTCGGGATCATGTTGATGGCGGCGGCGCGGGCGCGGCGCAGGTCCTTGTGCGGGAAGTCCAGCACGTTCTGATCATTCGTGTAGCTGTGGATGGTGGTCATCGACCCCTTCACGATGCCGAACTTGTCGTGAAGCACCTTGACGAAGGGCGCCAGGCAGTTGGTCGTGCAGGAGGCGTTGGACACGATGTGGTGCTTGGCCGAATCGTACATGGAGTCGTTGACGCCGAGCACGAGCGTCACGTCTTCATTCTTCGCCGGAGCGGAGATGATGACCTTCTTCACGCTGCCGCGCAGGTGTTTGGACGCGTCCTTGGCGTCCGTGAAGCGGCCCGTGGATTCCACCACCACTTGCGCTCCCAGGGATGCCCAATCCAGTTCCGCCGGATCCTTGATCGCGAAAATCGTGATCTTCTTGCCATCGACGATGATGGCGCCTTCTTCGGCTTTCACATCGGCATCCAGGGGGCCGAGGATGGAGTCATACTTCAGCAGGTGGGCCAGCGTCTTGGTATCGGTCAAGTCGTTGGCGGCTACGAACTCCACGTTCTTGTTCTTCAGACCGGCACGCAGGACGTTGCGCCCGATGCGGCCAAATCCATTGATGCCGACTTTAGTAACATTTCCGGACAGGATGGACATAGAGGGGTTCTCCTTCTTCGAAGCGAATAGTAAGCCCTATCATAACAGCCGGGGCGACCCGGTGGCAACGCAATCAGGACATTACCATCCGATTTGAACGGCGCTTGCGCGCATCAGGGCAGCGGCGGCAGAGGGGGCGCCACGCTGCCGCCCAAACCGGCGTACGCTTCCTTGACCTGGATCACCTTTTCACCCTGGAACGTGACGAACACCATCCGGCCAGGGGGGACGCCGTAGATCCAGTCCTCGATCTCCTCTCCGTCCCTGGTTTCGCGGATCTTGCGCTCCGGCCGGCCGAGGGCCAGCATCACCATTTCGCGATCCATGCCTTCCACGGCGCGCTTTTCACGGATCGCGGCCTGAACGGGCTCAGGGAGGGTGTCGACATACTGCTCGGTGGCGGTGCGCAGCTCAAAATCCAGAACGGGAGCCAGCATCTTTTTGATTTCACTGGCTTTGAGGGGCGGAACGCGGCCCTTGAAATGAAGCGAAAGGGACGTTCCGGCCGGGGCTACCGAGTAGGGGCGATTGCCGATGGGGGTCGTGCGCGTGCCCGTGCCCACTTCGATGCGTTCGTACCACTTGCGGCCGCCGCGCCAACCGCCATTGATCTCGAAGACGATTTTGTCCTGCTCAATCTCGATCTTGGTGACCTGCACCAAATCACCGGCGCGCGCCGCCGGTCCGTGCTCGCGGGCGGCGTCATCCCAGGTGAGCTTGTCCCAAGTGCCTTCGCTGGAATACGGAAGGGCTTTCTTGGAGCGAGGGATCATGACCTTGGCGGTGGCTCGCTCCGCAGCCATGCCGCGAATGATCTCGATGCGCTCCTCCGGGGTCAGCGGGCGTTCTTTGGCCCACGCCGCGCAGCAGAAGCACGCCACCCCGGCCACTGCAATCAGCAGGCGATGCGAGAACGTGATCCGCATTCATTCCTCCTCGGAGCTTTGCCAGAGGTAGGCAGGCTGCCTCAAAATAGGCGCCTTCCAGAGGAAGTAGCCAACCAGAAGGACCGCAGCGCTTGTGAATAGACCGCCTTCGGGCCCGTACGCACCGCCGCTCCACAGCTCGCCCACCTTCCAATGCATGGCGTAGCCCGTTATCTTCATTGTAAAACCACTGAGATTCACGCCGAAGACGGGCAGCATCCAATTCCATCCGAAATGCAGGCCGATGGCCAGCCAGAGGTCGCCGCTGCGGTACACGGCCAAGCCGAGCAGAACTCCCCAGGCAGCGGTGTTGATGAGGCCCAGTTGCCCGGCGTTCTGGTTGGCGGAGTGAGCAAAACCGAACAGCACACCCGCCGGGAGAATCGTGGCATAGGGCCCCAGAGCTTTCAGCAGCACTTGAAACCCGTAGCCGCGGAACAGCAGCTCCTCTCCCGTTGCGCCAAACAGGAGCACGACCGAGACAAAAGCGAAACTGGCTAAGCTTGCCGGGTACTCCGGATCCGGACGAAGTTCCGCCAGACCGGCCAGGAGCGGCATCCCCAGCATGAGTCCTGCCGCGCCGGCGCCGCCCGCCAGGCCGAGCAGCAGGTTGCGGCGGCTGGCCCGGTTCCAATGAAAGCCGATGTCGGCGAGGAGTCCGCGCTCGTAAATCCGCAGCGTGATGGCGTTGGCTATCGCCGCCGCCGCAAACACGCTCAACGCGGCTGCCACCAGATAACCGCCCAGCGGCAGTAACACGTTCGAGAAGATCACCATTCCGGTGAAGCTGAGGAAGACGTACACGCCCACCCGCAGTGCCACACCGAATTTGGACCCTCCTCCCGTTGACTCCATGGCAGGCTTCAGAGCTGGCGGACTTTCACGCGCACCCCAGCCGGGGCGACCTGTACCGGAAGAACTTTGGCTCCGGTACGTTCGGCCGCCTGAGCTACCTTCTTCTGCGCTCCTCGCTCGGCCAGCACAAAGACGCAGCCTCCGCCCCCCGCGCCACAAGCCTTGGCGCCGAGCCCTCCGGCTTTGCGGGTAGCGCTCACCACCGCGTCGATGACATCGGTGGTAATCCCGGGTGCGTTCTTCTTGCGGTTGGCCCACTCCTCCCGCAGCAAACGGCCGACCTCATTCCAGTCACCCTTCGTGACAGCCGCCCGCATGGCGTTGGCAATGGCCGCAATGCGGTCGAAGTTCCTGTGAACCTTGTGGTTGCCGTCTATATGGGCCTTCATCACCTCCCAGTTGTTGATGCCGGAGTTGCGCGGCGCTCCCGTGTAGATGAGCACGATGCGCTCGTTGAGGTCGGCGAGGTCGACGTCAATGCCGTGCCTCTTGATTCCCGCCGGTGTCAATTCGATGGCGCTGACGCCGCCGTACATAGCCGGGTAATAATCCTGAGGCCCGGTAGGCACGCGAATGAGTTGCGATTCAATGTTTTGCGACACCTCGCGCAGTTTGTCGAATCCATACCCTGTCCCCAGCAGACGGTTGAGCGCGCTGTTGATGCTGATGATCAGCGACGAAGAGCCGGATATGCCCGCTCCAGCGGGGGCCTCGGAGTTCATGTCCAGTTCCAGTCCGCTTTGCGGACGGAAAAACCGCAGCAGGTAGGCCGGCAAGGGGACTTTGTACTGGCGAGTGGAGCAAAGCTCGTCTATTGACTCGAACTCCTGCTCTTCCCCGAGATCGTACGAGCGGAGGATGATACGGCGGTCATCTCGAGTCCGCAGCACGCAACTCGTATAGAGGTTCACAGCGAAGTTCACCGTGACCGCGTCATCGTGGTACAGGCACAGCGGCCAGATGTCCAGCGTGCCGCCGGCAAGATCGACTCGGCACGGTGCTCGGGAGGTAATCTCTACAGCCATCCAGGCAATTATCGGGCTTGTTGCCGGTTGGCCGCAATCACCGCGCGTACCATTAGGGCTAACCCCAATACTGTTCACTTAACGATCCTGATCCGCTTGGCGACTTCTACCCTCCGCGTCGGCTGACGCTTGCGCGGCCGCAGGTTGTGGCCAACCGGGGGCCAACCGGGGACAGTCACCAATTTCACCCATTGCGGAGGCTGTTCCCCCGTTGC
>JBBIND010000080.1:0-17820 GCA_037444075.1 Acidobacteriota bacterium | reverse complement strand
GGGAGCGGAACTGGTGGAAGTGAGCGAACTGGAGGGTGAGCAACGCTGACCATGGCGGATTGGCTGGTTAAGTACGCTGACGCGAGAGGCGAGATCCACCAGCAGGCGGCCGAGGCGGCCAGCGAGACGGAACTGCGCGAGAAGCTCCAACAGCAGGGCTTCCTGGTCTACTCCATACGGCCGAAGGCGCCCGCGGCGGGACTGGCAGGGAAGTTCACCCGCAAGGGGAAGAAGCTCAACCTGGAGAAGTTTCTGATCTTCAACCAGCAGTTCGTCACGCTGATACGGGCGGGGCTGCCTATTCTGAAATCGCTGGACCTGCTGGCGGACCGGCTGACCGAACCGAACCTGGGCCGCCACATTAAGGCGGTGCGGGATGACGTCAGGACGGGCTCACTGCTCTCGGAGGCGTTCGAAAGGCGGGGCGTGTTCCCGCCCATCTACGTCACTTCGATTCTGGCGGGCGAGCGCAGCGGCGCCCTGGGCGAGGTGTTGGACCGCTACATCGGGTATCAGCGCATGGCGCTGGCGGTGCGCAAGAAGGTGCTGCTTTCGCTTCTCTATCCTTCGCTTCTCATTGCCCTGGTGATAGCGCTGGTGGTCTTCCTGGTCACCTACGTGGTGCCGAATTTCGCCCAGCTTTACTCGAGTATGTCGGCGGAGTTGCCGCAGATCACGGTCGTGTTAATTGCCGTAGGAACAACGTCGCGCAACTACCTGCTGCTGGCAGTGGGCGGGCTGGTGGCGGCGGCGGTGGCGCTCCGGTGGTGGGCCGGCACCGAAAGCGGCGGAGCCCGGCTGGACGCCATTAAACTGCGAACGCCGCTGCTGGGGGAGATCTGGGTGAAGTATCAGGTGGCGCAATTCGCCCGCGTGCTGAGTACGCTGCTGACCGGAGGCATTCCCTTGATGCAGGCACTGGAAACTTCCGGGGCGAGCCTGGGTTCGAAGTTGTTGAAAACGGCCCTCGGACGGGCGTCCAAGATGGTCAGGGAAGGCCAGTCTTTGTCAGCTTCACTCGCTTCCACGGGGCTGTTTCCGGGGCTCTCGATCGATATGATGGAAGTAGGCGAGTCCACCGGAGCGTTGCCGTCCATGCTGAACAGCGTGGCGGAATTCTACGAAGATGACGTCAGCACCCGCATGACGGCCGCGCTGACGCTGATCGAACCGGCCATCATGATCTTCATGGGCTGTTTTGTGGCCTTTGTGCTGGTGGCCCTTTATCTGCCGATTTTCTCGCTGGCCGATACGCTGAGGTAAGCATGGCGACAGACCGTATACGCTTGGCAGACCCCGAGCAGGAGGCCGCGCAGGCCAAGTCCCTGGCCGAGCGGTACCACTGCGAATTCGTGGATTTGCGCGAGGCGCGCATCGATCACGATCTCTTCCGCTCGGTTCCGGTCGACTTGATGTTCCGCTACAACTTCGTGCCCCTCGCGGCTGACGACGGGTCGCTCGATATCGCCTTGGCCGATCCCCGCAACCTGAACCTGATTGACGAACTGTCCGTGCTGCTCGGCAAGCGCCTGCGGGTGAAGGTGGCCACCCTCGCGCAGATTGCGGACCTGCTGAAGAAGACCGAGCAATCCCAGAGAGTGCTCGAAGAAGTGACGGAGGGTTTCGCCCTGGACGTCGTGGGTGACGAAGAAGGCCAGGACGAAACGCTCTCGATTGAGCGGCTGACGGCGGACAGCGACATCGCCCCGGTCATCAAGCTCGTGGATACGACCATCTTCAATGCCCTGGAGCGGCGCGCCAGCGACATCCACATCGAGACGCGCGATCAGGAAGTGGTCATCAAGTACCGCATCGACGGCGTGTTGCACTACGCCATGCCGCCCATCGCCAAGGACTGGCACGCGACCATCATCAGCCGCATCAAGGTGATGAGCGAGCTTGACATTGCCGAACGCCGCATCCCGCAGGACGGACGCTTCCGCGTGCGCTACAAGAACCGGCTGATCGACTTCCGCGTTTCCATCATGCCGACCATTTACGGCGAAGACGCCGTGTTGCGCGTGCTGGACAAGGAGTCCATGAGCGAGACGTTCGCGCAGCTCAACCTGGACGTGGTCGGTTTTCTTGAGTCGGACCTGGCGAAGTTCCGGCGCTACATCAAAGAGCCTTACGGGATGGTGCTGGTGACCGGACCGACGGGCTCCGGCAAGACCACCACGCTGTACGCCGCTTTGAGCGAGATCAAGAACGACGAGGACAAAATCATCACGATTGAGGATCCCGTCGAGTATCAGATCAAGGGCATCACGCAGATTCCGGTGAACGAAAAGAAGGGTTTGACGTTCGCTCGCGGCTTGCGCTCGATTCTGCGCCATGACCCGGACAAAGTGATGGTGGGCGAAATCCGCGATCAGGAAACCGCGCAAATCGCCATCAACGCCGCCCTCACAGGCCACCTGGTGTTCACCACGGTGCACGCCAACAACGTGCTCGACGTGATCGGGCGGTTTTTGAACATGGGCGTGGAACCGTACAATTTCGTTTCCGCGCTCAACTGCATCCTGGCGCAGAGGCTGGTCCGCGTGATCTGCCCGCACTGCAAGATCGCCATGCGCTACCCGGACAGCTACCTGCTGGAAAGCGGCCTCAACCTGGAGCAGTGGAGATCGGCTAACTTCTACGAAGGCACGGGCTGCTTCGAGTGCGGCGGCACGGGTTTCCGCGGGCGGACGGCGATCCACGAGCTGCTGGACTTGAGCGAGCGCATCCGCGAGATGATCCTGGACAAGCGGCCGAGTTCGGAAATCCGCCGGGTGGCGCGGGAGGAAGGCATGACGTTCCTGCGCGAATCGGCGGTGGAAAAGGCCCACAGCGGGGTGACCACGCTGCGCGAGATCAACAAGGTGACATTCATCGAGGGCTAGAGAAGCATGGGCGTCTGGAGCAAATGGCGAAGTCTCGTCGAGGATCCGCCGCCTCGTCATGCCTTCGAAATCAGCCAGTCGGGCATTGCCTATGCCCGCCGCGGACAGAAGCTGGAGTTCGGATACCGCCCGCTCGAGCCGGACGTGATCCAACTCAGCCCGATACGGGACAATGTGCTGCGCCCCGCCGCGCTGCTCGACGCGGTAGCGGCCCTGGCGCCTGCCAACGGTGGCCGGCGCCGGCGGCCGGCGGCCCTCATCCTGCCGGACTTCTGTGCGCGCGTGGCCGTGCTGGATTTCGATTCCTTTCCTACGCAGCGGCAGGAGCAGGAATCGCTGGTGCGTTTCCGCCTGAAGCGGACGATTCCTTTCGACCTGGAATCGTCGGCCGTGAGCTACTACGTGCAGGGGCAAAGCCGGTCGCGGCAGATGGAAGTGGTGGTGGCGGTGTCACCGCTGGAAATCGTGGCGCGCTATGAAGCTCCCTTCCGCGCCGCTGGATTCCACCCCGGGCTGGTGACCACCTCGACGCTCGCGGCGCTGTCCTTGCAGGAGGAAAACGGCGTCGCTGTGCTGGCGCGGCTTTCAGACGCCGTGCTGACGCTTTGCGTGACGGAGGCGCGCAGGGTGAAGCTGATGCGCTGCGTGGAACTGACGGAGTTCAGCCAGGCGGAAATCATGGGTTTGCTGTATCCCACCTGCGCCTATGTGGAGGACGAACTGCAACAGCGCGCGGAGAAACTTGTGCTGTGTGGCTTTGGAGAGCAGTCAGCGGAATTGGCCGGAGCCGCCGCCGCGGAATTGGGCGTGACGGTGGCGCCGTTGCGGTCGCGGCTGGGCGAACCGGGGCAGGCCAATGCCGGCCTGCTCGGCTATCTGGAGTCGAACGCAGAGAGGTGGGGTCAGCCATGAAGCACGCCATTCCCGTTAATTTGGCCAGCGAACCTTTCCGGCGGCACCGGCCGATCCTGTTGGCCAGCGCCTTGGCCGGCATCCTGATGGCGGCGGTGCTGGCGATGCTGGTTTCGCTGATCCTGATCGAACGTGACGAAGTGGCTGAGACAGCGGCGGCCATAGACAGGCTCGAGGCGCGCGTGCGGCAATTGGCGGCGGAGGAAGCCCAACTGCAAGCCGTGCTGAACCGGCCGGAGAACGCCGAGGTGCTGGACCGGAGCGTGTTCCTGAACCTGCTGCTGACGCGCAAGGGCATCAGTTGGACGAGGATCTTCGGGGACCTGGAGGAAGTGCTGCCACACAACGTGAAACTGATCAGCGTCCGGCCGCAGGTGGACGGCAACAACCGGGTGCAACTCGATATGGTAGTGGCATCGCAAAGCACGGAACACGTGGTGCAGTTGCTCATGAAGCTGGAGGCTTCGCCTCAGTTCGGAGCCACGGCGGTGACCAACTGGCTGCCGCCATCGCAAAGCGAACCCCTGTTTCGTTACCGCGTGAGTGTGAATTATGCGCAGGAACTCTAAGCCCGAAGCCGGAGGGTCAAAGTCGCGTCCGTCGGGGCGGCTGCGGGACTCGCGCGTTGTGGTCCGCGCCATCCTCGGCTGCCTGCTGGCGGCAAACATGGCGGCGGCTCTATTTTTGTTCAAGCCCTGGGGCGGCTCGCCGGAGGACCTGGAGCGGCGGCTGGGCGAACTGCGCGCTCAAGTCTCACAAGGGCAGACGAGGCAGGCTCTCCTCAAGACGCTGGTGGAAAAAGTGGAGCAGGCGCGCACGGAAGGCGACACCTTCATGGGGCGGTATTTCACGGACCGGCGTGCGGCCTCTTCGACGATTCTTTCCGAACTGGACGAGTCGGCCCGGAAGGCAGGCATCAAGCCCAAGGAACACGCCTTCGGTTTCGAGCCGGTGGAGGGCAGCGAAGCGCTGAGCATGATGACCATCTCAGCGAACTATGAAGGTTCCTATGCGAACCTGGTGAAATTCGTCAATCTGCTGGACCGGTCAGAGCGGTTCCTGATTGTGGAGCAGATGCAGGCTTCTCCGCAGCAAGCTCCCGGTACGCTGAACGTGAACTTCAAGATGAACACCTTCGTGAGCCAGGAGGCGGAGAGATGAAAGTCGGGGCTGAGCCGCGCAAACTGGCGATCCTCGGCGTACTGGCTGTGGTGGCGGCTTATACGATGTACTCCAATTTCTTCGGCGAGGATACCAGCCGCCCGCCCGCTCCGGCTCAGCCACCTGCGGCGGCGCCCGCACGTGCGCCGGCAACGCAGCCGGGGCAGTCCGCTGCGGCGACACCGTCGCCGGCCAGGCTGCGCGGCGTAGGAACCCAGGAATTCCGGCCCGTCCTCCGGCCGCTCCGCCCGGAAGACCGGCCGGATCCGGCTTCCATGGACCCCACCTTGCGACTGAATTCACTGGCTAAAGTGCAGGCGGCCACGGTCGGCACGATTCAACGCAGCCTGTTCGAGTTTTCGGCGCCGCCTCCGCCCAAGACACCTGAGCCAAAGATCGTGCCTAAGCCCCCGCCTGTCGCGGAAAACACTCCTTTTCCGTCGGGCAGCGAGTCTTCGAAGCCCGCTGCCAAACCGCCGCCCCCGCCCATCCCGTTGAAGTTCTATGGATTCAGCAATCCTGCCGGGCGAGGCCGCGCGCGCGGGTTCTTCCTGGACGGTGAGGAGATTTCCATCGCGGGGGAAGGCGACGTGATCAAGAAGCGTTACAAGATCATCCGGATCGGCAATCGAAGCGCGGTGATTGAAGATTTGGACCACCAGCACCAGCAGACGATTGCCATTGAACAGGAGACGGGATGAGATCGAGCCGGCAATCAGGTTACGCTTTGTTGCTGGTTTTTGCCATGGCCGCGGCTGTGGCCATCCTGCTTTACACGGAGTTGCCGCGCGTCGTCTTCGAAGGGCAGCGGCTGAAAGAACAAACCCTGATTGACCGGGGCGAGCAGTACCAGCGCGCCATCCAGCTATACGTCCGCAAGCACCGCAAGTATCCGGCGAATCTCGACGAGCTGGAGGGATCCAGAGACGTCCGTTTCCTGCGCAAACGCTACAAGGACCCCATGACAGGGAAGGATGAGTGGAGGCTGATCCAGATTGATGCCAATGGGGTACTCCTCAACTCGCTGGTGCACAAGCGGCCCGAGCAGGAGGCCGCGGCATCGCAAAACACGTTTGTCACCGAGGGCGCCGCATTCGGCTCCACGGGCCCCGCGCCCGGCCAGCAGCTTCCGGGCGAGGGTGCGCTCCAGCGCCGGGCGAGTGACCGGCCGGCGGTGCCGGCGGGAGGCGGCATGTTCGGTCCCCCGCCCCCGCCGGGCGAATCCGGAGACCAACAGTTGACCTCCTACGCGTACCCGGCTCCGGGGCAGGGTTCCGGGGAACTTCCTCCGGGCCAGCAATCACCTTGGGGTCCGCAGCCTTACCCGGGACAGATACAGCCTTTCCAGCCTGAGCCGTTACCAGGCGGTCCAGCCGCGCCGGGTGGGATATACATCGTACCGGGCCAGCCCACTCAGCCCGGACTGGCGGGCAATCCGCCGCCCTTCCAGCCCGGGGGGGCGATGCCGGGCTACCCGGGGCAGGGAGTCTACCCCACTCCCCTCCCGAATCAGCTTCCGGGAGGATTTCAACCGGGAATGCAGGCTCCGGTGCAGCAACCGGGTTTGACGCCGTTTCCTCAGCCACCCATGGGACTTGCGGCCGGCGGGCAGGCAGTTCAGGTCTACCCAGGCCAGAATCCGCAATTCGGTGGAGTTCAGCCCGGGCAGCAACCCCAGCCGCGTATTCCGGGCTTGCCAGGGCCGTACAGTCCCTTCGGCAGATTGGTGGTTCAACCACCGGCCTCATCCCCCCCTACGGCGCCCTCCAGTTCGCAAGCTGGAGGCGCCGTGCCGTTTCCCTATTCCCCGCAGGGTCAGCCCGGAGCGAGAGGAGCTGGAGCTGCGCCACAGAATGAAGCCATCCGGATGATCCAGCAGCTTCTGACGACGCCCAGGCAAGGCGGACCACCGCCGGCTGCTATGGCGGGAGGACAGGGCATTGGCGGAGGTATTGCCGGAGTGGCCAGCATGTTCGAGGCCGAGGGGATCAAGATCTACAACGACCGTACGAAGTACAACGAGTGGGAGTTCATTTACGACTTCCGCAAAGATCAGAAGGGGGCTGGCGGCCAAGCCGCCGGCGCCGCGCCGGTGTTGCCAGGCAGCGCGCCGGGTGGGGCGCTGCCGAGCGCCATGCCGCAGGCGCCTGGACAGAGCCCCGCTCCCGCTTTCCCGGGGCAACAGCCTTCGATGTACCCGAGCCCTGCGCAGGCGCCTCCCGGCGCTCCGACGCGCCGCGGGCGGTGATCTGGCCGGGAACGCAGGCCGGCGTCCATCTTTTCCACGCTGCTCCGGGATGCTCACCCATTTGCGTTGCTGCCAAACCCATGTAAGATTGACCTGATGGGGTATTGCATGCAGTCCAAAGTGATTATCCTCTTCTTCCTTCTGGCCGCGCCGGGTTTGCTCCTGGCGCAATCCGGCCAGGCTGTTCTCCAAGGCACGGCACGGGACCCGGGGGGAGCGGTTATCCCTTCAGCCAAAGTCACAGCGGTCCATTTGCCGACGTCGGGCTCCCGCGAGACGATTACCAATGAGGTGGGCTTCTACATTCTGCCGTCGCTGCCCATCGGCCCGTACAAGCTGACGGTTGAAGCGGCGGGGATGCAGACGTGGGAAGGCGAACTGACCCTGCTGGTTGGGCAGACCGCTGTGGTTGATCCTACGCTAAGCCTGGCTTCCGTGGCCACTGAAATCACGGTCGCAGGAAATGTCACCGCTCTCACCGTGCAGGAGAGTCCGACCCTGGGGCAGATCATCGAACGTGTCCGCATCGAACAGCTCCCGCTCAACGGGCGGTTCATCTCGAGCCTGGTGAACGTCACCATCCCCGGTGTCGAGGGCAGCCGCACCTTCGGGTTGCGCGAAGCCGCCCTGGAATACGTGCAGGACGGAGCAGCCCTGGTCAACCGCGATACGGGTACGCTGCAGACGCGGCCCCCGGGTCTCGACACCATCGAGGAATTCAAGGTGGAAACCAACAACTCCTCGGCCAAAGTGAACCGCCCGGCCACCGTCATCCTGAGCACCAAGAGCGGGGGCAATCAGTTCCGCGGTTCGCTGTTCGCCACCAACCGCAACAACTCGTTGGGCGTAGCGCGCCGCCGCCAGGATTACTACACCAAGCCCCCCAAACTCGTCCGCAATGAGGTGGGAGCTTCCCTGGGCGGCCCCGTCCTGCTGCCAAAGATCTACGACGGGCGCAACCGCACGTTCTTCTTTGCCGCCTGGGAAGCTTACCGCAACCGCTCTTCGGCCACGACCAGCCTTTCCATGCCCACCTTGGAGATGCGCCAGGGAAATTTCTCCGGCCTGATCGACAGCCTGGGCCGCCGCCTCACCCTGTACGACCCATGGTCGACCACGGAACGCTGGGCCCGCACGCCGTACACGAATAACCAGATTCCGGTCTCCCGGATGAGCCCCCTGGCGAAGTACCTCTACAGCGTCACGCCGGCACCCACGCATCCGGAGCGCAATCCCCTGGTCTCATCGAACTTCTTTGCGCCGGGGCCGGAGAACCGGAGCGATAATACGCTGACCACTCGGTTCGACCACCGCTTTTCGGACCGCGACCAGATCTTCGTCCGCGTGACGCGCGGGGACAACATCCGCGAGTACCTGGGCAATGAGCCCAGTTTTCCCACCCTGGACAACTCGACCAACGTCACCTACCGCAACACCGTCAACTACAGCGCGGTGTTCTCCTGGACGCGGTCTATCTCCGCCAGTTTCTTCACCGAAACGCTGGTGACATGGTCCTACGAGAATCTGGACTTTTACGGCGGGGACTACTTCAAGAACTGGGCGGGCGCGCTCGGACTCCCCAATCCGTTCGGCGAGGAGGGCTTTCCCTATATCCGCAACACGGGCTTCGGCATGCACTACGTCCAGCCGGACAACCGCCGCAACAACCGCACCTGGATCGCCGGTTGGGATCAGAATTTTACCCGCGTTGCCGGACGGCATGAGCTTCAGTTTGGAGTGCGCCTGCGGAATGAGCGCATGCACGTTCTGCCGGACCAGGGCGGCGTCTCCGGCAACCACGCTTTCAACAGTTGCGGCACCTGCCTCTACGATCCCGCCAGCGGAACCACCTACTCTTCAGTACCTCGCACGGGGCATGATTCAGCCAATCTGTTCCTGGGGATAGCCGCCAGCTACTCGGCCGTCTTCTCGCAGAAGACGTACCGCTTCCGCGACCGCGAAGTGGCCTTCTATCTTCAGGACAACTGGAAGCTGAGCCCGCGCCTCACGGTGAATCTGGGGATGCGCTACGAATATCACCCTCCGCTCCACGAAAACCTGGGCTTGTTCACGGGTTTTGACATGGAGCGCCGGGCCGTGGTCAATAGCCGTTCCATTGACGAACTGGTTCGCCTCGGCCGCACGACGCCCGAGATTGTGAACACCTTCACCCGCATCGGCGTGAAGTTCCTCACCGCCGATGAAGTGGGGCTGCCGCGCAACCTCACTTACACTGACGCCTACGGATTCGGCCCTCGCGCAGGCGTGGCGTACCGGCTCTCCCAATCCCGCCGGCCGGTCATTTTGAGGACCGGTTACGGGCTCTACGTCTATCCCCCGCCCCTGCGAAACTTCAATGCCCCGCTGCGTTCCAACCCGCCTTTCCAGGCCACTTTCTCCACTTCCTTTACGAGTGCCGCACAGAGTCCGGACGGCTTGCCCAACTACGCCATGCGCTCCGTGCCCAGTGTCATCGCCGGGGTGAACAGCTCGGGCGTCATCGACACGAAACGGCCCGGCAGCGTCAACCGCGGCGGCTTCACCGTGAACTTCTTTGACCCGCAGCAGCCCCTCACGCGAGTCCACGAATGGAACCTGACGGTCGAGCGCGAGGTGCTTGAAAACGTGGTGGCGCGCCTGTCCTACGTCGGCAATCACGGCTTCAACCTGGAACAGTTTCGCCATTTCAACCAGGCTCCGAACAACTACATCTGGTTCACCACAACCGGTCTGGCGCTGCCCACGGGCGAGTTTGCCGGTGTCGCCCGCCGCAGCTACGACAAGGCGACCTACGGCGACATCCGCCGCTACCAGAAGACCGGCTGGTCGAACTACAACGGGCTGACGTTCGAAGTGCAGCGCCGCCACAGCAAGGGCTTTGGCTACCAGTTCTTCTACGTGCTCTCGAACGCCTTCCGCGTGGCCGGTGACGGCTGGCGGGATGACCTCATCCCGGACCCGATTACATTCCTCCCCGGCGCCGTCCCCACCGACATAGATGCGTTGAACCGGTTCATCAACTATCGCCGTGACACCAGCATCCCGAAACACAGGCTGCGCTGGAACTGGCTCATTGACCTGCCATTCGGCCGCGGCAAGGCCATTGGCCGGAACGCCAGCGGTTTGCTGGACAAACTGATCGGAGGCTGGCAGTTGGCCGGCCTGGGCACGTATCGTTCACGGTACTGGTCACTGCCCACGACGAATTGGGGCGCTCAGGGCAAGGTCGAAATCTACGGCACCAAGTACCCCATCGAAGATTGCCGCTCCGGCACCTGCATTCCCGGCTACTTGTATTGGAACGGCTACATCGCCGCCAATCGCATCAACAGCCATGATGCGCAAGGGCGGCCCAATGGGATCATGGGAGTACCGAGCAACTATCAGCCGGCGCACAGGCCCATCATTCCCATTCCGGCGGACGGCGGAAGCCCAACCGACCCGCTCGCGCAGTTTTACGATTCCAACACAGTGTTTATCACCCTCAACAACGGGGTGGTCCAACGCATCTCCATGGACACGAACCTGCATCCCTGGCGCAACCAGTCTGCCCCCGGTCCCTGGAGCTTCGGCATGGACGCCTCCGCCTTCAAGACCATCCCCATCGGGGAGCGGTTGGCGCTGCGGCTGAACATCGATTTCTTCCAGGTCCTCAACAACCCCGGCTTGGACCTGCCGAGCAGCACCAACGGCATCATCAGCCTGCAGAACTCGAGCAACTCACCGCGCACTTTGCAGCTCACGGCGCGCCTGAGTTGGTGATTCAAACGATCACGCCCGCTGCCGCAGCATGCCGAAAACGGGCACGGCGGCAGCCCCGCGTGATAGCGTGAAACCATGAAACTGCATATCAAGTCCCCCGGGGAGAAGCCCGGCGTCTATCCAATCGTGAAGCGGGGCGAGGGCCTGCGGCATCTCTCGTTCACCGTCGTGGAACTGGGCGGTTCCCTCAATGCGCACCGCTTTGAGAGCGGCGGCGATGAGGTGTCGCTCGATTTCCACACAGGTCCGGTTCGCGTGGAGGTGGAAAGCCAAACCGGCCGCTTCGCGTGGGACATCCCGAACCGCCCTACGATCCGTGAAACAGGCCCCATGGTGTATGTCCCGGCGGGATCCCGAGTGAACCTGAAAGCGCTGGATGGCTCCGCGCGCGTGACGGTGGCGGGCGCCGCGGGGAAGCCGGGCATCCAGGCGCGCCTCATCGGCGGCGACGACGTCATGGCCAAGCGAGTCGGCCAGGGCAACTGGAGCCGCATGGTGTACACGCACATCGGCGAGAACATCGACGCAGCGAGCCTGATTTGCGGCGAGACGGTGAATCAGCCGGGCGGATGGTCGAGCTGCCCGCCCCACAAGCACGATCGCTTCGAGGCTCCTGCAGAGGTTCCCATGGAGGAGGTCTACTATTTCCAGGTCGAACCGAAGCAGGGCTTCGGTTTCATGCGCGTCTATACTGACCCGGATGATGCGGAGCCGTTTGACTACTCCTACGCGGTGGAGCACGGCGATACGGTGTTGATCCCGCGCGGCTACCACCCGGTGGTGGCGGCGCCCGGGTACGCGCTCAGCTTCCTGTGGGTGCTGGCCGGGGACGCACGCAAGTACGGCGCCTGGAAAGACGACCCGCGCCATGCCTGGATCAAGGCAGCCTGAGGACCGCTGAAGAGCGGGATATGCTGCGATTCCGGGCGCTCCAGGCGCCCGGAATCCGGATAGACTGCTCTGAAAACCCGCACGGTATAATCGGCTCGTGGGCCCTTCCTCCCTCTTTGAAATCAGGCATTCCGTTTGTGCACTTGACTGCCCGGATACCTGCTCGTTGCTGATCACCGTGGAGGGTGGCCGCGCAACGAGGCTTCGCGGCAATCCCGCGCACCCGGTGACCCGCGGGTTCGTCTGCGCCAAGGTGGCGCGCTATCTCGAACGCGAATACTCCCCGGAGCGCCTCTGCTATCCCCTCAAGCGTGTCGGAGCAAAGGGCGAGGGGCGCTTTGAGCGCATCGGATGGGACGAAGCACTGGACACCATCGCCCGCCGGCTGGAAGCCATCAGTAGCGCTGACGGGCCTGAGGCTATTCTGCCCTACAGTTACGCCGGCACCATGGGGCTCGTACAGGGCGCTGGCATGGACCGGCGCTTCTTCCACCGTTTGGGAGCCAGCCGGCTGGACCGCACTATCTGCTCCTCCGCCGGCACAGTAGCACTCAACCGGGTGCTCGGCTTCCGCTACGGTACAGACCCGGAGCAGTTCGGCCAGGCGCGTCTCATCATCGCCTGGGGCGCCAATATTCTAGGGGCCAACTGCCACTTGTGGCCGTTCATCGTGGCGGCTCGCAACGCCGGTGCGCGGCTCTATACGATCGACCCGGTGAAGAACCGAACCGGGCAACTCGCGGACCAGCACTTCGCCATCAACCCGGGGAGCGACCTCGCGCTGGCCCTCGGCATGATCCACGTCACGCTTGCCGAGAAGTTGCACGATGCCGCCTACGTGGAACAGTACACGGAAGGCGCGGATGAGTTGGCGGCGCTCGCCGCGGCTTACCCGCCTGAACGAACGGCTGCACTGACCGGGCTGACAGTGGAGGAGATAGTCACGCTGGCGCGTGAGTACGCCACCGTCAAGCCCGCCGTGATTCGCCTGAACTACGGCGTGCAGCGGTCCGAGCGGGGCGCCGGGGCGGTTCGGGCCATCGCCATGCTCCCTGCGCTCACGGGCCAATGGCGCCACGCGGGCGGCGGCATGCTGCTCTCAACCGGCGGGGCTTTCCACTTGAATCGGGAAGGGCTGGAGATGCCGGAGTTGCAGCAGGCATCGCCTCTCGGCAGGGTTGCCCGGCTGGTGAACATGTCGCAACTGGGCGAGGCGCTGACCCAACTGGATAACCCTCCCGTCAAGGCTTTGGTCGTTTACAACTCCAACCCGGCGGCGATCGCGCCGGATCAGAACGCCGTGTTGCGCGGGTTCCGCCGCGAAGACCTCTTCTGCGTCGTGCTGGAGCAGTTCCAAACGGATACAGCCGACTACGCCGATATCGTTCTGCCGGTCACCACGTTTCTGGAACACACGGACCTTTACTACGCTTACGGGCATCACTACTTGCAGATGGCGCGCCCGGTTGTTCAGCCTCCGGGCGAAGCCAAACCCAACTCCGAGATCTTCCGTCTTCTGGCCGCGCGCCTCGGATGGACGGAAGCCTGCGTGCAGGAATCCGATGAGGATTTGATCCGGACTGCGCTGAATACCGCCCACCCCTTCCTGGAGGGGATCACGGTGGAGAGCCTCGGCGCAAAGCACTTTGTCCGGCTGCAAGTTGCCCCCGAGGGCGAGCCGTTCCTTCCATTCGCCTCGGGTGGTTTTGGGACCCCTTCCGGCAAGTGCGACCTGCGTCCGGAGGGGTTGGACTACGAGCCGCCCGTCGAGTCCCGTCACGGCGATAGCGGGCTGAGCGCCCGGTTCCCGCTCGAGTTGATCACCCCGAAGGCCGATCATGGCCTGAATTCCACCTTCAGCTACCGCGCCGAGGTCGACGAGGAAGGATCGCGGGTGTCCATTTCGGCAGCGGACGCCGCCGCGCGCGGCATCCGAACCGGCGACTCTGTCAGGTTATTCAACGATCGCGGCGAGTGCACGCTGGTGGCCGAGGTGAACGATGCCGTGCCTGGCGGCGTGGTCTCTGCGCGCTCCGTGCGCTGGAACAAGCAGGCAGCGGACAGGCGCAACACCAACGTGCTCACCTCTCAGCGGCTGACTGATGCGGGCGGAGGCGCGACGTTCTATAGTTGTCTGGTGGGAGTGGAAAAATGCGAAAACTGATTGCTTTTGCGGCGCCTCTCGCCGCAGCCACCCTTATGCTCTTGACGCCCGGCTGCCGTTCCCGGCAGACCATCCAGGTGGAGACGATCGAGGAAGAAACCCCTTCGCTGGCCAGCATGGTGCACGTAGCTGATCCGCGCGCCTCGGTCCAACTGCTGAAAGGCTTTCATGACGTCGAACAGAACGCGTGGCGCTGGACCATGGGCCGGTTCTCCGTGACGCTGCGTCCCCCCGCCGGAGCCGCGGAAAAAGGCGCCTATCTGTACGTCAAGCTGGTAGTGCCCGAACCCGTCATCCAAAGGACGAAGGCCATGCGTTTGGACGCCAATGTGGAAGGCGCCGCCATTGAAGGGGAGACATACACCAAGCCCGGCGAGTTCGTCTTCCGTAAAGAAGTGCCCGCCCAAGCGCTTAAGGCCGGCGCGGTCACCGCCGTGTTCGCCCTGGACCAATTCCTGGCCGCCGGCAGCGTTGAGGAAAGGGAACTCGGCATCATCGTCAGCAGCATTGGCCTTGAGGCCAAATGAAACTTGCCGCACGGGTCACCTATTGGGTGACCCCGTCGCTGTTCTGTCTCGGTGTTTTCTGGCCTGGCCTCTGGGCGTGGTTCCAGCAGGATGATTTTGCCTGGCTGGGGCTCCACCTCAGCATCCACAGCTTCGAGGATTTCTGGCGAACGCTCTTCGTGCCCATGGCGCAGGGCACGATACGCCCACTGAGCGAACGGGCGTTCTTTCTGGCGTTCCACGGGATGTTCGGGCTGGACGCCCTGCCATACCGAGCGTGGGTGTTCCTGACGCAGTCCGCCAACCTGGTACTGCTCGCTGCCATCGTCAGCCGCCTCACCGCTTCGCGTCTGGCGGGTTTTTCGGCGGCAATCTTCTGGGCCGGCAACAGCGCGCTGGGCGTCGCCATGTCCTGGACGTCGAGCTACAACCAGGTGCTCTGCGCGTTTTTCCTCCTGCTGGCGTTCTACTGCCTCCTGCGCTACCAGGAGACGGGGCTGCGGCGGCACTGGATATACCAGTGGGTGGCCTTTCTCCTGGGTTTCGGCGCGCTCGAGATGAACGTCGTTTACCCGGCGTTGGCAGCCGGTTATGCGCTGTGCTGTGCGCGGCGGCTGTTTGTGAAGACCCTGCCGCTGTTCGCCGTCTCCGGAATCTATACCGCCATCCACTCCGCCGTCACGACCAAGGCGCAATCCGGCCCGTACGCCATGCACTTTGACGCCAGCCTTCCGCTGACTTTGTGGGAATACTGGAGCTGGGCGTTCGGCGGGGTGCGTGTGGCCACGCTGCCTGTCCATCCGTACTTTGTTAGTCTCGGGTTCGCCTCGGTATGGATCCTGAGCGGCGTTTTGCTGGCCTTCGCGGTGTGGAAGGCAGTGCGGCGCGAATGGCTGGGAGTGTACTTGCTGCTCTGGTTCTTTGCCCTGATTGGCCCCGTGCTGCCACTGCGGGACCATTTCTCGGAATACTACCTGACGATGCCGACCATCGGTCTGGCAGCGCTCGGTGGATGGGCATTTGCGAAGGGAGTGTGCAAGGGCTGGCCCGTGCGTGTCGCCGCCATCCTGCTGGCGGTTCTGTACCTGGCATGTTCACTGCCTGTAGGCCGCACCGTAGCCGCCTACAATAACCAACGCACGCAGCTGGCGCGCAAGCTGGTTCTCGGCGTCGATCGTGTCAGGCAGTTGCACCCCGGCAAACTGATTGTGCTTGACGGCGTCAGTACGGAACTGTTCTGGGCCTCGGTGGCTGATAATCCCTTCCGCCTGCTGAGAGTTTCCGAAGTGTATCTGACGCCTGGTTCGGATGAGAATATTGACGCGCATCCCGAAATCGCTGACATTTCCCACTGGATACTGCCGCCGGGGCCAACTTTGTGGGCATTGGATCATGACCGGGCGGTGGTGTACTCCACCATAGGCGAGCGCCTGCGAAACATCACGAGCACGTATCACGATGTGGCTCGTTCGCGTTGGAAACCCGGGCCAGGGTGGCGAGTCGATGCCGGCCAGCAGGCTTTCGAGGGACAACTGGGCCCGGGGTGGATGCCCATCGAAACCGGCTACCGCTGGATGACAGGGCGCGCCACGGTCATTCTGCACGGCCCGCAGGAGAAAGGCCGGTCCTTCTACCTGGCTGGATACTGCCCGGGCGAACTGCTGGCGCAAGGCCCGGTGGCCCTCGCCGTCAGCGCCGACGGCCGGCTTCTGGCAACGTTCCCGCTGGAACGCCCGGACGCGCCGTTCCATTTCCAGGCGCCGCTGCCGGACGAGTGGGTGGGACGGGAGGAGATCAGTTTCACGCTCGAACTCAGCCGAACCTTCCTTACCGGCACCGACCGTCGCGAATTGGGCGTGGCCTTCGGGACATTTGCGATTCGTTAGGGTCCCGGGACGTTGCCGGTCCTTCCAATGGTTTGGCCCTCTTGCCTGAGGTTGTGACCGCGGATCTGTCTCCGGCGTGCAGGTTGTTTCCGGTGGCCGCCATGCCCGGGGGCATCACAATCCTGGCAGTAAGGAGAACCTTTGCCAAGTCTCGGCCAATCCGGGAGACGAACATCGGCGCTCTGCATGACTTGAAGTGCGCCTCGGTGGGGTGATGTATTACGAAATGTCAAAATTCCGTGCGGAGGCATGAGGGTACTATGACGAATCGGCGTGAGTTCCTGCAATCTCTCACAGTGGGCGGCGTTTCGGCCGGCCTGTCGGCGGCAGGCGCGGCTTCCGGCCCGAACATCGTCTACATCCTTTGCGACGATCTCGGCTGGGGCGACCTGCGCTCCTACAACCAGGACTCGCAAATACCGACGCCGAACGCCGACAAACTGGCGGGCCAGGGAACTCGCTTCACGGATATGTACTCGCCGAGTTCGGTGTGCACTCCCACGCGCTATGGCAGGTGAGCAATCAACTCGGCGACCTCACTGACCTCATGGCCACGGTAGCGGACATGCACGGGGTCAAACTGGCGCCTGACGCCGGAGAGGACAGCTACTCCTGGCTGCCCTGCCTGGGAGGCGGACAAGGCACGCGGCAAGCCATCGTGCACCACTCCATGAGCGGCGTGTTTTCGATCCGCCAGGGAGACTGGAAGCTGGTCCTGGGTTTGGGGTCGGGAGGGTTCAGTGAGCCGAGGAAGGTCGAGCCCCAGCCGGGCGAGCCCGCGGGGCAATTGCACAACCTGAGGCGGGACCCGAGTGAGGAGGACAACCTGTACCTCAAGCACCCCGAGGTGGTGACGAACCTGAAGGCGATGTTGGAACGGTATCAGAGGGAAGGCCGTAGCCGGCCCGGCTAGCCGTTGCGCCCAGTCTTCGTTGGAGCGCCCCGGCCTCCGGTGTCAGGGCTCAGGCGGAAAACCCCGAAAGTCCTGCCCGGAGGCGCCGATAAGAGGCTGTGAGAACCAGCTTGGTACGTCTACCCGGGACTGGCCGTTCCGGGTAAGATTACCTTAGCTCGGGATGGAAGGAGTTTCCGTTGAATCCTCGAGAAGAACTCGCGCCATTTGATTGGAGTTTTGTCCTCGCACACTTGGGCGGCGACGAGGAATTGCTTAAGGAAATCGCGGCAATGTTTCTGGAGGAGTGCCCCCGGCTGATTACCAGGTTGGAGCAGGCTGTGGCCGGCAGAGACCCTCAGCAGTTGGAGTCCTCTGCCCACACTCTGAAAGGCGCGGTCGGCAATTTCGGCGCGCAGCAGGCATTTGACGCGGCCTTGCGGCTGGAAAAGATGGGGCGCAGCGGAGATATGCAGGACGTCGATGAAGCCAGCGCCCGTCTGAACGAGTCTT
>JBBIND010000079.1:0-18867 GCA_037444075.1 Acidobacteriota bacterium | reverse complement strand
AGCTGATTCGTCGCCGTGGCATCCGTCTTGATGAAAGTCTCCCCGGCCGAACAACTGCTGGGCAGCGTCGTGCCGGTCTTGCTGGGCTTGGTGCTCGTTTTCCCGCTCAAATCCAAAGTGGAAGCCAGCGCAAAAGTCGGGTTCCCGGAAACCCCGTCCCCGTTGGAAACGGTGATTTCGTTGGCGGTTCCCGTCGCCGTGCGGGCGGCCGTGGTGTTGGTCCCCGTCCGGACCACCAATCCGCTACTACCCGGGTCGGCCAACCCGGACCCGCTCGACCCTGCTGAGCTGCCCGTGGCGCTGATGGTCGTGACCCCGCCTGAAACAGCCAATACGATGTTCGAGCCAGCGATCAGCGGCAGCGCCCCATACGGCGTCAGCCGCGAAGTGCCGGTGGAGGCCAGAACGCCGGATTGAACCGTCCACTCATACAACGGCTGATCCGTGGGGTCGAAACCGGAAGCGCCAGAAATGGCCGTGCAGCCGAAGCTGCACGACGCGATCGCATTGTGGCGTACCTTCACGTTACAGTCTGAGCCCACGGCTACCCAAAGCGTACCCGTACCGCCGCCCACGGTGACCATCGAGGCAGGTATGTCCGCTGAGCAGGCAGACGACCCGAAACGGAACGTGTTGCCCCTCACCGCCGGAAGAGAAAGTGCAGTATCGCTAGCCCTGGACGGTTCATACCCCGGCATGGTTGAGAACACCGCCCTCCTGTCTATGCCACTTGCCGCCAGTATACCGCCGCTGACAGACCACTGCCATAGCGGTACCGCATTGGCTGGGAATGCGGTTACCGGCGATTGTCCGGCAATCCCAGTCAACGAACCCAGCGTCAGGTTGTGTCCCACGATCAACTGGCAGTTACCTAAAACGTAGACGTACAACGTGCCGGTTCCGGAAGTGACATTGATCGTCGCCGGCCCCAGCGGTTGACAGGCGGTGTTCCCGAACCGTGGCCCTTGCCCTGCTGCCACAAGCAGTTGCGTGTCGTTCACCCTGGTGGCCATAAAATCCGTCAGTTGGGCGGCGGTGCTGGCCCCTCCACCTCCGCCGCCGCCATCCACCGTCCCCGGTTCCCATTGGACTCCGCTCCAGCGCAGCACCTGCCCGCTGGACGGTGTGTTGGCGCTCACCGGCCGCCCCCGCAAGCCCGTCACCGTCAACGCCGTGATGGCGCCGCTCGCATCGCCCCCCAGGGATTGCCAGAGGGCGCTGCTGCCATTGGTCCCCAGCACCCGGCCAGAGTTGCCGCTCATGGACGGCAGAGTCGTGCTGGCTCCCATCAGGGACCACGTATTGGTGGCTACGCATCCATACAGGTTTTGCCCGTTCACAGCGTCGCTCTTGAAAAACAGTTCGCCCAACAGGCAACTGGCAGGCAGGCTGACCCCCATTTTGAAGGGGCGCGTGAAACTGGCGGCGGTGAAATCAACACTGCGAGCCTGGCTGCGCAGGTCGATCAACGTCTGGCCATGGGCGGTTCCGAGAGCCGCCATAGCAATCCATGCGAAGACAGTAAGTCGTTGAAGCTGCTTCATGAGAGGTTTCATGCTGAAGGTCTTGAGTGAGACCCGGCGGTCCCGCCGGTCCCTCCTCCTCAAACGCTACCAGCCGTCCAGCCAAACCCCTCGGGGGGGAGCTCTCAAGTGGTTGATTTAATGAGATGTTTATCGGCCCGCTCGGATGTGATCGGATTTTCCCGCCCTGTCCGCCCGCGCCTGCCCGCCTCTTGCGGCAGTTCAGCCTGCCTGCGATTTCGGCAGCCGCTGCGCCAGCCATCCCCACGCCTGCCGGCGATGCTCCTGCGTGAGGCAAAAGCGCACCGCCAGCACCAGGAAGCAGCCGCCCACCAGCACCCCCGCCGCCACCAGTTCCCCCCAGTGTTGGCCGGGCAGCCAGCGAGGCTTCAGCCAGTAGGCCAGCCCGAACACGGGCGCCGTCACCAGTATCGGTCTCCCGTACACACCCCACATGTAGGCGCCCCAGTTCGCCCCCGTGTGGCGGCACAACAGCCAGGGAGTGAACAGCCCCCGGTTCACCGCCATTAACCCGAAAAAGACGTACGCCACGGCCACCATGCCGCCATCCCTCACCAGGACCAGCGACATTCCGATGCTCAACCCGGCTTCCGCCAGCATTGCCCAGCTATACCATTGGTGTTTTGCCAGCCCGAACAGCATGGCTCCGCTCGCGCTTTGCCCAGCCCGGGCAAACATCGTGCCCAGGACAATCACCGGCACCAGCGGCATGCACCGTTCCGCGGTTTCCGGATTAATCCACAGCGCGATGATCTCCCGTCCATACAGCAGCAGCAGACTGGCTACTGGTAAGAAAAGGCACAGCATGTAGCGGTTAGCATAAACGCTCAGGCTCACGATCCTTTCCCGCTGTCCCAGTTCGGACAGGTGCGCCGTCCGCGAGGCGGTCACCGTCGAGGCTCGGTCCGCCAGCACCGCAAACTGTTGCACAATGCGGCTGACAATCCCGAAATAGCCGACTTCGCTGATGGGCCGGTAGCGTGCGATGATGACCGGCGCGCTGAACCCCGCCAGTACTCCGGAAATCCCCGCCACCGCGGAATGCCGGACATAGCCCGCCAGTTCCTTAAAGACGGCGCGCTTCACCAGCCGCGTGGAGAATCGGAATTCCGGCTGCAGCCGCCGGAAGGCTAGGTAGTACAGCCAGTAGGTGGCCGCCTCGCTCAGGGCCGTGACCACCCCCAGAGCCACCAGCCCCGCTCCCCAGTACAGCAGCCCCATGCACACCGTGGCCCGCACCGCCATCACCGTCACCCGGAGCATGTTGACCAGGTCGAATCGCTGCAAACCCTCCAGGCTCGCATTGAACACGCGCAGGACTTCGGAGTGCGCGAAACTGCCGCCCACCAGCAGAAACAGCACCATCGCATCCCGCCGAAACACCTCGGGCACATGGAAGAAATCCGGCACCTTGGGCGCCAGCGCCACCACCGCGGCCAGCACCAACGCTGCCAGCACTGCGCAGCAAACCAGGCCCGTATTCACCAGCTCATTCAATTTCCCCGTGGCCCGGCGGGCATGATGGCGCGCCGCGTACATCTGCACGGCGGTGCCTGTGCCCAGGTCCACGATCCAGGCGAAATCAATCAGCGAGAATGTCAGCACCCAGACGCCATAGGCTTCCTGCCCCAGCTTGCGGATCATGTAGGCCGGCAGCACCAGGCCGACCAGCATCGAGGCCCCCATATGGAACCACTGCCAGGCTACGTTTTCCAGCAATGGTTTCTGGCCGCCCCCAGGGGGCGCTGTGTCAGCCGGACTGGAATTCAATAGCGTCAAACTGTTCCCTCTATGTTGCCACCTGAACCGGGCCGGCAACTTGCGCTATCATCGTGCCCGATGACGGCGTCTGTCCATCCACCGGCGCCCGGGCAGTTGCCCGGGCCGGACCGCTCCGCAGCGCGGCGGCGATACTCTCGACTACGTCCGAATCTGCCATGAAACCGCCCCGTCTGGCCTACCTGGTCAGCCAGTATCCCAGCTTCAACCACACCTTCGTTCTCCGTGAAGTTCGCGAGCTGCGCGCCCGGGGCTGGGACATTCTCACGGTCTCGGTGCATCCGCCGGATCGCCCGCCCGAGGCTTTACCCACTGAAGAAGCCGCTGAATACGCCCTCACCTGGTATCTGCTCCCGCTGCGCCGGGCATCTGCCCTCCGCGCCCACCTCGCCACCCTGCTCCGCCGGCCCCGCGCTTATCTGGCGGCCTTGCTCCGCGCTCTGGCGCTCGGCCATGCTTCGCCGCGGCAGTGGCTTCCCGGCCTGTCGCACTTCGGCGCCGCCGTCATCATCGGCGCCGAGCTCCACCGCCGCGGATTTTCTCACGTTCACGCCCACTTCACTTCCACTCTGGCGCTTCTCATCTCCCGGCTGTTCTCTATTTCCTATTCGGCCACCATGCACGGCCCGGACGAGTTCCTCGACCCGGCCGGCTTTGCCCTGGAGCAGAAGATCGACGCTTCCGCCTTCCTGGTTGCCATCAGCCACTATGCGCGCAGCCAGTTGATGCGCTTCAGCCGACCCTCCCACTGGGACAGGTTTGAAGTCTGTCCACTGGGCGTCGATGTGCGCGTTTTTCTCCCGGCCCCGCGACCCGCTTCACCCGGCCCGCTCCACCTGCTCACCGTGGGCCGCCTGGCCCCGGTCAAAGGCCATCATGTGCTGCTGGGAACGCTCCAACGCCTGGTGCGGCAAGGCCGTTCCGTCCGTCTTTCGCTGGCTGGCGATGGCCCTCTTCGGGCGGAACTGGAGAGCGCTGTCCGCCGGTTCGGTTTGTCATCCCATGTTAGCCTCCTCGGCTGGCTGGATCAGAAATCCATCCGCGAACTCTACCGCAGCGCCGATATTTTCGTGCTCCCCAGCTTCGCCGAGGGGGTCCCGGTCGTCCTCATGGAGGCGATGGCCATGGAGATTCCCTGCGTGGCTTCCCGTGTGAACGGCGTCCCGGAACTGATCCGGGACCAGCAGGACGGGCTGCTGACGCCTCCGTCCGATGAGGAAGCACTCGCCGAGGCCCTCATCCGCCTCATGGATTCTCCCGAATTGAGGCGTACCCTGGCCGTATCCGGGCGCCGGCAGGTGGAGGAGCGCTATAACCTGCAGCGCAATGTCGCCCGCCTGTCGGAGATCTTCGCCGCCCGGCTCGGCGTGTCGCTCCCCGCTTCCGCCCCGAACCCTCCTGAAGCCTAGCGGCGCTGCAGCGCGCCTGCCCTCACCCGGCCAAAGTGTACTATGGGGCAGATGTGTGGCATCTCCGGCTTCCTGGACCGCGCCAACCCCGCCGCCTTCGAGTCCGCCTTGGACATCGCCGCCGCAATGTCCCGCACGCTCCGGCACCGCGGCCCTGACGACAACGGCGTTTGGGCCGACTCCGCCGCCGGTATTGCCTTGGCCCACCAGCGTTTAGCCATTCTGGACCTGTCTGCGCTGGGGCATCAGCCGATGTTCTCCGCCGACGGCCGCCTGGCCGTGGTCTTCAACGGGGAGATTTACAACTTCCAGGAGATTCGCGCCGAACTCGAGGCGTTGGGGCACGCCTTTCGGAGCAGCTCCGACACCGAGGTGATGCTGGCGGCTTTTGCTCAGTGGGGCGTGGAACCGGCCCTGCGGCGTTTCAATGGCATGTTCGCCTTCGCGCTCTGGGACCGTTCCAGCCGGACCCTCTACCTGGCCCGCGACCGCTTAGGGAAAAAGCCCCTTTACTACGGCTGGTCGGGCTCGGCGTTCCTGTTCGCTTCGGAATTGAAGGCTCTGCGGGCTTATCCGGGGTTTGATGCCCCCATCGACCGGGATGTCCTGGCTCTCTATCTGCGCCACGCCTACATCCCCGCGCCATATTCCATCTACCGCGGCATCCGCAAGCTCCCTGCGGGCTGCTGGCTGGCGCTGCCGCCCGGTCCTGCGGGCGAGACTCCGCTGCCGCAAACGTATTGGTCGTTCACCGACGCCGCCGCAAACAGCCGCCGCCATCCCATTCAGCAGACTGAAGAAGCGCTCGAGGAACTCGACCGCCTGTTGCGCAGCGCGGTTGGCTTGCGCATGATCTCCGATGTCCCCCTGGGGGCCTTTCTTTCGGGCGGCGTGGATTCTTCCCTGGTGGTGGCGCTGATGCAAGCTCTCAGCAGCCGCCCGGTGAAGACATTCTCCATCGGTTTCCACGACGAGCTTTTCGATGAAGCGCCCTATGCCAAAGCCGTAGCCGAACACCTCGGCACGGAGCACACCGAGCTCTACGCCACGCCCCGGGAAGCTTTGGACGTCATCCCCCGCCTGCCTGAGTTCTTCGACGAACCGTTCGCCGATTCTTCGCAGATCCCCACTTTCCTGGTCTGCCAACTTACCCGCCGTCACGTAACCGTCAGCCTCTCCGGCGATGGGGGAGACGAGCTGTTCGGCGGCTACCAGGCTTATCTCAGCAATAGCGGATTCTGGCGGCGTTTCGGCCGTCGTCCCTGGCCATTGCGGCGCCTGGGCGCCTGGGCTCTCCATAGCCTGCCGGAGCACGTTTGGGATACCCTGTTCGGCGTCTTGAAACCGGTCTTGCCGAACGCCCTCTGGCGTCCTCAGGCTGGGGCGCGCCTGCACCGGCTGGCTGACACCCTGGCGCAGCGCTCGCCCGAAGGCCTCTACATGGCCTTGATGTCCTATTGGGGCCAGCCCCGCTGCCTGCTGCCCGGCGCCCAGGAGCCGCCGACGGCCTTCACCCGCTCCCCCCGTCCGAACAGCCTCGCCGATTTCATCGAGACCATGATGAACCTGGACACACTGACATACTTGCCTGACGATATCCTGGTCAAGGTAGACCGCACGAGCATGGCTGTCAGCCTGGAGGCGCGCTGCCCGTTGTTGGATTATCGCGTCGCCGAATTCGCCTGGCGCCTGCCCCTGAGCATGAAGATCCGCCGCCAACAGGGTAAGTGGCTGTTGCGCCAGTTACTGTACCGCTATGTCCCCGAGGCCCTGCTGAACCGCCCGAAGGCCGGCTTCGCCGTCCCGTTGGCCGCCTGGCTGCGCGGTCCTCTCCGCGACTGGGCTGAGGACTTATTGCACCCTGACCGCCTGCGCCGCGAAGGAGTCTTCCAACCCGCGCCCATCCGGCACAGATGGGATCAGCACCTCCGCCACACCCACGACTGGAGCAACCAGCTTTGGATCATTCTCATGTTTCAGGCTTGGCTCGCGTCCCAGACCAAAACCTCATGAGCACCCCTTCTTCCACATCCCTGAAGCCGCGCGCTTTCTCATTCGGTCAGAACTGGGAGGAGTTCGTCCGCGCGCATTTCAACGAGGAGCGCGTGCGGCAAGCCCGGCAGCACATCCTGGATTTCCTGGGAATGCCGAATCTGCAGGGGAAGTCGTTTTTGGACATCGGCTGCGGCAGCGGGCTTTCTTCGCTGGCGGCCTGGCAGGCGGGCGCCGCGCGCGTTGTCAGCTTTGACGTGGATCCGGCCTCCGTCCGCACCACGCTTCGCCTGCGCGAGGATCAGGGCTCTCCCCCCAACTGGAGTGTGGCCGAGGGCAGCATCCTCGATCCGGCTTTCCTGGCATCCGTCGAACCGGCGGACATCGTCTACTCCTGGGGCGTGTTGCACCACACCGGCGAAATGTGGACCGCGGTGCGTAACGCAGCCTCCTTCTTGCGTCCCGGCTCGTTGTTTTACATCGGCCTGTATGTGACCACTGCGCGCACCCCTTACTGGATACAGGTCAAACACCGTTACAATCGCGCCTCCACCGCCGTGAAGCGCCTCATGGAAGGACATTACATTCTTCGCCACGTGGTTCTTCCCCAGTTGGTGCGCGGACAGAATCCCATCCGCTACATCCGCGAGTACAGCCACCGGCGCGGCATGGAGTTTCTCACCGACGTCCGCGATTGGCTGGGCGGTTATCCCTACGAGGATGCCCGCCTCGAGGAGGTGGTGCGCTTCTGCCACCGTGAGCTGGGACTGACGCTGACCAACCTGGCCCCCACGCCCGGCTTCAGCGAGTACCTGTTTACGAAACCAGGCTAACGGCCCTCCTCTTGCCATGCGCTCCCGCTCTCTGACTGTCCCTCTCCTGGTCCTGGGCGCGCTTTATCTGCCGGGGCTTTTCTGGGGACTCCCCAGCATTCTCACGCCGGCCAGTGATTCCATCGTGCCGTTCGGCCCGCTGGCCTTCTTCGCCCGCTACAGTGACGTCAATATCAGCTACGTCTACCCGGCCGTCCACCAGGTTCTGCTGGCCTGTGTCTATGCGCCCACGCTGCTCGTTTTGAAGCTGTTCGGTTTCGTCTCCGGGATTCAGTCTGCGTGGCCGCACGGCTTCCGCGATCCTTCACTGGTGTTTTCCGTGCTCATCTTCGTCTCGCACCTGGTGTCGCTGCTGATGGGGTTGGGCGTGCTGTTCATCTGGGGCCGCCTCACCCCCGGCCACCCGCGGGCGCGCCTGTTCACCGTGCTGCTGCTGGGCCTGAGCGGCGTGTTCGCTTACTATGCCCGGGTCGGCAACATGGACATGCCCTACCTGTTCTGGTGGTCGGTGAGTTTTGCCTGCCTGTGGCGCTACCTCTTCACGGACAACCGGGCCCGCTGGCTGGCTCTCTCCGGCGCCGCCGCGGCTTTGTCCATGGGCACCAAGGACCAGGCCGTCGGGCTGGTTTTCGGCTTGGGGCTCGTGCTGCTGGTGGCCCAGGCGCGCCGCGTCTCCTGGCTGGAACGCCTGCGCCAGGCCACTCTGCTCACCTGCGTCTTTCTGGCCGTTTATGCCGTCGCCGCGATTCTGCCCCAGCCCGCGCGCTGGTGGCGTCACATGGTCTTTGTCACGTCCGACCATGTGTTGCCGGAAACTCCCGCCACGCTGGCCGGTTATGTGGAACTCCTCGGCAACGGTTGGGACCGTCTCTCTCACGTGCTCACTCCGGCAGGGCTGTGTCTAGGCTTGGCCGGATTGCTGTGGCTGGCCTGCTCCGGGTGGCGCCGGCAGGTACTGGTGCTGGTTTTGCCGGCCCTTGCCTATTGTCTGCTGATCATCGTCCGCGTCCGGGCTACCGAGGAACGTTACCTGCTGCCCGTGGCCATGGTGCTCGCGGTGGGCGCCGGGGCGGCCGTTTCAGCCCTCGTCGAGCGGGCTCTCCGCGCCGGACGCTGGCAGGCGCATCTGGTCCGGCTCGCCGCGGTGACCGTGCTCGCCGGGCAATTCGTTTACGGTTTTCTGCCCGTAACTTACTGCCAGGTGTTTGAAGCCAAGCGCGCCATGGCCCGCGAACTGCCCGCCTACGCGCCGCCGGGCTCTTCTTTGCTGGTTCTCAAGACGGTCACCTTTGGACTGCCCGGCGCGCAGGTATATGAGCGCTATCGCTTCGTGCATCCGCCCGGGGAGAGCGCCGTGCCGCCCAGCAGCCAGGCGGAGCAGCTTTTTCATCCGTTCCATCCCGGCATCCCGTTTCTGCTTACTTCCCGCCCCTTGGAGGAAGTGCCCGGCGGTGCGCAGTTCGGACCGGCTCGTCTGGTGAAGGCCTGGCGCTATCCGGAGTGGATCAAGCGGCGTGTCTATGTTCCCGCTGTCTACGAGCTCTACTTATACGCCCGGTGACCCGGCGGCAGCCGTCACTTCGAAGGCGCCGCTGAAATCGAGCACCGGCAGGCCGCTGGCCTGTATCTGAGCCGCCTGCGCCGCTCCGGGCGCCTGCGTCAGAATCACGCATTGGGCCCAGCCCAGCAGGTCCCCGAGTTCCGTATCGAGCGAGCGCTCGATGTGCGGCAGCGTCGCTTCCAGGTACGTGCGGTTGCTTCCGTAGATGTGGGACAGGCGGATGTGCGGATCATACACCCGTACCTGCCGCCCTTTGCCGATCAGTTGCTCGATCAGCGTTACGGCCGGGCTTTCCCTCAAGTCATCCGTGCTCGCCTTGAACGCCAGCCCATAAATGCCCAGCCGTTCCTGCGGCAATTCGAGCACCGCCTCCACGGCTCTGCGCAGATGTTCTTCATTGCTGGCCAGCACGGACCCCAGCAGCGGCAGCTTCAGGTCCAGCCGCGTGGAGCGGAACATCAGCGCCCGCAAATCTTTCGGCAGGCAGGAGCCGCCGAACGCGAACCCCGGTTTCAGATACGCCGGCGAAATGTTCAGCCGCGTGTCGGCGCACACGATTTCCATCACCTCGCGGGCGTCCGCCTTCAGGCTGCCGCAGATGGCGCCGATTTCGTTGGCGAAGCTGATCTTCAAGGCATGGAAACTGTTGCAGGCGTACTTGATGATCTCCGCCGTGGGCAGCGCCACTTTGTGCGCCTCCACCGGCAGCCCGGCATACACGCCCGCCACGGCATCCACGGCCCAGGTCTCGTCGCCGCCCACCACCAGCAGGGAAGGTGCCATGAAATCTTCCACCGCATTGCCTTCGCGCAGGAATTCCGGATTGGCGGCCATGGCGATCTCCGGCGCGCCGCTGAAAAAGGTCTCCCGCAGCCGCTGGCAAGTACCGGGAAACACGGTGCTGCGTATCGCCACCGCCAGCCTGCCGGGCCTGCCCTGGGCCGCCTCGGCCACTTCCCGGCAGGCCCGCTCAAGCTGGTCCATGCGCATGTCGCCGTTCTTTTCCGACGGCGTCCCCACGCAAATCAGAACCACTTCGGCTTCCGCCAGTGCTTCGGCCGTCGATACCGTCGCCGTCAGCCGCCCGGCTGCCACGTTGGCCGCCACGATGGCTTCCAGGCCGGGTTCGTAAAACGGCGCCTGTCCCTCGGTGACACAGCGCACCTTGAACTCATCCCGGTCCACTCCGATAACACGGCGCCCGAGATTCGCCAGACAGGCAGCAGTTACACACCCGACGTAGCCCAGTCCCAGTACTGCTACACCGCCGGGTTGCTTGACAGCATCGTTATGCGTTGTCACGTTGTTAGTATGGCATGCGGGCAGAGCGCCGGAAGGGCAATCGGTGCTACTGTATATAGACTTGCCGGAACTTATGGCGACCACTTCTGGGCCTGAAACCAACCTTCATAGATCCAGCACCCTCCCCTGGCCGGGCCTGCTTTGGTTCGCGGGCCTGCTGGTGGTGTGTTACGCCCCCATCCTGGTCAAGCTGGTGGACCAGTGGATGAACGATGACGACATGGGGCATGGCTTCTTCGTGCCTCTGGTCGCGGCTTATGTAGCCTGGCAGCGGCGCGAAGCGATCCTGCAAACTCCGGTAACGGTGAACTGGTGGGGGTTGGCCGTGGTGGGCTGGGGCGCCCTGCAATGTTACCTGGCGTTGCTGGCCACCGAGCTGTTCCTGATGCGCACCGCTTTCATCATCTCCCTGGTGGGCTGCATCCTGTTCCTGTGCGGCTGGCAGATGTTGCGGGCGTTGAGTTTCCCGCTCGTGCTGCTGGTGTTCATGGTTCCCATCCCCGCCCTGATTTACAACCAGGTGACCTTTCCCCTGCAATTGTTCGCCAGCCGGGTGGCGGAAATCGGCCTCAACCTGGTGGGCATCCCGGTTTTGAGGGAGGGCAACATCCTGGAACTGGCCAGCCAGCGCCTGTCGGTGGTGGAGGCGTGCAGCGGCATCCGCTCCATGCTGACGCTATCTTTTCTGGCGCTGGTGTACGCTCACTTTTTTGACGAAAAGCCCTGGATGCGCTGGGTGCTGTTTGCGTTCACCCTGCCGATTGCCGTGGCGACGAACGCCTTCCGTGTCATGGCTACCGGCGTGGTGGGCGAGTATGACCCGGCCTTGGCCGCGGGCTTTTTCCATACCGTCGAAGGGTGGATCATTTTCGCCACGGCGCTGGTGTGCCTGGTGCTCACCCATCGCCTGATCAATTGGCTCTACAGGTTCCGCCGTGAACGAACATAAACGTCCTTCCCGCTGGCGGTCTCTGCTGAAGCGCGCCCCGCTGACGCTCACCGTCCTGCTGCTGGTGCAGACGCTGTTGGTGCAGAACGTTTCTCTGGGCGTCGACGTTCCTCTGGCCGGACCGCTGACGGCGTTGCCCCGCACGCTCGGCTCCTGGGAAATCAAGCGCGAACAGGAAGTGGATCCGCCGGTGCAGGAAGTGTTGCGCGCCGATGCCACGCTGGTCCGCGACTACGGCCGCCGCACCCCGGCCGGCGGGCAATTGGCCAACCTGTTTGTGGCTTACTTCCAATCGCAGCGCACAGGCGTCTCGCCGCACTCGCCCAAGAACTGCCTGCCCGGCTCCGGCTGGACCATGGAAGCCTCCGGGGAGCTCTCCCTGGAGATCCCGGGCCGCTCCGCTCCCCTCGTCGTGAACCGCTACATCGTGGGCAAAGGCGAGATCAAGAGCCTGGTGCTTTATTGGTATCAGGCCCACCACCGCGTGATTGCCAGCGAATACGAGGCCAAGCTGTTCCAGGTTTGGGATGCCATGTGGCACCGCCGCAGCAATACGGCCCTGGTGCGCGTGACCGTCTACCTGAATCCCGATGCCGAAGAGGGCGCCGCGGAAGAAGCCGCCATCGACTTTGTCCGCCACCTGTTCGGCCCGCTTTCCCGCTTGCTGCCTTCCTGAGTTCCAGCGGCCCAACGAACCACGGCCCTGCGCACGATCCGCGCGCCGGACGCTCCATCCCGCCCGGACAGGCCGCCTCCGCCTCGATTCAACTCCGCGGAAGAACTCAGAATTGTAGCCGCGCTCCGAAGCGGAACTGCCGCTCGGCGCTCGCACTGGTGATGCTCATGAAATTGTTCAGCGCCGAGAGGCTCCCGTCAGGGTTGAGCCGCATCGAACCAGCCCCGCTCGCCGGGTTCCCCCACCGCGGCGTGTTGGTCAGGTTGTTCGCCTCCGCGCGGAACTCCGCCTTGACGCGCTCAGTCACCTGGAATTCCTTGTAGATGGCCGGGCTGATCCTCCAGAAACCCGGCCCGTACAAGGGATTCCGGCCCATCGTGCCCGGCCGGTAGACGGGGTTCCTGGCATCGAAGGTGAACAGCGGGTCGCGGAACGACAGGGGATCCAAGTAGGGCATATTCGGCCCGCGTCCCTGGTCGATCTTCCTGACCGGCGCGATCTGATCGGCGGTCTGCGTACAGCCGATGCACAGCAGCGAAGAACCGCTGCCCGTGACAGTAAACGGCGTGCCGGTGTATGCCGTGAAGGTGCCGTTGATCTTCCAGCCTCCCAGGAGCATGTCGGCCACGCCGCTGAGCGTGTATGGCTTGCCTTGGCCGAACGGCATCTCGTAGACCCACCCCATCACCAGGCTGTGCCGCCGGTCGAAGCTCGAGGGAGCATAGTTGCGATGGATCATGGGCTCCCATTGCCACAGGGCGAAGGTGTCCGTGCCGTCGTCCTCGGCCATGTTCATGTAGCGGCCCCAGGTATAAGCGCCCTTCAGAAACAGGCCTTGGCTGAACGACTTATTGAGGGTCACTTGCAGGGAGTTGTAACTGCCGTAACCGATACCGTCCCAGAGGTTGGCCGCGTTAGTCCGCCCGTAGAGCCGGGCCAGAGGCAGGTTCCTGGTATCGGCGCCCAGCCCCGGGCCGACCACGTTGATGTTGCGGTGCAGAAACTGCCGGATGGTGCGCGTGGCGACGTAGCCCGCCGAAACCAGAGTGTCCAGGGGCAGTTTGCGCTCGACCGTGAAGTTCCAGCTCTGGATATAGCCCCGGTGCAACCGGCCGCCCCAGGGGCTGCGCGCCCCCATGGTGAGGTTGAGCGGCAGTTCGAGGCTTCCTTTGCTGACGTCCGGCGTGGGTACGTCGGGGATGCCCACCGCCAGAGTGTTGTACCAACCGTAGGTCGAGTCGCGGAAATCCGCCCCGGCGGTGCCGGACGACCAATCGCCTGTCAGCGTAGCCGGATAGGGACCGCGCAGCGGCCGTGAGAGCGGCATCGGGTTGAAGCTGATGCCGTAGCCGCTGCGGACCACCCAACTGTCGCGCACGCGGTAAGCGAAACCCACCCGCGGCGCGAACAGCTTCTTGCTCACGCTCATGCCCACGTTGCGGGGAACGCCCCCCAAACCGCCCAGGCGAACGATGTTGGTGTAGGGATCCCAATGCTCCAGGCCCCGGGTGTCGCGATTCATCAGGGGATAGTACTCATAGCGGAGGCCGAGGTTCAGGGTGAGATTGCGGTTGACCTGCCAGCGGTCGCGGAAATACCAGGCATGTTGCCATTCACGCGTTTCCATCAGGAAAAACTGAATCGATTTGGTGTAGCTGGTCACCAGCCCCAGCAGCGCCGTGGCGTACTGGTTGAGCACCCGGGCAGACTGGCCCGGAACGATCGTCGGCCCGCTCCCGAAGTCGAGGCGGCCGCGCGGGTTGGCCGTCTCCGGCTGCCAGTGGTTCATCTCCAGGCGCCGCGGCTCAAAACCCCAGCGGATTTCGTGGGAGCCGCGAATCCGCGTGAAGTTGACCGGCGCCGTGTACGAGCGCTCGCGGCGGAACAGAGGCAGCCAGGTCTCGGTCAGGCCCCAGCTGCTGAAACCCGTCTCGATTTGGGGGACGCCGCTGTAGCGCATGTCACCGGCGTACTGCCGGCCGCCATTGGTGCCCGGAATCTTGAACACGTCCAGGCCCCAGTTTCTGCCTTGGCCCGTCCCCACGATGTCCTGATCATGCCGGGTATAGCCGAACACGGCATCCATCATGAAGGTGGGCGAGAAGGTGTGGGTGAAGCCGAAGGTCGGCATGTTGACGCGGACGTCGCCGTCGCCCGCCGTGCCGATATTCGGCCCAACCATCTCGCCAAAAATGTGTTTGCCGGCCACGGGAGCACCCATGCGGCTCAGCTTGCCCCAGATCACCAGGCCCTGAGAGACGTTCCAGTTGCCCTTGAGGTCATAGTTGTTGCGGTTGAACTTGAGCGTGCCGGCGGCCCCGAAGTTGCCAAAAAGGTTATTGGCCAAATCGGTGGGGGAAGCCTGGTTGGGCAGGGGAATCCGCTGTTGAATGGCGTCGAAGATCGGGCTGATGCGGCCCCGCGGGATCTGGTTATTAGGAAACGGCTGGCGGGTTCTCGTGTCGGTCCCCACGATGGTTGCCGGGTCGTAGACGATCGAGAAGGCCGCTCCGCACTGAGTGCATCCCGGCCACCGGCTGAAATCCCCCGCACGGAATTCGGCCGGGGGCACCGACCAGTTGCCGGAGCCTCCCTGCCGGAACAGAGTCCGCTCGAAGCTCAGGAAGTAGAACAGCTTGTCCTTCTTGACAGGGCCGCCGACGGTGCCGCCGAACTGGTTGAAAATGTCCTTCGGTTTGCGGAACCCTGCGGCCCGGTAATACGGAGCGGCCAGCAGGCGCTGGTTGTTGTGGAACCAGAAGCCTGAGCCGTGGATCTCGTTGGTGCCGGACTTGGTGGCCACCGTGATGGCGGCGCCGCCCGCCATGCCTTGCTCGGCGTCGAAGGCGTTGGTGGTGATGTTCACGGTGTCGATGCTCTCGACCGGCTGGACATAGACCGCATGGTGCGGCAGCCAGATGAAGATGTTCACCGCTCCGTCGGTGAGGGTGTTGTTGTTGTTCCGCGGCGTGCCGTTCACGCGGGTGGTCAAAGCGCGCGCGGGTGTGTCCACAATGGCGTTCTGAAACTCCGACGGTGTGGTCCCGGGCAGCAGGTCGAGCAGGCTCTGGTAGTTGCGGTAGTTCGGCAAAGGCAGGCTGGTCACCGCACGCGAAGTGATTTCGTGCCGCACGTCGCTCTTGTCCGTCTGAAGCACGGCCAGTTGAGCCGCCACGGTGACCTGTTCGGTCAGCGCCCCCACTTCCAGCCTTACGTCCACGCGCGCCACGGTGTTGATGGTGACCGCGACATCGGTTTGCGTGGCCGTACGGAAGCCCTGCGCGGTGACCCGGAGATCATAGCTGCCCGCCAGGACGTTGATCAGGGAATAGCGCCCTGCTTCATCTGTGGCGGCCTCCCGCGATACGCCGGTGGCCCGGCTGGTGATAGCGACCGTGGCCTTCTGGACGACCGCGCCGGACTGGTCCACCACCGTTCCGATGATCGAACCGTATAACACTTGGGCCGCCGCCGGCTGGGCCAGCAACGCCACCAGCAAAAAAGCAACAAACCAGGCGTACAGCCGCACTGGCACCCAAATACTGCGTTCACTTGCTCTCATGTGTCCCCCTCCAAACTTTAGCCGGCATACCCGCAGGTCCCTCTGTGTGGGCTTTACCCGGAAGTACCGATCAAGCTCCGGTTCAAGGCAAGTATATTCCCTTCGGCGCACAGGTCAAGGGAAATTGAATGAACGCTTATTCGGGATAGGACTCGGCCAGTTGGCCTCCGCTTGCCCTGACGAGCCGCCGGGGAACAGCATGGAGGCGCGTCGTCGTCCGGCGCCGTTCCTCCGCCATCCCCGCCTCCAGCGGCGGAAGCGGGATGCTCATAGGCAGCCGCGGCGCAGGGCGCCGGTCTCGATGAGGCGCCCCTGAATACCATCCGAGCGCGCTTACCTTGATCAGTAACCTCAACATTTCAGCACTTTCTCTTGGCGCCTCCGGCTCCCAATAACACACGCCCATGTTCAATAGGGTGTGGTGCTCGGAAGCGCCCAACGCAGCTTTTGCTGGCGCCATGGCAAGTTATACTTGAGATCGATGGCAACCGTGACCGAGATAGGCAGCCTAATCTCGCGGCATCCTGGAATTCGCGGCGGCCGGCCGTGCATCGCCGGGACCAGCGTCTCCGTTCGCCGGATTGTCGTCCTGCACAACACGGGCGAGGCGCCGGAAGAGATCGCCAGCAATTTAGGACACCTGTCGCTGGCGCAAGTGCATGCCGCACTTGCCTACTACTACGCCAACAAGGCCGAGATAGACGCCGATCTGGAAGCCGAAGAACGCGAGCATGACGCGCTCGCTCGCGAACACCGGCGCTAATCTCCAGTGGGCCTGATCCGGATCTACATAGAGTTCCTTGCCAATTGGGGTTGATTCCGGACGGCAGCCAGGGTGGTCTCCGCCTCCAGCGCCAACGCGCCCGGGCGCTTACTCCATGGCGATGGTGTAGGGTTCCATGCGCAGCGTCTTGCCGCCGGGCAGGCGGATGGTGGCCGGGTCATCGCCGTAGTTCAGCAGCACCAGTTTGCCGTTCGCCAGGACGCTCCAGTAAGTGTCCGCGGGCTTGTCGATGGCCAGCGCCCGCCGGATTTCGGGCCGGATGGAGGGCAGTTCGCGGAGCTGCTGGCGCAGGTACGCCATGTAGTACTTCAACTCGGGATGCCATTGGTAGAGCATCAGGCGGCCCTGGCCGGTATCGCCGCTTCGCCAGCGCTCAAAGATCGAGGCGTCGTCCTCCACCGTCGCCAGCGGCGGCGTGCGCGACCCCTGTTGCAGAGGGCGCCACGGGAAGATGATGATGCCGCCGGCGCGCACCCATTGATCCATCTTTTCCAGCACGGCTTTTTCCGTCACCCGGCCTTCCAGAATCACCAGGACCTTGTACCGGTTTAGCGCGCCGTCCAGAATCATCTGCTCGCCGGCAAAGTCGTAGTCCATCACCGAGCGCAGCGCGTAGGCCGCCTGGAAGAACGTCGAGCCGCGCAGGTGGCGCATGATGGAATCATCCAGCTTGTTGGCCGTATCGGGATAAAACACCGCTACGTCCGCCGCCGGCTGCGCGCGCTGGTTCAGCAGCGGCGCGTTGGCCACCCAGCCGTCAATCGCCTGATCGTTGTCGTAAAGATTGCCGTGATAGAAGAACAGGTGCCGCCCGTCGTTGGTGATGATGTTGAACAGGCGGTTGATCACGCCGCGGCGGCTCCCGAATCCCGCCGGCTCGGTGCCGAACATCGCGCCGTAGAAGCGCGCGGCGGACGCCGCCGGACGGGTGACGCAGAAGTTGTTCACGAAACTGTCGTTCTCGTTGGTCAGGCGGATGCCGCCTCCCAGCGCCGCCATGCTCTTGGTGTGGGCAATATAGTCAGTGCCGATTTCGACCGCGCCCCAGCCGCCAGAGGACTGGTAGATGGGAACGTTGGGCATGGCCTCGCGTGCCCACCGCGCCCACCGGCCGCACCACTCGGTCATGGCGTCCATGTACCAGGCGGAAAAGTCCATGCGCATGCGCTGATTCAACGCCTTGACCGGCAGGAACGGCTTGACGCTGTCAAACGAAGCGTACTGCGCCCCGCCCCACGCCTGATTGAGTTCGGCGATGGTGGCGTAGCGCGAGCGCAGCTGCTGGCGGAACGCGCCCGCGGCGTAGTCGTCGCCCACCCAATAGCCCAGGTGCGTGTGCAGCGGCTGGTTTTTGTAGCCCCAGTTGCCGGTGGCCGGGTACTGCGCTTCGCCGTAGTTGGCCGTGGGTCCCAGCCGGATGCCTTGCAGCGCGGGGTTGGAGCCGTAATGCTTGCCGAATTCCTGGAGAAAGCGCCGGACGTACTTCACCTGCGCCTCGTGAAAGATGGTGGGGATGTCCGTCTCCAGGTCATGCTCCAGGCACTTGTAGCGGAAATGCTCGGGCGAGTTGTAGAACCAGTCCGGCAACGCGTAGGCTGAACCGACGATGAGCAGCGGAAACCAGCGCATGCCGTACCGCTGGCATTCGGCCACGACGGCATCATAGAAGCTCCAGTCGAACACGCCCCGTTCCCGCTCGACGAAATTCCACTTCACGTAGCTTTCCACGCCGTTGAATCCCAGCGCGCGGCCCAGCGGCAGCAGGTTCCGCAGCGTCGCCAGCGAGTTCTCCAGACCGTCCAGCGTGTTGGCGTCCGCGCCGGAGTTGATCACCAAATCGAGCGGACGGTCCGGCTTGAAGATAGGCTCCACCAGCGGCGCGGCTTCGTAGGCCGGTTTGCCCTCCGTCACGGCGAGCCCGGACAGGTGCGTCACTCCGGCAATGTGCAGCTCGGAGGCGCCTTTCGGAAGCCGGAACACCGCCCGGCGGATCTTGCCCGTATTCAACCGGGTGATGCCCCATTGATCCTGCTGGCGGACGCCCCCGCTGCTCTGGCCTCCGGCGCGCGCGTTCATCGTGATCAGGCCATAGCCTTTGTCGAGGTAGGAGATGGTCAGCCAGGCTTCCTCCGGCGAAGGCTGCGCCAGTTGCGCCGTGTAGGTTGCGCGGCGGTAGTAATCGTGGAGGGGCTTGATGGCCGCCACCGGGCCGGCGGCGGAAGACTCCAGGGTCCAATCCGCGCCCTGTTTGAGGACCTGCAGGCCGGCGGCTTTCGCCGGCGCGGCGGCGCTCCAGGTGGCCAGTTCGGCGGAGAATCCCGCCACGGCGATCAAGGAGAACAGACAAGCGAGGCGTACGGCGGTCATGAACTTCCCTCCCTGCGTTTCCAGCGTTGCCCTCGGGGCGGATCGCGCCGCAGGCCCGGCGAGCACCTCCCTATTCTCTGCTCTCGGGAAGCGCGCCTCAAGCCCGGAG
>JBBIND010000078.1:0-19663 GCA_037444075.1 Acidobacteriota bacterium | reverse complement strand
ATCCCGCCGACCCCGCTTCCGCCCGTGCAGCCGAACCCCGGCTACTTTCCGAATCGCGGCAAGCCGGCCTACGTGCTGAATATTGAGGCCGTAAAAGACATCCCGACGCCCACTCCAAGTCGAAGATTCTGTCCCAGCGGCCGCTTGGCGCAATTGGTGAATTATCCATTCTCTTACAACGTCTACCGTGTCTTTCGAAAGGCGTACCGGGCGGTGAGCGCGATCGTCCGTTGATATTCAACAGTGACATCCTCTGAACGGAACCAACCTCTCCGTCCACCAACCAGTGCGGTCGCCGCGCCTGAACTTCAGCGGGACGATGTAGGGAAACGTCGTGGACGGCGCCTCCCAAATGGGGAATCCTTTCTCTGTTTGCACGGCGAGGCGGTCCGCGTCTCGTTTTCACGGAGCATCATGTCAACAATGCTCACCCAGGGCATTCAGCCTCCCGGTTTGAGGCTGCGGCGCGGGCCCGGTTACGATGGAAGGGAAGAAGCGGCGCCGCATGCCGTGATCGTCGAATCAAAAGGCGGCTGCCGCGGAGGGACGAGCGCGTTTCCGGATCATGGAAGCTCGGTGTGGCCGGCGCCTGCCGCGCTGCCGCACGGGAAGCCCGATGACCTGGAGCCGCGCACACCAATTGAATGCGAACTGCGCTTTTGTTGGGATTGTTGTTGGCCGCGCCGGCCGACTACCGCGAGTCGGTGGGTGAGTGGCGCCGCCAGATAGAAGCAGACCTGAAGTCCGAAGCCGGCTACCTGACGCTGGTGGGCCTCACCTGGCTCGACGAAGGGATGAACGAAATCGACGTGCCGGAAGGCGTTCCCTCCTTCGGACGTTTCGAGCTCCGCGAAGACAAGGTCTTCCTGCATCCCGCCGACGGGGGTCCGCGCGTGGAGATGAAGCCGGGCGAAAAGGCAGACGAGTACGTCATCCGGCGGGGGACCGCGTCTGTTCAGCTCATTCTGCGCGGGCAGCGCAAAGCCATACGGCTACGTGACCTGAACAGCGTCTACCGAAGCAAGTTTACTGGGCGAAGCTGGTATCCGATTCGTGAAGCGTACCGCATCGAGGCCAAGTGGACCCCGTATGAGCCGCCCAACCCCGTCCGCATTGTGAGCGTGCAGGGTGACGAAACTCCGGCGTTCTCACCGGGCTATGCGGAATTCGATGTGAACGGAATACGCTGCCGCCTGGAACCGACCGGCCAGGACAAGCTCTTCTTCATCTTCAAGGACGGCACGAGCGGCAAGGGAACGTACCCGGCGGGGCGCTTTCTCTATGCGGACCTGCCTAAGGACGGCAAAGTGGTGCTGGATTTCAACAAAGCCTACAATCCGCCCTGCGCGTTCACGCCCTACACGACTTGCCCCTTGCCTCCCCGGCACAACTGGCTGACGGTGCGCGTGGAGGCGGGGGAGTTGAACTACGCGTATGCGGCGCCCGACTGAAGCGGCGGCTCAGGATGGTGGTGCCCGGGGTGGGACTTGAACCCACACGGGAGTTGCCTCCCAAAGGATTTTAAGTCCTTTGCGTCTGCCGATTTCGCCACCCGGGCGAGGGGCGCGGGCCGATCGGCTCAACCCGTCAATCCCATGATAGTGGAAGCGGCGCTGCCTGCACCGCCTAGAGCACCTTGTAACTTGTCCCTTCGTGGGTCTTGCCGGGCGGCGGCGGGGGGCTTATGATCATCATGGCGAACAACGCCGCGAAAGGAGTCCGCATGAACAAGGATCCAAAGGGGGACTTCAATCCACAGCGGCGGCGGTTCGGGCAGGCGGCGCTGGCAAGTTTGCTCGGGACGCGCGCCGCGGTAGGCTCGGCCTGAGGCGCTATAATCCGAAGCGTAGGCGGTCTTCAACACCCCCATGGAGTTCACTCCCCACGAGGTCAGCTTTCGCCAGCCGGCGCGCGCCACTGCGGAGCTGGCTACGCTGCAGCCGCTGATCCCCGAACCGCTCGCGCCTCGCTTCAGGGCCTGGCTGGCCGGCTCGCCCGACGCCGACGCAGTGTTGCATTACCTGCTGCGGCTGGCCACTGAGCGGCGGGAGGACTTCGAGCGGGTCGTCGCTTCCCCCGTGTCGGCCCGGTTGCTCATCACGGTCTTCGGACACAGCCAATTCCTGTCCGAGGAACTGCTTCAGAGCCCGGATTGGATTCTGACCTTAGCCGGCAGCGGGGAACTGGATCGCAGCCTCTCGGCGGCCGAATTCGCCGAACGCCTGGACGCTGCACTGCCACCCGGCGAGCCGTCGATCCCGCCCGCGGTGGACCTGGCGCGTTTCCGCCGCCGGCAGATCCTGCGGATTCTGTTGAGAGACGTGCTCGAGATGTGCACCCTGGCGGAAACCACCGAGGAGCTTTCCGGTCTGGCGGACGCCATCATGGATGTGGCCTGCCGGCGAATACGGGCTGCGCTCGAAAAGCGTTACGGGAAACCGCGCCTGGCGGAGCCGCCGGAAGCCGAGTGCGGCTTCAGCGTGCTCGCGCTGGGCAAGTGGGGCGGGCGGGAGCTGAACTACAGCTCTGATATTGACCTCATGTTTGTCTACACCGGAAGCGGAGAGACGGAGGGCGGCGGGTCCATCTCCAACCGGGAGTTCTTCAAGAAGCTGGCCAATCAGCTTACGGATCTGCTATCAACGTATACCCGCGAGGGTTTGTGTTACCGCGTGGATCTGCGCCTGCGCCCGGAGGGCAGGCTGGGCGAGGTTTGCGTGCCGCTCAGAAGCGCCCAGGCCTACTACCAGGGGCGCGCCCGCGATTGGGAACTGCAAATGCTGATCAAAGCTCGCGTGGCGGCCGGGGATTTCGCTCCCGGACGCGAGCTGATGGAATCCGTTGAGCCGCTCATCTACAACTCGACGCTGGACTTTTCGGCGGTGGAAAGCGTCTCCGCCACGCGGCTGCGCCTGCACGAAAAACTGGCCGGAAAAAGCGGCGGTGAAAGCGGGCTGAACGTCAAGCTGACGCCGGGCGGTATTCGTGACATCGAGTTCCTGGTGCAGTGCCTGCAGCGCCTGCACGGCGGGCGGGAGCCGTGGGTGCAGCACGCGGGCACGCTGCTGGCGCTCTCCCGGCTGAGGCAGAAGAGCCTGCTGAGCGATGTGGAATACTCGCGCCTCGCCTCGGCCTACACGTTTCTGCGCAACCTGGAGCACCGGCTGCAATTCAACGAGGACCGGCAGGTGCATACGCTTCCGTCTGACGCGGCGGCGTGTGAGCTGATCGCGCGGCGCATGCCTCCCGACGAGGTGGGCGGCGAAACAGGCGTGGAGAGCCTCTTGCGCCAGCTCAACCGGCATTTGGAAAACGTGCAGGAGATTTATGAGCGCGTCATCCACGCGCAGCAACCCGTCTACTACTCGCTCAACCCGGGCGCTGATTCGGGACGCGAGCCGAGAATCGAGGAGGTGTCACCCAAAGTGCTGAATCCGGCGCCCAGCAGCCTGGTGCGGTTTCTGGACCAGAAGGCGCCCGGGCTGGCAGCCACGATGCGCGAGACCAACCTCAAGCGGGGCGCGCAGATGTTCGAGCATTTCCTGGAACGCCTCGTGGCGTTGCCGGAGCTGCTCGGATGGCTGGATGAGGACAAGAAACTCGCCGGTTATGTGCTGGATTTGTTCGAGCACAGCCCGCACTTCGCCGAGCACCTCATCAGGCGTCCTGAGCACCTGGACGCCGTCAGGCGGCTCTGCCTCGAGAATCAGCCGGCCGCCGATTACGCCGGCATGGTTTCCCAACTCGGGGACGCGGCTGCGGTGCGGCGGTTCTACGCCCGGGAGATGCTCCACATCCAGAGCGAGAGCATCTGCCTTCACAAGCCCATCTTTGAGACGCTTCGGCAGACCTCCGGACTGGCCGATGCCGTGATCGCCGCGCTCTACCCGATGGCGGTCCAGATGACAGCAGGCTCGCACCCTCCTCTGGGAGCAGACTACAGGCCGGAACGCCAGTTGACCGTGATCGCCCTGGGACGGCTGGGCATGCAGGAATTTGACCTGGGTTCGGACGCGGACCTGGTGTTTGTTCTTCCGGACAGTGAATCCGCCGAACTGCGTTTCTGGACGCGGGTGGCTGAACGTCTGATCCAGTTGATCACCGCCTACACCGGCGAGGGGGTGCTGTTCGCGGTCGATACGCGCCTGCGGGCCAACGGGCGCGAGGGTCCGCTGGTGCAACTGGAAATCACCTACAAGGAATACTTCACCAGCAGCGCGCAAGCCTGGGAGGGCATCACTTACATGAAATCCCGCGCTGTAGCGGGAGACATCGCGAGGGGCACGGAGTTCCTCAGCGATTTGCAGGACCTTGACTGGCGCCGCTACGGGCAGAGCGGACGGTCGAAGAAACTGCTCTGGGACATGCGCATGCGCCTCGAAAAAGAACAGGGTGAAGGCAACCCGCTCAAGGCCGGTCCGGGGGGCTACTATGACATCGACTTTGCCCTGATGTATCTGCGGCTAAAAGGAGCGGGGCTTTTCTACCCGGTGCTCAACACGCCGGCGCGCATCGACATCATCGAGAAGATGGGGCACCTGGAGCGCGAAGACGCCGAGTTCATGCGGGAGGCGGCCAAGTTCTACCGCGCCGTGGATCACGGGTTGCGCGTGCTCACGGGACACGCCGAAGGAAACCTGCCGCAATCGGAAGTCCTGCTGGAGGCGTTGACACGGCTGGTCAGCCGCTGGACTCCCGCCCATCTGCATGACCAACCCCTGCGCATCGAACTCGAACAGATACAGGCGCGCACACGCGAGTACTTTGAGAGGTTGTTCCGCGTCTGACGGTCTGCCGGGAGAATCCTGGCGCCGATTCGAGGCAGGCAAGCCGGCGCATTTCCCGCACGAAAGGTGAGTTGTTGGCGCCCAGCGTGTGGCCAGCATCGGCCTGTGGAAGGTCTTTTTCCAAGAGAGTCTGACTCCGTGACTGCCGGGGTTCTATGATGAAAGAGATGAGGGTCCCCAAGCGGCTGGCACTCGGTGCGTTCGCCGCCCTGTGCGCAGTATCCGCCGCAGGGCAGGTCATCGAGTTTGAGTCGGGTGGGCTGCGCTACCAAACACTGACCAAAGAGGGCGTGACGATCATGTTCGCCCACCTGCCGAGCCAGGTGAGGGACTACGCCATCGTGCAGGTAGCCGTGTCCAACGGCTCTCCGGTGCATTGGGTGGTGAGCCCGGAGGACTTCACCTACGAGCGCTCGGAGGGCGCCACATTGCAAGCCGTGCGCGCGCACGTGGTGGTGAACGAGATGATCCGCAGGGCTAACCGCAATGACGTCATCAAGCTGGTTTCCACCTACGAGATGGGGCTGTATGGCCTCAGCCGGATACGGTCAACCAGCGGGTATGAACAGCGCCGCCAATCCGCGCTCGCCGAGGTCAGTTCGGCCCGGCTGAAAGCGGCTGCGGCGGCCTCGGCCATCGCGTTTGTGCGGACCAAGCTGCCGCCGGGGGAATCGACGGACGGAGCGGTCTTTTACCCGACCTACGGCCGTCCGCTGGGCGAAGGACGCCTGGTGGTCCACACCGCCGGCTCCCTGTTTGAGTTCGAAATATCGAGCCCCGCGCACTGATTGTCTCCGGAAAGTGAAATCCGCCGGGCTTTGCCGCGTATCACATAACAAGGGACCGTTGGTCCAGGACTCGGGAAGGAGGCTTCTTTCTTTTGATTGACCTGCACGCCCACACCAATGCCTCGGACGGCACGCATAGTCCGGAACAACTGGTGCGAGAAGCGCAGGCAGCGGGTCTTAGCGCGCTGGGCGTGTGCGATCATGACACGTTCGCCGGCGCCGATGAAGCGGTGGACCACGGCGCGGCAGCAGGGCTCGAGATCATCCGTGGCATCGAGTTGAGCACGCGCCTGCCAATGCCCGGTTCACGGCACGGGAAGTCCGTCCATATCCTGGGTTACTTCCTGCACGGTAACACCACCGATGGATTCCGGTCCTGGCTGCGGCGGCTGCAAGCATCGCGGCGGGAACGCAACGAACGCCTGGCGGAGAGGCTTCGCAGGTTGAGTTTGCGCGTGACGGTCGAGCAGGCTGAAGCACTGGGCGGCAGCATCACCGGACGGCCGCACTTCGCGCGGCTCCTGGTTTCGAAGGGCTATGCGGCCAATCAGGAGGAAGCCTTTCGGCTTTACCTGGGAGAATCCGGGAAGGCGTACGTGGACCGCTGGGAGCCGGAGCCGGCGGAGGCGGTGCGGCAGGTGCTGGAAGCAGGCGGCACGCCGGCACTGGCCCACCCGGCGAGGCTATCTACTCGCAACGGCGACGAAGAGGAAGGACTGCTGAGGGACCTGGCCGCGGCCGGGCTGGCAGCCATCGAGGCCTACCATTCGGACCATTCGCCGGAGGACATACGGCGTTATCGCCGCCTGGCGGAACGTCACGGCTGGCTGGTGACCGGCGGCTCGGATTTCCACGGTGAGGCGAAGCCGCGCATCAAGCTGGGCTGCGGGCGGGGAGATCTGAGCATCCCTGGGGAAATACTCCACCGGCTCCGGGAATTCAAACGGGCGCCAAGCCGGTGAGTTCGGCTTCGGCATCGCCTGCCAGCAGCCTGGTTCCGGCGCGGGCGTGAGAGGCACGCACGTAGCCCATGGCCACCACACAACCGAGTTCCGGCGACACCGCCGCCGAAGTGAGCCGCCCCACCTTCTCATCGCCTATTGTCAGAGTGCAGCCTGGGGAAGGAGCCTCCGCAGCGTTTATCTTCATGTGAATCAGCAGACGGTTCACGAGGCCACGCGAGCGGATGCGCTCGACAATCTCCTGGCCGATGTAGCAGCCCTTGTTGAAATGAAGCGCATGCAGAAGCTGGGTTTCCTGGGGCAGACTGAGTTCGGTGATGTCCTCGCCATAGCGCGGGCGCCCGTATTCGAGCCGAACCGCCCTCACATCGCCCGGTTCGGCCCGCACGGCGCCTGAGGCCTCCAATTGAGACGTGAATTCCCCGGTGGCGGAGACCGGCAGGAACACACGAAAACCGTTAGCCCCGGTGGCGCTGAGGCTGGCGGTCACGCGGTCACCCCAAACCACTGAATGGTGCGGCGCCGGGGGCGTGGGTGCGCCCAGCGAAGCCAGCACGTCCGCCGCGTGGGGCCCTTCGATGGCAATGGCGGCAGTCGCCTCAGTGGCATCTTCGAGGGTGACATCGTCGGCGATGATGTGCCGGTCGAGGTGAGCCAGCAGCAATTCAAAAGGCTCGGGCTCGGTATCCACCAGGAAGAGGTCCTCGCGGCACAGGATATGGGCATCCGCCTGGATGCGCCCCTGTGCATCCAGGAAGAAGGCGTAGCAACCCGTACCCGGCTTCAACTGTTCGATGTGGTTCGAACTCATCGCGTGAAGAAAACGCATACGGTCTTCACCACGCACCACCAGGTGGCCGCGCGCGCTCAAATCGAGCCACGCCGCTCCCTGGCGAAGAGCCTGGTAACCGGGAGTCATGGCATCGAGAGCATGCGCAAGACAGCCGAGAGGGCCACGAGAAGCCCGGCCGAAATGACCAGAGCCGTCAGTGACCGGCGGGCGATCGCGCCGCCGCGGGCGCCGGCGATCAGGCAAACGGCGAAAATATGCGCAGCCAGCAGGCCCTTCATCCCGAACCAGGCGTGATAGCCCGGGGGCAGTTCGGTTTTTGCGATCAGATTGTAAAGACCGGTGATCAGCAGCACGGCGGGTGCGGCGAACAGATACGGGCGAAACCGCCGTGCGGTGAGCCGCCAGGCCTCTCCCGCGCCTTCCACAGTCGGTTGCAGCACGAAGCGGGCATAGAAAAGCCCGCCCACCAGGACGATGGCGGCTGCTATATGGAGGCAGCGTGACAGCATCCCGGCAATTTGGTCACCGGCGAGGGCCAGCAGGGCGAAGGGGGCCATGTGAACGAGTATACAATCGGCTATATGATCCACGAGGTGCTGTCGGTGGGCCCGCTCGAGTGCAACTGCCTGATCCTGGGGGACGAACAGACGGGTGAAGCCCTCGTGATTGATCCGGGTGACGATGGCGCTGAGATCTTGACGAAAGCGAACAGGTTCGGGCTGAAAGTCACCAGTATTCTCTTAACGCACGCCCATCTGGACCACGTCGGCGCAGCCCACTTCGTGAAGGACTCCACAGCGGCACAAATCTTCCTGCACCACGGGGACCGGGAACTGTATGGAAACCTGGAGGCGCAGGCCCGCTGGCTGGGCATGAAGGAGCCTGCCAAAGCCGCCATTGATCATTACTTGCGCGATGGCGAGAAGCTCAAACTTGGCGAGAGCGAGTTCCTTGTTTTGCACACCCCCGGGCACACGCCGGGCAGCGTCTGCCTCTGGTTGCCCGAAGAAGAGAAACTCGTCGCGGGTGATACGCTCTTTCGCGACGGTGTCGGACGCACGGATCTGCCCGGAGGGGATGGGCGCCTGCTGTTGGCGTCCATCCGGGATAAGCTGCTGCCGCTGCCGGACGAGACCGATGTCTTTCCGGGTCACGGCCCCTCGACGTCGATCGGCCGCGAGCGGCGCCACAATTACTTCCTCAGAAACCTGTGATCCTTCCTCCCGCCCCGAAGCAGCCTGGCTGCTCCGTTTAGACGTCGCCTGTTCAGCGGCGTTTGGGAATGTCACGCCGTTCCAGAAACTCGAACACGGCTTCGCGGATCTGCCGCGTCCTTTCCTCAGTGAAGTTGCCATGCCCGCCCTGCTGGACAGGAATCATTTCCGCATCGGCGCCTGCCACGCGCAGAGCGTTGGTCAATTCGGCACTCTGCGTATAAGGCACGGTGGGATCGCCATCACCGTGGATGCTCAGAATGGCGGGAGCATCCGAATGGACGTGGTTGATCGGGGAAATCCGCCGAGCCATCTCGTTGCGGCCCTGCTGCTCGGGCACCCAAGCCGCGGCAAAAGGCTGGGCATTGGGCCCTGACAGCAGATCCTCGACGTCGGAAGCTCCGTAGAAATTAATAATGGCAGCCACTTTGGTCGAGGGCCCCAACCGCGCCGACTTGGGCGCGAGCCCTACCATGAGCGCGAGGTAGCCTCCCGCGGAAACGCCTGCCACGACGATGCGCCGCGTGTCCACTCGGTACCGGTCGGCGTTGTCCCGGAACCACCTGGCGGCGCGGAGAACGTCTTCAATGGCCGCCGGCGCGGGTGCGGCGCTTCCCCTCCGGTACTCAACGTTCGCCACCACGAAGCCTTTCTGGAGGAAGGGCAGGCACAGGCTGTCGAAGACATCCTGCTTGCTGCCGCCCGTCCACAAGCCTCCGTGAATCACGATCGCCCCGGGACGCTTGTCAAGGGCCGGGGCTTTCGGCTGAAGGACGTCGAGGACCGTGTCGGTGTGTCGGTCATAGGCGACATTGGCTTGCACAGCCACCCAATCCGGGACGGCGGCTGGCGGCGTCTGGGCCACGAGCATGCAAGCCGAAAGAAACAAACCCATCCATAGCTTCCCCATACGGTCATTAAAGCGTATATTGTGGTGGAAATGAAGCTGATTCTTGCCCTTCTGTCTCCGGTTCTGGCGCTTTGGTCCGCGGATTCCGGCGTGATCAACAGCCTGCGGGCGGGCAGCGACTTCGCGCTGACCGCCGATCCTGAAGCCCCGCACTGGAAGAAAGTCCCCGGCGTGTTCGCGGTAAACGGGCCGATGGGAGACCCGGTGCCCGGCCATCGCACTGAAATCCGATCCCAATGGACGGACGGCTACATCTACTTCCTTTTCGTGTGCCCTTACGAGAAGCTCCATTCGAGGCCTAACCCCTCGACGACTACGGAAACCAACAAGCTGTGGGAATGGGACGTGGCGGAAGTGTTCGTGGGCGCGGACTTCAAGAACATACGGCAGTACAAGGAGTTTCAGGTTTCGCCACAGGGCGAGTGGGTCGATCTGGATATCGATCGCGATACGCCGAAGCCCGAAGGCGGCTGGCTGTGGAACTCTGGCTTCACCGTGAAGGCGCGCCTGGATGCGGCACGCAAGGTCTGGTACGGCGAGATGAAGATCCCGATTGGCACGATTGACTCGCGTCCGCCCCGCGAGGGGAATGAGATGCGCGTCAACTTCTACCGCATCCAGGGTCCGCCGGATGACAAGAAGTTCATAGCCTGGCGCCCGACCAACGCCCGCAGCTATCACGTGCCTGAAGCGTTCGGGCTGTTGCGACTGACGCGCCGGTAGATGCGCACTCGCCATTCGCTGCGGATATCGCACGTCGGGCTGCGCGGTGTGGTGGGTCAAGGCTTGGCCGCCGCGCACGTGCTGGACTTTGCTTCGGCGTTCGGCACGTTTCTTGAAGCCGGCCCCGTCGTGATCGGACGAGACCCGCGGGCCAGCGGCGTGATGATGCGGCAAGGCGTGATTGCCGGGCTTCTGGCGTGCGGCCACGATGTGATCGACCTCGGCGTGGTGTCCACCCCGGTGGTGCAGCATGCCATTCGCGGGCTGGGCGCCTCAGGAGGAATCTCCATTGGAGCCAGCCATAACGCCGCGGAATGGAACGCACTGAAGTTCTTCGGCGCGGGCGGAGCTTACCTCTCCACGGCGGAAGCAGGGGAGCTGCTCGACATCTACCACTTGAAGAAGTTCGCCTTTGCGGACTGGCGTGCACTGGGGAAGCTCACCTACGACGACCACGCGCTGGAGCAATACGTTGAACTCCTGGCGGGTTTCTACGACCTGTCCGCGTTGCGGCGATTCAAGATTGTGGCGGACTGCTGCAACGGCACATCTTCTCTGATCCTGAACCGGCTCAGGGACCGCTACGGCTTGGGGTTGGTGCTCATCAACGAGCGCATTCAAGGGCGGGCGTTCGCGCACGAGCCATCCACGACGGCAGCTACGGTGGGCTTGCAGTTGGCCCCGCTGGTGATCCCGCTTGGAGCCGATGCCGGCTTCCTGTTCGATGTTGATTCAGACCGCGTAGCCATCGCCACTGAAGAGGGAGCACCCGTCAGCGAAGAAATGATCCTGCCGCTGCTGGCGGACTACCTGCTGCCGCAGGGAACGGGGCGCCTGGTGATCACCAATATCTCCACCACGTCGTTGCTGGATGAAATTGCCGCGCGGCATCAAGGGCGCGTGGTGCGCGTGCCAGTGGGCCGGCAAGCGGCGGTAGACGCACTAACCAGTTACCGGCCGGAGCACATAGCGGTGGCGGGTGAAGGCACGGGGGCAGTGATGATGCCCCAATTCCGGTTCGTGTATGACGGCATTGCTTCCATGCTGGCAATCCTCTCGATGATGGCGGAGCGCAACACGAAGTTGTCGGAGATTATCCGAGGTTACCCCCGGCACTCGATCCTCAAGGGCCAGGTGCCGCTGGTTCCGGCGCGGGTGCCGGCTTTGCTCATGGAATTGAAGGAAACATATTCGGACGGCCGCGTGGACATGACCGACGGACTGAGAGTGGACTGGCCGGACCATTGGTTCCACGTGCGGGTAAGTCAAACCGAACCGGTCGTGCGAATCATTTGCGAGCAGAGGGGAGAGCCTCCGCGGGAGCTGTTCGAAGAACTGGTGGAGCGCGTGCGGAGAATGGCATGAGTACCCGCGAGCATCGCTTGAAGATCGGCGTTTCGGGGGTCCGCGGCGTCGTGGGCGAGTTTCTTACACCGGCTCTGGCGTGCGCTTTCGGGCAGGCTTTCGGAACCTACGTGGGGCCGGGGGCGGTAGTGGTGGGGCGTGATACGCGGGCCAGCGGGGAGATGCTGCAGCATGCGGTCACGTGCGGACTTCTGGCCTCTGGCTGCGACGTCGTGGATACGGGCGTGTTGCCTACGCCTACCATTCAGGTTTACGTTGCGGCCACGAGGGCGCGGGGCGGGCTGGCGCTCACAGCCTCGCACAACCCGGCCGAGTACAACGCGCTGAAGATGTTCAACGGCGAGGGGCTGTTCTTCAATGCCTACGAGCGGGGCGAGCTGCTGGATCTGTATCATCAGAGCGAATTCCGCCATGCCGCCAATGAGCAAATGCGCGGCGTCAAGTCCGACCTGACCGAGCCCGCGAAATTGCACATGGAACGTGTCCTCGCCCACGTGGACGTGGAACGCATCCGCAAGCGGCGCTTCCGGGTGGCATTGGATGCGGTCAACGGCGCGGGGTCTGTATTGAGCCGCGTGTTCCTGGAAGAGAAACTCGGCTGTGAGCTTTACGCCATTGCCACGGACCCTACGCAGCCGTTCCCGCGCGAAGCAGAGCCGCGTGCCGAGTCCCTGGGCGAGTTGGCAGAACTCGTGCGGCGCCACGGCTGCGAAGTCGGGTTCGCGCAAGACCCCGACGGAGACCGGTTGGCTGTAGCCGACGAACAAAGCCGGGTGCTCGATAACGACGACGTTCTGGCGCTGGCCGTCGACGCTGTGATGGAGCGCATGCCAGGCCCGGTGGTGGTGAATCTCAGCACCTCGGCCGTGATCGACGATATCGCCGCGCGATACGGGCAGCGTGTCTACAGAACCCCGGTAGGCGAGGCCAACGTGGTGGAGATGATGCAGGCCGTGAGGGCGGTGATCGGCGGCGAGGGTTCCAACGGAGGCATCATCTTCCCTGCGGTTCATCTTTGCCGCGACAGCTACACGGGCATGGCTTTTGCGCTGGACCGGTTGGCCGCTACTGGCAAGACTGTCTCCGAGTTGGCGTCGCAACTGCCGGCTTATCACCGCAAGTTCGCTAAGCTGGGATTCGAGCACGGCCGGCTGGGAGAACTCATGCAGGCGCTGGAAGCGTCATTCCCGGGAGCCGAGGCGGATCGCGCGGACGGCATTAAGTTATCGTGGCCGGGACGATGGATCCACTTGCGCGCCTCCAATACGGAGCCGGTGCTGCGCATCGCTGCGGAGGCCCGATCCGAGGGCGAGGTTTCTGCGTTGTACGATCGGATACTGGATTTGTTGAAGTGAGGCAGCCCGGCAAGCCCTGGCCGAGGCGTTGACAACCGATGTGAAGCAGTCGGGGCTGATGCAGGGGCTGTACATAGCGCCGAACAAAGACGAGGGAGCAGGCTCATGCAGGAGTTACGTCGAAGGTATTTGCGGTACATTCTCGCGGGCGCATTGCTCGCAGCGAGCGTCGCATGCCTTGTCCCGCTGCTGCCGGGACAGGAAGCGAAGATCTATCCTCTTCGCTGGGTCTACGCCTCGCGCCACCTGAGGCAGGATGCGCACGTGGAGGATCTGCGCCGCATCGTCAGCACGGCGGCAAAGCACGGGTTGAACGGCATCCTGCTTTCCGCTGGTCTGGACCAGTTGGACCGGCAGCCGCCCGAGTACTTCCGGCGCCTGGAACAGGTAAAGGAAATCTGCGCCCAGCACAAGGTCGAGATTATTCCCATCATTTTTTCGGCCGGTTACGGCGGCTCGATCCTGGCTCATAACAGAAACCTCGCCGCCGGACTGCCCGTGAAGGACGCGCTGTTTGTGGCCCGGGGTGGTCAGGCTACGATCGAGGAGGACCCGCCCGTGATGATCGTCAACGGAGGTTTCGAGAAGTTCTCCGGAAACCGCGCCGAGGGTTTCGACCGCCCCAGGAATTGGGGGGAGGTGGTCTTCCGGGATGAGTCCATTGTGAAAGAGGGTAAGAGTTCCCTGCGGTTCGACATCTCGACTTCGTATCCGGCAGAGTCGGCGCAACTCGCGCAAACCATCAAAGTCCGCCCCCACCGGGCGTATCGCGTCAGCTTCTGGGTGAAGACGGAGGGGCTGGACGCCTATGGTCCGTTCAGCTCGAGCCGGTTCCGCCTGGAGGTAATGGGAGTCGGGGACAACCGGCGGTTGCAGTTTCTGGATCCCGTGCTCCCCACGACCACTGACTGGCGCCAAATCAACCTGGGCTTCAACAGCTGGGGCTATGAGGAAGTGGTGATCTCGCCCCGCGCCGTGGGCGGCGCAAAGGGCAAAATCTGGATCGATGACTTGAGGATAGAAGAAGCCGGACTGCTCAATCTGTTGCGGCGTCCCGGAACACCGCTGAGCGTTCGCAGTGAGCGCGAGGGAACTACGTATGAGGAAGGACGGGATTTCGCCCGGTTGCAGGATGAAAAGCTGGACTTTTCCTGGGATCACGACGGTCCGCCGATCAGGCTGCTTCCCGGCAGCCGCATTCGTGAAGGGGAACGGCTGCGGGTGAGCTTTTATCACGGTGTATCAGTGAACCGCCGGCAGGTATCCATCTGCATGAGCGAACCGGAAGTCTATGAAATCTGGCGCAAGCAAGTCGGGCTGATTGAAAAGCACCTCGCGCCGGGCAAGTACTTCCTGAGCATGGACGAGGTTCGGGCGGGTGGCGCCTGCAAGGCCTGCCGGGACCGGCAGATGACACTGGGCGAGATCCTGGGCGATGCCATTACGAAGCAGCACGCCATGATCCGCGCCGCCAATCCCAAGGCAGAGATCTTCGTGTGGAGCGATCAGCTCGATCCCAACCATAACGCGGGGGAGCGCGCAGGTAAGTATTACTACCTGGCGGACGGATCCTTCACGGGGAGCTGGAATCACATTCCCAAGGACATGGTCATTGCGTGCTGGTGGCACAAGATGCGGGACCAAAGCCTGTCGCACTTCAGCAAGCTGGGGTTCCGGACTCTGGGCGCGTCTTACTACGATGAAGACGACCTGAAAAACCCGCAGGACTGGCTGGTATCGTTGGACGCCACGCCTGGTGCACAAGGGATCATGTACACCACCTGGCAGAACAAGTACGAACTGCTGGCTCCCTTCGGGGACCTCGTATCGCGGCGGGTGCGGTAAGCCACTACCGCGCCTGCCAAAGCGCTCATAATACAGGCCGTACCAGCCGACACATGAACAGGCTCTGTTGAGCTGGAGTACGCCTGCTTCACTTAAAGTGCCTGCATCCCGGGAACCCGCCGGATCATCTCAACACATATGAAGATGCATATACTCAGCTTGACGCTGCTGCTTGCTTCGGCGGGCGTTGCGCTTCCGGACGTCTGGGAAGTGGATACCGCACACTCGAGCGCGCAGTTCGCGGTCAGACACATGATGGTTGCCACGGTCCGGGGCACCTTCGGCGACGTCCGCGGAACAGTGATCTACGATCCGAAAGAACCGGCCAAGTCCTCCGTCCAGGCGACCGTAGCGGTTGCTTCGATCGACACGCGCGAGCCCAAGCGCGACGCGCACTTGAAGAGCGCGGATTTCTTTGATGCCGAAAACCACCCCACGATGACATTCCGGTCCACCAAAGTTGAGCCTGCCGGTTCGGGCATGCTCAAAGTCACCGGCGACCTTACCATACGGGGTGTTACCAAGCCGGTGGTCTTTGAAGTGGAGGGCCCTATGCCGGCGGTGAACACGGGGCGCGCCATCAAGTCCGGCGCCACCGGGACGGCCAAGATCAAACGTAGCGATTTCGGCCTGACCTGGAACCGCGTGCTCGAAACCGGCGGCGTGGTGGTGGGAGACGAAGTCACGATCACCGTTGATCTGGAACTGGACAAGAAGTAGCCGCGGCAACGCCGCTGGCCCTCGCGTGCGTTTCCTGTCCGCATCGAGTATGCTACCTATCCAGGAACCATGAAAGAGATCAGCTATCGCCAGCGGCACGCAATGCAGATTGAGAACGATGTGGTCCGGGTGACCGTCACCATAGAAGGCGGCCACATCGCCGAAGTTTTCCATAAAGCCAGTGAAGTCAACCCGCTTTGGACGCCTCCTTGGCCGTCCATGGAGCCGTCGGTTTTTGACAGGGTGATGCCCGATGGTTACGGCTCCGGAGCGGAAAGCAAGCTGCTGGCCGGCATTCTGGGCCACAACCTCTGTATGGACATCTTCGGGGGGCCGTCCGCCGAAGAGGCCGCGGCAGGCATGACGGTGCATGGCGAGGCCTCGGTAACGCGCTACAGCTTCACTCTCGAAGACGGCGCGATGATCGCACGCGCAACCTTCCCGGAGGCAGGCCTGCAATTCGAACGGAAGCTGCGGCTGGTGGAGAATACAGCCGTAGTGCTCGTGGACGAATCGGTGGAGAACCTGACCGCGCTTGACAGGCCAATCGCCTGGACTCAGCACGCCACCATGGGACCGCCGTTCATCGAGAAAGGCCAAACCCAATTCCGCATTCCCGCGACCAGGTCCAAGGTCTTCGAAGGCGATTTCGCCGGAGACCATGGATTTCTGAAAGAGGGCGCTGAATTCGAATGGCCACTCGCCCCGCGCAAGGACGGCGGCACAGAGGACTTGAGCGTCTATACGAACGCCCCCGCATCGGGCGCCTTCACCACGCACCTGATGGACCCCGGCCGCGAGCAGGCCTTCTTCCTGGCATTCTCACCCTCCCGGAAGCTGGTGTTCGGCTACGCCTGGAACCGCGCTGATTTCCCGTGGCTAGGTATTTGGGAAGAGAACTACTGCCGTACGGGCCCCCCTTGGAACGGGCAGACTTTGACGCTCGGCATGGAGTTCGGCGTCTCGCCGATGCCCGAGCCGCGCCGGCAGATGATCGATCGCGGGACTCTGTTCGGCGAGCGCGGGTTCGGGTGGATTCCGGCGCGTTCGCGCGTCAGCGCAGCCTACTGCGCCTTCTTCGAATCAGCCGAGAGTCTGCCCGAATCGGTCGCCTGGGACGGCGCCGGCAAAGTGAGTTTCACGAGCTGACCTCGGTTTGGAAGGGCGTTCTCCTTTCGACTGGAGCGCAACTCGCTACTGCCGTCGATCTAGGCGCGCCACCTGACGCCAAGGTCCAGCACTTTCTTGCCATATTCCACGCTGCGTTCCATGTGCTCGCGCTGCTGATACTGTATGGCCTGGAGGAAATGCGGCGGCGTGGGACGGCCCTGCAAATCCTCCACCACCATGTTCTTTTCGTACGGATGCCCGGAGCGTGCCAGCGCCAGAAAGCGAGCCAGGTCCTCGGCGCGCGCCTTCGGATAGAGCTTCCAGAAGTCCTGCTCGAGATAGGGAATCACTTGGGGAGGCCTGCCCGTGATGGGCTTGATGTAGACGTAGACGGGCGGACAGACCTGCCGCACTTTGTCCATGATCTGCCTGAAATCCACGTTCCCTTCGCCCAGCGGCACCCATTGGACGGCCACGCCGCGCTTGTGCTCATACACGACGGAGTCCCGCAGATGAACCGTGACGGCGTAGGGGCCCAGCACTTCCACCGTGGTCATGGGGTGTTCGAGCACGAAGACAGGATTGCCGGTGTCCAGGTAGACGCCGACGAACTCCTTGCCCGCGGTTTCGACGAGCATCTTCAGCTCCCAAGCCTGCAAGTCCTTGTGCACCTCAATGGCAACCTTCAAGCCCGCGTCCATGACACGGGAACGCACCGCCTTCAACAAGCGGACCATGGTGTCGATGTGCTGCTCGATGGGTCCGGCAGGCAGCGCCGCGCGGTCCGAAGCGATCACGCAGCGCACGATGGGAGAGCCGATCGCCTTGGCCCTCTCCGTGTTTCTGATCAGCGAATCCACCATCGGCTGGAAGGCATCCGGAGTACGAGGGAACACGCCGCCGCCGCCGGTTTCAATGTGCAACCCGAGGCGCTGCGCCTGTTGGCGGACATCCTGCCAGTGGGCAGGGTCCGAGGCTTTCGGGTCCAGTGAATCCTGGAGGAAGACGGCGTCGAGCTTGAGGCTTGCGGCGTACTCGAGCAGTTGCGAGTCATTCCAGCGCATGGCTCTCAGGCAGTACGTGTTGAGCCCGAGCGGCCAGGGGCCGGCGGAGCGTGGAAACAGGCCCTGCGGAAAGAGCGCGGAGGCGGCGCCCGCCTGCGCGAGGGTTCCCAGGAAACGGCGACGATTCATCAGTTCAACTCCTCTCATGCGCGAGTATTCGACCATTGTAAGCGCGCCAGCACAGGGAGGGGATTCCTGCCGGTCCGGTCCGCATTTCACCAGATCCGGCGCGCCATCAAGTCACGCCTCGCCTTGAAGAGGAATTTCCTTAAACGTGGTACAAACTAGAGACCGCCCGCACCCCAGGCAGGTTCCGGGAACCGGTGGATGATCCGGGAGGTAGATGCGATGAAGCCCCCAATGAAGAAAGCCGATTCGAGCGAAACACAGAAAGGCAGGCGTGCGTTTCTGGCAAGCGGAGCGGTGCTGGCAGGCGCCGCCGCGCTGGGCAGCGCCTGCTCCAGGAGCCAGGCTCCAGTGGCAAGAAATGGGCGCATACAGCAGTCCGTGGTTTATTGGTGCTTCAACGCGCCACCCTGGAACTGGAACATCGAGCAGGTTTGCCAGGCGGCGAACACCCTGGGCTGTCCGAGCGTGGAGATTGCTCCGCCGGAGGCTTGGCCGGTGATACGCAAGCACGGGTTGGTGTGCGCCATCGCGGGTAACGGCACGCCGGACCCGCCTTTTGTCAAGGGGCTGAACAACACCCGCTACCACGACGAAGTGATCTCCGCCACCCGGCAGACGATGGAACAGTGCAGGGATTTCGGAATCCCCAACGTCATCGCTTTCACCGGCTTCGTCTGGAAAGACGCGGTGGACCCCAAGAGCGGAGAAATTTCGCGCGCGAAGGGCGCTGACAATTGCGTGCGCGCCCTAAGAGAACTCGCCCTGCACGGTGAGAAGACCAATGTGACGGTATGCCTGGAGATGCTGAACACCCGCGACACGAGTCACCCGATGAAAGGCCACCCCGGCTACCAGGGCGACGACATGGATTACTGCGCGGAGATCGTTCAAAGGGTTGGATCGCCGCGGGTCAAACTGCTGTTCGACGTCTACCACCTCCAAATCATGCAAGGCGACGTCATCCGCCGGATTCGCCAGTATAAGGACTGGATTGGCCATGTGCATGTGGCCGGGAGTCCGGGTCGAGGCGAATTGGATAACAAACAGGAGATCAACTTCCCCGCCGTGATGCACGCCTTGCTCGAAGCCGGCTACCAGGGCTATGTGGGGCAGGAATTCATCCCGACGCGTGACCCGCTCCAGGGTTTAACTGAAGAGGTAGCGCTGTGCGACGTCTAAGAACCAGCCTCGCCGGCATCCGGCCAACGAGAGTTTCGCCGGCGGCGCCACAGCGCTCGAGCGCTGTCAGGCTTGCTCGCAGCTGAAGTCTTCTTCAGGCTCCTCCTGAATCACGGGAAGTGGGGAGTTGACGGCCCGGTTCGGGTCAACGCCAGCCATCCGGGCTAGCAATTCTCCTGCTTCGGCCAGGTACTCGACAGGCCCGCCCCTAAGGTCAGCGCAAAGCCGCGCGGCCACGTCCCCGAGGTGCCCGGCAAGAAACGTCCGGGCTGCATCCGCCGCCACCCCAGCGGCTTCATGCTCACCCTGACTCAGCGCGTAAGCTTCTTTCAGCCGCAGGTAGCCCATGAAATCAGCCTGCACACTGACGTGGTCCGGCGGATCGGCTGTCGCGCGCTGGAAACCGATCCAGCGTCGCCGCATCCAGACCTGTTGACGCAGCCTTCATGGTTTCCCCCGTATAGACAGCGGAATCCACCCCGTTCGCATCTTCTTCGCACCGACTTCGCTGTTGGAACCTTCCCAGACCGCCAACGCTATGTGGGTGCGCGCGCGAGGCGTCAAACCTCCCGGCAGAGGCCGGCTGATGACCACAGCCCAGCCATCTTTGACGCGCACGCCCCGGCCCTGCGGCTGCATTTCCGAGGCGGGCGCCAACGTGCCGGGTCTGCTCACCCATCTTTACTTCATTGCGCGTCAGCGTCGCGAGATCTTCCAGC
>JBBIND010000077.1:16697-20790 GCA_037444075.1 Acidobacteriota bacterium | reverse complement strand
CCAGATTGAGCCAACTCGCACTGGTGGGCGTGAAATGAACATGAACGCGTGGGTGGCGCGCCAACCACGCTTTGACTTTGGGGACCTTGTGGGTGCCGTAGTTGTCCAACACCAGATGAATCTCCAGTTCCGCGGGCACGTTCTCGTCGATCAGTTTGAGAAAACGCAGGAACTCCTGGTGACGGTGGCGGCGAAAACAACTGCTGATCGTCACGCCGCTGGCCACATCCAAGGCGGCGAACAAGGAGGTGACCCCATAACGTTGATAGTCGTGCGTCTGTCGGGCCGGCACGCCAGGAGCCAGCGGGAGGATATCTAACTCGCCAGACCTCGGGACCGCCAGGCAAATCATTGACGATCTGCCAGACCGCTCAACCGAGTCGATGCGTCCTGCTTGAAACTTGAGAGTAAGGGCTTCCTGGGAACCACAGCAGGACGCTGATGATAGCTCAGGATCTTCTTCGTTGATCCGCGAGCAATATCTCGCCGGCGACCGCGAGGCTCAGCGGAGATACTTTTCGTACCACTCGAAGATTCTTTTCCAGCCCTCCACAGCGGCCGCGGGGCGGTAGGCCGGGCGGTCCACCGAGAAGAAGGAGTGCCCGGCATCGTCGTACAGGTGGATGGCGTAGGTTTTGCCCCACTTCTTCAATTCCGCCTCCATCCTGGCGACATGTTCCGGCGAAGGGCGCTTGTCTTCCTTGCCGAAGAGCCCGAGCAAGGGACAACTGAGTTTCTCGGTGTAATCCAAAGGATCCACGGGCTGACGCGGAGAAAGCCCCGCCGAACCGGCGCCCACGCCGCCGCCGTAGCAGTTGACGGCAGCGTCGATCCCCTTCAGCGTGCAAGCCGCCAGGTAGACTTGCCGGCCTCCTGAGCAGTACCCGATGATGCCCACCTTGCCGTTGAGGTAGGGCAAAGCGCGAAGGTATCGGATGGCGCCGTCGACGTCGCCCATGGTGCGGTCATCCGGCATGCCGCCGGCCTCGCGCACGCTCGCGCTGTTGGCCTCCGGCGTTCCCTTGCCTTCGCGGAAATGAAGGTTAGGGCAGATGGCCGCATAGCCATGATGGGCGAACTTGCGTGTGATCTCCAGGCTTCCTTCGTCCCAGCCGGGCATGTGGTGCAGGACGACGACACCGGGGTACTTGCCGGGCGCCGTGGGACGCGCCAGGTACGCATCGATCGTGTCGTTCTGATGCCCGCGCATCTGCACGATCTCCGCCGACATGGCTCGATAAGTTACCCTGCCCGCTGCCGGGGACGGCGCCTGCGTAGCCGCCGCTTGCGTGACCATTCCACCCACCGCCCCCGCAGCCATGCCCGTGATGAGGTTCCTTCGACTCAGGCCTTTCCTCTCTGTCTCAACGGAGTGCATGATGGTCTCTCCTCTTGATTGAAGCAACAGCATACAGATTAGCCCATTTCGGTGTTCAGGACCAGGATCCAGTCATCGGCCCGGATGACGGTCACGCCCCCAGGCAACACTTCTTGTACTTGCGGCCGCTCCCGCAGGGGCACGGGTCGTTGCGCCCTGCCTTGGGGAGGGCGCCGGCGGCCTCCGTTCGGAGCTGCTGCATCAGCAACTCGGGGGGATGCCCGGCCCAGCGCAGCGCCGCCATCCGTTCCGTGTAGGGGCGGCAATGGTTGAAGAAAAACCGGTAACCAGCGCACAGGTAATTCAGGCCAGGCTCGCCATCGGGCGTCCGGACGATACGGTCCTTCGGGCAGCCCCCGTTGCACATGTCAAGGACTTCACATTCCCGGCAATAGCGCGGCAGCGTTTCCTGCTTGGCCAGTCCGAAAGCTTGCTGTGCCGGGCTTTCGAGAAGCTCCAGGAGCGGGGTTTCGCGGATGTTGCCCAGCCTGTGTTCGGGGTTGACGAAGTGGTCGCATTGATAGAAGTCGCCGTTGTGCTCGATAACCGGGACATCCCCACAAGTAGGGCGGAAGATGCACAGCGAATGACGCAGGCCGTAGGCCGGCCTGGCAGCCTCCTCGAAGATCTGGACGATGATCCGCTCCATGTCGTGCCGGACCCACTCGTCGAAGACTGCGCAGAGGAAGCCGCCGAATGCTTCGGACGGCACCGTGCGCTCGCTCACGCAGCGCGGAGAGGCTGGCTCGGGCTCGACCAAAGGGATGAAGGTGATGTACTGGGCCGCGATTTCCCTGAAGTAGCCATAGACCTCCCGCGGGCGCTGGACATTCTTCGCATGGACGACACAAAGAAGATCGACAGGGATCCCATGCCGCCGCATGAGCCGATAGGCTTGCAGAACCTTCCTGTGCGTGGCCTTCCGGTCTCTCGTCAGGCGGTAAGCATCATGCAGCTCCGGCGGACCGTCAAGGCTGAGGCCGACGCCGAAATTTTCGGCGGCCAGAAAGCTGACCCACTCGTCCGTCAAAAGGACGCCGTTGGTCTGAATAGTGTTGGCGATCCGCTTGCCGGTGGGGCGGTGCTTGCGTTGAAGCTCCACAACCCGGCGGAAATAATCCAGCCCGAGAATCGTCGGTTCGCCGCCGTGCCACGAGAAAAGGACTTCCGGCCCCGGTGAGGCCGCAATCTGCTGAACAATGTAGTCCTCCAGCAGGCTGCCGTCCATGCAAAACGACTTGGCCTCCGGGTACAACTGCTCTTTCGGCAGGTAGTAGCAGTAGTGGCAATCCAGGTTGCAGAGAGCACCCGCCGGTTTCGCAAAGACTTGAAACTCGCGGGAAGCCTTCGCCGCGCTCTCCATCCCTCAACCCTAGCACCGCCGGTTTCGCGAAGTCCGCCGCGGCTGCCATTCAACGGCAGCATGACGGAACGTCCAGCCTGCGCAGTTCGAGTTTCCGGGTAAGGGGTGTCACGGCCTGCAAACGGCAATCCGCGCCCTTCGCCACGGCGGCGGAGTGTCGGATAGGATGGCAGAATGGTTCGACACAAGGGCTTCCCCGCAATCGCGGCCGGGTCAATCCTGCTCGGCTTCCTTCTGGCCGTTGCCGCCTCGCGAGTTGGCATCGCTCAGCCCCCCACTGGCCGGTCCTGGTCCGCGGATAACGGGAACGGCACATACTCGAATCCACTTTTCTACGACGAATTCTCCGATCCCGACATGATTCGCGTGGGTCCCGACTACTACCTGACGGGCACCACGATGCACGTCATGCCAGGGTTGCCGATCCTGCACTCGCGCGATCTGGTCAACTGGCGGTTCCTTGCATACGCTTTCGATCGCCTCGACCTTGGCCCGGACTTCCGGCTCGAGGAGGGCAAGGAAATCTACGGTCAGGGCATCTGGGCGCCGAGCTTCCGCTACCACAACGGCACGTTCTACATCTTCGCTAACGTGAACCGGCACGGGCTCCAGGTGTTTCGCGCCTCAGACCCGCGCGGTCCCTGGAAGCACAACCGCCTCCAGAAGTCTTTGCATGACCTTTCTGTCCTTTTCGATGACGACGGGAAGATCTACGCCGTCTACGGAGCGGGGACGATTCGAATCGTCGAACTCAACGCGGACCTCACCGCCACCGTGGAGGGGACTGACCGCGTGCTGATGGGGCGCGAAGAGGGCATGGGCGAGGGCGCGCATATCTATAAGATCAAGGGCAAGTACTACATCGTCAGCGCCATGCCCGGCGCGCACACACCGATGCGCTGCGCGCGCGCGGACCGGCTCTCCGGCCCATGGGAGGTAGAGACGATCAGCGAAAAGGAAAGCCTGGGGATAGGGCGGGGTTACTCGGTGCGGGGCCGCGGGCCATTCGAGATCATCCCCCCGAACCCGGACCCGATGCTCGGGCTGACGATCCATCAGGGGGGGATCATTGATACGCCGAAGGGCGAATGGTGGGGCTATTCGATGATGGACCACAACTCGGTGGGCCGCCTCACTTGCCTGTCGCCCGTGACATGGAAGGACGGGTGGCCGTACTTCGGCCTGCCAGGGAATCTGACGAGGTCTCCGAAAACCTGGATCAAGCCCGACACCGGAGAAACCTCGCCCATCTCATCTCCTTACGAGCGCAGCGACGACTTCTCAGGCGGGCGCCTGAAGCCTGTCTGGCAGTGGAACCACGTTCCCGTTGAGGTGAAGTGGTCGCTCGCTGA
>JBBIND010000077.1:8662-16629 GCA_037444075.1 Acidobacteriota bacterium | reverse complement strand
TCGGGCCGGAGTCCGTGGCTACGGTCGACGTGGACGCAAGCCGCTTGCGGCCGGGCGACACTGCCGGGCTTGCCTTGCTCAATCAACCCTACGCGTGGATCGGACTTGTGCGCGGCGCGGATGGGATGGCGGTCCGGGTGTACGAACAGACCACCGGCACGAGCACCGAGCAACGCCTGGAAAGTGCGCGAGTCAAGCTGCGCGTCCATTGCGACTTTGACACCGAGAAGGCCCGATTCAGCTACAGCGTCGATGGCCAGACGTTCAGGACCCTGGGGCAGGAATTCACGACGGTCTTTCAACTCACGACCTTTCAGGGAATTCGCTACAGCCTGTTTCACTACAACTCCGGCGACGGTCCGGGTGGCTACGTGGATTTCGATGGATTCGAAGTTCAGGAACCGCGGCCGCGCGGACTCACGAAGCCGATCCCGGTGGGCAGTCAGATCGTGCTGACGGCAAGTCATAGCGACGTCGCGCTCGCCGCGAGGAACGGAACCCTGCAGTCGGCCTCCGGCGCCGGGGGCGCGACTCCGTTCAGGGTGTTGGACGCAGGCTCCGGGCGGGTAGCGCTTCAGGCTCCCGACGGACGCTTCGTATCCGTGACATGGGCGGGTTCAGCCGGGCACGTGCCGCTGCGGCCGGGTCCTCCCGGCAAGGCTGAAACATTTCAATGGGTGGATCTGGGGCGCGGCGACGTGCTGCTGTTGTCGCTCTACACGAATCGTTATGTTCGCGTTCCGCTGATTCCGGGTCCGGCAGCGGCGGACCACCCGGGACCTGCGCCTGACCGGCGTGACGGCTCCTGCTTCAGGTGGCGCCTAGCGGAGTAGATGCGATGAGCATCCCGCGTCCGTGAGGAGGCGCATCCTCCTTGCGCCTGATCAAATCGGCATCGGAAACGCCTTGGATTGATGGGCGAGGCACCTCGACAGTGCCAGACAGGCCCGGATTTACAATCGCGTCGGCGATTTGCCAGGCAACGCCTGCCAGCACGTGCCATCGCCTTGAGGATCTCGAGGCCAAGTTCGTGTGTGCCTTTGTCGAACTGACTTTCTGACAAGTGGTCGACTCCGTTGGTGACGTGGGCGACCACGCCGCACCGGACCCCGCGAGCGGCGCCAAAGGCGAACAGCGATGCCGCCTGCATCTCCACTGCCAGGATGCCGCTTGCCGCGTGCCGCTCCAATCGCCGCGGCCCTCGAGTCGCTCTAGCGCGGGCGCGCCGACGTTGCCGAAGGCCGGGCCAAGCCTCTCGACCAATACAAACGAGAACGCGGCCTGTGAGCTACCGTGTCGTCGTCGCCCGCGAGTCAGGCCACGTCAAGCTCAAGGTGCTTTGACGATTTCCTCGATTTTGGCCAGCATTTGGTCGCGCCAGTCGGGCTCGGCGCAGTAGCCGACCTGCACCGCTTCGAGCTCGCCGTTCCGATTCAGGAACCAGTTCTGGGGAATGGCTATCGATTCCAGCGCCTGGTCCACAACCTCACGGGCGAACAGCACGGGGAACGTATACTCGTGCTGCTGAATGTACGGAGCCACTTTCCCAATGTCGTCATCGACGTTGAAGCTGATAACGCTTATATCCGGCCGCGTCTTCAGCTCGTCATGGAGCCTCTGGAAGGCGGGATGCTCTGCACGGCACGGCCCGCACCAGGTAGCCCACACGTTGATCAGGACCACCTTGCCTCTTAACCCATCCAGCGTCCAAGTCTTGCCGTTCAGGTCAAAGACACTGAAAGCTGGCACCGGCTTCCGCGGCTTCTCCCAACGGAAGTCGGTCGCCTCCGACGGTTTGGTCCTATCGAGAAGGAATGCATACGCGGCGGGGGTTCCACCCAACTCCTTCCTAAGCCGCTCGATGTTCTCCTTCAACGGATCAGTAAACGCCGGAGCTTTGGGACGAATCGCGAGGGCGGCGCGGTACAGGACGAGGGCGTCCAGCTTCCGTCCAAGGACCTCGGCCGCTTGCGCGCGCCGTTCCAGCAGATTTGACTTTGCCCGCGCATCGGCAGGTTCGAGGGTGGCCAAGTCCGCTTCGATGGCTTTGGCCTGGTCCGGGTTCTTAGCTCTTACGTTGACCTCGAGCACACCCTTCGGGCCGGCCAACCGCGTCAGAGGAGCATCGACAGCTACACCGACGAGCAGTGGGAGGATTACGCACGAGCGATGATCGAGATTTCGCGCTCGAACGTCGACGAGGTCACCAAACTCACGCCCGTACCGGAGGGAGCCCGCCGCGTCCTGGACTTAGGCGGCTGTCACGGGCTCTACAGCGTTGCCCTCTGTCGCGCCCACTCCGGGCTCTCGGCTGAGGTCCTCGATCTTGCCCCCGACCGCCGTTATTTCGACGAAACCGTCGCTGCCCGCGGGATGAGCAACCGTGTTCATTTCCGCATTCCGAGCCACTTAGCGCATGACGTCGTGGAACCGGACACGGTGCCTTTGTTGGTTTTGGGATGGCCTGCGTATTGGTGCCGCAGCGGGATAGAGAGCCAAACATCTCCTCTGTATACGCATCCATCTTCCGCGGCGGTCTCATGCTGCGCTAGTCGCAGTTCGGCAAACCCATGAAGCAAGGCCATTGGTCGGCCACGATCCCTGCCCATAACAGCGCTGCTATGAGTAGGAATGCGACACGCACGGCCAGCGCGACCGGGCGGTCCAGCAAGTTCTGCCCCGCATGCGCGGCACGCATGAGAGGAGCCGCAACCAGCACGGAGACCACCGGTATCAGCCACAAGATGATGAAAAGCGGAATTGGGAACTGGACAACAGGCGGAAGAGGGCCCTGGGCGTAGTTCCTCGACGCGTAACGCAACTCTAGGTACAGGAGAGGCGCTACCAGCGCCGAGGCAACCAGCATCGCCCTTGTCAGTGTGGCTTTCATCAAAGGTGCTCCCCGCGACACCATCCTAGCGTGCTGCGCAATCTGAGAAATCGGATGCGGACATTCCTGAAGTCTGTGTCTGCAGCCGGATGGGCCGGGCTCCACGCCGGAACCAGTTCTGCCACCATCGCGTGGCACCAGCCGCCAGTCTCCCCCACAATAGCGTGCGCCACCGCTTGCAGGTAAATGCTTCTTTGTCCGGCTGCCTCCCTCGATTCTTCCACTTCGCAAATGGTGCGCATTGCAGTAAACTCTTAGTCGGAATCGCTGCGGTTCGGGCCGCCTTATGTCAACCATCAGCGAGGATGGGCATTCCGGCTCCGCCAGCCCCGCGGCAGGCAAACGTCCTGCACGCGGCGCCAAGGGCGTTGCCACCAACAGCACCTCAGTCCCCGCAATCACTGATGCGGCGATGGGCAAATCCGTACTCTTCTTCTCTTTATTGGCTTTTCTTGCGCTGTTGAATTGCGGTGGCACGGAGACATCCGGAACACGCCCCGCTTCACGGTTCGACGAACCGCCACTCGCCGACGCTGTGTCGGTTACAAGAGACTCCTCCCTACGGCAGACGACTTACTCTATCTCGAAAGATAATTGCCGGCTGCGCTGGGTGACGTATGATTCGGAGGCCAACCGCCACGTGATCTCACACTACGAGGATTGCCTCTTGCCCCTTTCGCAGCAAGCGCCTTTGCTGGCGGCGTTGTTGAAGAAGGTGCTTGAAGCCACGCCGGAGCCCGATAGGTATCGCACCTTCTACTGGGGCCGCCTCTTTCCAGACGGAAAGCTCAGTACGGAATTGGCGGTGCGGCTCGCTCTGGCGGCCAAGCACTCGCCGGATTGGAACACACGGCGCGGGGCGCCTGAAGACGGCAACAAGAACGGATTCGTAAGGGATCTGCTGAACACGGCTTCCGCGTACCCGGAACTTCAGGCAGTCTTCCGCGAAGCCGGGTCGGAGATACGTGTCGCCACCGTCGAGAAGGTCCTGGTGCTGCCGGCCGGCGAATTGCCGTTCTTCGACCAACTCGAAGGCAGCGGCGTCCTGGTTTCAGATCGTTTGCCTTTCGATTGTCAGGCATGGTTCGCCATCCTTTCGGTTGGCAAGCAGGCAACCCGGGGAGCACGGTGAAGCCGTGGCTTCCCGTTTCCAGGCGTTCTTGCGCGGGGCAGCCCGCCACGCTCGCAGGGTGCGCAGCAGGATGACCAATCTCGAAATCATTGTCATGTCCGCTTTCGCGGCTCTGGTTCTGCTGGCCGCTTTCTTCGCCTTTCGCCAGGCTCGGAACGAGAAGACAGCCGTACAACGGTACGCCGCCCTGAAGGGTTGGACTTATTTCGGCTCGGACCACCCCTCCCTGCCGGGCGTCCTTCGGGAGATGTATCCGGACACCCGGTACGATCTCTTCAACGTCGTTCAAATCGCCTGGCCGCCTCAGAGCATGTTTTTCTTCCAATACCGTCAGCGCTTGCGCGCCAGGTCAACCTCCAATGGCTTCGGCTGTATCGCCGAGCCGACTGCCCGCTTCGTGGAGCCGCCGGTACAGATCTCCCCGCGCGTGCCTGTACTGGAGGAACTCGTCGGCGACAAGGTGGAGGTGGGAAGCGAGGAATTCCGAAAGCACTTCACCGTCACCTGTGATCAGCGCGGCATGGCGCATACGGTGCTGAACGAAAATGTGCAGACGATCCTGCTGAAGCACTATGCGCAGGCGGATTACTACCTGAACATCGAGATCACCGGAAATCGCGTCAAGGTATCGAGTTTCTGGGCTCGAAATCAAACCGAGTGGGAGCGGTTGATTAACCTGACCGGAAACCTCCGTGACGCCATTCAGTAGGAATGCCCGTTGAGAGCGACAACCGCGGCGGAAAGCCGGACGGGAGAGGAGCTTGATCGTGTCGGTCTGGAACTTCTACATACAGCGCGGCCTTTGGATAGGCTCCGCGCTCATCTGGATCGGAGTCCTTGCGCTCGTTTTCCTGATTGTGAATGTGGTCAAACTGACCAGAAAGTCAGTCATCCTGCGGGTGCCCGTATTGGAGCGGCAGGAACTTCAATTTCCGGAGGCGGGTCGCGTGATACTTGCCATTGAGGGACCACTGTTGACGAGCCGTTTTGCGCGTTTCAAAGCCGAAATGACGACAGACTACGGGTCGCCGGTTAGTAGCCGGCTCGTGTTGATGCGCACTGTTACTTCGGGCGCCCGGAAATCCAGAATGGATCTGCGGGTGTTTCAAATCCCGCATCCAGGGAGGTTTGTTCTCCTGACCCAGGGATATCAACCTGACCCGGATACTGATGAGGATCACCGGTTGGTTTTCACAAGGCCACAGCTTCTCCAGGTGGCTGCTCGGATAGTCGGCATGGTAGTCGCCGGGATGCTCATCGTTCTGGGTGTTCTTCTGATTGCCTGGCGAACAACCGGCGGTCCAACCGGTTAAGCTCCGAGGCAGCACCCTGCGTGATTCTGCGGAAAGACTTTCTCCGGTGTTGCTATAACGGGCTGCTATGGAAAGCGAACTGATTCGTTGCGGCGTTTGCGGCACGCCTCTCGGCGGTGAGCAACTGCGGGCCAGCATCTCGGCCAGGATCATGGGCGATGAGTACACGGATGATTACTATTTCTGCGCCGCTTGTGGCGTGTACATGGTCCGCACTTTGCACGATCGCTTTCTGGGACCGGAATCCGTCATCCTCTCTGGCCCCATCCCAGGCAGCGATGGTGACGAACAGGTCCTCCTCATCCAGAGCTGCCCGCAACCCACTAACGGACGCTGCCGCTGCCCCAGCCACCGTCAGCATTTTCGCGATTCGCTCGATTGAAAAGCGCAGCCGCCGAGGCCTCAAGTCAGGCTTCTTCCAGCCCGTGCTGCGGTCCGCATTGCTACCGAATGCGCGCGGTGATGCCGAACTGCCGCCTCGCCGGGCATGAATCAACACTCCGCCAGAACACGAACCTTGATTACCCAAGTAAGAGACTTGCTCGCTCTGAGCGGCAATTGCAGAGTACAACGTCCGCGAAGCCCCTGTTAGGATGAAAATATGTTTACACGAACCCTACTGTGGGCGATCTTTACCGCGTTGCTCACCGCCGTAGGCGCTCCTGGCGCCGACGACTCCTGGAGTAAGCTGATGACTCTGGTCGGCGAGTGGGAGGGCGAAGAGGGCGGCAAGAAAGCCACGGTAACCTACACCATGATTTCCGGCGGCAACGCGCTCATGGAATCCATGAAGATGCCTGCTCCCGAGCCGGACATGGTGACGATATACCACAAGGACGGGGATGCCCTGGTGGCGACACATTATTGCAGCATCGGCAACCAGCCCCGCATGCGCACATCCGGAAATTCGCCCGACGGCAATTCGATTCGATTCCGCTTCGCTGACATCACCAACTTGACCAAGCCGACTGACGGCTACATCCGTCACCTCACGGTCACTATCGTGGACCCCAACACCTTCACACAGGAGTGGGTCAGCATGGCCGACGGGAAAGAACAGCCTATGCTGTTCAAGTGGACTCGCAAGCAGAAGAAGTAGCGTCTACTTTCAGTCACTCCACAGGCGCCGCACATACCAGTCGCGGCTTCCGGGAATCGCGGCGATTCGGAGTGTTCACTCGAGCTTCGCGCATACAAGTAGTTGTCGGCGCCTCACCGGTTAGACGAGTTTGGCGAAGTCCGCCGCGTAACGCCCCCGCCGCATAGGTGGTTCATTATAGCGGCGAGCCCGCAATTCCCAGACAAAAGGCAGTAGCCGAAGCGGCTAAGAGGGACAGCCCCGAGTTCTAACCGGGGTCACGAATTCGCTTGCCCTGAGTTGACGTTTGGGAGATGATTCCCTTTCTGGAGCTACTCATCGGAGATGGGCGAACTCAAGGAGGGCATCTACGACCAACTCATCACGCGGCGCCTCCGTGAATTGCTGCAAGGCCAGGCATCCGCAGGACTCCGTTCGCTAATCGCCACGCTGGAGGAAAGCGACTGCCCGGACTATCTCGCGCGCCACTTGATTCGTCAGATCAAGTCTGGACTGAAGGGGCTTCCCGCAGACCACCGCAAACAGCGGCAGATTGACCTGGCAAACGCGCTGTTGGACTTCCTTCGCTCCCACGGAGAGGAGTTGGTCGAATCCGATTCCGTCGACGTGTCTGGCGAAGTCCTTCGTGCACTTTACCGCGGGGCTAGCGCGCCGGAGCCGCCCTCCACCCCCCTCAGCGCGACCACGCTTCTGATGAATGCCGTAGACGAACCTCGTCTCGGCTTTGAGCTTGAGCGCGAAATGACCACTGCGGACCGAGTTTTCATGCTCGTCAGCTTCATACAGTGGCGCGGCTGGCAACGTCTCAAAACGGCTTTCCAGGACTTGGCTGCGCGCTCGGTCCCCATTCGTATCCTCACCACAACCTACATCGGCGCCACGGACTTCCGTGCCATAGAGGAACTGTCGCGCCTGCCCAATGTCGAAATGAAGATCTCCCTGGACGGGAGGAGGCGGCGCCTGCACGCCAAGGCGTGGCTGTTTCAACGCGACAACGGATTCAGCAGCGTGTATGTCGGCTCGGCGAACCTGTCCGGACCGGCGCTGGAAGACGGCATTGAATGGACTGTCAAGTTAAGCGAGGTGGAAGCACCCCATTCGGTCGAGCGCTTCCACGGCGCTTTCAATTCCCTCTGGTGCGACGAGGAATTCGAGCTGTTCAGGCCGGACGATGAAGATTTTTGCCGGAGAGTGCAGCGGGCTTTGGATTTTGCCCAACAAGGACCGGGCCGCAAGGATTCCGCCTCGCCGGTTTTCTTCGACCTGCGCCCCCATCCGTATCAGCAAGCCACGCTTGACCAGTTGGAGACTGAGCGCGTCGATCGCAGACATCTCCGGAACCTCGTTGTTGCGCCCACCGGAACCGGCAAGACCTTGATCGCGGCCTTTGACTATGCCCGCCAACCCTTCACCGGGAAGCGGCCCAGACTCCTCTTCCTGGCCCACCGCGAGGAACTGCTGCGGCAAGCGCGGGAGCGGTTCCGCCATGTTTTGCGCGACGAGTCCTTCGGTGACCTCCTCGGCGGCGGAGAA
>JBBIND010000077.1:0-8652 GCA_037444075.1 Acidobacteriota bacterium | reverse complement strand
CGACCACCTGTTCGCAACGATTCAGAGCTTCCGAAGCCGAGGTCTGCTGGGATCTCAAAGCGCCCATTACTGGGAATACGCCGTACTCGACGAAGCGCACCACGTCCCTGCCGAAGGCTATCGCGACATCATCGCCGCCCTTCAGCCGCGCATTCTGCTCGGGCTGACGGCAACTCCGGAACGCATGGATGGAGAGAGCATCCTGCCCTGGTTCGACCATCGCATCGCTGACGAAATGCGTCTGTGGAACGCGATCGAGCGCCAGTACCTCGTACCGTTTGACTACTACGGCGTTCACGACGGCACGGACCTTTCGAGTCTGTCCTGGTCACGCGGCGCTTACGCCATCAGCGAGCTAGAACAGCGGTACCTTGGCAACACTCGCAGGGCCAACCTGATTGTTAAGGAGTTCTGTGAGATTTACGGTGAATGGCGTCAGGCGCGGGCGCTTGGCTTCTGCGTGAGCATCCAGCATGCAGAGTTCATGGCGCAGGCGTTTTGCGATGCCGGCATACCGGCTCGTGCCATCACGAGCGCATCGCCTGCAGACGAGCGGTCTCAGGCGGCACCGATGTTGAGAAGCCGCGCGGTCAATGTGTTGTTCACGGTCGACCTGTTCAACGAGGGTGTGGACATCCCCGAGGCGGATTGCGTCCTCTTCCTACGGCCCACTGAGAGCGCCACGGTCTTTCTTCAGCAACTCGGGCGCGGACTCAGGCTGGATTCAGGCAAAACCAGTTGCCTGGTGCTGGACTTCATCGGGAATCAGCGGCGGGAGTTCCGCTTCGATCGCCGCTTTCAGGCGCTTTTCGGAGGCACACGCCGGCAAGTCACCAATCAGCTTGAGACGGGGATCACCCGGCTCCCCGGTAACTGCTACTTCCGCCTCGACAAGGAATCCAGGAAGCTCATTCTGGAGAACCTGAAAGAGCAATTGAAGACAAGCCGAGCGAGGATGGCCGCGGAACTCAACGCATTGATTGAGCAGCTCGGCCGGCGTCCGACTCTGGCAGAGTACGTTGCGGAAACCGGCTACGACCTTGGCGATGTCTACAAGCCATCCGTCGGAGGATGGAACTCTCTCCTGGGCGAATCTCAATTTCGAATTGAACTCCTTACGGACGCCGATCTTATGCTGGCGAAACGTTTCCGGCTCCTGCTTCACATGGATTCGACGCGGCGCTTGAGCCTGTACCGGCAATTGCTGACTGGAAGCCCGGTTTCGCCGGATAGCCTCCCACCGCTCGAGAGGCGTATGGTGGAGATGCTTACCTTTCGCCTTTTGCAGCCGCGTGCTTCTCAGACCGCTTATAGCTGGAGCACCGGGCTTGAGCGGCTGCTTCAAAACGCTGCGGCAGGCAGCGAATTCCAGGAACTGTGCGCAGCGCTGCTGGACCGCGTCAAGTTTCACACCGAGGAGGAACCCATTCTCGCCGGTTGCCCGGTCTTCCTTCATCGTCAGTACACACGAGACGAAGTGCTGGTGGGGTTGGGGCTGCCACACCTGATTGGCAAGTTTCACACACAAACGGGCTGCCTGTGGATCAGGGAAATGCACACTGAACTCTTCTTCGTGACCCTGGACAAGTCGGACAAAGCGTTCTCGCCCACCACGAGATACGAGGACTTTGCCGTGAGTCCGACGCGTTTCCACTGGCAGTCCCAGAGCACGACAGGCGAGGATTCTCCAGCGGGTCAGCGTTACGTGCGTCAGAAGGAGAACGGGTGCCGATTCCTGTTGTTCGTGAGGCCGAAGCGTAAGGAGCCGTTTCTCTTCCTGGGCCCGTTGCGGTATGTTTCACACTCCGGCAATCGCCCCATTAGCATCTACTGGGATCTCGAACGACCCATGCCTGCCTGGTTTTTCGAAGTCTGCGCCTCGCTTCGCGCGGCCTGAGCGCGTTGCAGCCAAGGGATCCTGCTACGACCATCACGCATCCCCCTGCCAACGCGGAAGAGCGACTCGGAACGCATGCGCTTCTGGCTCTGCTGCACTGAACTCCATGCGGCGGAGCTCGACGCCACGTCGCCGCTGATGTTGTAAGATGGCCCTCACCATGCGCGTCGCTGCCCTGCTCTTGCTGGCGGCCTGCACGCTGCAGGCCCAGAATGCCACCCGGCCCGGCCGGTTTCATGTACAGCGTCCCACGCTGTTGAACCTCGGATTCGAGTGGGCCATCGAAGGAGACGCCAACCGGAACGCCACGGTCGAGGTCCGCTTCCGGAAGGCAGGCACTACCGCCTGGCGCCCGGCCCTTCCGCTGCTGCGCATCGGCGGAGAGCGCGTGCACCGCGAGCAGTACAACATGGTCTACACCGTCCCAGATGGTTTCGCGGGCAGCATCCTGAATCTAGAGCCGGCCACCAGCTACGAATGCGAGTTCACGCTGCGCGACCCCGACGGCGTCGACGGCCCTTCGCAGCAGCGCGCCACTGTGGCTACGCGGGCCGAACCGAGATCCTACCCGGGAGGGCGCGTCCTCCACGTTTATCCGCCTGACCATGAAGGCCCCCGGCAGGAGCCCAGCTTTATAGGCCTCAAGCACGCCTACTACGGTCCCGGACGCGGCGACTGGACAGCGGTCCGCATGAACCCGGTCCAGCCCGGCGACACGATTCTTGTTCACGCGGGTTTGTACCGTCCGGATCGCTTGAACTACGTCGACCCGCTGAGCGCGCCGTTCACAGGCTCCATATCGCTTTCTCTGAAGGGCACGGCTGAGAAACCCATCACCATCAAAGCCGCCGGCGACGGCGAAGCGATTTTTGACGGCGCGGGCAACCACAAGCTCTTTGACGTAATGGCCACCCACCATCACATCTTCGAGGGGCTGACCTTCCGCAACACCGACATTGCTCTATTCGCCGGCGAGAAAGGTGTCATGGGAGCGGTGGGACTTACGGTCCGCAATTGCCGCTTCGAGGAAATTGGCGTCGGAGTGTGGACGGAAAACGCTGATTCGCGCGACTTCTTCATTTCCGACAACCTCTTCCTGGGCCGCGAAGACCGCATGCGCCTCATCGGCTGGAACCAGGCCGGCATGCGCACTGCCGGAATCTACCCCTCGCACCAGTTGCGCAGCTTCTTCGCCGTGAAAGTCTACGGACCCGGACACGTCATCGCCCACAACGCGGTAGCGTACTTCCACGACGGCATCTGCATCTCCACCTACGGCCCGCCCAGCGCGGATCCGGAGCGCCGCGCCTCCTCGATCGACATCTACAACAACGACATCCACCTGTCGAACGATGACTTCATCGAATCCGATGGCGGCGTGCACAACATCCGCATCTTTCAGAACCGGGGCGTCAGTGCAGCGCACAACGGCTACAGTTCGCAGCCGGTTTTCGGCGGACCCGTCTACTTCTTCCGCAATCTGCTCTATCATGTCCCCGGGAGCGCCTTCAAACTCAGTTCCGCGCCCGCCGGGATCCTCGCCTACCACAACACTCTGATTACCGAGCAGACCGCGCGTAGCCCTTACTCGAACGCCCACTTCCGCAACAATCTGTTCATGGGACGCAACACGCCGAACCGCGGCGTGATGACATGGGCCAACGCCACCGGAAGTTACAGCAGCGACTACAATGGCTTCCGCCCCAACCCCGGTGTCGCGAGCCAATACAGCTGGCTGGCGCCGCCGCCCGGCGAGACCGCCTACGAACCCGAGGAGAAGGCCTGGCGGAACTTCGCCACGCTGGCTGAATTCCGGAAAGCCACGGGTCAGGAAGCTCACGGCATCGAAGTCGATTACGACGTCTTCGAAAACCTGGCGCCGCCGGACCTTGCACGCCGCCACCACGTCTACCACGCCATGGATCTCAACTTCCGGCTCAAGCCGAATGCGAAGGCTGTGGACGCCGGTCTCGCCCTGCCCACCATTAACGACGGTTTTGCCGGCAAAGCGCCCGACCTCGGCGCCTTGGAGGTAGGGCGCGAGGAACCGCACTACGGCCCCCGCTGGATCAACTGGGCGCCGTTCTACCGTTAGTCACAACGCGGAAGTCTTGCCGTTCGCCATCAAACCGCGAAGCGTAGTTAAATAAACGGTGAACGGAGGTGGACTCTGAAAATCGCTCTGACCTTGCTGTTGAGCTGCGCGGCTGTGGCCGGAGCTCAGAACGCGACTCTGGCTGGTGATGTGACCACACCCTATCCCACGCTCATCAACCTGGCGGTGGAATGGACCATCGCGGGCGACGACAACCTCAACGGCGTCGTGCGAGTAGGCTACCGCCCAAAGGGCGAGCAGGAATGGCGGGAAGCCATGCCCCTGCGGCGCGTGCCCGCCGGGCGCGGCCAGACCACCACCGTGCCCTTCGAGTGGGCCAACAAGCATTCAGGCTCGATCTTTGACCTGCGCCCGGATACCGAATACGAAATCCACCTCAGGCTGGAAGACCCGGACGGAGGCTCGGACGAGCGCTACGTTACGGCGCGCACGCGACCGGTGCCCCGGGCTGCGCCGGACTCCGTGCAACGCAGGGTAGGACCGGGCGAGTTGAACAGCGCCAAACCCGGCGAGATCCTGCTTTTGGCTGCGGGCAACTACGGGCGCTTCGTGGCCAACCGCGACGGTGAACCCGGCCGCCCGATTGTCTACCGCTCGGAGGACGGAGAGGCGGTGTTTGAATCCATCTCGCTCAACGGACGCAAGCACGTATACCTCGAAGGGCTCACCGTGCGGGCAACCGGCACGGGAATTACGCTGAACGGTTCGGAAGACTGCGTCGTGCGCCGCTGCCGCATCACGGCCAACTACGGTGTACGGGCGTCCTCTCCGCCGGGCGCCAAGAATGCCTACGTCGCCGACAACATCATCGACGGACCGACACCGTGGACGAATCACGCCATGGGCGCCAACGGCGCTAACCTTGGCGAAGGTGTACAGCTTACCGGTCCGGGCAACGTCATCGCTTTCAACCGCGTGACGGGCTTCCGCGACTGCATCTCTTTCATGGAAGACACGGGCGTCCACGAGCAGGTCAGCATCGACGTCTACGGCAACGACATCTACACCGGCGCCGACGACGGCATTGAGGCCGATTTCTGCTTCAACAACTGCCGCATTGTTCGCAACCGGCTGACAAACTGCTTTGTTGGCCTAAGTTCGCAGCCGGGTTTGGGCGGACCGACTTACTTCATCCGCAACGTGATGTATAACCTGACGTACGTGCCGTTCAAGCTCCATCGCTTCAGCCAGGGCGACGTGGCGCTGCACAACACGACGGTCAAAGTGGGCGACGGGATGGCGTGCTTCTCCGGGCAGCCTTTTGACCACGCCTACTTCCGCAACAACCTATCCTTTGGCGGACCTCCGGGCGAAGAACGCTACGGGGGCTACAGCGCGGGCACAGGCATGGCTGCGAACATGACCAATCCCGGACCGAACTGTGATTTTGACTACGATGCCGTGGGCGCCTATGGGGTGCCCTTCCGGGCACGCATCGGGCGGCTGGACTTCTTCCAGGCTGAGCCCAACGGAATGCGCGTGGAGTGGGACGTCTTCGAGGGCGTCGACTTCCCCCTGCCCGCCATTCCGGAGCGTGAACCGCCCGACTTGAGACCGCGCGCTTCCTCCAAGGTTGTAGACGCCGCTCAGCGCTTGCCCAATATCAACGGCATGTTCCTGGGAGATGGTCCGGACATAGGCGCCTACGAGGCCGGGCAGGCGCTCCCGCATTACGGACCCAGACCCGTAGGAGTGGACGAGGAGACGGCGCCTTTTGTTATTGCCCCGGCTGAAACGCCGGAGGCTCCGGAGTCGCGAAAGAACCGCCTGACCAAGCGATGAACCCGGCATAAGGCGGAATGCGGATACCGGCTGGGGCAAATAGAGGATAGGGATTCCTGCCGCAACCGTCTTCACGGCCCTCCCCGCGGATAGAATAGAGACTTGATCAAACGGCTGGTTGGGCTATTGCTCGTTGCAGTGGCTGCCTTGGTGGCGTGGCTGATTCTGCGCCCTCCTCCAGCACCGGAAGCGCGGTTCGCGGCCGTGAAGCGGCAGACTTTGGTCAGCGTGCTTAACACCAACGGGCAGGTGGAACCGTTCGAGCGTGTGCCCGTGCATGCCGAGCGCGAAGGACGCCTGGTGAAGCTCATGGCAGCTCAGGGTGACCGTGTGGCAGCCGGCGCCCTGTTGGCTCAGATCGAACCCGGGGGAGCCAGAGCGGAGTTAGAAGCGGCGGAGGCGCGCCTGGCCCAAGCCGACGCCGATCAGGCTGTACAGAGTGCAGGCGGTCCCGCAACAGAGTTGGCCTCCCTGGAAAATGCCCTGAAGCGCGCACAACTCGAGCGAGCCGCGGCGCAGCGTGAAGTGGCCTCCCTGGAACGGCTTGTGGAGCGGCAAGCGGCCACGCGGACGGAGGTCGACGCAGCGCGCGACCGGTTGCGGGCGGCCGAAGCTGAAATCGCGGGAGTGGAAAATCAGCGCTCGGCACTGGCCTCGCCGCAAGCACAGGCGGCCATCGCGGCCAGGGTGCGCGAAGCTCGGGCTGCGGTTGACGCCGCCCGCAAAAGACTGGAACTCACCAGCGTACGCGCGCCTTTGTCCGGAGTCATTTACAACCTTGCAGCGCGCAGGGGCGACTATCTTCGCCCCGGGGAGTTGCTGGCAGAGATAGGGGCGCTCGAGCGGCTGCGCGTCATCATCTACGTGGATGAGCCGGAACTCAGCAGGGTCAGTCCGGGGATGGAAGCCGTCATCAGTTGGGACGCCCGCCCCGGAAAGGAGTGGGTTGGCCGCGTGGAGAAAATGCCCGACCAGATAGTGTCGCTGGGGACAAGGCAGGTGGGGGAGGTAGCGGCCCTCATTGACAATCCCGGCGGCGAACTCCCCGCGGGGGCGAACATCAACGCCGCCGTGCGCTCAGGCGTTGCGGAAGATGCGCTGACGGTACCCAAGGCTGCCGTCCTGACGCGCGCGGGTGAGGTGGGCGTTCACGTGCTCGAGGACGAGCAACTCCGCTGGAGACGCGTGAAGCTTGGCTTGACGAACGTGGTCGATGCGCAGGTGCTGGAGGGGCTGCGGGAAGGCGAAGCGGTGGCTTTGCCATCAGGGATTGATCTTCGCGACGGACTGCGCGTCAAGCCCATCTTGGAGTAATCGACAGAAGTCGGCCGCGCCTTATCTGCGGCGAAACAGCCTCTCGAGTGAAACCGCCCCGGGTCCGCCTAGAAGGATGGCGAGAAGCCCTGCCAGCAGCACAAGGACGAATTCAAACCCATCAGGCAGGAAGAAGCCGCTCTTCCAGTGGACTTTCCACAGGGCGGTTGATTGACGCAAACCGCCTCGAGCAGACTCACCAGCCTCTCCAATTCTGCCCGTCCCAGGTATCCCAGCAGTTCCTCCATCACTGCGCGGAAAGGCGCGTCAAGCCGCGCCAGCAGATCGAGTCCTGCCGGAGTGATCCGCACGGTGACGACTCGCCGGTCCTTGTGCTCCCGGGTTCGAACTGTGAATCCCCGGCTTTCCAAACGGTCAAGCAGGCGCGTGACATCCGGGTCTCGCGTGATCATGCGCGCGCCGATGTCTCCACAGGGCATGCCGTCGGCTCCCGCACTGCGCAGAATGCGCAGGACATTGTACTGGGTCGGGGAGATCCCGTAGGGTCTGAGCGTAGCCGCAACCTGCTGCGAACTAACATCCGCAGTTTTCTGGAGGCTGACGAAAGCCTCCTCGGCCAGCGAGATGGAGGACTTGGAGGAATTGAGCTTCTGGGTAAGGCTCCCGCTCATGGCTGATTGTATTCCTCGCAACAATCATTGTAAACAGGAATAGTTGATGTTATAGTGACATCTTCAAATATGGCGGCTAAACTATCCCGACGTCAGGCTTTAGCGAGCACGGTGGCCCTCGCAGCTCCGGCTCAGTCCCCGGCGAATCCCCTGGAGACCGTAGCGCTCCGGCGCAACGCGGAGATTGTGGAGAACTTGCTGAAACAGCAAGTGACCGACCCCACGAGCCCGCGGCGGGGAGCCTACCCGGATGAGACCGGGCTCTTCCATTGCGGCACGGCTGGCGGCATCTTGCACCACCTCACGGCAGCCATCCTGCACCCGCAATCGAAGCACCGGGATAGCGGTGCGCTGCTTGAAAGGATGCGGCTGGCGGCGGGTTATCTGGAGCGGGCACAGAACGCCGAGGGCAACATCGACCTGATCACGACGAATTTCAATTCCCCGCCGGACACCGCTTTTGTGGTGCACGGGGTGGCGAGCGCAGCGTGCGTCGCCCGGCGCAGGGGCGCCATGGAACTGTTCAAGCTCATGGCTCCGTTCCTCGAGAAAGCCGCCGTGGGGATGACGGCGGGCGGGGTGCACACGCCCAACCACCGTTGGGTGATTTGTTCCGCGCTTGCCCAGACCAACGAGCTGTTTCCCAGCCGGGAAGCCGTCCGCCGCATCGACGAGTGGCTGGCCGAAGGCATAGACATTGATGATGACGGGCAGTACACCGAGCGCAGCACGGCTGTCTACAACGCCATCACGAACCGCGCGCTCGTGGTAATGGCCGCGAAATTGAAGCGGGACGAACTTCTGGACCCCGTGCGCCGGAACCTGAACTCGATGATGTACCTGCTGCATCCGGGTTACGAAGTAGTAACCGAGATCTCTTACCGGCAGGACTTGAACCAGACCGGCGACAT
>JBBIND010000076.1:13735-21287 GCA_037444075.1 Acidobacteriota bacterium | reverse complement strand
TGTCTGAATGTTGCCGGGTCGTAAATGGCGCCCCGGATGAACTGCCGCCCCAACGCATCGGTCTGGGTCAGGGCCGGCCCCAGCAAACGCGATAAGTCGCCTTCGTAAAACTCGGGCTGTGGCAAGGTGCGGTTCGGGGCGCCGAAACCGCCGGTGCGCTCGCGGTAGCGTTCGTAGGTGGTGTAGAAGAACGTCTTGTCGCGACCGTTGTATACCTTGGGGATGTAAACCGGGGCTCCGAAGCTGAGGGCGAAATTCTGGTTGCGGTCCTGCGGCCTCTTCACGCCGCGGAAATTGTTGACCCAGGTGTTGGCGTTGAAGGCCTCATTGCGCAGGGCGCCGTAAGCGCTGCCGTGGATCTGGTTCGTCCCGGACTTCATGACGAAGTTGAAGACGCCGCCCTGAGTGCGTCCGAACTCAGCGGACATGCCGCTGGTCTGGACTTTGAATTCCTCAATGGCCTCGAGCGACACGGAGGACTCGCCGAAATGTCCGCTCAAGTAAGTGGAGACGCTGGCGCCGTCCAGCAGCACCTCTTTCGAAAAGGAGGTGGAGCCGTTGATCTGCGAGGTCCAGTTGTTACCGGTAACCCCTGGGGAGAGCCTGTAAGCGAACGCCTCGGGTGACCGCGCGCCGGCGAAGCTGAGAGGCAGGTCGATGATGTTCCGGTTGGAGAGCGAGGTGCCGACCTCGGGCGAGTCGGTCTGCACGCGCGGCGTTTCTCCCCGCACCTCCACCACTTCAGTGAGCGCGCCGAGCTCCAATTCCGCGTCGATGCGGAGGACTTCGGTCACCCTAAGTTCGATGGAGGGACGGACGTACTTCTTGAAGCCCGTCGCCTCAACCGTGACTTCGTAGATACCGACGGGGAGGTTCGGCATCGTGTACTGGCCGCTGGCCGTGGATTCAATCCGGTAGACGGCGTTGGTTTCCTGGTTGCGAACCGTGATGTTCGCTGAGGGGATGGCGGCGCCGGTGGAATCGGTGATCTGCCCGGTCACCGTGCCGCGGTTGAGCTGGCCGTAAACCGCAGCGGCTAGAATGCAAGCGAGCAAAGCAATGCGCATCATGCGGAACTCGCCTTGTAAACAAAGAACTCACTAACCTCACGCACACCCCTCGGACCATGGCAAGAACCTCACTCAACTCATCCCCGCTGCCCGGCGCCACTTCGCCAAGGGCAGGCATATCTTCTTGCCACTGCCGGTGGGCTTACGGCATTATATACTGGCTCGCCGAGCGCCGAGGTTAAGGATGTGTTATGTAGAGCCGCCGCATTCGCGGCCGGGGAACTGCCCGCGCCCTGCCGCACTCTCACCGGCGTTACGGCAAGCGGGCGGCGCGGCCGTTCCGCCCGATCGTATATTATCCAAAGTGCACCGCACATGCGGCGCAGCGCGGCAACCTTGGGTTGCCGGGCATGGAAAGACGCATTTGCGCACGGTAGGAGCTTTTGAGCAGACCCGGAATTATTGTTGTTGCGGCACTTATCGAACAGGATGGGAAGATCCTCATTTGCCAGAGGCGAAGCGAGCAGCGGCACCCGCTGAAGTGGGAGTTCCCCGGCGGCAAGGTAAAGCCGGGTGAGGACACGCGCGATGCCTTGCGGCGGGAGTTGGAAGAAGAGCTGGACATTCGGGCGACGGTAGGAGACGAAGCCGCGCGGTACGAGCACCGCTACGGCGGGCGCCACCCCATCCTGCTCATCTTCTATCGCGTGAGAAGCTATGAGGGCACTCTGCGCAACATCATCTTCGAAGATCTCCGCTGGGAGCAGCGCGATCGCCTGCCGATGTATGACTTCCTGGACGGAGACCGTGACCTGGTGCGCCGCCTTTCGCGCTGCGCGCTGTAGGCGGGCGAACCGGCGTTCGAGCAATCCACAGCTGTCTGGAAGCGCTTCGCACGCCTCCGTCGGCTAACTGCTCTGATCCCACGCCGAGCGAAAGAGATCCTTGAACAGGCGCGCGCCGGATTCGGTGCAAGGCTCAGGCGCGTCTTCTGACAACCGCATCAGGTTCAATCCTGTGACTGCCTCGGCCTTGATCAGCTCACGCAACGCTCCCCGAGCCAGCCCCATGCGGCGCAAGTGGTCCTGCACGCGGAAGTAGAGGATCCGCCGCTCTCCCACCAGGGCGAAACCGAATGTGAACTGTATGTGGCTGGGCTTGGCGAGAGAAGTCTTCTCCATTGTCCGAATGGGATCAGCCACTTTCAGTTGCAGCACGAACAACTCGTTCGCACATTCCGGATTGCTGCTCTCGAAATCGAGGATGAGGTTCTTTTCCAGGAAGTTGAGTTGATCGCCCGCCACCTCTACCATGCGGCTGAGTGAAGCCCCTTCGTGCCGCCGGAACTCAATCTCACCCAATTCCAGGCCGAGGCGCTGACGCGCAAAATTCTGGAACCGCGCTCCGTACGTGCATGCGCTCACAGCCCAGGTGGCGCGGAACATCCCCGACCAGGCCCAGTGCTTGAACAGGTTCATCCAGCCCCGGTTGTCGGGATGCTGCCAGTCCGTCTCCAAACGGAGATCGAGATAGACGTCCTCCATGAGCTGGATCAAGCTGTTGCAGAAGTAGAAGCCGGCTCTCAATTCCTCGTGGTTTGCTGGCAGCCAGAGTTGCTCCGGCAACGAGGACGAACTCTGTGCGCTGAGCGCACGCCACTCGGGGTAAAACTGAGCGTCCAGGAAGCGAAGGTTCGGATCTCCGTGCAGCCGTTCCAGTTGCTTCCGCAGGGCGACGGTGTGCGTGGTGAAGCTGGCCAATCCGGAAGGCAGTGGGGGATACCAGCGCTTCCGCATCGCCACAAACAACGCCTCCAGATCGAGCCCCTGCGCGGACAATGCTGCCTGCCTGGTCTGCTCGACAACATCCTCCATCGCCGAAAGGACCACGTGCCGGCCGAGGGCGCGGTAGCTCTCAAACTGCGATTCGCTGAACCATTGGTCCGCGGTGGATTCGTGCGGGAACTGAGGGCACAGCGCTTGATAGTTTGTCACATCCCCGGGCTCATCACCCGTCAGCGACGCCTTGAGGTAAATCAATGTGCCGGGCGCCAGGCCCTGCCCATAGTGGATGGTTCCCACGGCGCAGTGCCACGGGCAACACGAGCCGTTGCCAGGCAGGCGCAATTGGCTGGTGTTGATGCGGATGTCCACGCCGAGGTCAGTACGGCATTTGCGGATGGCGTTGCCCAAATCGTCGAACTGCATCTTGGCGTCCTGGCTGGCGTCGCAAGCGATGATGTAGCGGCACCGGCGCCGCACAAGTTCGTAGATGCCCAGGTTCTCGAAATGCCCGCCGTCGGAAAGGTAGACAAAGCGGCGTTTGTCACTCGCCGAAGCCCCCAACTCATACAGCAGGTAGGCCAATCCCAAGCCAGGTCCCTGGCTGTTCCAGCTATCCTGGTGCCGCGGGTTACTGAGCCACCAGCCGAGGCGCACGTTGAAGACGGTCATCAGGAAAGCCAGCATGGGCGACGTGTGATACCCCATGTTCGGGCTGGCTGCCGCCCCGCTGATGGCCATGGCGGTGCCGCAGTAAACGCCGCCGTCGGAGTAGGCATACTCGTTCGTCGGCCGGTAGCCTGCGTCCGCCAGCCGGCGGGAGGTCTTCGTAGCGGCTGCAGGCACCTCGAAACCGCAGTAGAGGGGCGTGAAGGAAAACGCGGCCGCCTTGCGCTCCTGCCAGGCAAGTTCCTCTCCGCCCGCCAGATTCAGAGCGGCGTTGATGACCGGGAAGGGCCCGTTGTAAGGCTTCTTTTTGTTCAGCGGGGAGAGTTCGGCCAGGCACAAGTCATCATCCGGCGCGAAGCGGGTGAACGGGTGCAGGCGGCGCCTGCGGCTGGCTTCGAGATAGCAGCGCGCCAGCCGCAGCTTATAGAGCAAGTGCATGGAAAACTGGTTGATGTCCACACGCCAACTGAGGACCAGCGCCGCCGCGGCGAGGGCTACAGTCACCAGAACCAGCGTGAGCGGCCTGCTGGAAACAACCGAGAGTTGGGACCAGTAAGAGGCGTGTCCGATATCCTCCACCGCCGCCAGAACGGCGTGCAATCCTGAGGCTATGGCGGCCAGAATGCCAGCCACGAATACCGGCGGCGCCAGCTTCCCCACCAACTCCAGGTTCCGGCCGGGCTCACCCGTGCCGGTTGCCGGGCTGCGCCCCGCCAGCAGCGCGCCGGCGGTCGAGATAACCCAGCCAAATGTCAGGCTGCCGCGGACCCAGGTCGCGACGCTTGGAGACAGGTACTCGCCGAGGACGTAGGGGCATACCAAGGCGAGCCAGAAAATGCCCGCCCACACCACCGTGATTGCCAGCAAGAGGCCACCCATCCGGCTCCACCACTCCATGCGGTGAGGCGGCAGGCCGCGCCCCGTCAAACCGACATGGAGCGCCTTCGCCAGCAGAAAGATCACCAGCGCCAGCGGCACGCCCAGCCAAAGCAGCCAGGACCGGGCAGCGGCGGCGGGTTCTCCCAGGCTCCATCCTGCCACCAGGGAGAACCACACCATGGCGAGCAGCCCGGCCACGGCGCCCGCTATGGGAGCGCCTAACAGCGCCGCCCCCCGGCGGTATCTGGTGGTCTCCACGGCCGCAAATAGAAACCCGATTACGGCGCCCCCCAGAGCGAAGACCATGGCTGCTTCTGAACCATCTAAGAACTCCATCCCGCGCGCCAGCGCGCCACCCTGCACGAGCGACCAACCGCAGGCGCAGGCCGCAAAGACAGCCAGAACCAGCGCAGCCGCCACCAGAAAGGGCGCATCCAGTAGACGGGACAGCCAACTGCGTCCGGGTTGGACTTCCAGGTCCGCCTGCTGATCGAAGTTGAAGTTGTGCCGCCTCAGAAGGAGGGCGGTGAGTAGCAACGAGACCGCCGCCACGGCAGCCGCCGGGGTTGCCTCAGGCTCCACCGCTCCCAGAGCCCAAAGAAATAAGTGGGGCACCATCAACGCTGCGCCCAGCATGGCTAGCAGGATCAGCAAATTGAGCAGCAGGTTGCGTAAGTACGTGGCCGCAAATGCCCAAGTGTCCAGGCTCGCCAGGCCGGTACGGGGTGTCAAGTAGTTGCTGTAGCGCCGCAGATGCCCTATCTCGGGCGGTTCGATGCCGGAGCCGCGTCCGCTCCGGGCCAGCTTCTCCTCGACTCTCAAGGCGCTGCCGGCCCGGTGTATCCACGCCGTAAGCCAGCCGCCAATGTAGCCGCCCCCCGAGACCGTGGAAAGGTAATCCACCTTCCGCAGCAGCTTCAACTCGGAAAGCGCCTGGAGGACTCCCAAATGGAATGTGGCGCTGCGAATCCCTCCGCCGGAGAAGGAAAGCCCCAGCATTTCAGCGGCGTACGCCTGAGCGTAGGTGTTGCCGGCCGTGTCCTCCAGAGGCGGACGTTCTCGTGCGGCAACCAGCCGTTCGGGCGACTCCTCGTCGCGTAGCGCCCGGGCCTGGGCTATGGCCTGAAGTTCATCGCACAGGACCTGCTCGAAGACCTTTGCCGATGAATTCCCTGCGGACTCAGCCATGGGTTCTGCGGCTGGTGTCTTCTGCAATTCCCTCGTAAGCGGTTCCCTATCCCCATCTTTAGGCATGGCTATTCGTTTTGCCCATTATGGGCTAAGTAAGGCTTGCCTCCAAGAAGATTGATTCAGGGACCCCTCAACGGGGGGATTAGTGGCTCTTCGAAGCGGACGTTCGGGAGCCTCGTCCGGACACACGGTCGTAGGCGTGAGAGTCATTTACCGTGCCGAGTGACTCGTTGTAGCGGCTGGTTAAGCCGCACTCCTCGCGGACGTCTTCGAGCAGCCCATGGAGCGCCTTGAGCTGAAGGGCGGTAGCCGCCTCGAGTTCGCCTTGAGGAGTCTCCAGCCATTTCTGGTAACCGGCGTCCACCAATACGCTGATTTCGCCGTTCACAAGCACGCCAGCACGGAGGATCTTCACACTGCCGTCGGGCTGCTGTTCAATGGCCGCTCCGCAGCCGTCGCGCCGGATTGTGGCGCGGTCACCTTGTTCGCGGCTCACCCGGCAGCGCTGTTGTTGGAGGCGCGCCAGGCGCTCATCCAGGGAAGTGACCGTGGGCTTCCGTCTGCGGAAGAACATACGCCCTATTATAATGCCCCAATGCGTTACATCTTGGCACTAGACGAAGGTACTTCGAGCGCCCGCGCGGCGCTGTATGACGAGCAAGGGCGGCGTGCGGCCATGGAGTCGGTTCCGTTCCCCTCCCAATACCCAAACCCGGGCTGGGTGGAGCAGGATGCCGAGCTCATCTTCGTGGATCAAGTGAAGGCCGCGCGCACGCTGCTGGAGAAGGCTCGTATTTCGCCTGCCTCAGTGGCGGCGCTCGGAATTACTAATCAGAGGGAAACCACCATCGTCTGGGAGCGGGCAACGGGGCGTCCGGTTGCGAACGCCATTGTCTGGCAGTGCCGGCGCACGGCTGCCGCCTGCGACGCGCTCAAAGCATCGCCGGAGGGCGAGATCGTCACGCGCAAGACCGGTCTGGTGGTAGACGCATACTTTTCAGCCAGCAAGATTCGCTGGCTGCTTGACCACGTGCCCGACGCGCGGAGCCGCGCGCGCGACGGTGAGTTGTTGTTTGGCAATGTCGATACGTGGTTGATCTGGAAACTCACCGGCGGCGCCGCCCACGTGACGGACCACTCCAACGCCTCGCGCACCATGCTGATGAACCTCGCGCAGGGCGACTGGGACGATGACCTGCTGAAGCTGTTTGATATTCCCCGCGCCATGCTGCCCGGCATCGTGCCTTCGGCCAGCCTGGTGGGCTCCGCCGTGGCGGAGCATCTGGGAGCCGAAATTCCTATTGCGGGCATAGCCGGCGATCAGCAGGCAGCCTTGTTCGGGCAAGCCTGCTTCCGTCCCGGATTGGCAAAGAACACGTACGGCACGGGTTGTTTTGCGCTGATACACGCCGGCGAAGACCCTCCGGTGAGCGCCAACAGCCTCATCGCCACGCGCGCCGCTTCGACGGACCATCGGGCGCAGTACGCCATCGAGGGCAGCATCTTCATCGCCGGCGCTGTCATGCAGTGGCTCCGCGACGGGCTCGGGATCATCAGTTCGGCCACAGAATCGGCGGAACTGGCCGCCTCGGTGCCCTCCAGCGGGGGAGTGTACCTGGTGCCCGCTTTCGTAGGCCTGGGCGCGCCGCGTTGGAATTCCAGCGCGCGAGGTCTCATCACCGGCCTGACGCGCGCCACCGGGCGGGCGCACATCGTCCGGGCGGCGCTCGAAAGCATCGCCTATCAGACGCGCGAACTGGTGGAAGCCATGGAAGCCGATAGCGGTCAGAGGCTGAGCGAACTCCGGGTGGACGGAGGAGCTGCCGCCAACGACGTGCTGATGCAATTCCAGGCCGACATACTGGACTGCCCTATCAATCGCCCGGCTGACATCGAAACCACCGCTCTCGGCGCCGCTTACCTGGCAGGGCTTACCGTGGGCTTCTTCCGCAGTCTGGATGAGCTGGAAGCGTTCTGGCGGAGCGAGCGCGTCTTTCAGCCGTCCATGCACGCCTCAGAACG
>JBBIND010000076.1:0-13725 GCA_037444075.1 Acidobacteriota bacterium | reverse complement strand
TGAGGCGACGGGGGCGGATTGCGGGACCCGAGGGAGCTGGCCGCGTGATCCCACAGGATGGGTGGCATTTGGCGGGAGAACTTCCGGTCTGCGTGCCCACTGTTCTCGTGTAAGCCTGGATGCGCAGAGCTAACCGTACGGGCGCCGCGGCTGCCGCCGCCGCCGCTGCCCCCTCAGTGCCTGCCCTGCCTGAGTCTGATCACCAAGCACCTCCCGCCGTCGTGGCGGAGCCGTCTGCCTCGCGCGCGCGCGTCAGCGGACCCTCGGTTTCGAGCGACGCGCGGTACTGCACACGCTGTCTGTCTCTGTTTATCGCGCCCTCGCGGCCCCGGAACGCAGGGGAATACCTGCTGACACGGCTCGGCCTTGCTTTTTACCGTTGCCAGTCATGTTTCCGGCGAGTTCTTGGCTTGCGAGGCCTGAGTTAACGAAGTTTCCCCCGCAGCGTTGCAGTATCAAATGGAAAACACGGCGCCGGTGTCGGCGCTCGTGACGTGGCTGCTATATCGGGCCAGCCAGCCGCGCTTCACCTTGGGTTCGAAGGGCGGCAATTCCTGAAGGCGGCTTTGAATCTCGGCCTCATCGACTTCCAGAGTGATGACGCGCGCGTGAGCGTCAATGCTGATGCGGTCCCCCGCACGCACCGCGGCGATGGCTCCTCCGGCGGCGGCCTCCGGTGCAACGTGTCCGATGCAGAGCCCGCGCGTGCCGCCTGAGAATCGCCCGTCCGTAATCAAGGCCGCGCGGATACCGGCCCCCACAATGGCTGCGGTGGGGGAGAGCATCTCCTGCATGCCGGGGCCGCCCCGTGGCCCTTCATACCGGATAACCACCACATCGCCGTCCCGGACTTCGCCGTTCAGGATGCCTGCCAAGGCTTCTTCCTGCGATTCATAAATCCGCGCGGGGCCCGTAAACTGCATCATGTCCGCGTCCACGCCGGCGACCTTCACCACCGAACCGTTGGGGGCCAGGTTGCCGCGCAGAATGGCCAGCCCGCCGGTGGCGGAGAAGGCTTTGGAAACCGGGCGGATGACATCGCCGTCGCCTTCGGGAGAAGCATCCGCGTAGTCGGCGAGCGTGCCAGCCACCGTTCTGGCGCTTAGGTCCAGAGGGCTGTCAGAGGCTGCTGCCAGCTCTTTCAGAATCGTCCCGATGCCGCCGTGGCGGTGTACATCCTCAATGTGAACCTCGGGCCGGCTGGGAGAGACCTTGCAGATGTTCGGAGTAACGTCGGAAATGCGGTTCAGCCGCTCGAGGCCGTAGTCGACGCCCGCCGAGTGGGCCAGCGCCAGCGTGTGCAGGATGGTGTTGGTCGAGCCTCCCATGGCCATGTCCAGCGCGAAAGCGTTGTCGAGCGACTGTAGATTCACGATATCCCGCGGACGCAGGTTGTTCTCCAGGCAGTTCTTCAGAGCGCTGGCAGCGCGGCGCACCAATTCCAGGCGCTCCGGATTCAATTCGGTCGGACCCCCCGGTTGATCCACCCAACGCTCGGCCGGAATGGTGCCGTTTCCGGGAAGAGCGAGGCCGATGGCTTCGCCGAGGCAATTCATGGAATTGGCGGTGAACATGCCCGCGCAACTGCCGCAACCGGGGCAGGATTTCTCCGCCAGCCGCCTGAGTTCCGCCTCGTCGATTTTGCCCACGCTGTGCCTGCCCACGGCCTCAAAGACGCTGATCAAATCGCTGTTGCCGCTGCCCGCCAGCATGGGGCCTCCGCTGACATAGACCGAGGGAATGTCGAGGCGGGCCATGGCGTTGTACATGGCGGGCACGATCTTGTCGCAGTTGCCGATGCCGATCCACGCATCGCACGGATGCGCGCCGACGATGGATTCAATCTGATCCGTGATGAGCTCGCGTGACGGCAGCGAGTACTTCATCCCAAAATGCCCCATGGCGATGCCGTCGCAAATGGCCGCGCCGATGTTCGTGTACCAGACGTTGAATCCGAGCGACAGCAATTCCGCGCGAAGCACCTCGCCGAGCTTGTCCAGATGCGCGTGGCCGGGGATCTGGTTGGTGTAGGAGTTCACGATCGTGACGAAAGGCTTCTTCAGGTCGTCCAGCGAACGGATGACACCGGAGGCGATCATCAGAGACGCTGCGGGAAGCATGTGGTTCCCTTCAGCGACAATGCGGCTGCCTTTTTCACGGACTCTTTCGATACCTGCGTTCATGGGTTTATTGTGCCAGATGCACTTCCCATGAAGCGCTAGGATGGAAGATCCGTCAACGCGCGTCTGCGCAGGCCGGGCCGGTGAGAACACATCCGGCGCGGCCGGTCAGACGGAAACAGCCCGCGCTGGGAGGCAGATTGCTCGAACTCAATCAACACCCGCATCTTCGCCGGAATGCCTTGACCGACGACTGGGTGCTGGTCTCGCCGCACCGCGACATCACGGCAGAGAGCGTCGCTGCGATGCTGCGCTCCGTTGCCGGCGCCGTGAAGTAACAGCTTCGGAAGCGCATTCTGGCGCTTTCAGCAGGGTGAGCGGCCCCCTCCTGCTATACTCAAAGTCTTGTGTTTCATCACCTTGAGAAGACCTTACAGCGATTCGTGTCGGCGCACGTAGAAGTGCGCCATGGCGGGGAATGTCCGGTGGTTGTGGAGCAGCCGCGGCAATCTTCCTTCGGCGAACTGGCCTTGCCTGTGGCGTTTCAGCTGGCCCGTCAACTGAAGAAGGCGCCGCGCGCCATCGCCGCCGAACTCGTCGATGAACTCGGCGCGATGGAAGGCATCTCCGCGCTGGAGGTAGCCGGCAACGGCTATATCAACGTCCGCGTGGACCGTTCCTGGTACGGGCACGCGCTCCTGCGTGGCTGGGCGCCGGTGGAGTCCAGCGAGGACGGCAAGATCATCGTCGAGCACACCAACATCAATCCGAACAAGGCGGCGCACATCGGGCATCTGCGCAACGCCGTGCTGGGCGACACGTTCGTGCGCATGCTGCGCGCGCTGGGACGCGAGGTCGAGGTACAGAACTACATCGACAATACGGGCGTACAGGTGGCGGACGTGGTGGTGGGCTTCCATCACCTAGAGGAGTTGACGCTCGATCAGATCAAGGAGCTGGCGCTAGGCGAACGGTTTGATTATCTCTGCTGGAACGTCTACGCCGGCGTCTCCACCCACTACAAAGAAAACCCTCCAAGCCTGGAGTGGCGCCGTCACACCTTGCATGCCATCGAAGCGGGCGACGGGGAACTGGCGGAAGCCGCTCACATCGTGGCGGACGCCATCGTCTCAGCCCACCTGCGGACCATGCGGCGCCTGGACATCCACTATGACGTCCTGCCCAGAGAGAGCGAGATTCTTCAACTCAAGTTTTGGTCCACGGCGTTTGACCTTTTGCGCGAACGCAAGGCGATTTACCTGGAGACAAAGGGTAAGAACGCGGGCTGTTGGGTGATGCCCGCCAGCGCATTCTCCGGGGATGCCGGCGAAGATGACAGCAAGGTGATTGTCCGGTCCGACGGGACTGTCACTTATGTCGGCAAGGACATCGCTTACCAGCTATGGAAGTTTGGCTTGCTCGGCAAGGATTTCCATTACCAGCCGCTGCTCACGGAGGCGGGCGGGCATCAGGTGTGGGTCAGTTCGACGCAACCGGCCGGGGAACGCGCGCCGGCTTTCGGTGGAGGGCAAGGCGTCTACAACGTGATTGACTCCCGTCAGTCCTATTTGCAGGACGTTGTGGTCGCCGGGTTGCGGGCTCTAGGGTTCGAAAAGCAGGCTGCGCGCTCCTTCCACTTCAGCTACGAAATGGTCGCCCTTTCGCCGCGTACTTGCGCGGAGATGGGCATTGAGCTGAGCGAAGAGGATCAGCGGCGCCCGTATGTCGAAGTCTCAGGGCGCAAAGGGCTCGGCGTCAAAGCCGACGACTTGCTGGATAAGCTGGTGGAGCACGCGCTGGCTGAGGTGGATTCCCGGCACCCGGAAGCGGACGCCGAGGAGCGGCTGCGAGTGGCAAACCAGATCGCCACCGGGGCGCTACGCTACTTCATGCTCAAGTTCACCCGCAATACGGTGATCGCGTTTGACTTCCAGGAAGCGCTGAGCTTTGAAGGGGAAACCGGTCCTTACGTGCAGTACGCCGCCGTAAGGGCTCGCAATATCCTCCGCAAGTACGTTGAGCAGTTCGGCCCGCTGCCAGAGTTTTCCTCGAAGTTGGACGCGGCTGCCATGGGCCGGCAGCTGGCAAAGGAAGACCTGTGGCAGCTTCTGCTGGCAGCCTCCAAGGCAGAGTCCGCCATTGAGCGTGCCGTGGTCAGCGGCGAGCCGGCCCACGTCGCCAAGTACGCTTTCCAACTGGCCCAGGCGTTCAACACCTTCTATCACGACTGCCCCGTGATCCATGAGCCGGACGCCGAGCGCAGAGTGTTCCTGTTGTGGATGACCGATTTCTTCCGGGTGCAACTGGAACGGACGCTCAATGTGCTGGGTATCGCGGTTCCGGATTACATGTAAGCGCCGGTCAATCGCCAGTTGTCGCCAGCGGCTCAGCCGGCTTCAACGATTTGCTCCTGACAGCGCCACGCCCTCTCTCGGTGCGCTCTTCCAGAATCAGGTAGAGCACGGGTATGAACACCAGGGTAATCAGCGTGGAGGTCACGAGACCGCCCATCACCACGCGCGCCAGAGGCGCCTGCAATTCGCCTCCCTCTCCGATGCCCAGCGACATGGGCGCGAGGCCCAAAACGGTGGTGACGGTGGTCATCAGAATCGGGCGCAAACGGTTCCTGCCGGCTTGCAAAACGGCGTCCAGGAGCGGCATGGAATGCTCGCGGCGAAGCAGGTTGGTGTAGTCGATCAGCACGATGGCGTTGTTGACCGCAATGCCGACCAGGACGATCACACCCAGGAAGCCCTGAATATTGAAAGCGGTTTTGGTCAGCAACATGACGCTGGTCACGCCGATGGCTGCCAGCGGAATGGAGAACAGGATGATGAACGGATCGCGCAGCGACTCGAATTGGGAAGCCATCACCATGTAGACCAGCACGAGGGCCAGCAACGCAGCCAAGGTCAACTCCCGGAAAGCCTTCTGCTGTTCTTCGTACTCGCCACCGTAGACAAACTCGTACCCCGTCGGGCGCGGAATCTGCTGCAAAGCTTCATCCAAGTCATCCACGATGCTGCCCAAGTCCCTGTCCGCGACCGTGCCTGAAACTGCTACCACGCGCTGCTGATCCGCCCGCGTGATCGAAACCGGTCCCTCTTGCCTCCGCAATTGCACGACGCTCTCCGCCGGAATCGTGCGGCCGGTAGGTGTGCTCAAAGGAATCTGCCCGACCTGTTCCAGGCCAAGACGGTCCTTTTCCTGCAGCCGAACGAGAATGGCGAATTCGTCGCCTTCCTGGCGGAACATCGACGCACGCCGTCCTCCGATGGCTGTCTCCAGCGTGTCAGCCACGTCGGTGACGTTGAGGCCCATGCTGGAGGCTTTCGCACGGTCGACGGAGACCAGCATCTCGGGCGTCCCGGGCTGCTTGCTCAGCTGGGTGTCGGCCACGCCCGGCACGGCCGCCATGGCCGTTCTGACTTTCTCCGCGAGCTGATCCAAAGTCGCCAGGTCATGCCCGCGAATTTCGACCACCAAACGGTCCCCGTCGCCGGCTCCCATACGGCTGATCCGGCTGAACATGCCGCCGCCACTGCGGACGCGGACGGTCATGCCGGGCTCGGCCTGCATCTTCGCCCGCAGGTCATTGGCGATATCGCGGGAGGACCGGCTGCGTTCGGCCTGCTCGACAAGTGCCAGTCTCAACTCGCCGAGGTGTTGTCCGCCTCCGCGGAACGGACTCCCGCCGCCGCTTTCAATCATGATGTTCTTGGCTTCGGGCACGTTTTCCTGCGCAATACGGGCCAGCTTGTGCATGACCGCGTCGGTGATTTCGACCCGCGTTCCGGGCTCCAGTTCGACGCTGGCCCGGACTTCACCTTCATCCACTTCGGGCTGAAGTTCGACGCCGATCAGCGGGACCAGGTACAGGGCCAGTCCCATGAAGAACACCGAGATGATCACCACGCTGATGCGGTGCGTAATGGCCCATCGCAGCAGGCGCACATAACCACCGGTCATCCCTTCGAGCAGGGCGCTGATGCGCTTCTCGAAGAAACCGAGGACGCCCCGATGGCCTCTGGCTTTGTCCGGACTCGGCAGAAACCGGGAGCACAGCATCGGCACCACCGTGAGCGACACCAGAAGCGAGCAGAAGAGGGCGAAGGAAACCACCAGGGCGAGTTGCTTGAATGCCTGACCTGATATCCCGGTAAGGAAGAGCACGGGCACGAAGACCGCCAGGGTCGTCAGGGTGGAAGCCGTGATGGCTGTGGCGACCTCTTTGCTGCCTAAAGCAGCTGCCACGCGCAAGGGCTTGCCCTCCTCACGGTGCCGGAAGATGTTCTCCAGCACAACGATGGAGTTGTCCACCAGCATGCCCACGCCCAGCGCCAAACCACCGAACGAGATGGTATTGAGCGTGAACCCGCTGAAGTACATCAGCGCGAAGGTGGAGATCACCGCAATGGGAATGGCTATGCCGATGATCAGCGTGCTGGCGAAGCTGCGCAGGAAGAAGATCAGCACCAGGATGGCCAGACCAGCGCCGACGGAAGCGGCGCTCTCCAGGTTGTTGATGGATGATTTGATGAACTCGGCTGTGTCGCCCGTGGTGGAGATGCGGATACCGGGGTAATCGCGGTGGATCCGGTCAACCTCATCCCAGACGCCGTCGGAGACTTTGACCGTGTTGGCGCCCGATTGCTTGTAAACGAACAGGCGCAACGCCGGTTCGCCATCCACGCTCACCAGGTAGCGTACATCCTCATGCGAATCCGCCACCTCAGCGATGTCGCGCAAGTGAATGGGCACATTGTTGCGTGTGGTGACCACGATGTTGCGCATCTGTTCCAGGTGCTGCAACTCGCCCTGAGTGCGCAGCAGAACCTCGAACCGGCCTTCACGCACCGGACCCACCGGACGGTTCAGATTCTCCTGCCGTACGATTTGCACCACGCGCGCCACGGAAAGATCCAGCGCCCGCAGCTTGCGCAAGTCCAGGTCGACGTGGATTTCACGCCTCAAGCCACCGCGCACGGCAATTTGCGCGACGCCTGCCACACGCTCGAACCGGTATTGGAGGTTCTTTTCGATGAACTGCCGCAGATCCTTTGGTCCCAGGTCCTTGGAAGCGACCGTCAGGAACATGATCGGAAACTGGGAGATGTCGAACTTGTAGATAACGGGCGGTTCCACTTCCTCCGGCAGGGCAGAACGGCGGCGGTCCAGACGCGATCGTAGTTCGTTGGCCGATTCCGCCAAGTCTGAGCCATAGGCGAAACTGATGCGGATGGAGGATTGGCTCTCCGAAGACGATGAAGTGATCTCCTCCACGCCCGGCGCCGCGCTGAAGGCTTCCTCCAGTGGCCGCGTCACCAGCGTTTCCATCTCCTCCGGCGCCACGCCTTGATACCGTGTCGAAACGGTGAGCGTTGGAAACACCACTTCCGGCATCAGGTCCACCGGGATTTTGACGAAGGCGATCACACCCAGCAGGATGGCGATCAGGCACACCATCAGCGTGGTAACCGGCCGTCGGATAGAGAAATCAGGTAGGCTCATGGTCTTTGACTTTTCTACTCGCCGGGGCCCCGGCCTTTTCGCTCCTGCCCGGCTATGACAACACGGTCTCCTTCGCCGAGCATGGAGGACCCCCTGCCGACGATGGTCTTACCTGGCTGGATACCGCCCAGCACTTCTACCTTCTCCCCCTGCATCAGCCCGGTTTCAATGGGGACGAAGGCATGCTGGTTGTCTTCCAGCAAATAGACTCCGGGTTGCTGCCCCCTGTAGACGAGGGCTTCTCTCGGTATCAAAGTGGTCTCGCGGGTGGAGGCCAAATCCAATTCCACGCGGGCGAACATCTCCGCCTTCAGCAAACCGCCGGGATTGGCTATTTCGATTTCGATGTTGGCGCTGCGCGTTGCGGCGTCGAGCACGGGAGAGATACGAGCCACTCTGCCTTGGAAAGACTGGCTGCCGAAGGCGTCCACGCGGACAGTCGCCCGGTTGCCGACTCTTAGCTTGCCGACTTCGCGCTCCGGTACACTCGCGGCCGTTACCATGGTGTCCAGGTTCACCAGGCGCACGATGGGAATACTGGGGCTGACGAGTGCGCCCACATCCACGTAACGATGCGCAACACGGGCGTGTATGGGAGCAAAAATCTGGGTATGCCCGAGCCGGATGTTCAGCTCGCGCAGCTCCGCCTCCGCCTGCCTGACCTGGGCTTGTGACAGCCTCACTTGAGCCTGCACCACCTGATAGCCGGTCTTGCGGGCCTCCAGGTCCTGAGCGGAGATCAAGCCGTCATTCATCAGCATTTCGGCTCGCTTGAGATTGGCCTCCGCGTTAGAGAGTTCCGCCTCGCGCTGCGTCAATGCGGCGCGGCTGACCGAAAGCGAGGCCTGCGCTCGGTTCACCTGCTGTTTCAGCTCCTCCTGCTCAAGTTCAGCGATCAGGTCGCCCACCTTCACGGAATCGCCCACATGCACCAGGATCTTCTCCACGCGGCCCGGCGCCTTCACCGTGACGTCCACTTGCTCCTTCGGTTTCAGGGCTCCCGTGATGAGGATCTGCTCCTGAATCGACCCGGTTTCCACTTTAGCCAGGTCCACTGTGACCTGGCGCGAAACGGGCCCGCGCGGGGCGGACTTGGCGGCGGCTTCCTCCTGCCCGCTCTGGCGCAGGCGCCAGGCGCCCAGTCCCGCTAGCGCCATGATGGCTATAACGATAAGTGTTCGCTTCATGAAGGTTTAGGAACCTGCTTGGATTTTGAAAAGGCGATGTTCAGCTACAGTTTGGTTACGCACTACCATTGTAAGGCCTGGCTGACCACGCGGAGGGCACTGGTTTATAATCGTGACTGAGGCAAGAAAAATGCGGGGCCACCTATTTTCCGTAGCGCTGTTTGTGTGGCTGGCCGCCGTTTCTGTCCCGGTTGCCCTCGGGCAGTCTCCGGCGGAACCGGTGCCCGGACAGATCCGTGTCCAGGTGGACGAAGTGATTGTCCCGGTTACGGTTACGGATCACGAAAACCGGTTCGTCTCGAACCTGGAGGCGAGCGACTTCCGCATTTTCGACGAAGGCAGAGAGCAGAATATCAAATACTTCAGCCGTGAGCGCAATCAGCCCGTCGTGGTGGGTTTCCTCATTGACATGAGCAACGCCAGCCGCTTGCACTGGAAGGTCTACCAGGAAGCGGCCATGGAACTGGTCCTCGCGTTGATGCCGGACGACGAGCGCGGCCGGTTCAGCGGCTACCTGGTCTCTTACGGCAATGATGCCGAACTGCTGGTCAATACGACGCCTGATCCGCAGAGAATCGTCGACCGGATCCGCAAGATGAAACCCGGCGGGGGGGCTGCCCTGTTTGACGCCATTTACATGGCTTTGACGCGCCGGGAATTGGTGAAGGGCGAGCCCATCGAGCCGCGCCGCGTACTCGTAGTGATCGGCGACGGGCACGACAACGCCAGCACGAAGGGGTTGGAGGAAGTTCTGGAACTGGCGCAGCGGAACCTGGTGACCATCTATGGCGTGAGCACGGTTGCCTTTGGGTTCAATGCGGAGGGCGAGAAGAACCTGTTGCGTCTGGCCGAGGCAACGGGCGGCCGTGTCGAATATCCGCTGCAGGGCCTGTACAAGGATATCTCAGGCTATCTTTCCAAACCCTCTGACGCCGGCAACTATGCCATCACGGTTGGCACGGGCGGCTACGCGGCGGAAATAGCCAGCGGGATGTTCCGGGCCATCGCTTCCGTGGCTGGTGAAATCACCACGCAATACATCCTGCGTTACGTGCCGGATGAGTCCGACACTGGCCGCGTATTCCGGCGCATCCGTGTCGAAGTGAATCTGCCCAGCGTCAAGATCCGCCACCGGGACGGGTATTATCCCAACCGGCCCTAAGCAAGGGGCCTTTCGGGCCGATACAATCAGTGAGTGCATCCTCCGAGGAGCAAGCGGGTATGCCGGCCGCCGACATCATTACAACGCGCAATGCACAATACTCTCTGATCGAGGTGGCGTTGCCCGGGCGCGAGCAGACGGTGGCCGGGGTTCTCCTCTACGATCCTGAAGAGCGGCGGCTGGAGATGCGGCTTCGCCGGGATTGGAGCCAGATTGCCGAGCCCGACGACGCGGAAGTACTCAGCCTGGTGGAGGACGATTTGCGCGCGCAGTTGAGCGAAGTGGGGCCCGAGCAGTTTCTTGCGCGGCTGGAGGACACTCTCTCCAACGTCCTTCGCATTTCGGCACGCCAATCCGTGCTGATGGCGGACTTTGAATCGACTCTGGCACGTATTTACCGGCAAAACGTGCAACCCACCGTGCTGCGCTTCCGCACACACCTGCCTCTCTATTCCTGCCGGGCCGCGGCCGGCCGCTTCGGCGACCTGATGGCGGTGGAAGAGCAAGGCTGGGTCGAGGCGCCCGCCAATCTGCGCTTGACGGAGGACATGTTTGTCGCCCAGGTCGTGGGCAAGTCCATGGAGCCGCGCATCCCCGACGGAAGCTACTGCGTTTTCCGCCATAACCTCGTGGGATCTCGCGAGGGCAAGCTAGTCCTGGTGGAGAACCTGGCCGAGTCAGCCGAGGGCGGCGAACGTTATACCGTGAAGCGTTACCGCAGCCTGAAGCGCCCGGTGGAAGGCGGCTGGGAGCACGCCTGGGTCAAGCTGGAGCCGCTCAACCCGGAGTTCGAGGCTTGGGAGATTCTCGAAGGACATCAGTGCAGGGTTTTGGCGGAGTTCATCCGCGTATTGGGTTCCGCGGGAGCGTACACTGACGTCTAAGCTGGAACGCACTGCCGTGAGGAGGCAAATGCAGGTTCTACCGTGTCGTAACCCCACCTACGTCAGGCTGCTGATCTTCTGCTGGATTGCAGGAGCGGCGTCCGGCGCAGAGGGTCTTGTCCAGGCATTCGGCCACCAGTGGCGCCTGCCCATTGCGGCTGACTGGAGCCTGCACCGCGGCGACGGCCCGGAAACGCTGCGCCTGCTGGTTCCCCGCCCATCGCTGCAGCCGCGCCGGCCCACGCAGTTCGCTTTGGCCGACACGCCCGCCTTCCATAAAGTCACGGTGGAGGCCGAAGTCCGCAAAGAGCCAGCCGAGGCGCGCAACCGCAGGACCTCGCTCATCATCGTCTACGGATACCGGCACGCCGATGATTTCAATTACGCTCATCTTTCCGTGGACACCGGCCGCGAGGCGCCGCACCACAACGGCATCTTTCAGGTGCGCGGTGGAGACCGTGTGCGCATCAGTTCCCTGGAAGGTCCGGCTACGCTCACCGGCGAACACTGGCACAAGGTCAAACTGGTGTTCGACGGCTCCTCAGGGCGCGTGGATGTGTGGGTGGATGGCGCGACTTCGCCGTCGATGCACGCCGCGGATCCAAGCTCCGGGGCGGGCAGAGTAGGCCTCGGCAGCTTCTTTGATCTGGGCGAGTTCCGCGCCGTGAAGATCAGCGGGCAGACTGCGCCCTGAGTTCACCGCTCAAACGATCGGCGTAAAGGCGACCCTGCCCGCTGTGCGGACCGAAACCATACTTGCATCGCGCCCCCATTGAGAGGGCGCGGCGCGTTATTGCAGAACCCCTTCCCCGGAGGCAGCATCCTTCAAGGCAAAAGGCCATTGGCGCTGCTTTCGGGCCACAATCAGGTACCCGGCTATTCCGATTCCCAGCGTCATCAGCCCGAACAGGATGAACTTGAGGCCGAGCGAGGAGAATACGTAAAGATAGCCTGCCAGGGAAACCAGCGGTGGCAAGGGGTACAGCCAGAGCTTGAAGGGCCGGTCGATGTCCGGCCGCCTGGCGCGTATCAGGAACAGGGCCACTACTTGCGCGTTGAACTGGATCAGGATGCGGGCTGCCATGAGCGCGAGGATCACGTCCTGAAGCGAGAAGAAACTGGAGATGATCGCGCCGGCGCCCACCAGCAACAGGGAGCGGTGCGGGAATTCCTTGGTCTGGTGGAGTTCGCCGAACCAGCGGAAGAACACGCCGTCCTTCGCAGCCGCATAGGGCACCCTCGAGTAACCGAGCAGGAGCGCGTAAATCGACGCGAACGCTGTGACCACGATAAGGGCTGCCAGCAGTTTGCCCGCCCATGGCCCGAAGGCCTGGCTCATCACCGCCGCCCCGACGTTCTCCGACACCATGGCTTCCTTCCACGGCACAACGCCAATGAAGCCCAGCGACATGGAAACGTCAATTATGGTGACGCCGATAATGGAGTAGACCACCGCCTTCGGAATGGTTTTGCCGGGAGTCTTGACTTCAGCGCCCAGATAGCAGACCTGATAGTAGCCCAGGTACAGGTACAAAACATTGGCGGTGCCCTGTCCCAAGCCTTGCAGGAAGTCCAGGTTGAAGCGCCAGGCATCCGGCGGAACGTCGAACGCCATGGCCGGGTTGAAGTTCAACAGGCTGCTGACGATGGCCCAACCGGTGGTGAAAATCATGGTCACCCACAGGACGAGCATGATCTTGGCAATGTCAGTGATCTTGCGGTAGAGCGCAAAGATCAGGAACACGCCGATGCCGGCCGCCGTGAACTTCATCTGCATCTCTGTCATCGTCGGCCAGAAGACCTTGAGATACTGCACCAGGCCGATGTTGCCGCTGGCGATTTCCAGCGGTCCGGCGAACAGCAGCTGCCACACGAACAGGAACGCCAGCATGCGGCCCAGTTTGCGCGGCCCGAACCCCTCCCGCAGGAACACGTAGGTTCCTCCGGAAGCCGGCAACGCGGCTCCCAATTCCGCCACCACCAGGCCGTCGCAGAGTGCTATCAGCACCCCGACGAGCCAGGCCAGATTGGCGTGCGGACCTCCTAAGGTGGCCAGAATCAGGGGCACGGCGATGAACGGCCCGATGCCGACCATGTTCGACATGTTGATGGATGTCGCGTTCAGCACGCCTAAGCGGCGGTGCATTGTGGGTTCAGGTGCTTCCGGCATGAGAAAGAGAGTAGCATATCAGGCCCGGGGACCCCATGCAGGCCTGATTCGTGACGTTGCGGCGGATGCTTGCGCGCTTCCTAAGGCTTGGGGCGCAGCAGATGCGCGGGCGTGTGGCGGCGCACCCTGATGTTGCGGAACTCGGCCGGAACGCCTTCGGCCTGCAGGCAAATATAACCGGCTCGAGGATTCGCGTTCGAGGCCAATCCCACCACGACTCCGTTCAGCACGGTCGCCACTCGGCCTTCTTCGGAATACACCTGATAGGTGTTCCATTCTCCGGGTGGTTTGGCGGCGGAGTGAATCATCTCGCCGCCCTCGAGCGTCGCGCCCTGAATAGGGAAGATGCGCCCCATGTGGGCCTGGTACAACTGGCATTCAATGCCTCGCGGCCAGACATCGTCCCGCTGCACGTGAATGAGCACGCCGCTGTTGCCGGCTTGCGTGAAACGCACGTCCACGCTGAAGACGAAGTTGTCGTAGACGCCTTCCGTGCGCACGTAGCCGTTTGGCGTTCCGGTGGTCATTAACATCCCGTCCTGCACGAAGAAAGTGGATTGTTGATCGACCTCATTCGGGCGAAAACGGCGCGCCTGGTCTCCGGACTTCAGCACTACCAGCCAGCCGCTGAGGTCCTTGCCGTTGAACAGGTTTGTGTAGCCTTGATCGTGGGTCCACTCCGGGTCCCTGT
>JBBIND010000075.1:0-21422 GCA_037444075.1 Acidobacteriota bacterium | reverse complement strand
GCGCGAGCATTGCATAAAGTCTGCCTCAAGCAGACCACTGCGAGCGGAGGTTTAGTATGCTCGGGCGAAAGACCGCACTGGCAGCCGTGTTGGCGGCCGCCTGCTTTTCCCAGGAATATCGGGCAACCTTGCTGGGGACCCTGACGGACCCGACCGGCGCCGCCGTGCCCGGCGTGACCGTCGTGGCTTCCAACCTCGAAACCGGCGTTTCCACATCGACGACCACCAATAGCGAAGGTAGCTACCTCGTTCCGTTCCTTCAACCCGGGACGTACCGGGTGCGCGCCGAACAGCAGGGATTCAAAGCGTTCGAGCGCAGCCCGATTGAGTTGCGCGTCAGCGACCGCCTACGGGTGGACATACGCCTCGAAGTAGGCCAGGTGTCAGATAGCGTCACCGTCACCGCCGAGGCGCCGCTGCTCGAGGTTTCATCGAGCAACCGCGGCCAGGTAGTGGAAAACCGCGTCATCAGCGAACTGCCGCTCAACAGCAAGAACCCATTCACCCTGATGAACCTGGCGACGGGCGTCCAATATACCGGCAGCCTGCTGTACTTCCGCCCGTTCGACAACGGCGCCATCGCCGACTTCTCCATCAATGGCGGCCGTTCCGGCGTGAACGAGTATCAGATCGACGGCGTCTCCAACAATGCCAACACCGGGCGCTCCAACCTCGCCTACGTGCCGCCCGTGGAAGCCACGCAGGAATTCAAGATCCAGACCAACACCTACGACTCGCAATACGGGCGCACCGGGGGAGGCATCATCAGCGTCTCCATCAAGTCCGGCGCTAACAGCTTCCGGGGAGCGGTGTACGAGTACCTGCGCCGCACGGGGCTGGAAGCCAACCAGTACGCCAACAACGCCTCCAACCAGCCGCGGGCCAAGCGAGTCATTGATCAGTACGGTTTCCAGATCGGCGGTCCTGTACTCTTGCCCAGGCTCTACAAGGGGCGCAACCGCACGTTCTTCATGTTCGCGTTGGAAAAGTACCGTGAATCGACCCCGCAGCCCGCACAGGGGTCCGTGCCCACACCCGAGCAGAAGAGCGGTGACTTCTCACAGACCTTTACGCCCGCCAACCGGTTGTACACGATCTTTGACCCGCTGACTGTCTACCCGAACCCGGCCTTCGTGAGCAGCCGCGCCCTCAGCCTCACCAACCTGCAGAACCTGCGTCACCCGTTCCCAGGCAACCGGGTTCCGCGCAGCCGCATGGAACCCATCGCCTTGCGCGTGCTGGACGACATCCCGCTGCCCAATCAGCCAGGCGACCCCATAACGAAGATGAACAACTGGTTTGGGGCGAACGTTACGGAAGACACCGATTTCATAAACCTGATCGGACGCGTGGACCACAACCTCAACGCCGCCTGGAAGATGTACGGGCGCTGGATGCACAACTACCGCGATGGCGGCCGCATCAACTACTGGGGTTGGGAGACTCCGGCGCGCCGGCAGATTCACGCCGGGCGCCGCAACGACGGAGCCGTCCTGGATCTCGTCGGGACGCTCTCGCCGCGCACCGTCTTCAGCGGCCGGTTCGGCTTCAACCGATTCAAGCAGCTCAGCAAGTTCACTCCGCAGGACATCTCCGCGCTGGGCCTGCCCAGGAACCTCGTGAGCCAGTTGCAGATGCCGGACAAGTACCCGCAATTCACTTTTGAGAACTACCTGCAAACCAGCCTCAGCGAATGGAATATCGTCCCCAGCGAAACCTACACGGCCCAAGCGGGCCTCGTGAAGGTGGCCGGCGCGCACTCGGTGAAATTTGGCGCTGAGTTCCGCGTCATGCACTACGCCAGCATCGGCCGCGGAAATGCCAGCGGCACGTTCGCCTTTACGCGAAGCTGGACCAGTTCCAACCCGCAGGTCAGCGACCCGAACGCAGGCAACGCCATCGCCAGTTTCCTCCTGGGCTACATGAGCAGCGCCAGCGTCGCCCTCAACGACATGCCCTATGTGGGCTGGCGTTACCCGGTGCTGTACTTCCAGGATGACTGGCAGGTGACCCGCAGCCTGACGCTCAACCTCGGCTTGAGGTGGGATCACGAAGCCCCGCCGGTGGAGAGGTTCAATCGCCAGAACCGGGGCTTCGATTTCGCCGCGCGCAGCCCCTACCAGGTGCCGGGGCTCGACCTGCGTGGCGGGTTGTTGTTTGCGGGAGTAAATGGGGTGCCGCGCGGCGCTTTCGACGGAGACTGGAATAACATCCAGCCGCGTCTGGGCCTGGCTGCCAAACTGCTGCGAACGAAACCCCTCGTGTTGCGGGGCGGAATCGGGCGCTATTACTTGCCCACCGTTGAGTTCGGAGGCACGGTGGGGTTCTCGCAGTCCACCAGCGCGCAGACCAGCACGCCGGACTTCCGGCCATTCAACGTGCTGGCGAATCCCTTTCCGGAAGGCCTCATCCAGCCGCCGGGAGCAAGCCAGGGACTGTCCACCCAAGTGGGTTCGTCCATCAGCTTCAACGATCCCCGCCGGCGCATCCCCAACGTGTGGCAGTACTCGCTTGGTTTCCAGTACGAACTCACGCCGGGCTTGTTGCTCGAAGCCAGCTATGTGGGCAGCAACACGCGGCAGCTGCAGGTCGGCAAGGGCATGAGCTTCCTGACCGCGGAGCAGCTTGCGCTGGGCACGCCTTACCTTTCCACGGTGGTTCCCAATCCGTTCTACGACGTGCTTCCCCGCAACACTTCGCGCGGCGCGCAGCCGACCATCCAACGCCGCAACCTGATGACGCAATACCCGCATTTCACCGGCGTCACCATGAACGGGATGAGCCTCGGAAGAAGCTGGTACCACTCGCTGCAAATGAAAGCCGAGCGGCGCTTCAAGCAGGGTTTCTCGGTGCTGGCTTCCTACACCACGTCCAAGACCATGGAAGCGGTTTCCTATCTCAATGCGCAGGACACCGCCCTCGCCAGGGAACTTACCTCATTCGACGTTCCTCAGCGGCTGGTGCTCAGCGGGATGTATGAGTTTCCTTTCGGCCACCGGCGCAGGTGGGCGCGGTCCGGTGTGGCCAACTGGCTGGCGGGCAACTGGCAGGTGAGCTGGTCCGGGGTGATGCAATCTGGAACGCCCATGAGCTATCCGGATTTCTATATCCACGGTGATCCACGCCTGAAGACCGGACGCTCGCTGGGCCGCTGGTTCAACACTTCACCGGAAATCTGGGTGCAACGCGCTCCGGATACGCTCCGCGTCACGCCGTTGCGCAGCCCCAACATACGCCGTCACGCTGCGCCGCAGTTTGATCTGACGCTGTTGCGGGAATTCCCCGTCCGCGAAGGACATAAAGCCCAACTTAGGATTTCCGCGTTCAACTTCTCCAACACGCCGGTTTTCGGCTTTCCGAACACCAGCCCCACTTCGCCGCTGTTCGGTGTGGTCTCCATCCAGCAGATCAATCTGCCGAGAAGTATTGAATTGGGTTTCCGCTATGCCTTTTGACGGGCTGTGACCGGCAGTCCGCTTAAGAGGGTTGAGGAGAAACCGGCGGCGTCACTCGCCAGGTGGCGCCGCCGGTCGTGTTTCTGGTCCAGTCCAGGGAGATCAAAATTGAAAGCGCAGCCCCGCCTGAGCCAGGCGAGGAGAACCCGGTATCATCCCGCGCACTCGGTCAACCAGCACAAGCCGGTCGAACACGTTCTTGACTGTGAAGAACAGGCTCGTACGCCGCGCCTCGAGCGGCACGTTCAGCGTGGCGTTCCACAGAACGTGACCGGGCAGCACGCCGCGCTGGCCATCCGGAGTGGGATTCACGGTGTTCAGATCGTCTCCAAACTGACTGCCGGTCTGAACCGCTTCAAGCAGGGCGTTGATGCCGCTCCTCCCGGTCCAGCCGACGGAAGCGTTGAGCAGTGAGCGCGAAGCGTAGGGCAGGCGGTTGCCGGTGATCAGCACGTGCCGGAAACCGGACACAGCGCTGTAGCGTGTGTCCTCAAACCGGGCCACGGGCAACCAGGTCCAGGCGCCGCGGAGGAAGAAATTGTTTCCGCTGCCAAAAGCGTCGCGGATTTCGTATCGGCCCGTGACCTCCAAACCCTGATGCATGGTCCTGCCAGCGCTGGTGAGTGCGGCGCCGACGCCTCCGGCGAGGTTCGCGGGGATGATCTGGTTGGAGTAGTCCATGCGGAAGAAAGTGGACTCTAGCGAGAGGCCGCGCCGGATGCGCGCGCGGAAGCCAACCTCCTTGCTCCAGCTCAGTTCGGAATCCAATTCGACATAACCGCCGGCGTTGTTGATGATGTCTTCCGTACGAGGCGGCGCGAAACCGCGGTGAATGCCCGCGAAAACGGTGAGCCCGGGCCGGGGGTTCCAGGCCGCGCCGAAACCCGGGATGGCCTGTGTGAGTGACGTGCTGCCCGAGACACCTTGCCCGGAATTGAACAGCCTGTTCAGGCGCCTGTAGCGGACGTGCTCCAGGCGCATGCCCGGAGTGAGGCTCCATGCGCCAACATGAAAGCGGTTTTGGATGTACCCGGAGTACGCCTGGTTAGTCCTCTGGTTGTCTTCCACAATGAGGCCTGTACGGGCCAGCGGAGAGGAGCCGTTCATCTGGAGGCGCTCCTGACGCTCGAAGTGAGCGCGGAAGCCCGCGTCGAGTTCGCTGCGTGCTCCGAGAAACCGGTGGTTCCAGCGCAGGCGCGGGTCGATGCCCCAAGTGTTGTATTTCCGAAGACGTCCTTCGTTCCCGCAGGTGGTCAGCAGGTTGGCCATGCCGCCGCAGGCCGGCTCCGCGGCACGGTTGGGCCGCTGCCCGGAGTTGCTGGACTGCCGCCACCAGTCACGGTGGAAGATGGAACCGTAGAGGTTCGTGGTCAGCGTAGTATCCGCGCCCAGGCTGGCCACATGCGTGGCTGACGCACCCCAGCGCCGCCCAATGAACTCATCGTTGCGGAAGGGATTCTGCCGGGGATCATCGAGCCATTCATTCAACCGCAGGCCGGTATAGGTGACGCGGGAATCTTCCCCGTAGTAGTTCGCCTTCAAAGACAACGCCTGGGAACCGGACACTGTGGTGAGCAGCTTGAAGTTCGCGTCGTTGAGCCCGCTACGCACGTTGTCGCGGGCGCCATGGCCCTGTTTGCGCACGGCGTCAAACAGCAAGCCCGAGCCCTTCCACATGCCGCCATAGCGCAGATGGGCATTCCCGTAGCCGCGATTGCCGCCCGTCAGGCTGAGCGACCCGGCCGGCGCGTCCGGGATGGGCGGTGTGACGTAATTCACCACGCCGCCTACGGTCATTGGTCCGTAGGCCACCTGCCCGGATCCCTTCACTACTTCAATGGAGTCAAAACGGTCCACCGGAGGGTGATAGTACGAAGCGTTGTCGCCGTAAGGCGCATAGGCGAGAGGAATACCGTCTTCTAACAGCAGCACGCGCCGGCTCCGCGTCGGGTCCAAGCCTCGGATGCTGATGTTTGGCCGCAGGCTGAAACCTTCCTCCGGCCGGGCGTACACACCCGCCGCTTTGCGCAGAGCTTCATCAAAGCTGAACGCATGCGTTTGCCTCAGCATGTCCGGACTGATGACTTCCACCGAACCCGGCGTGCGGCTGACAACTTCCGGCGTTCCCGCAATCAGGTTGGCAGCCACGGCGATTTCCTGCGCCAGCACCGCCGGTTGCAGCACCACCACCAGCGGAGCCAGCTCGCCTGCGCCGATGACCATGCTGAACCGCGATACGGCGAAACCAGCCCGGCTGACGGTCACCGTATACTCGCCTGGAGAGGGCACCTCCAGTTGAAACTTGCCTGCGTAATCTGAGGTGGTGCTGCGTCGCATGGAGCCATCCGCAAGCACCGCCAGGATGTCGGCGCCTGGAATCGCCGCCCCACTGCTATCCTCAACACTGCCTTGTGTTTTCAAGATGTTGGCGCTTGCTTCTGGGATAATGACAGCGAGCAAACCAAGCGCTGTTAACGTTCGAAGGATCTTCTTGCAAATTAGTTGCATATAGAATTACAGGATAATTGTACCTGTAAACCAGTTGCAAGTCAACCCCTGCCATGCTCTGCCTGCTCTGCCATGTCATACTTCCCGAGCGTGTCTGCTGGCCGATCACTCCCTACCCCGGCGCAGGCTACGCTCCCTATGCAAATAGCAGGCAGATTGTGCGGGGTTAGAAGGTCAATGAGGGCCAGCCCCGGGAAGGACCCGCCCGATCGTGAGCGTCTACTTTCCTATTCCATTGGGGCCGAGGGGTTGCCGAGATCTTCCCTCCTGATCGGTTTTCACCCCCAGACTCAGCGCGTTCCCAGCTGCCCGGATACCTCCGCATCCTCCGAAGCACATTGACTGCAATGGTTTGCCGCGACCAGCGAGTCCCACAAATCGCGGTTGTTCCGGCAGCCCGGATCGCCGGCGCGGATGTCGTCCGTGTAGGCCAAAGCTCTTGCCCGGCAGCCCCCGCAATAGGCGCGGTAGTCGCAAACCACGCAGTGGTGACGGCGGTCGCTGCGGTCAGAAAGCACATCGAACAACGGGCATTTCCAAATCTCCTCGATCGTCTGCTCCTTAAGACTGCCCACCCGGCGTGAGGAGATGTAAACGCACGGGGTGATATCCCCGTTAGGCTGCAGGGCACAATAACAGCGCCCGGCTCCGCACCCGCCGATATAGCGCGAAAGGACTTTGGTTTTCCCTCCGGGCCCGGAGCCGGCATGTCCGGTCGCGAAGATTCCCTCGGGCGGGGCGTATGCCACGCAGGAGCGCCCCAATTGAGGCGCGGTGGAGATGACCCCGATCCGGCCTTCCTGAAGATGGGCAACCAGCCTGCGCAGCAACCACTCGCGCTGAGTGGGCGTGAGGTCCTCGTCGAGCATCTCAGCGCCTCGGCCGACAGGGATGAAATTGAAGTGCGAGAACGTGCGGCAACCGAGCGAAATGGCGAACTCCACCACCTCGTCTACTTTTTCGACCGTGTTTCTGGTGAAACACGTGGCGAAGCCGGTGCGAATTCCGGCTTCCACGGAATTCCTAATTCCTCGGATGGCTTTCTCCCAGGCGCCGTTCCTGCCCCGGAAGCGGTCGTGTTCGTCGGCGGCGAGGCTGTCGACGCTCACATCCACGTACTTGACACCGGCTTCCTTCAGGCGCGCGGCATTCTCCGCCGTCAGGAGTGTACCGTTCGTTGCCAGCGTGGTATGGATTCGTCGCTGCCGGGCGCGCTCGAGAACCGGCCAGAGGTGCCTGGTCGTCAGGGGCTCGCCTCCTGCAATCGCCAGAAAAGGCACGCCCGCGGCCCCCATTTGGTCGACTGCCGCCAGTTTCTCATCCAGGCTCAGTTCATCGGCTGCGGGCTTGGGCGTAGCGCTTTGGTAGCAGTGGCTGCATCGGAGATTGCACGCCTGGGTGATGTTCCAGACAATCATTAGCGGTGCGGCGAACCGTTGGGGAGTGCCCAATCCGTACCGGGCGATGCTCCGGCCGGTTAGCGCAAGAGCCCGAACGGTGGGCTGATGGTGAAAGAGCTTTTCCGTCATGTGCTGCTTGTCGAGCCCCGTCCGCCATAGGACGAAGTCGATCAAGCGCCCCGGAATGAACCACTTCCACCGTTCCCAAAGGCTCTTCGCCGGGTTGTTGTAGTGGCGGCAGAGCCGTTCAAAGAAACATTCCCCGGCCCCGTTGGTGGCGGTAGCTGCAGCCAGCAGCCTGCGGACAATCGGCTTGGCAAGAAAGTGCTCCAACGGGAGGTGCGAGTTCCGCCCTGCCTGCTCCGGGTTCGCGGGGTGGGCAGCACAACCATCACCATCCCGGTCTTTGAGAGATTGAGATTCCACTGTACCTCCCATGAGTCTGCTTCACAGGCTGTCCGCCAAGGACGGGATCAGCCTCTGCTGCCTTAGTGTTCAGCTACAGTTACATGGCCGCGCGCGTTCGCCACTGTGACGGCCATACATTTCCAGGACAACCATGCTTTCAGTTCAGGTGTCCCGCCGGAAATGCCCGACACGGCGAAAATCGCGCGGTTTCAGAGCGACGCCAGGAATTCCTTCCAGGGGGTCGCCTGTAGAGTTTCGGTTGTCGAATGCCCGTAGGCTCGGATAATCATGGCCGCTTTTTCGACTTGCTTCACATCGTCGGCTTCCACGATGTCGACAACATCGAACCTGCCTAAGGATGCGTAGCTGTCCTTCCAGTTGACGCCGGAACACTCGCTTTTGATCTTCGCGGCCACGGTGTCTGCCAATGCCTTGAAGTCTTTCGGGTCTCGAAAGGCCTCGGGAGAGAAACGACTCAGAATGATATAGGTTGGCATCTCAACCTTCCCTCCTTCGAAAATGTTTCTTTATGCCTACATTCTGCCAGAGCAGGGGGATTCTGAACAGAGTTTTGTTTTTGTCCCGTTGCGGTGGAGACGTCCACGGGCACGGAAACTAAGGGCTTGATCGTCACTAGTAATGCCAGTACCCGCCAGGCGCAGGGAGTCGCAGCGGGCATTCAGACACACCAGACAAGCCGCAAACCGGACGGACTCAAGCATTCAGACGGCTGTGCGAAACGGGGACTCCAGCGTGAACATCGCAACTGACTCGGGATCAAGCGTTGCAGGCGCCCGAATCCTGCCGCGATGGCAGACCACACACCAGCGGCGAAGCGGGAGAAGTCTTCCTCTGTCGGGCGCGTCTGTGCTACAACCGAGCCATGGCCGAAGAACCCATCTCGCGGCGTTCCTTCATGGGAGCGGCGGGCGCCACTCCGTGGGCTGCCTCGCAGGCGCCCGTTGCCTTAGAATCGTTCCCGCAGGCCACAATCCGCGCTGGTGAAAACATGATCCGCATTGCCACGACGTTTCGATTTGAGCCGAACGAAATCGCCCGCATCAAGGAAGTCGCGGGAATGCCCGTGGAAGTCGTTGTTTGCGCCGACCGCGAGGAGTTCCGCAAGCAGCTTCGGGAGGCGGACGTCGTGTACGGCTCCATCAGCGGCGCTGACCTGGACTTCGCCCCGCGCCTCAAATGGGTGCAGTACGGCAGCGCGGGCGTGGAGAGCATGGACGAGAAGTTGCGTGCGAGCGCCATCGTGGTGACCAACCAGGCGCGCACGTACGCTCCCGGCATCTCCGAAACTGCCATGGGGATGCTGCTGTGCCTGACGCGCGGAATCAGCCAGTACTACATTCCGCAGTTCAACCGGCGCGAATGGAAACCGGTCGGCACCACGAAGTCAGACGATCATGTGGAACTGGCTGGCAAGACCATGGGCATTATCGGTCTCGGAGGCATCGGCCATGCCGTAGCACGCCGAGCCTATTTCGGGTTCGACATGCGCATTGTGGCCACCGACGCCAAGCCCCTACCCACGCCCGAATTCGTGGATGTGCTGCGCGAGCCTGCCTGGTTCCGCGAAATGGCTGCCGAGGTGGATGTGCTGGCGGTGTGCGCCCCGCTGACACAGGAAACCCGCCGCATGTGCGACGAGAAGCTGTTCCGCGGCATGAAGCGGACGGCGTACTTCCTCGGTTTATCCCGCGGCGAGCTGTTCGACGACATGGCGATCGTCAAGGCTCTCAAAGAAGGATGGATAGCCGGCGCAGGGTTGGACGTCTTCCCGCAGGAGCCGCCGCCGTCGAACCACCCCATTTTCGACTGCCCCAACGTGGTGATGACCATGCACACGTCGGGCTGGAGCGTGCAAAGGCAGATCCGGCTGGTGGAGTTGTTCGCCGAAAACGTGCGGCGCTACGCGAAGGGTTTGCCGCTGCTCAACGCCGTCGATAAGGCGCGCGGCTACTAGTAGCCGGCCTCTTTGTCCACCACGTTCAGCAACGCTTCGCCCGCCAGGAAGCGGCGCAGGTTCTCTTTGTAAAGCTCCAGACGCCTGGCCTGGACCAAGTCACTGCCTCCGGCGATGTGCGGCGAGATGATGACGTTGTCAAACGACCACAAGGGATGTCCCTTCGGCAGCGGCTCCGGGTCCATCACGTCCAGGCCTGCGCCCGCGAGCCGTTTGGAGTCCAGCGCCTTCACGAGCGCGTCGTTATCGAAAATTCTGCCGCGCGACACGGCTACGAAATAGGCAGTCGGCTTCATCAATTCAAACTGACGGGGGCCGACCATCCGGTCTGATTTCGCCGTATGCGGGGCCGCCACGAACACCACGTCCGCCAGCGGCAGGACTTCATCAAGCCTGTCTGGCGGCACCAGCCGGTTCAGGTGCGGCGTCAGCGGAATGTCCTTCGGGTCCACCCCGATGACGCGCATGCCGAAGGCGTGCGCCCGCACGGCAATCTGCATGCCGATGCCTCCCACGCCGATGACCACGGCGGTCTTCCCGCTCAACTCCACCAACTGGTAGCCTGTGCGGTCCCATTCCTGCGCCGCCTGTTTGTTCAGGCTGCGCCGCAAGCCGCGGGTGAGTGAGAGCAGGAGCGCCATGGCGTGGTCGGCGATGTTCGGCCCCTGGATAATCTTCCCGTTGGTCAGCGTGAGGCCCGTGCCTTTCAACGAATTCCTGGAAAGGTGCAGGTAGTTCTCCACGCCGGCGCTGTGCGTTTGCAGCCATTGCAGCTTGCGCGCCTCGCGAAGCGCCGACGCCGGAACGTTCCCCATCGCCACGTCCGCATCGGCAATTTCGCGAGCCAGTTCATCGCCGCTGGCCGAAACGATGCGTACTCCCGGCGCTGAGGCGCGCAACGCCTGCACCTCCGCCGGCGTCAAGCCCGTCACAACAACCTTCTTCTCCTGCGCCGCAACGGCCAGCGGCAGCAGCACCAGCATCCACCATCCAGTTTTCATGAGCACGACCTCCGGGAAAAGGCTTTACCGTTCCTTGTGCGCCGCGAGAACCGTAACCTGACGCAGGCCTCACGAGCACCTGGCCAGGCACGGCGCTATGGGAACGCGAGCGCTATCCCATTCTTCGCCGCGCCTGGCGGAACCGACGCCGCATTGTAACGCACCGCACCTATGGTCAGGAATGGAAATGCAGGGTAAAGCCCCGCAGCACGCCCGTGTCGAAGCGTGCCTTGTCCTGCACCTCCAGAGTCCATGTGCCCGCCAGAGGTTGACCCTCCAGGGCGGCCAACCCGGGAGCATTGACGGCATCGTAGGTCACCTTGAGGTTCCTGTTGCTGCCGCCTTCGCGGTTGTGCAAGCGAATCACGCCGGCGCCGCTGCCCGCGGGAGGCTTGATGGTCACTACCAGGTCCCCTATGTAGGTGTGTTCGATGTCCACGGTCACCTGTACGGCGGTGGCGGGCTGCGAATCCGCCACTTCCAGGCTGAGCCGCGAAGTGCGGAGGTCGCGAATCGGCACGTCCTGCGTGGCGGAGTGAGTGCGGATGACGGCGGCCACCACCGGCTTCGCGTTATCGACGGCCTTCCTGGCGTTCACCCGGCCGTAGCCGTAGTAGACGCTGTGGCCGGTTTCGTCGTAAGCACCTCCGGACGTGTCGATGCGGTCACACGAGTTGCGAAGGATGTCTTTCACCTGGTCCCACCGCAGTTCAGGGTTGCGCGCCAGCATCAGCGCGGCGACCCCGGCCACGCCGGGAGTGGAACTCGATGTTCCTCCGAAGCTGTTGGTGTAATGGCCCGCCGGGTCGCCCGCCGAGGGATGGCCGGGGTTGTAACCCGAGGCGCCGCTGCGGTCGGTGGTCCAGATGCCGGGTGTCAGCGAGGGAGTACCGTGGCTGCTGGGGAAAGCGCACCACACGGCCTTGCCGAAGTCGCTGTAGGCGCTGCGCCGGCTTTGATCGTTGCAGGCGGCCACGGCGATGACTTTGTCGTAGCTGGCGTAGCCATCCAAATCCACGCTCTCATTGCCGTTGCCGGCCGCCCAAACGATCACGCAACCTTTGCCGTTGCGCCCGTGCTGAATGGCGTAGTCGATGGCCAGGCGGGTGCTGTCAGGCAACGGTACCGCCTGCTGGTGGAGCGGGTGATTGGGATCCCACCAAGGCCCGTCCACCGGTCCCCAGCTGCACGAAATGATATCCGCCCCATTTTGAGCGGCCCATACAAAAGAATCCGCCTCGGCTTGGGAGCCGAGTCCGGACACCATGCGTATGGGCATCAGCCGCGCTTGGGGAGCGACACCGGAAGCGCGGAAACGTCCGTCCGCGCAGGCAACGCCGGCGCAGGCTGTGCCGTGATGATCCCGGCTGCCGGGGCGAGGGTCGTTCGTGCGGCGGCTGACGTCGCGCGGGGCTACAATCTTGAACGACGAGCGGAACTCCTGATGGTCCAGATCCACCCCGTCGTCGATGACGGCGATGATGACGCCGGCGCCTTCGGTCAGAGCCCAGGCGGACTCCACGTCGGAATGCGCATCGATCACCGTGCCGTTCACCGTAGTCTTCTTGAGGTGCCATTGCTCCGCAGCCGCTGCCCTGCCCCGCACCTGGCGCACTAACTCCGGATGGCATAGTTCTACGGTCTTTTCTCCCAGCAGCTTTTCGGCAAGTTCAAAGACCACCAAGCCCGTGCCTTCCGGCGCGCCCACGAAGTAGGCGTTGGGCGCATACTCCAGTTCCTGTTTCACGGTGAGCCCGTGCTCTTTCAGGAGTTTTCGGCACGTGCGGACACCCGTTTCCGGATCGAACTTCACGAACAGATTCTCCGTATAGACGACCACGGCTCGGGAGACCGGATCGCACAGTGCCCGGCCGGCGAAGCGGATGCCGGGTTCCTGCTTGAGCAAGCTGCGGGCGCGGTCACGCAGGGATTTTGCCCGGCGAGGCGTCCGCGAGCGGTATACCTCGACGCCAGCCTCCGGAAAGCGCGCTTCCACTTCATATTCCGAAAGCAATCCGCGGGCTTCGGCTGAGACCGGCGCCATGGCGAACGGGGTAGCTTTCATCACGCTGTTGAGGCTGTGGGTGCGAACCACCAGAAGCTCATTACTCACTGACAACCGATGGCGTGTGCCTTTCTTGCCGCCATATCTGAAATACTGCATACTTACCTCCTGTTCAATGCCGCGACTGCTCCCAGCCATTGCGCTACTCTGGGCTTGTGAGCATGACGGCCGGGTTGGCGCAATTTCCCGACCGCGTCCCTACGGGAGAGCCGGGGTCGGGCGCGTACTACGAACGTATCTCCGGGTTGGCGGTGCACGGCGGGAGACATGAGCAAGCGACGCCCGGCGCTGCCTGGGAACTTCCTGAGGAGGGGATCGCGGTTTACACTGACACAGACCGGCTGCCGACACCCGCCACGGGCGTTTTCACCGCCGTCTACCGCCTTCATCCTCAAGGCCCCTCCGCCGTACCCACCGGCATGGTATTCGTCCGCTTCGCCGAGGGTACGAAAGCCTCCTCCCGGCAGAGCGCTTTCGAAGCCGCCGGCTATGTCATCCACGAACAACTGTCATGGGCGCCTCAAGCTGCCTGGCTCAAGTCCGCCACCGGCCGCATCGCTGATTCCCTGGCCCGGATCCCAGACCTCCAAGCCATCGAAGGAATCAAACACATCGAGCCACAAATGTTGCAGCCGGCGGCCAAACGCTGATGGCCGCGGAAGCGCTGCCGTAGCCTCAGGTTAAGGCTTCGCGTGTTGAGTGTCAAGAATTTTTCTTGTCTTCACGCGCGGATCCGCTATCATCGCCATGTATGCGATTTCACACCGAGCACCTGACGTTTCGCACGCGCAAACAGCGCGAATACGTCAACATTACCGCCGAAGTCGAAAGTGCGCTGCGTAAGAGCGGTATTCAGGAAGGCATGATTCTGGTCTCAGCCATGCACATCACGGCCGGTGTCTGGGTTAATGACGCCGAAGACGGTTTGCTGGCTGATATCGACCAATGGCTGGATAAACTGGCGCCCTTCCGCCACGATTACAACCACCACCGTACCGGGGAGACAAACGGGGATGCTCACTTGAAGAGCCTGCTGGTGCACCACCAGGTGATTGTTCCGGTGACCGCGGGCAAGCTTGATCTTGGGCCATGGCAGCAGATCTACTACGCGGAGTTTGACGGTCAGCGCCCCAAGCGTCTCCTCATCAAAGTCATGGGCGACTGACAGGATTTCACCTGACCCGCCGTCAAAAGCAACGGTAGCCGCTGGCGGCGCGTCAACCTATTAAGATCCACCGGAGGTGCATCACGCCGCCGGTCCTGCAAGGAGGCTTTATGAAGGCACTCTGGGGTTTCGCCGCGGGGCTTGCACTGATGGCAGGCGCAGCCGAACTGCCCGTGCGGAACGTGACCCTCTATAAGCACGGCGTAGGCTATTTTCAACGGTCCGGCGAAGTGCTCCCGGGCCAACCCACCCGCCTGGACTTCCGCGCCGAGGAAATGAACGACGTTCTGAAGTCCCTCACGCTGGCCGTGGAGGGCGGCGCACGCATGGCGGGGGTGCGCTACGACTCGAGCGAGCCGCTCTCGCAGAAGATCGGAGGCCTGCCCCTGCGCCTGGACAAACAGCAGCCGCTGAGCGCGCTTCTCGATCAGTTGAAGGGATCGCGCCTTCAGTTACGTTTCGGCACGGAAACGCTCACCGGCGTGATTGTGGGCGCGCGCACCGTTTCCCCCGGCCGGGAACAACCTGAACGCGAGCAGGTCTCTCTCCTGCTGGAGTCAGGCGAACTGCGCACGCTCGACCTCACAGCGGCCGCGGCCATCAGCTTCCCGGAACCCGAACTCCAGCGTCAGTTGGGGCGCTATCTGGAGGCCCTCAGCGGCGCGCGGTCCACGGAAAAGCGGAGCGTTTATATTGACGCGGCCGGGTCCGGGAAGGGACGGCTGACGGCCTCCTATATGATTCCCGTACCGGTCTGGAAATCCAGCTACAGGCTGGTCCTCCGTGACCGCGGCGAGCCGCTGGTTGAAGGCTGGGCGATCATCGACAACACCACCGGCGAGGATTGGGACAATGTCCGCCTTTCTTTGATTTCAGGACGCCCCATCAGTTTCATCAGCAACCTCTACGAACCTCGCTACCCGCGTCGGGAAGTCGCCGAGTTGCCCGAGACCGCAGCCGTGGCTCCAGTCATCCACGCGGGCGCCGTGGCTGAGAGCGCCGCGCTCGCCCCGCCGGAAGCTCCCGCGGCGATGGCGGCGCGCCCCGAAGTGGCACGGCGGCGCCTGGCGGCCATGGAGTTGATGCGCGCCGGGGAACCACCGGTGACATCCGTCGAAGCCACCGCCGATACGCGCGAACTCGGCGAGCTGTTCGAATACGGCTTCTCTCACCCTGTCACCGTCCGCCGGAACGAGTCCGCCATGCTGCCGTTCCTCCAGGACAAAATCCAGGCGCGCAAGCTGCTCATCCATTCCCAGGAGAGTTCGATTCATCCCCTGCACGCGGTGGAATTAGTCAACACTACGGGCAAGACGCTCGACGGAGGCCCGGTGACGGTGTTTGACGGGAACGCCTATGCCGGCGAAGCGCTGATGGAGACGTTCAAGTCCAACGACAAGCGGCTCATCAGTTATGCCGTGGACTTAGGCACGCGGCTGACTACCCAATTCGATTCGCGCGGTGACCAAGTGCGCGAAATCCACTTACGCCGCGGCGTACTTACTGCACGCACGGCTATTCAAGAGACCCGCACTTACAACGTCCGCAACGTGGATGACAAAGCCAAGACACTGCTCATCGAGCATGCGGCGAGGCCGGACTTCAAGCTGCTTCGCCCCGAAGCGGCCGAAAAGACCGCCGACTCCTACCGGTTTGAAGTGAAACTTCAGGCGCGCGGATCCGCTGGACTGGCCGTGGTGGAAGAGAAGTTGATTGAAACCACTCACGTGGTGGCGTCGCAGACTCCCGACTTCCTGCTTGCCTTCATCCAAAACAAGGAACTCAACAGCCGCGCCCGCCAGCAACTGGAGAGGGTCCTGGAGTTGAAGAACCGGATTGCCGCCAATGCGCGCCAGGTCCGTGAGGCGGAAGGCGAAATTGCCACCCTCACCCGTGACCAGGAGCGCATCCGGCAAAATTTGGCCAGCCTGAGAGCGGTGAGCGGGCAACAGGAACAGGTCCAGATCTTCGCGCGCGAGCTGACGGCGAAAGAAGCCCGCATCTACGAAGTGCAGAAGCGTTTGGAGGGTCTCAGGAAGACGCAAAGCGAGTTGGAGTCGCAACTCCAGGCGCTGCTCGAGTCCATTGAGTTTTAGCGGGCGGCAGGGGCCTTGTGGTTACCCCAAAGGGCCTCGGCCGGCCGCATGTTAGACTGAGGATAGTTATGGCAAGTAGATGGCTTACAGGACTTAAACGATTCATTTTGTGGGACTACCGGCGCGGCAGCAAGCAATACGACATCATGGTAGCTCTCATCCTGGCCTTCATCTTCCTGACTCCTCGCGATTTTTTCCGAGATCAACCCAGGGCCCAACAAGCCGTCATGCTTCCAGGCGAAGGCGGTTCCAACGTCTTCTGGATCGAGCCTGAACTGCTCGCCAATGTTCCCGAGGACCAGCGCCGCGCGCGCGTGGAAGCCCTCATGAAATCGCAGGCGGGCGGCAGGCGGCAGGTTTTGCTCCGCATAGAGCCCATCTTCGACTCAGAGAAGGAAATCCGGGGCTACATGGCGTTTGGGCGGCCATGAACGCTTGGTTCAGTATCGGGGGCTACGCCTTGATGAAATCCAGACTGACTGTTCTCTTCCTCGGCTTCACCTTGTCCCTGTCGGCGGCTGAATCACTCGATAGCGTGCTCTCCCGCATGGATGCCGCCGCCTCCGGCTTCCGGGGCGTTGCAGCCAAACTGAAGAAGGTCACCTTTACAGCCATCATCGACGACACTGGAGTGGAAACGGGCTCCGTACGCCTGCTCAGACCGTCGCCGGGCGCCGTGCGCATGCTGATTGAATTTACTGAACCGGATATCAAGTCAGTGGCGTTCCGGGACCGCAAGGCGGAGGTCTTTTACCCCAAGATGCTCACCGTGCAGGAATACGACTTGGGCAAGCACCGGGCTCTGGTAGATCAGTTCCTTCTGCTTGGGTTCGGCACGTCCGGCAAGGCGTTGAGGAAGGAGTACAACCTCCGCGTCCTGGGCGAAGAAACCGTGTCCGGGACCAAGACTACGCGTCTCGAACTTACTCCCAAGTCCGCGCAAACCCGCCAGCACTTGAAGCAGGTCGAACTTTGGATTGCCGATCCCGGCGGTTATCCCGTGCAGCAGAAGTTCGTTCAGCCATCGGGCGATCACACGACGATCGTCTATACGGACCTCAAGGTCAACCCCGCGCTCACGGAAAATGACGTGCGCCTGAATCTGCCCAAGGGCGTCAAGCGGGAGTTTCCTCAGAAATAAGGAGCTTTGTTCAGTCGAGGTCTTCCGGTTGCCGCGCGGCCGGCTTTTCGGCTCCGGAGAACCGGATATAGGGTCCGCGGGAACCGTTCGGCAGAGTCGTCGTCGTGTCTGTACGAGCCCGCATCAATTGCTCTCGCGTCAGCTCCCTGGCGCCGGTCAAGTCCGCCCCGCGCAGGTCTGCTGCAAACAAGTCAGCGTCGGCAAAACGCGTTTCGCTTAGCACAGCCCGGCTGAAATCCGCGCCACGCAATTGCGCGCCGCGGAAATCGCAGTGGCGCAGGTCAGCCCGCCCGAAATCGCTGTAACGGAGGCTGGCATTCTGGAAGCGCGCCCTGCTCAGATCGCATCTGGCGAACTCGCAGCTCTGCATCTGGGCATGCATGAAGTTGGCCGCGGGCATCGCCGCAGCCAGGAAGCTACAGAGTTGGCCGCGCGCGCGGTAGAAGACGGCCTCATCCAGCTCACACCCCGCAAACTGGCAGTCGAACATCTGCGCATGGTGGAAACTGGCCTTCCTCATCCGGGACTGCTGGAATTGGCATTGCCTCATCAACGCCTGCATCCAGCGCGATCCATCCAGGTCAGCTGACCGGAAAGAGCAGGTGTACAACTGCGCGTCACAGAAGCTGGCGCCTCCCAGCCAGCCCAAGTCAAACCGGGACGAGATCATCTCGGCTTCGAGCAGGTTGATCCCGGTCATGGTGGATCGCCGCAGATCCACCTCCTGCAAAACGGCTCGGCTGAAATCGGAGCCCGAGATGTCCGTATCCAGCCACGTTACCCGCCTCAACGCCGCCTTGCTGAGGTTGGCGCCGCTCAAAGGTTCTTTGAGCGTAACTCCTCTCAGTTCGGCGCGCTTACCCGCCTCTTTGCCCTCCAGCCAAGCCTGATGAGCGTGCAGGATATGGCGCAGGGATGGCGCCTGCGGCGCCGTGGGACCCTCCTCGGCGTCGACCCGGACCGGGACTGTATCGTTTGTCACAGCCAGTGACCCTCGCTTCTATATCGGTCCGTAGCCCGTATTTCTTGAGTCACCCCGGCTCTGCCAGTGATCCGGATTTCTGTCATAATCTGTCTGTGAAACGGTTGAGGCTGCCTCCTGTTCCCGGAGGGTCATCTCGCCGGAGAGTTCTCTAGGGTGGGAGCCGTTTCGAGGGTACGCCGATGAAGATCCTCGTGGTTGAAGATGAAAGACGCATCGCAGAACTCGTGACCAGGGGTCTTGAGGGCGCCGGATACACTGCTGACGCCGCCAGCGGCGCGGCACGTTGTCTCGAGCTTCTACAGGCATCACAGTACGATCTCGTCATCCTGGACTTGATGCTGCCGGACATGGACGGGTTGACCTTGCTGGAGAGACTGCGCAACCGCAAGAGCAGCCCTCCCGTGCTGATTCTTAGCGCGCGCGGTGCGGTCGACGACCGGGTGAAGGGGCTGGAGTTAGGCGCAGATGATTATCTGGTGAAGCCATTCGCCTTCAGCGAACTGCTCGCGCGCGTGCGAGCCTTGCTGCGGCGTGGCCAGCCGGGGCCGGAGCGGCTGCAGGTAGGCGATCTGGTGTTGGACCGCCTGCGCCGCAAAGTGACGCGCGGCGGCGAAGTGATCGAACTTGCGCCCAAGGAGTTCAGCATCCTCGAATACATGATGGCTCACCGCGGCCGGCCGCTGAGCCGCACGGCCATCGTGGAACATGTCTGGGAGATGCAATACGACGGCCTGACGAACATCGTCGACGTCTATATCCGCCACCTGCGGAGTAAGATCGATGATCGCTGGCCGGACAAGATGATCCAAACGGTGCGCGGGGTGGGCTACATGCTCGATGTACCGAAGCAAGCGGCAGACACGTCAACCTAGTTTCTGCCGCCCGTTCTTCCGTCTGGCGGGAGGGACGGGATCTGTTCAAGTGAAAGCACGATGGCGCTGAAAATTCATAGACGAGAAAGGGAAGGCATACTTCTGCTGGATCTCGCCGGCCGGCTGACGGCTGGGGAGGAAGTGAGTGGGTTGCGGGGGGCGCTCACCGAGGCTCTCGAGTCCGGTATGAACCGAGCCGTGCTGAACCTGCGCGAAGTGGAGTACATCGATAGTACGGGATTGGGCAGCCTGGTGATCTGCTACACGAGCCTTCAGAAAGCCGGAGGCACGCTGAAGCTCTTGCATCTGAACCGGCGCAACATCGAACTGCTGGTGCTCACCAAGCTCACCACCGTCTTTGAGGTTTTCAACGACGAGCAGGAGGCCGTCAACAGCTTCTTCCCGGACCGCGAGATCAAGCGGTTCGACATCCTGTCGTTCATTCAGCAACAAGTAGAGCAGGATCGGGCGGATTGATGCGGCTGCTCGTCGTAGGCGGCGTGGCGGCGGGCCTGAGTGCGGCGGCCCGCGCCCGGCGGGCCGACAACTCTCTCGAAATCCTCGTCCTCGAAAAGGGTCCGGCGATTTCGCTGGCTGCCTGCGGCCTACCCTACTACCTTCAAGGTGAGGTCCGTTCGCTGGAATCCCTGGTGCATTACACGCCGGAGCGATTCCGGTCTGAAAGAGGGATTGAAGTCCGCGTCAACGCCGAGGTACGTTCCATCTCGCATGCGCGCCGGCAGGTCACACTGGCCGATGGCGAGTGCCTGCGCTATGAGCGGCTCGTCCTCGCCACCGGCAGCCGCCCGGCGCGGCCGCCCGGAGTTGCCGACGACCCGCGCATCTTCACTCTGCATACGCTTCAAGACGCTCTGCGCCTGAAGCAGTTTCTGGAACAGAACAGGCCCACCACCGCCACGGTGATCGGCGCCGGCTACATTGGCCTTGAAGTGGCTGAGGCGCTGGCAGCCGCAGGCTTGCGGGTGGTGGTTTGCGATTCCGCCGGCGACGTTCTCGGCCGCGGGGATTCAGCTCTCACCGATCTGCTGCGTAAACACCTCCAAACTCGCGGGGTGGAGTTTCGCCTGGGCGAGCCGCTGACTTGCGTGGAGCCGGACAAGGTGGCGGGCGTGCCGTGCGGCCTGGTGGTCCTGGCAGCCGGCGTGCTCCCCAACGTCGAAATGGCCGCTGACGCGGGCGTCGAATTGGGCCGCACCGGAGCCATCCGCGTCACCGAGCGCACCGAAACCAACCTGGCCGGAGTTTACGCTGCCGGGGATTGCGCCGAGACAACCCACCTGGTCACCGGCTCTCCCATCTACCTGCCATTGGGAACGACGGCCAACAAGATGGGCCGCGTGGCAGGCGCCTGCGCCGCCGGGGCCAGAGAGACGTTTCCCGGCGTGGTGGGCACTTCCATCGTGAGGGTCTGTGGGCTGGGCGTCGGGCTGACCGGTTTGTCAGTCGCGCAGGCACGCCTGCACGGTTTCGACCCGGTGGCTAAACGCATCGAGGATCTCGACAAGCCTGCTTACATGGGCGGCCGCTCCACTACCGTGGAACTTGTGGCAGACCGCCGCACGGGACGCCTCCTGGGCGGCAGTGTGACGGGGGGCGAGAGCGTTGCCGGCCGCGTCAACGTCATTGCCACGGCGCTGCATGCCCGGCTGAGCGTGGAGCAACTGAGCCAGCTCGACTTGGCGTACTCGCCGCCTTTTGCGCCCGTCTGGGACCCATTGCTGGTGGCCGCGCGGCAATTGTTGAAGCTGCTACACTGAGATTCGACCAAGCTGAATCATGCCTTCGAGCATAAACGAGGTATTCGAAGGAGCCGCCGCAGTCGTCAAAGGCCTGGGAACCACGCTCAAGGAGATGTTCTCGCCGACGGTGACGGAGGACTATCCGGATGCTCCGGCTCAATTTCAGGAACGCTACCGCGGAGCACACATCCTGGAGCGCGATGAAGACGGCCTCGAGAAGTGCGTAGCTTGTTTCCTCTGCGCCGCGGCCTGCCCTGCCAACTGCATCTACATCGAAGCGGCTGAGAACACGGCCGAGGTCCGCATCAGCGGCGGTGAGCGCTACGCCTCCGTCTACAACATCGACTACAGCCGCTGCATCTTCTGCGGTTACTGCGTGGAAGCCTGCCCCACGGACGCCATCATCCACGGGCACGGCTTTGAGACGGCCAATTACAACACCTCGTCGCTCATCGTGCGCAAAGAAGAGATGCTAGTGCCCCTCACAACCTCCGGTTCCCGGCAGGGGACCGAAGGCTAAGACCTCGCTCAACGACCAGACTGCAAACCAGGCAAGCTCAATCGATGTGTGCGTGCCCATTCTGCGAGTAC
>JBBIND010000074.1:0-21452 GCA_037444075.1 Acidobacteriota bacterium | reverse complement strand
ACCAGGATTTCCCCATCTCCATCGAAGTGCAGTTCCTGGGAGGTTCAGGGACGGGCCAGCGCACTACCGCCAACCTGTGCACGCCAGGCACCAACGTGGTGATGGAGGGGAAGTTGGTGACGCAGCACTGCATCAATTCCACCTCCAAGACCTACCATGGCGACCAGTGGGTGCGGATGGAGTTGACCGTGCTAGGCAGCGGGCGGATGACCCACTCCCTGGAAGGCGCAACCGTGCTGGCCTATGACTTGCCGCAAATTGGCGGAGGCAATGTGAGCCGGTTCGACCCGAGCGTGAAGCAGGACGGCAAACTCCTGGAAACAGGCTACCTGGCGCTGCAGAGCGAGAGCCACCCCATAGAATTCCGTAAGGTGGAACTGCTGAACCTGGAAGGCTGCATGGACAAGAAGGCCTCCAACTACAAGTCATACTTCGTCAAAGCCGACAACACGAAGTGCAAGTACTAAAAAGCGCACGGGAATAGTCCTGGAATAGAGCGCGGCTGCCTGCACCGCACCCACAGAAAGACTCTGCTACGAATCCTGACCCGGGCCCACTAGTTCCTTTGAGGAACCAGTGAATGACCCGGGTCATGGCATTGCAGTACGGTTTGTTGAAGCGGTTATGGGGCGTCCCGCCGGACGTATGCAGTGGGGAGGCCTACCGCGACAAATCCAAACTCAGAACCCTGTTAGGGGATGAGATCCTGGCCGAGGTGCCGGGCAAGGTGGTGTTGGATTTTGGCTGCGGGGAGGGCCGCGAAGCGATCGAGCTGGCCCTGCGAGGCGCCCGCCGCGTGATTGGCGTCGACATTCGTGAGCACACTCTCGAAAAAGCGCGCTGGTTGGCCGACCACGCAGGGGTGGGGCAGCTGTGCGAGTTCGTGTCTGAGCCCGTTCGCAAGGCGGATCTGATCATCTCGATCGACAGCTTCGAGCACTTCTCGCAACCGGAGGCTGTCCTGGATGACATGTACTTCATGCTGTCCCCCGGAGGTAAAGTGGCGATCAGCTTCGGGGCACCCTGGTATCACCCCTACGGCGGGCACCTGTTCAGCGTGTTTCCGTGGGCCCATTTGGTCCTGAGCGAGCAGGCGCTCATCCGCTGGCGCGCGGATTTCAAGTCCGACGGCGCCACTTGCTTTGGCGAGGTGGCGGGGGGACTGAATCAGATGACGATCGGGCGCTTTGAGCGGATGATAAGGTGCAGCCCCTTCCGCGTAGAGCATTTGGAGACAGTACCCATCCGGAAACTCCGCAGCGTCCACTGCCGGTGGACAAGGGAGTTCACAACGTCGATTGTTCGCTGCCTGCTAGTGAAGTGAAAGAAAAGAAAGGGCCCGGGAGAGCTCGATCAACGAGCGCTCCCGGGCTTCTTTTGCCGGAGGCCGGAGTGTCTAGCGGTCGCCCTGGATGAGCGCGCTCTGGCTTTCTACCGTGGTGCCCCACAGGGCTGTCGTACCCCACAGAGCCGTGGTGCCCCACAGGGCTGTAGTACCCCACAGGGCAGTAGTGCCCCACAGCGCGGTGTGGTCCGTGACCAGATGAACCTCGCCCGTACCAGGGTTCGGCATCACCGGGGGAGAGTCGGCTGAGAACTGGGCTGGAGGAAGCTCCGTGCTGTTCAGAGCGGCGGCCACGTCCAGGTAGTCGGCGCCGACCGTGATCACCAACGGGTGGTTGCCCGGAGAAGTGATGGTGCCGTAGCCGTCGTTGCCGAAGCTGTTATCCCGTCCGAGGTTGGCGGCCGAAACGACCACCACGATGCCGGACCTCCAGGCTGCTTCCACGGCGCGGCAGAGCGGGTCGAGCTTGTAGCTTTCCAACACCGGGCGGCCCAGCGACAGGTTCATCACCCGGACCGGCTTCGGCTTCCCTTTGGCTTCCTGCTTGGCGTTATGGCATCAATCACTTATGACCTGGAGGCTGGCGGCCGGGCAAGACAACTTGACTGGATTGGTTCCGGTGAAGTGACAATTCGTCCGGTGAGGGCCGTACGGACAAGAAAGAAGGATTCCGGCTACGAGCCGGCGGGCAATCGGCCTGGCACAACTCTCTTAAGAAGAAGGCTAGCGGGCGCTGCGCCGCTTCAGCCTCAGGCGGGCAAAGTCCGCCTCGCGGATGACGTAATACCAATCCGCCAGGCGTTGGTTAAGTTCGCGCGCAAGGCGCTCCCCGCCCTCTGCCGAACCGTAGCGCGCGGCACGGGCAGCGTCATGGCTCACCGTCACAAACAGATAGCGGTTCTCCGGAGGCGCCGCCTCGGACTTGGCTTCATCGCCCGAAGTAGCCACCTCGCCGAACCTGAGCGTGTAGGCGACGCCGTTGGCCGTTTCGACGATAAGTTCCCCTTCTTTGGCAAGCAGGCGACCGTTCGGAGCGATGAAGTAGCCTCGCTGCCGTAAGGACATGACCGCTTCCAGGGACATTTGCAGTTGTCCCTCGCGCAAGTCCTGGGCGAGACTGGCCGGCTTGGGCCGCGCGTCAATAATGCGCAGCGACTCCAGAGTAGAGACCAGCGTATTCAGGGCTGACGAGTCGGCTTTGGACTCTCCTTCCGCGCGCCACTGGCCGTCCTGCAAGGTGAACGGCAGTGAAGTCATGCCCAGGATACGTCCCTGCCCCTCGTCGACGGAGTAGTCCTGAACCACCACGCGCCGAATGGCGCCCGCAGCAATGCGCAGCAAGCCGGCATCGATCCAATCAGCGAAACGGGCGGAGGGATCGGCCTCAGTCTTCACCAGGTAGGTGCGCTTCTGCCCGGGCAGGCGCACGTAACGTTGGCCAGGCTTCTCTTCGGGGCTCTTTCCGAGGATGTAATCCGCCAGCACGGCCTGGTGCGCGTCACGCAGCGTCACCCGCTTGCCGCGGCCGGTGAGGCTGGCGGCCTTCTGATCCAGCGGGTCCACCACGCCGTAGGCGGCATGGTCCTGCACGGCGTCCGAGGCGACCTCGTCTTTGCGCAGGTCCATCAGCGCGGCGGCGGTCTTGGCGAGGCGCCCGCCCGCGTCAACGGGATAGTCATTGTGCGAGGGGATTACCCAGCGATTCTTGCGAAACTCCAGCTTAAAGGGCCGGGCGGTGGCGGTGGCCTCGTCGTAGTCAATCACCTCGATGGTCTTGGCGGCCTGCGGGTCCACAAAGGCCGGATAGAAGGAATCGCCCTGGTCACTCAACACGTCGGCGGTGAAGGCGTCCGGCTGCACGAGCATGGCCGCGACGGCCAGCACGAGAGCGGCCAGCCCGAAGGCGGCAGTCTTCAAAGTCTCTTTCACCGGGCGCCTCCTTCCACGAGGCGGTCGGCGGGCACCCCTATCCGTTCGCGGCGCAACCGGCGCACGGAGACGGCCAAGAACACCAGAAAAGCCGGAATGGGCGGCAACACGACGGCCATCAGCTTGATCGTGCTCTGAATGCGCCGGATGGAGTTCTCCATCTCGGCGCGGCTGAGTTCAATCTGACGCAGTTTCTCGTCCTCAATCGTAGTGCGGGCCACCGTGAGGCGGCGCGACTCGACCGCTTCGACGTTGGAGATCATGATCTGCCGGGTTTGCTCATCCAGGCCGGGACGGCGCTGGATTTCCGCCACGGCGCGGTCCAGCCGTGCCTGGGCCTCCCGCAGGCGTTCTTCGGCGATGGCTTCAGCCTGCTCGGTCTCCTGCCGCCGCCGGGCTTCGTAGGTTCGGGTGCGATCCTCCACCGCTTCGAGCGTCCGGTGCCGCGGGCGGCGCTTGCGCAGCGCGATGAAGGAAGTGTCGCCAGCCAGGGCATCGACCGCGTTCAGCACAAACGTGACGTTGTCAAAGCTGAGTTGTGCCAAGCCCCGGCGGCGCATCTCGAAGAACTGTTCTCCAATCCAGTCAGCATCCGCCACAACGATGGCATTGGCGGCGCCCTTCACCTTAGCTGCCAGGATGTGACGCCTCTGATCCGGAACGCGCTGCGGATTCTGGTTCAGCGCAACGCCAAAAAGCGAGCGCTGCACGAGTTGGCCCCAGGGAATCAGGCCGGAATCCTCCGTGCTCTCGAGCAGGGGGACGAACTCGGCAGACGCCCCCTCGCGGGGCCTGAGCGTGCCCGGGTAAAGCAGGACCATTTCCTGAAGTCCTGAAGACACGGCTTCAGCAGCCTGGAAACCCTGGCTACCCAGGAAGACGAATTCCTTAGGAAGGTGCCGCAACTGGGGATGCGGGTTGTGGCTGTCCCAGACAATGCGGTTGGGCTGCCAGGCGATGCCCACGGCATCGAGCAGGGGCCGCAAGTCAGCGCGCGCGGCCGGCCTCCCCGTGGGGCCAAAGCCGGACGGAGCCTCGGCAATCTCCTGCGGGGCGAGTTCGAGGTTGAAGGCCGGCATGGGATCCAGCAGCAACAGCAGGGGACGCCCGGTGCGGGCGTAGGCCGCCAACCTGTCCACTTGCGGAGGGGTGAGGGTGGAAGGCGCCACGGCCAGAAGCACGTCGATGTCCTCGGCGTACTCCGCGTCCGGGGTTACGGCCACAACTTCATACTGCTTGCGCAGCTCCGCCACCACGCTCCATTCCCCGGCCTGAGCGCGGCGCTGATAGTCAAAACCGCCGAAGAGCCGGGCCGGCGTATCGAGAACGCCCACCTTGCGCCGGCTGGCGCCTGAAACGACGCGGATGGACCGCATCAGTTCGTACTCCGGAGATAGGCCGCGGTCAAAGAACGGGATCACGAACTCCTCCGTACCGCAGGTGAAAGCCAGGCCCAAAAAGATCTCGTTCACTACGTGGGCGCTTTCCTCGGTAGCGGGCAGGCGCTGAGGACGAATATCGTAGCGTTCCTGGGCCTCCCGAGCCTCGGGCGTGTACTTGAGCGTGCTCACCACGCGGGCGTGCAGGCGCTCTCCCGCCACGGCGTCAAATTCGCGCAGCAGGGCGACGAGGTTGGAACGGGCCTCCAGGTAGCTGCGGGGCACTTCCGGGCTGATGTAGGCATGCACAAACACAGGGCGGCGCGCGTCCAGGCCCAGAAGCAACTGGCGGGTTTCAGCGGCCAGCGTGTGAATCCGCTCAGAGGTGGTATCCCACCGCCAGGCGGAACGGCTGGCAAGCAGCGCCAGGCTGCACACCGCCACGCCCAGAAACAGGCAACGGAACAGGAAGTGGTATCCGAGCCGCGGCTCACCGGCTCTGACCGGCCAGCGCTTTCTGCCCAGCAAAACCATGTTGGCGTAGAGCGCGGCGGCGGCCAACCCGAGGAAGTACACTACCGCGCCGGGAGTCACCGTGCCTGCCGCCAGGTCACTGAAACGATCCACGAGCGAAAGGCGCATGGCCAGGCGCTCCGCCGCACCGCTCAGGATGACGCCCGCCTTGTCCAGGAAAACGGGAATCGAACAGAACAGCGCCCCCAGAATGAACGCTACCGTCAGGTTGTCCGTCATCAGGCTGGCCAGCATGGCGAGGGCGAGCAGCGCCGCTCCCGCCAGCCAGTAGCCGGCGTAAGTGGACAGGGTTAGCCCGAGGTCCGGGCTGCCCAGCCAAACCAGAACGAGCACGTGGCTCAACGAAAAGATCAGCGCCGCGGTGTAGATGGCCAATCCAGCCAGGTACTTGCCTGCCACTACCTGCCAGTCGCTTGCCGGGAGGGTCAGCAGCAGTTCCTCGGTGCCGTGCTTGCGCTCTTCCGCCCACAGGCTCATGGCCACGGCGGGGAGAAGAAAGAGGAGCAGATAGGGGAACAGGCGGTTCAACTGTTCCAGGTTGGCGAGGTTGGCGGCGAAAAAGGCATCCTGCCAGAAGGCGGCGAGAGCGCTCAGAAACACGAACAGGGCGATGAAGACGTACCCGGTGGGAGTGCTGAAGTAACCAGCCAACTCACGGAGGACAATGGCTCGAATTACTCGTCCGCTGGAGCGCATGGCGCCTCCTGTTCGGTAAGTGCGTGGAAAGCGTCATCGAGCGAGGGCCAGCCCGCGAGCATTTGGGCGGGTTCCCCGTCGAACACGATTCTGCCGCGGTTGATCAGGATGACGCGGTCCGCCACGGCTTCCACTTCCTGAAGGATGTGCGTGGAAAGCAGAATCGTCTTGCTCTGCCCGAGTTCGCGTATGGTGCGGCGCACTTCGCGGACCTGGTTGGGATCCAGTCCGCTGGTAGGCTCGTCCAGGATGAGCACGTCGGGCTCGTGCAACAGCACCTGCGCCATGCCCACCCGCTGCCGATAGCCCTTCGAAAGCTTCCGTATGGGCTTTTCGATGACGGCATCCAGCGCGCACATTCCGGCCACGGCGGCAATGCGCTCCTTCAACCGCGGTCCGTGCAGGCCGCGCGCACGTCCGAAGAACCGCAGCAGTCCGAGAGGCGTCATCTCCGGGTAGAGGGGCCCGTTCTCCGGGAGGTAGCCGAGATGTGCCGCGGCGGCCAGGCGCTGGCTTTGCACGTCGAGACCGGCAATGCGGGCGCGGCCCGCGCTGGGGGCCAGGTACCCGGTCAGGATCTTCATGGTGGTGGACTTGCCGGCGCCGTTCGGCCCCAGAAAAGCCGCCACCTGCCCGCGTGGAACCGTGAAACTCACGTCCCGCACCGCGGCGAACTCCCCGAAGAATCGGCTGAGGCCGGAGGCCTCAATCATGGGTGTGGAACCGTTGTCGGTCATCTGAGAGGCGGCCCCGGACGGGGACCAACTCCTAATTTACTATAGGTTTTCCGCCCCCGCGCCGCGCCTGCCCGGCGGATGCGGCGCAGTCAGTTCCGAAGCGCTCCGCGAGGTGGTTCCCGAGCGGAAGAACAAGGTGCAACACGCCGTACGCAGGGCAGGCGGAGTGTGCGGAGAAGACACGCCGCGCACGCCCAATATAGTATCCTGAGGGTAGAATTAACAGATTTCTGTTGGAGGTCATACATGCCGACGATCATCCGCTTATTGCCCGCCACATTCGCTTGCCTGTTCTTGCTGGCAACGGCAGGCTGGGCGCAAACGTCCGCTATTGAAGGCGACGTAAAAGGCTGGGACGGCCAGCCGTTGCGAGGCGCGCTGGTGAAAATCCAGCGGCAGGACATTCGCGGCAACTACGAGGTCAGGACGGACCGCAAGGGCCGTTACTTCCACGCCGGGTTGCCGCTCGGCAACTACACGATCGTGCTCGAGGTGGACGGCAAGCCCGCCGACACCGCCAACAACGTGCGCACCCGGTTGGGCGAGCCGACCGTAGTGAATTTCGATTTGCAGGCCATCAGACAGAGACAGGAGGCCCTGCAGAAGGCCGCCGACACGGGCACGCTGACTGAAGAACAAATGCGCGGGCTGACCCCCGAGCAGAAGGCAGCGATGGAACGCTCGATGAAGGAACGTCAGCAGCAGATGGCGAAGAACAAAGAGCTGAACGACGCCTTCAACGCCGGCATGAACGCCATGCAGGCCCGGCAGTGGGATCAGGCCGTGGAGGCCTTCACCAAGGCTGGCGAGATCGACCCCAAACAGCACGTGGTTTGGGCCAATCTGGCGGAGAGCTACATGAGCCTGGCAGCGGCCAAGGCGGGAGCCGAGCAGGATGCCACCATGGAGAAGGGCTTGGAGGCTTACAAAAAGGCCCTGGAAGTGAGGCCGGACGACGCAGCTTACTACAACAACTACGCGCTGGCATTGGCGAAGGCCAGGAAGATTGACGAAGCCAAGGCCACGCTCACGCGGGCGGCTCAAATCAACCCGACGGGCGCGGGACAGTATTTCTACAACCTCGGGGCCGTGCTGGTGAACACCGGGCAACTGGATGCCGCTGGCGAAGCCTTCAAGCAGGCGATTGAAGCGGATCCCAACTACGCCGACGCGCAGTATCAGTACGGCGTCTACCTGATCTCCAAGGCGACCACGACGCCGGACGGCAAGATTGTCCCTCCGGCAGGCACGCGCGAAGCCTTCGAGACCTACTTGAAGCTGAGGCCGGACGGCCAGTTTGCCGACGCGGCGCGGGGCATGATCGCTTCGATGGAGATAACCATCGAGACGCAGTACTCGAATCCCGCCGCGAAAAAGGGCGCCAAGAAGAAGTAGCACCGGCTGTGCCGGTGATGATATTGTGGGGGCGCCAAAAGGCGCCCCTTTTTTAGCATGTTACGTTCTCTCGTCTACCTGATCCTCACTATCGTCGTCATCACCTTGCTGCGCGCCTTCATCGGGCTGATCGGCAAGGCGGTGGGGCAACTTTTTCAGCCGACGGCGCCCAGCAGGAACCCGCCCGGCGGGGCGGCCTTCGGTGGAGAACTCAAGAAGGATCCGGTTTGCGGGGTCTTTGTATCCGCCGCCAACGCCTTGAAGAAGACCTCAGGCGGGGAGACAGTTTACTTCTGTTCGGAAACCTGCCTCAACAAATTCAGGGGTTCCTGAGGCGCTGTTGGATGCTCGCCGCCTGGGCGTTCAACGTCTGCAACTGACGCAGATCCTCCTCAGCCATGCTCAACGCATTCTGAATGCGGGAAAGACCTGCCCCTGAGACCGGCGCCTTGTCCGTCTGGTCCTCCAGATTGAGAGCCATGTTCCGGTACAGGTCCGTCACCTCTTTGTAGCGGCGCAACAGGCTGGTGAGGTAAACGTCGCGGCGGCGGTTCAGATTCTCCAGCTCTTCGGCCAGAGTGGAGGAGCGGCCGAACTTCTCGAGCGCCTGCCGTCCCTGGCGGACCTCCTGCTGCAAAGCCTGGTTGCGGACCTCCAACTGGAGCAGGCGGTCGCTGTTGCCTTTGAGTTCGGTTTGCATGGCTTCAACCACCCGCGTGGACCGGCTGAGCTTCTCCTTCACCTCCGCCTCGGAATCTGCAAGCTGTCGGCCTTCCTCGGAGACGCGAGCCACGGATGCTTCCAGATCCTGCACGCGGGCGCGCAGCTCCGAAGCGGCACTCTCTGCAGCGGCAAGACTGTCTTGCGTTCTTGCCAGCATGCGCACGAGCTCAGTGCGGGAAGTCTCATCACGGCGCGCGGAGGCCACTGCGGCTGAAGCCGCGTCAGGCGGCATCTCCCTGGTCGCGGCCTCCTCGCTACCCGGATCCGGCGCCTCGGCGCGGAAAGCCAGCTCCCGGTTCCGCGCTTCCAAATCCGCCAACAACTTGGATTGCCCGGCCAGATGGCGCTGCATGGGCATCACCACCGCCAGCCAGAGAATAGCAGCGCAGGCCGCAACAGCCACAGCGGCCCAGATCAGGCTGCGGATCTTGCTCTTCATAGCGAATTCCTCATTTCTCCCTAAGCTGTATGCGCGCCCGGTGGGTGTACGGCCCATGCGGCCCCTCCACGGCGACGGGCGCATTGGCGGCAGCCCGGCCGGGGATTTCCAGGTCCAGGCTGTAGTGGGAACGGATCGTCTGGAAGGTCCGCTCAATCGCGTCCGTGATTTCAGCATAAGAGCGGCAGAAGACGGCATTGCCTCCGGTTGTGGCGGCCAGTTGCAGCAATCCGTTCTGGTACGCTTCATTCAGCCGGTCAGCCCGATAGCTGAGGTGCGTCACAAAAAGCGGCGAACGGCGCAGGCTCAGCCGGGCGGACAGCCGCGAAATGCGCTCACGGACAAGGCCCTCCGGGAAGCGGCGGCTCAAGTCGCGATGGTCGCTGTAGTTGATGACGGGGTTAGTGAAATCCTCGCGGTAGTTGTACACGTTGCTGTCGGTCACATAGAGCACTGCCAGCCGCGTGGGCGCCTTCGCGATGATGGAATCGGCCAGGCGGCAGGCGGCCTCCACCGTATCCAGCAAGCCGGCGCGGCCGCTCACAGGCAAGGCGCGGATGGTGTCTGCCAGCACGGTGTGGTCCGGTGTGGGGTCCTGCAGGACACGCAGCCCGTCTTGCGCCCGCAGCAGCGCCACAAAGGCGTTCGGCGGCAAGCTCTCGATGGAGGTGATGAGAGCCTTGCGGGCCAAATCGATGGCGGCGAGGTCCCCCACCAAATCGAGGACAACCAGCAGCATGAGGTCGTCCGAAGGTCCTTTGAATTTCACGATGCGAGCCGGCTGGCCGTCAATGCGCACGGCCAGATCCTCGGCGGAGGTGGTTTCCGAGGAGGCGCTCCAGAGCGCCATCCGGTGCAGGGGCTGGTCCGCCGGAAGATTCGAAACCAGCAGGCAAGCCGCCAGGAGGCACACCCAGAGGCGGGACATCAGAAGCTGTACCTCAAACCGAGCTGAATGACCCGGCCACCCCGCGAGCCGATGATCTTGCCCGCGTTCACGTTGGGCGCCGAGGCAGGGCCGATGACGACGTCCGGGTCATTCCAGTTGGCGTGGTTGATGAAGTTGAAGGCCGCGGCGTTGAACTCCATGGAACGGTCTGAAGCAAGTGGGAAGCGCTTGTTCACCGAAATATCGTGATTCTGGCGGCTCGGATTGCGCAGCGTGGGGTGCGTGCGCGAGGCATTGCCCACGGAGAAGTCCGCCGGGTGAGCAAACGCGGCCGGGTTGAACCACAACTCCGGACGGCGTTGAGCGACGTGCGGGTTGACGCCGGGCGCCACATCAACGCGCAGGCTGTCCACCACCTTGCCCGTGTTGTTGAACTCCGGCATGAGCGCGGTCGGCTCGCCACTCGAGTAACTGGAGGAGGTGGTGAACGACCAGCCGTCCACCAGGTGCCGCCGCCAGTCAGAGTACTGGAATATCGCCCGGCCGACGCCAAAGGGCAATTCGTACATGCAGGTCAGCGATAGCCGGTGCGGATCGTTGTAGGCCGAAAGAGAGCGCTCATTGGCGCGGTTGTAATAGTCCTGCGTGCCGAAAGGCCCGGAATAATCGTCGAGTTGCTTGGAGTACTCGTAGGTGCTTGACAGTGACAGCCCGCGGGAGATGCGCTTCTCCGTGCGCAGGGATAGGCCGTGGCGCACGAATGTGCCCATTGGAAAATCAGAGTAAACGTCAAAGCGCTGATATTGGGGATAGGGTCTCAGGGAACGGTTAAAGACCTCATCGTTGAGCCGGTCCCGGTACGACAACGCCGCCAGAGAAATCGCGTTGGGGTTAGCTACGGTGTTGCCGACCAGCAAGTCGCGCCCGCTCGAGCGGCCGAGCCCAAGCGTCACTACCACCAGACCCGGAAGTTCCCGTTCGAATGAAACGCCGATTGACTGGTAGACAGGCTGCCGGGCGGTTCGGTCCATCAGGTCGGCGATGGTGTGGTTCACAGCCACCGGGCGGAGGTCCGGAACGGGATTGGCAGGTGGCGGCAGCCCGTTCCTCAAAACGGCGGCCGGCTGGAGTTGCACGTTTGGCGAAATGTAAGTGGGATTGCCGTTAAAACCTTGCGTGCCCCATTGGCCTGAGTGCAGCGGAATCGGAGCGTAACTGCGCGAGAAGCCGAAGCGCACTACCGAGCGCGCATTGCCGCGCGGGCTCCAACTCAAACTGATGCTGGGTTCAAGCCGCTTGCGCACAGGCTGGAAAGACCGCGGTTGCCCATCCGTGCCGGCGACCACGAATGCGCCGGGACGCCCGTTCTCCGGGTTGAGGACGGTCAGGTCAACCGTGGCTTGCCGGTTATAACGCTCAACGCGGGGCCAGGAGATGTCAAGATTCAGGCCGGCGCTCAAGGTGAGTCCTCTGCGGACTTCGTACTGCTCTCGCACAGCCAGCAATGCGCGCGACGTACGGAAATAGGAGGGGTGTTCGGTCTTGCTGACTTCGGCAAAATCCACCAGGCCCAACACGAAACTGGCAAACGCGTGGCCCGTGTTCACAATCCCAGGCAGGCTTGTCAAACCGCTCGAGAAGCGATGATGGCCGCTGGGGTATTGCGGCCAGTAAGAGTTGACGCGGTTCCGCTCGATTTCAGCCACGATGCGCAGGCTGTGCTGGCCGCGCCGTATTGAAATCGCCTCCGAAAGCTCGAACGAACTGCGGGAGGTTGTGGAGATGGGAAAGGACCGGCCCATGGAAAGGTATGGCGAGAAGCGGTAGACGGACAGAGGTTTTCCGGTGTCATCGAACTCGATTTCGTTTCGCGAACTGCTCGTCCAACCTGAGAAGCTGAGCGTGTTCACGGTCTGCGGTGAGATGGTGAAGACATGACCGAAACTAGCGCTGCGGTTGCGGTACCGGCGGTCAGCCGGCCCCGGGTTGGCGGCGGATGGGAACCACTTGGCCGAGCCGGCCAGCCCGTCGGAAAAATTCAGGCCGGTGTTCAAGCGGTGCCGCTTGCGCACATTCTGCTCGAGCTTGGTGATCATCCCGTTGGCCACGTTGGTTTCCGGGCTCAGGACGAAGTAGTTGTTGCGGAAGAACGGGCCGATGTTGGTATTGGGCTCCGGGTAGTAACGCAAGTCGCGCTGGGCAGCGGGGTCGAGGCGGGAAGCCGGCATGCGGTTGCCCGGGAATGGGCCGCGCAAATACTGAAGATTGTCACGGCTCACCGGCCTGGAACTGTCAAAGGCGGGATTCAGGCTTGTGGATTGCGGGTCGTAGATGGGCAGCAGGTTGCCGGCTGAGTCGACCACTTCCGAATAATCCCCGCGCCGCTCAGGCACGGTGGGAATGGTGCGCAGGAATGACCGCCCGATGCTCTCACGAACGCCCTCATAGGAGACCGAAAAGAAAGTGGACCCAACGCCGGAATAAAGCCGCGGAATCACTACGGGTCCGGAAAGGTTGAAACCGAACTGATTGCGGCGCAGGATGCCCTTGGTGCCGCCTGCCTGCCTCACCTCATGGGGCACGGCATCCAGGATGTCATTCCGGAAGTATTCGAAGAGCCTGCCATGCCATCGAGAACCTGCCGTGGGGCTCTGCCGTGAGCGCGCGGGACTGTCCGCGCGCAGTCCGAGGTCAGCGGTGAGCGCCTTGAATTCTTCGACCGCCTTCTGAAGATCAGGACCCGGAGCCTGTTCGGCACACACGGGTATCCACGCTGCCAGCAAAAAAGCTGCCACCAGGCTGGCACACTTCATACGTACAGTGTAACCTGAAGCTTGGCGAGAAGATGAAACTGCGAGATTTGGCCGAAAACCTGGGTTGCCGGCTCGTGGGTGACGGCGGAATCGAGATCACCGGCGTGGCTGGCATGGAGCAGGCGGGTGCCAGCGAACTGACGTTTCTGGCGAACCCCAAATACGCTCCCAAGGTCAAACTGACGCGCGCGGCGGCCATCCTCACGACGGAACCCCTGGAGGATCTGCCGCTCGCCAGCCTGGTAAGCCAGAATCCTTATCTTGATTTCGCTCGGGCACTGGAGTTGTTCTATCAACGGCCGCGCCCGGCGGCTGGCATCCACCCGTCAGCCGTCATTGCGGCTTCGGCGCAGATAGGCGAAGGCGCATCCATCGGCGCGTGCGCAGTGGTCGGGGAAGAGGTCATCATCGGGCGCAATGCGGTGCTTGAGCCCCACGTCGTGATCTATCATGGCGCTCAAATCGGCGATGACTTCTATGCCCATTCCCATGCTTCCGTGCGCGAGTACTGCCGGATAGGCCATCGGGTCATCCTGCAAAACGGCGTGGTGGTCGGTGGTGATGGCTTCGGCTTCGCCAAGCGTTCCGACGGCAGCCACCATAAGATCGTGCAATCCGGGGTGACCGTCGTCGAGGACGATGTCGAAGTGCAATCACTCACCTCGGTGGACCGGGCTACCGTAGGCGAGACACGCGTGAAGCGCGGCGCCAAGATAGACAGCCTGGTGCAAGTGGGCCATGCCTGCGTGGTGGGCGAAGACAACATCATCTGCGCGCAAACGGGACTGGCAGGAAGTTCCATCCTGGGGCGTGGCGTGCTGCTGGCCGGGCAGGTGGGTGTCAGCGGGCACCTCACCATCAACGATAACGCCGTGGTGTACGCTCAAAGCGGCATCGGCGGCGACGTGGCCGCGGGCACTGCCGTTTCCGGATCGCCGGCCTTCGACAGCCGGGTCTGGCTGCGCGCCGTGACGGCGTTCCCCAAGCTGCCGGATCTGCTGAAGCGGATGCGAGAATTGGAAAGACGGTTGGCTGCCCTGGAAAAGGCCGGCGGCCAGACTGGCACTACAGGCTCATAACTCATGTCCAACACTGACAAGCCCCCCTGCCGTCCTCCCCTCGCTTACAAGAACCACGAGTTTCTTGATAGCCGGGACGGACGGGCGCTGAGGATACTTTCCGAGTATCTGCACCCGCTGTCCCACTTCCGCGATGCCAAGATCCGCGACACCGTGGTCTTCTTCGGCTCGGCGCGTCTCATGGAGGACGGTCCGCTGGGCCGCTACTACGCTGAGGCAAGGGAGTTGGCGCGGCTGGTCACGGAATGGTCTCTGGGCCTGGAGGAACCGGCGCGCCGCTTCGTGGTCTGCACGGGTGGCGGACCTTCCATCATGGAGGCGGCCAACCGCGGCGCCATGGATGCCGGCGGACAGAGCATCGGGCTGAACATCGGCCTGCCGTTTGAGCAGGCGCCCAACCCGTACATCAGTCCCGAACTCTGCTTCGAGTTCCACTATTTCTTCATGCGCAAGTTCTGGTTCGCTTATTTGGCGAAAGCACTGGTAGTGTTTCCGGGCGGGTTCGGCACGCTGGATGAACTGTCAGAGCTGCTCACCCTGGCGCAGACCCGGAAACTGGACAAGGAGATCATTATCGTGCTGTACGGCTCGAGTTTCTGGAAGGAAGTGCTGAACTTCGACGCCCTCGTACGGTACGGCACTATCAGCGCTGCGGACCTGAACCTGTTCCACTACGCCGACGATCCGCAAACCGCCCTGAAAATCCTTCAGGAAGGGCTCACGCGGCTCTATCTCCAACCGCTTGCCGAGCGTCCTCCCGCAGAGGAAGAGATGCCGGCCATCGCGAAATCGCGCATCATTGAAAACCTGAAATGACGCCGGTGCAGCGCCTTCGTAGTTGGTGGGGAGTCCTCGGTCTTCCCGAGAAGGCGCTCATCCTGCTTCTGGTGGTTTACCTGACCACCCGGAGCCTGCTCCCGTCAGGCATCAGCCTGCTGTTGGCCCTGGCCCTGCCGGTGCTCCTCGTGTGGGTAGCTTGCCGCAACCTGCGCGGTTCCATGCGGCAGCTGCTATGGCGGCTCCGCAACCGGTTGCTGGTTTCCTACCTCTTCATCGCCGTCGTGCCGGTGGTGCTGATTGCAGTGCTGGCTGGCATCTTCGCCTGGATTGTCAGCGGTCAGATTGCTACCTTCCTGGTCAACTCCGAACTGGACCGCCGCATCAACAACCTTCGTGGGTCTGCGCAGGCGCTGGTTCGCTCTCCCGTCCCGGACCGGCGGCGCATCTTGCAGCGCGTCGGGCCGATGTTGCAGCAGCGGCTCGGCGGAGTGGAGATCCTGGTTTGGGATGACGGCGCCGAGTTGCGTTTCCCGGAGTTGAATAAACTGGAGGCTCCACCGGCGGGCTGGCACGAAGTGTCCGGCATAGTCGCCAAAGACGGTCTCCTCTACTGCTGGGCCCACACGCGCTATGGCGAGCGCAGGGCCACTATCGTGGCCCCGCTCACCCGTGCATTCTTGCTTGATTTGGCCCCCGGCCTCGGGGTTGTCACCCTGGTTCATTTCCCGGAACAGGCGCAGGAGCACAGGCCCAGGCGCAGTTTGCGCCTCCACGAGTTTGTACCGGCGGAAGATCCCGAAGGGCCCATGCATGTGCCGCCTCCAGTGAATCGCCTGGACGTGGAAGTGGTTTGGGGAACGCCGGTTGAGGTCGGCGTCTGGGATAACCCCGGCATTCGCGAAAGGGCACTGTTGGGAGTCCATTCACGCATCTCCACGGTGCTGGGCATGGTATTTCGCCAGCGGGCCGAAGGCGGGTTAGTGACCTACCTCCTGTATTTCGTGATCGGCCTTTTCCTGACGGTTGAGTTGATCTCCCTGGTGGTTGGGGTTTCCCTGACGCGGACCATCACCGGCGCCGTGCACGATCTTTACGAGGGAACAGAGCGCGTCCGGCGCGGCGATTTCGCTCACCGTATCGAGGTGCAGGGCGATGATCAAATCGCGGCGGTAAGCCACTCCTTCAACCGCATGGCGGAAAACCTGGAGCAACTGCTGGCGGTGGCCAAGGAAAAAGAACGCCTGCAGACGGAGATTGAGATCGCCCGCGAAGTGCAGACGCAGCTGTATCCGAAACGCGTGCCGGAATTGCCGTCGCTCCAGCTTGGCGCGATGTGCAGCCCGGCGCGCATGGTGAGCGGAGACTACTACGACTACCTGGGCCTGTACCGCACGGGTGCTGTGCTGGCCATCGGCGACGTGGCCGGAAAAGGAATCTCCGCCGCGCTCCTGATGGCTACGCTCCAGAGTTCACTCCGTACCCAGGTGCGCGCCAGCCTGGAAATGGCGGCCGAAAACCAGCGCTTCGACGTGTTGTCCACTTCCCGGCTGGTTACGCGGCTCAACCAGCAACTGTTCACCGACACCTCTCCGGAAAAGTACGCTACGTTTTTCTTCTCCGTCTACAGCGAGGCTACGGGGCAGATGACGTACACGAACGCGGGTCATCTGCCTCCCCTGCTGCTGCGGCAAGGCTCCGTTTCGCGGCTGGACGTGAATGGGACGGTGGTGGGCGCCTTCCCCTCCGCGGAGTATGGGGACAGCCGGCTCGACCTTCTGCCCGGCGACCTGCTGGTCTGCTACACGGATGGCGTCACCGAACCGGAGAACATCTACGGCGAGCCTTTCGGCGAAGAGCGGTTGCTGAACACCCTGTTGCGGAACGCGCATCGCGATCTGAACGGTATCATCGCCTCCGTAATGGAATCGGTGGTGGATTGGACCGGCTCGACCGAGTTGCAGGATGACATGACGCTGTTGCTGGCAAAACGGGTTGCCGCGGCTGCTGATTAGGAACCCGGCTGCACCGGCTCTTCCAGGTTGCGCTGCCGCGAATGACGGCAAGGGCGCTCAGGCGATGGCAACAAGCGGGGAAGAAGTTGGTTGCCGGCGTTCTTCAGTAACCTGCCGATGAGACGCCGGGCAGGTGCAAAGGCTGAATGCCCGGCGCCGCGGCGCGTGCAGCATTACGCTCGGAGGTAGGCATGAAGATACTGACCGCCGCTCAAATGCGGGAAGTTGACCGGCGCACCATGGAAATGGGCATCCCCGGACTGGTGTTGATGGAAAACGCCGGGCACCGCGTGATGGAGCTACTCGAACGGCGGTTTGCGCCGCTCCAGGATCAGCGCGCGGTGATCTTCTGCGGCAAAGGCAATAACGGTGGTGACGGCTTCGTCGTGGCACGGCAGTTGTACACGCGGGCCCGGCCCAAAAGCCTGGATGTGTTGTTCGCCGGTGAACCGGAAGAACTTCGCGGCGAGTCCGCCTCCAACTACAGGGCCTGGCTGGCGTGCGGCGGCCGGATTGCCGCCAGGATTACACCCGAAATGCGCCAGGCCACGCTCGTAATCGACGCGCTGCTCGGAACCGGAATCGAGGGCGCGGCGCGCGGGCGCATGCTCGAGTGGATCCGCGAGATCAACACCGGGTTTCCCCATGCCCGGATTGTGGCCGTAGACATCCCTTCGGGACTAAGCAGCGACAGCGCCGTCAGCCAGGGTGAGACTGTCCGCGCCGGGTATACCGTGACGTTCACGGCGCCCAAGATAGGGCATATGCTGCCGCCCAATTGCGACCAGGTGGGCGAACTCGTAGTGGGCGCCATTGGGTCTCCCCCGGGGTTGTACGAAAGCGACCCGGACATCTGGCTGGCTCACACTGAACCGCACCTGATCGCGCCGCTGTTCGCGCCTCGGACGCCCGGCTCACACAAGGGCAGCTTCGGCCACGTGCTCGTGGTGGGCGGGTCTCGCGGCAAGACCGGAGCGGCCGCGATGACCGGGCTGGCGGCGGCGCGCGCGGGCGCAGGTTTGGTGACGGTGGCCAGCAGTGCTTCAGCCATTCCGGTGATCGCCGGGCACGCCATGGAACTGATGACCGAGGAATTGCCCGAAACGCCCCGCGGTTCCATCGCCGAGGCGGGGCTTGAAAGCGGCAGGCTGGACGAGATTCTCCTCGGAAAGACCGTGCTCGCGGTGGGCCCTGGGCTTGGCAGCGAGGAGGAAACGGTCCGCTTGGTTCGCCGCCTCATCGAAACCTGCGATCTGCCCATGGTCCTGGACGCCGATGCTCTGAATGCCTTGGCCGGCCACGACTTCCCCGGACGGCCGGGCCTGATTCTCACGCCGCATCCTGGCGAGATGGGGCGGCTGTGCCGCGTATCCTCCTCGGAGGTGCTGCAACACCGCCTCGAACTGGCGCGTTCCTTTGCCATGGACAAAGGAGTGTGCCTGGTTCTCAAGGGCCAACGCACCCTGATCGCCTTTCCCAACGGGATGGTCTGGGTGAACCCGACCGGCACACCGGGGCTGGCCTCAGGAGGAACCGGCGACGTGCTTACGGGGCTGGCGGCGGGCCTGCTGGCGCAATTCCCGGAGCGCGCGCAGGAGGCCCTGCTGGCGGCGGTTTGGCTGCACGGCAGATGCGGCGAGTTGGCGGCCTGCAAGTGGGGGGAAAAGGCCATGCTCGCGACGGATCTTCTCCCGCACCTGCCGGGCGCCATGGAGGAGCTGTCTGGTGGCCAGATCCCGATCTGAGGAAGAGACCATTGCCGCCGGTGCGGCCCTGGCTCGCGACCTTTCGCCCGGAGCCACGGTGTTGCTCATAGGCCAACTCGGCGCCGGCAAGACGACGCTCGCCAAAGGCATCGTCGAAGGTCTGGGCGGCGGCCCGGCGGCGGACGTGTGCAGCCCCACTTACACCCTCATTCACGAATACGGCGATCCCGTCGTCGTCTACCATGTTGACCTGTATCGTATCGAGACGCTGCGGGAAGCCGCCTCGCTGGGGCTGGAGGAACTGTTTGATAGCGGCGCCGTGGTGCTCATCGAGTGGGGGGAGCGGTTCCCGGAATTGCTGCCCCGGCGGCGCGTGGAAGTCCGCCTGCAGCGCTGCGGGGAAGCAGAACGAGATATTCAGGTCCTTTTATTATAATAACTTGCAGGTGCTTTCCGGCTCGCATCCGGCTGCTCCGATGAGTACAATGAGGCAATATCGGAATGGCGGTCCGGCCGGTCGTCGTCCCGGACCGCGAGGACCATGGCATGTTGCCGTACCGTCTCATCTACCACGAGGGTTACGATCTCAACTACGGCCAACACGTGTTTCCCTCGCAAAAGTATCGCCTCATCCGGGAGCGCCTGCTGGCGGACGGTTTCGCCTGTGAAGAGGACTTCCTGACACCCGAACCGGCTTCAGTAGAGGATTTGCTGCTGGTGCATGATCCCGGCTGGGTGGAGCGGTTCATATCCAACACGCTTACCCGGCATGAGATCATGCGCCTGGAAGCGCCCTTTTCCGGGCGTACCGCCGACGCCTTTCAGTTGGCCGCCGACGGAACCACTCTGGCAGCCCGGTGCGCCCTGGAAGAAGGCGTGGGATTCAACATCGGTGGCGGGTTTCACCACGCCTTCCGGGGTCATGGGGAAGGCTTTTGCGCCATCAACGATTTGGCGGTGGCCGTCCAGCGCCTCCGCGCCGACGGACTCATTCGCCGCGCCATGGTGGTGGACTGCGATGTGCACCACGGCAACGGCACGGCGGCCATTTTCGCTTCAGAACCCGACGTCTTTACACTGTCCATTCACCAGCACAACAACTATCCGGCCATCAAGCCTCCATCCACAGTAGACATCCACTTGCCGGACGGGGCTTCCGACGAGGAGTACGTGAGCCGCCTGACGGAGCCCTGGAACGCTGCCCTGGCGGGCTTTTCGCCCGACCTGGTCCTGTACGTGGCCGGGGCTGACCCGTTTTACCAGGATCAGTTGGGCGGCCTGTCGCTCACCATGGATGGCTTGCGGCAGCGCGATCAGCTTATCCTGGAAACAGCGCTGGCGCGCGGCGTTCCTGTGGCTGTCACCATGGCGGGAGGCTATGCCTTGAGAATCGAGGACACGGTCGCGATTCACTGCAACACGGCTTACGCGGCGAAGGCCGCCCTCGAAGCATCCGCCTGGAACGGCCGCGGCGTCGCCCGGCGTTGAGGTGTGATGCGGACCTACACGATAAAATCCGGTGACACTCTTTGGAAGATCGCCCGGCGGTATCACGTGCCCCTGGAGGCACTGATGACGCTGAACGGGATTACCCGGCCTGATCAACTCCAGGTGGGAACCTGCCTGCAAATTCCGGAAAACTCGACCGATGCCATGGACGCGGTGGGGTTGCCGGTGGAGGAGCCGGAGCCGGCCCCGGAACCGACCCGGCTGGAAATCGACAAGAACCGATTTGCCCTTCCGGCCAAGGAGTTCTATCCGGAGACGACGGAGAAGGACCTCGTCGTGCTCCACTTCACGGCCGGCAAGACGGCACGAAGTGCCTACGAATGCTGGCTCGCGAATCCCACGCGCGTGGCCACCGCCTATATTGTGGACACCGACGGCAAAATCTACGAGTTGTTCGACCCCAGCTATTGGGCGTGGCACCTCGGCATCGGGGGCAACGTTTGCCGTCACGACAAGCGCTCCATTGGCATTGAGATCGCCAACGTCGGTCCTCTGAAGAAATCGCCCACTGCGCAGACTCAGTTGAACTGGTGGTTTCGGGACTGGTCTGCGCCTTTCTGCAAACTGGACCAGTCAGACCTTTACGTTCAGTCTAGTTTCCGGGGAGTCCGCTATTTTGCCTCCTATCCCGCGGTGCAGATGGAGTCTGTCAGCCGGCTCACGGGGCACCTCTGTGAGCGCTTCTCCATACCTAGGAAATTGCCCCCTTCAGCGCGGAGAGGGGAACACGACGCCAACTACTTTCGCAAATTCCGCGGAGTCGCCGCACACCAGAATTTCCGGTCTGACAAGTGGGACATCGGACCGGCTTTCGATTGGGACCGCCTGGGAATTTGAGCCTGGTGGCGCGGCCGCCGGAATCGGCCGCGGTGATGCCGATTTCGCGTGCTTTTCAGCGCCAACAGGCGTAGAATAGGGGCGGCCTTGTATACGTGCAATCATTTGGCCTTATACGAAATCTTTAAGGAGGTTGCAGAGCATGTTTGACAGCCTTGACGAACAAATGAAGCACGATGATGCGTTGGAAACGACCCCCAAGGAGCGTGTTCTGCGTTGGGTGGCTGTAGCGGTGGTTTCCGTGCTGGTCTTCGGCGGGCTGTATTTCGGCGTCCGCATGCTGGAGTACTAAGGCGCTGGCCGCAGTCCGTACGGGTTCGCCTCAACTCCCGGCGCGGGGTTCGACATCCTTGCGGAGGCGCAGATAGGCTTCCGTCAGAGGACGGCTGAACTGAAGGCGAAGCCGATTGTGTAGAGAGATATGAGCCGCTTTCCTGGTGGGATGCGGAGCATAAGACCTAAGGGTGTGTTCGCCTTATCCCGCCCGGAGCAAGAGCAGTTTCCAAGGCTCAACTTCCAGCCCGAAGTTCCTGCTGATTCTTGCTCCGAAACACTGCTGAAGTGATTTCCCATCATGGGCTTGGCGCTTTTTGCGCCCAGCTTTATGTACCCATGTAATACTGGCTTATAGCCTTGTATTAACATTATTT
>JBBIND010000073.1:0-21555 GCA_037444075.1 Acidobacteriota bacterium | reverse complement strand
GGAGACTCGGTCAAGAGCGCGGGCGTCGCCGCCGAGGTGCCGTACTCGGACAACTGGCTGGTTGTCCGTTACTCCGCCGTGACCTTCCTGGAGCAGAACCATCTGCGCTTCCGCTACCGCCTGGCTGGCTTTGATGATCGTTGGCGTGAAACCACCTTGCCCGAACTCCGCTTCCACAAGCTGGGTTGGGGGAGCTATCGGTTTGAGGTGGCAGCAGAGTGCCTCGGGGGGCAATGGACCAGCGAGCCGGCCGCCTTTGACTTCACCATTTCGCCGCCCTGGTATGGCTTGTGGTGGCTGCAACTGCTGGCTGGTCTGGCTTCGGCCGCATGGCTTGCAAGCATTGTCCTCCGGCGCCACCGAAAGGCGAGGCGCTATCGTCTTGTGCTGGAACGCGCCGTGGAAACCCGCACGCGCGAACTGGCTGAGGCCAAGAGCCGCGCCGAGGAAGCCAGCCGGATGAAGGGCGAATTCCTGGCCAACATCAGTCATGAGATACGCACTCCGATGAACGGCATCCTGGGCATGGCGGATCTGATGCTCTGCTCCGATCTCTCTGGCGAACAGCGGGATCAATTGAACATCGTCCGCAGCAGCGCCACTTCGTTGCTGGCCTTGTTGAACGGCTTGCTGGATTTGTCGAAGATCGAAGCCAGGAAACTGGAACTGGCGAACGAGCCGTTTGATTTGAGGGATGTGGTGCGCGAGGCTGCGCAGACCTTCCGCGGCCAGGCTCTCCAAAAGCGTCTTCAATTGTCCTGGACCTGCTCGTCCGATGTCCCGTCGGCGCTGAGCGGCGATGCGATGCGCCTTCGACAGATTCTGCTCAACCTCATCGGCAACGCCGTCAAGTTCACCGAGAGGGGCCAGGTGGCCGTCAGCGCTGAACTGAAGCAGTGCAAGGAGAAGACTGTGACGATCCTGTTTTCCGTTGCCGATTCCGGTATCGGGATCCCAAAGAGCAAACAGGAAATCATCTTCGAGCCGTTTCGCCAGGCCGACGGCACGGCCACGCGCAGATACGGCGGCACCGGCCTGGGATTGTCCATTGCCGCCCGTTTGGTCGGCATGATGGGCGGCAGGATTTGGGTGGAGAGCGAACCGGGGAACGGCAGCGTATTTCGCTTCACCGCCGATTTTCAGCAGGTTGAAGCCGGCGCAAGTGAAGTTGCCGCTCGTGAGACCGCCGCCGGCGGAACGCGCTTGGCAGCTCCCGGGGCCCGTATCCTGCTGGCCGAAGACAACCAGGTCAACCGCTATCTGGCCACCAGGCTGCTCACTAAATGTGGGTACGACGTTTCGGCGGTGGAAAACGGCCGCGAGGCACTGGAGGCTTTCCAGCGCGAAGCCTTCGATCTGCTTCTGCTGGACTTGCACATGCCTGAAATGGATGGTCTCCAGGCAGCCGCCTCAATCCGCACCCTCGAAGAAGGCACCGGCCGCCGGGTGCCCATCCTCGCATTCACCGCCTGCTCCGGCGACGAGGACGCGGAGCGTTGTGCGGCTGCCGGCATGGACGGCCATGTGAGCAAGCCGGTCCAACCCCGGCAGCTACGCGAAGCCATCACGCGGGCGCTGGCCGTCCACCCTGCCACCGGCGGCGCGCCTGACGTTCGTGAAGAATCGCCCGACGTACAATAGTACGGTGGCGTCTTTTCCCCTCGACGAACAACTCACCTATTTGAAGAAGGGCTTGGCGGAGTTGATCCGTGAGGAAGATCTGCGCGAGCGCCTGGAACAGGCCGCCAAGGCGGGCCGTCCGCTGCGAGTCAAAGCCGGCTTCGACCCCACAGCTCCGGACCTGCACCTGGGCCACACCGTCCTGCTGCGAAAAATGAAGCACTTCCAGGACGCCGGCCACACCGTGATCTTCCTGATCGGTGACATGACCGGGCTGATCGGTGACCCTACCGGCCGGAACATCACCCGGCCGCCCATGACGCGCGAGGAGATCCGCCAGAACGCGGAAACCTATAAAGCCCAGGTATTCAAGATCCTCGACCCGGAGAAAACCGAAGTCCGCTTCAACAGCCATTGGCTGGAACCGCTTCAGTTTGAACAGATTATCCGCCTCTGCTCCAAGTACACGGTGGCGCGCCTGCTCGAGCGGGATGATTTCTCCAAGCGCTACAAGGATGGCACGCCAATCTCGGTCCATGAACTGCTGTATCCGCTGGCGCAGGCCTACGACTCAGTCGCCCTCGACTGCGACGTCGAAATGGGGGGCACGGACCAGAAGTTCAACCTGCTCGTGGGCCGGGAGATTCAACGCGATTACGGGCAGCCTCCGCAAATCGTGGCTACAGTGCCCATCCTGGAAGGGCTGGACGGCGTGGAAAAGATGTCCAAATCCAAGGGCAACTATGTGGGCATCACAGAAGCGCCCGAGGAGATGTTCAAAAAGTTGATGTCCGTCAACGACGATCTGATGTACCGCTACTACGAGTTGCTCACGGACCTCAGCATGGCTGAAGTGGCGCGCCTCAAGGACCGCGTGGCCGAAGGGAACCTGCACCCCAAGCAGGCGAAGCAGGACTTGGCCCGCACCATTGTGGCTGACTTCCATTCACCGGAGGCCGCCCGCAGCGCCGCCGAAGAGTGGCAGCGCGTGGTGGGTGGCGGGCAGGCGCCCTCCGAGTTGGAAACCGTACAACTCGAGGGCAGTACGCTGCGTTTGGACAAGGCCCTCGCGCGCGCCGGACTGGCAGCCTCCGTGACGGAGGCCTCCCGCAAGATCAAGGCCGGCGCCGTGGAGGTGGATGGCGCCAAGGTGACCACGCTGATCTCCCTGGAATCGCCGGGCGAGTACGTCGTCCGCCTGGGCCGGCACTGGAAACGTATTCTCGCTTGAAACCCATGTTGGCGCTCCGCGACAACCTGTCCATCTCGATGGGGGCAATGCGGGCGCACAAGTTGAGGGTGGCATTGACGCTGCTCGGCCTGACCATGGGGGTGGCCACCCTCATCACCGTGATGACGCTGGTGCAGGGGGCCAACCTTTACGTAGAGCAAAAGATCGCCAACCTGGGCACCAACGTCTTTCAGATTGGGCGCCTGCCGTTCGCCGCCACCGATTTCAACGCCATCATCAAGGCGCTAAGGCACAAGCTGATTACTCTGGAGGACATGCGTGGTGTCGCCGAGGCGTGTTCCGCCTGCCAATACGTGGGGGCAACCGCCTCCACCACGGTGAGCGCCCGTTATCAGGACCGCGAGTTGCAGGATACTTCGCTCCTCGGCCAGACGGCCGCCATGGCCAACATCGACACGCGCACCGTGGAGCAGGGCAGGTACTTCACGGATGCCGAGGACGCGCGCTCCGCGCCCGTTTGCCTGATAGGCTCTCGCCTGGTGGAGGAGTTCTTCCCATCCCTGGATCCGTTGGGGCGGGCGCTCCGCGTGGGCAACACGGAGTACACGGTCATCGGAACGTACGAGAAGATCGGCTCCGTGCTCGGGCAGGAGCAGGACAACTTCGTGGTTGTCCCCATGAACACTTTCCGCAAGCAGCGCGGGGGGCGCTTCAGCGTCGTCCTGCAAATCAAAGCGGCGGGAGGCGGCCTGCTGTTTGAGCAGGCTCAGGATCAGGCCCGCCTGGTGATGCGGGCGCGCCGTCAAATCCGCGGCAATCAGAACGAGGACTTCTTTATCGGCACGGCGGCCAGCTACATTTCTCTCTGGGAGAGCATCAGCTCGGCCTTCTTTGCGGTGTTCATCCTGGTGAGTTCGATTGCGGCCGTAGTGGGCGGCATCGTGATCATGAACGTCATGCTGGTCAGCGTGACCGAGCGCACGAAGGAGATCGGCGTGCGCCGCGCCGTGGGTGCTTCTCAAGGCGACGTGCTGCGGCAGTTCCTGACGGAGAGCGTGGTGCAGTGCCTGGTGGGCGGGCTGGCGGGTGTAGCCCTGGGTTTCCTCTGCGCCATGCTGTTGAGGAACTTTACGGACTTCCCGGCCTCGGTGCAAACCTGGGTGGCCGTGCTCGGGCTCACGCTGAGTTCGTTGATCGGCTTGTTTTTCGGCATCTATCCGGCGACACGCGCCGCCCGCCTTGATCCGGTGGCCGCGTTGCGGAGCGAATGAGCCATGACAAGGGTCGAACTTCGCGAAAACCTCCTGGTGGCTCTCGACACGCTGCGCTCACACAAGGTGCGCTCCGGTCTTACTGTGCTGGGCATCGTGATCGGCGTCACTTCAGTGATCTCGGTGGCCGCGATCATTGAGGGTCTCAACCGGCATGTCACCAGACGCGTGGAGGGCATCGGCTCGAGGACCCTGTTCGTTTCCAGGCTCCCTGCGGGCAGGTTTGGCCGGTTGCCCGAAGAGATCCGCCGGCGCAAGTACATCGAATACGATTACGCCGACGCCCTGCGCGAGAGTTGCCCCGCGGTCGCCTTCATTACCAGTTTTGCCAACCGGCCCAGCTTCGGCGGCTCTCTCAGCGCGAGGGAGGCCAATGATATTCGGTTCGCTTCCGAAAGGGTCGATAACATCATCCTCCGAGGCGTCGAACAGGACTACACGCGCGCTATCCCCTTGTTCAGCGTGTCCCAGGGTCGCTTCCTCACGCGCTATGACGTGGACCACTCCCGCGCCGTGGTCGTAATCGGCGACGCCATCGCCGGCGCGCTGTTCCCTCACCTCGATCCGCTTGGCCAAACCGTCCGGCTGAACGGCAAGCTCTACGAAGTGATCGGCGTCTTTGACAAGGACCCTGGCTTGTTCGGCGGTCCCGGCGTCGACCAATTCGCCGTCATCCCGCTGAGCAACTTCCGCAAACACTACCCTGAGGTCCGCGAGGTGTTCATCGCCTTCTCCGTGGACCAGACTGTGAGCCTCGACCTGGCCCGCGACCAGGTGACGGACGTCCTGCGCCGCCTCCGGCGCGTTCCACACAACGTCGAAAACGATTTTGAGATCATCTCGCCGGACTTCCTCACCAATCTCTGGAATCAGTTGACCGGCGCACTCGTGCTGCTGACGGCCATCATCAGCTCGGTGGGTCTGCTGGTGGGCGGCATCGGCGTCATGAACATCATGCTGATCTCCGTCACCGAGCGCACCGCTGAAATCGGCGTCCGCAAGGCCATTGGCGCGCGCCGTTCGGACATACGCGCCCAGTTTCTGATGGAAGCCATCACGCTCACCTTTGTGGGCGGCGCGCTGGGGATCCTCGCTGGCGCGGCCGTGGCAGCGCTGGTCAGCGCCTTGATTCCATCCATCCCGGCCACCCTGTCGATTCTCTGGATCGTGCTGGGGGTGGCCATTTCGGTGAGTGTCGGCCTGTTTTTCGGCTATTATCCGGCCAACCGCGCCGCCAACCTTGATCCCATAGCCTGCCTCCGTTATGAATGAGATCCGTCTGTTGAGAAAGTCCGACGTCCCCGCCGCACTGCGCCTCTGCCGCGCCGCGGGATGGAACCAGACTGCCGCCGATTGGGAGCGCGTCATGGCTCTCGAACCCGAAGGCTGTTTCGCCATCGAGGACGCGGGAGAGGTGATCGCCACCGCGACCGCCGTCTGCTACGGGACCACACTCGCCTGGATCGGCATGGTCCTCACTCTGCCTGAGTACCGCGGCAAAGGGTTGGCGCGCCGCCTGATGGAGCACGCTCTCGATTTTCTGCGCGCACGCCGCGTGGGCTGGATACGCCTCGACGCCACCGACATGGGGCATCAGCTCTATGTGAGCCTCGGATTCGCCGATGAGCAGCCGATCGAACGGTGGCGAGCCGAACCGCGGGATTCCGTCCCCGGACCCGAGCTACCGGGCTGGCGACCCGAACCCGCGCTCGACCTCCGCGCCTTCAGTGCGGACCGTACCGTCCTGTTGAACGAGTTGGCTGGCGGGGAATCCGCCTGTCTCCCCGGCGAGGGCTTCGCGATGGGACGCCCCGGAGCCAACGCCCTCTTTTTCGGACCATGCGTGGCCCGTTCCCCGCAGGTTGCCCGGAATTTGCTCCAATGGTTCCTGGGGCGTCACCCTGGCGAACCGATCTTCTGGGACCTCCTTCCTGAAAACCAGGAAGCCGTGAACCTGGCTCGGGAACTGGGCTTCAAACCGGTGCGCCGGCTGATGCGCATGGCCATGCGAGGGGTATCGCTGGATCCGGCTCCCGCGGAGGACGTTGGTCTAGTCTATGCGGCCGCCGGATTTGAGTACGGATGATCTGATTTATGGCGCGTAAACGCTTTCTTTGGAAATTGAAAGACCGCGAGATCCAGTTGGGGGAATGCACCCTGCTGATGGGCATCCTCAACGTAACGCCGGATTCGTTTTCCGACGGCGGGCAGCACCTGGATCCGGACCGGGCATTTGCACACGCCCTCGAACTCGAGCAACAGGGCGCGGACCTGATTGACATCGGCGCCGAATCCACACGGCCCGGTTCCACGCGCATTTCCGAAGAGGAGGAACTGAGGCGCCTGGTGCCCGTTCTCAAGCGTCTGCGCGGCAAGCTCGCCATCCCGGTTTCCGTGGACACTTACAAGTCCGCCGTCGCCGAAAAGGCCCTTTCCTTGGGCGCCGAGATCATCAACGATCCGAGCGGGTCGACGTTTGACCCCAATATCGTGAAGGTCGCCGCCCAGTACGGTGCCGGACTGATCCTCAACCACATGCGGGGAACACCGCAGACCTGGGCCAAGTTGGGTCCCCTGCCTGACGTGATGGGCACGGTGGTTCAGGATCTTGAAGCCGCCGTGCACCGCTCGCGCCGCAGTGGGCTCGACCGCGCCCGCATCGTCATCGACCCTGGCATTGGTTTCGGCAAGCGAAAGGAACAGAATTCGCGCATCCTGGCGCAGCTGTACCAGTTGTCGCGGCTGGATCTGCCTCTGCTGGTTGGCCCCTCGCGCAAGTCCTTCCTGGCGCAGAGCACCGAACAGGGCGCGCTGCTGGGCACCGCGGCAGCGGTGACGGCGGCCATCCTTCAAGGCGCCCACATCGTGCGCGTGCACGACGTTGGTGCGATGGTCCCCGTTACCCAGGTGGCTGACGGCATCCTGCGCGAATCGGCCTAGCTCCTCTGGCAGGCAGGGCAGAAGTGCGTGCCCCTTTGGGCCACCAGGATTCTCCTGATGGTTGCGCCGCAGCGTGGACATGGCTGCCCGTGCTTGCGGTAGACGCGATGGCGTATCTGAAAGTAGCCGGGCTTCCCTTCTCCATCCACGTAGTTGGCCACCGTTGAGCCGCCGCTGGCGATGGCCTCGCTCAGGACTTCAACCAGGGCTTCGTGCAGGCGCCGGCCGCGGGAGCGCGGACCGCACACGGCTTTCGGATGGATCCGCGCACGGAAAAGCGACTCATCGGCGTAGATGTTGCCCACCCCGCGAACAAAGCTCTGATCGAGCAGCAGCGCCTTGATCTGCCGCTTGTGGTGAGCCAGGCGCCGGCAGAACTCCTCCGGCGTGATTTCCAGTGGGTCCGGTCCCAGGTCATCGGGCGGCTCAGCCTGCCAGCTCACGGAGCCGAACTGTCGCATATCGTCGAAGCGCAACGCGCCGCGGTCTAGCGTCAGCAGCGCGCGTGTGTAGGGACCCGGCGTCGATTCGGCCAGGAGAACGCCAGTCATGCCGAGCCGTATGAGCAGGAAGCCGCGGTCCAGTTCGATCAGAACCCGCTTGCCGTAGCGGCTGACCTTGCGGATGACGCGCCCCTTGAGAGGCGGCTCCTGGCCGCGCAGCACGCGCGGTCCGGGGAATGCCGCTTTGACGATCTTCCGGCCTTCGAGCAGCGGGGCCAGTGTGCGGACAATCGATTGGGCTTCGGGCAATTCTGGCATCTCTGCGCCGCCTCGTAATACAATAACCACGCTACCATGCGTACCTACGCTATCAGCCTGCTATGCGGTTTTCTGCTCCTTTGCGGTTGCCGGTCCGAATCGAAGCTCGTCGTGGGCGTGGTGCCGAAAGGCGCCAACCACATCTTCTGGCAGACGGTCCGCGCGGGCGCGGCTGACGCCGCCAAGGAAGCCGGTTTCGAGATCGAGTGGAACGCGCCGACGCTCGAGATCGACTCGAGCCGCCAGATTGAGATCGTCGAATCCATGGTCAACCGCCGTCTGGCGGGCATTGTGCTGGCTCCGGTGGACCGGATAGCTCTGGTGGGTGTGGTGGAACGCGCGGCCAAGGCGGGCATCCCTGTTTCCATCTTCGACTCCGGGATTGACACGCAGAATCACATCGCTTACGTGGCCACCAACAACGAGGAGGGCGGGCGCATGGCTGCCCGCCGGTTGGGCGAGATACTCGGCGGCAAGGGCAAGGTGGCCATCATCGGCTTCATGCCGGGCAGCGCCTCCACCATGGAGCGCGAGCACGGCTTCCAGGACGAGATTGCCAAGCTCTATCCGGACATACGGATCGTGGCGCTGCAATTCGGCATGGCGGACCGGGCCAAGGCCATGGCCGCCACGGAAAACGTCCTGACGGCGCACCCTGATCTGGCGGGGCTGTTCGCGGACAACGAATCGAGTTCGAGCGGCGCCGTGCAGGCGCTCAAGAGCCGCAATGCCCGGCAGGTGAAGATGGTGGCCTTTGACGCCTCCGAGCAACTTGTGGCCGACATGCGGGCCGGCTGGATCGACTCGATGGTGGTGCAGAATCCCTACAAAATGGGCTTCGAGGCGACGCGAGCGGTGGCGCTGAAGCTCCGCGGCGAGGACCCTCCGCGCCTGGTCGACAGCGGCGCTGCGCTGATTCTGGCGAGCGAGCTCGACCGCCCGGAGACCCGCCAACTGCTCTACACTGACATCCGGCCGCGCTTGAAGTAAAATGAAATAGACTCTTCCCGGGCCACCCTAGCTCAGTTGGTAGAGCGGCTGATTCGTAATCAGCAGGTCGCCGGTTCAAGCCCGGCGGGTGGCTCCACATCTTCTTCAAAACACAACACTTCCAATTCAGCGCGACACTATCCGTCAAGTCTGACAGTCATTCTGACAGTCACCCGGGTGAGGCGGGGACTACGCCGACGCTTGGCGGTTCCGTTTGGTAGACTCGTGGTGAAAGATGGCTGCAACCCTCGAAGACGTGCTGAGGATTCTCCGCGCTCACGAGAGTGAACTGCGCCGTCTGGGAGTCGCACACGCCGCCGTGTTCGGCTCGGTTTCACGCGGGCAGGCCGGCGCGGGCAGCGATGTGGACGTGCTGGTGGAACTCGACGAGAGTCGTCCGATCGGGATCTTTGAGTACGCGCGGTTGAAGCTGTATGTCAACGAGCTTCTCGGCGGCTCTGGCGATGTTGTCAACCGCAGGACGATCAAGCCACTGCTCCGAGACAGCATTCTGCGCGACGCCATCCATGCCTTCTAAGAACCCGGCGCAGCGCCTGCAGGACATTATCGAAAACATCGATGCGATCCTGGCGTTTATCGCCGGGCTGGAGTTCGCTCAATTTCGCCAGGACCGGAAGACGGTGTACGCGGTGGTTCGTGCTCTGGAGATCATTTCGGAGGCATCGCGGCGGCTCCCCGCCGAATTGCGCGATCGGCACGGCGAGTTGGACTGGACGGCTATTGCCGCTGCCGGCAACGTCTATCGACATGAGTATGAGGCGGTCGACGAAGCGCTGATCTGGCACACGGTTCAGCACGATCTGGCAACACTGCGCAGTGTGGCCGCTGCCGAGTTTGACCGATACGTTCGAACGCGGGATTGAGGGCGCGACAAGGCGACGCCGGGTCTGTGCCAGCTTCGCGGCTCCGCATTTGACTCGGATGGCAACGAAGGCGGGCTGTGTCCGAGTTCGGCGCCTGCCGCATCGGCGGCGTTGGTCTGCCCTCTTCACGAAGGCGGACCAGCAAGCGTGGGCTTCACCTCAGGTGTCGAACCCGCCGACTGAAACAGCGATGTCGCTCAGCTAAAGGCCGGTAAAGTTGGGCAGCGGTCACGCCGCCTTCTTGATCTTCAAGTCTACGCGCAAGCCAGCGGAGGCCAGCAGGATCACAAGGTTGTCAATGGAAAACAGGTGGATCTTGCCGCGCATCAGGTCCGAAATTCTCGGTTGGCTAACGCCGAACGCTTTCGCGGCCTGGGCCTGCGAGAGTTTGCTCTTCCTGACGTAGGAAACCAAAGCCCGCATCATGGCGGATCGGATCCGGAGATTCTCCGCTTCGGCGGCGCTGAAACCGAGATCGGAGAAAACGTCAGTGCCGCGTCTGGCTTTCGTCGCTCGCTCCATCATCTCGTGTTTGCCTCCTTTTCAAGCACAGCCTGAAGCCGTGCTTTAGCCTTTTCGATGTCACCCTTGGATGTCTTCCGGGTCTTCTTACGAAAGGCATGCAGAACATAGATCGCACGCCGGAACTTGGCGACGTAGATTAGCCGGTGTTCGCCGTCCGCGTGGATACGCACCTCGTAGACTCCCGGCCCGACCTTGGGCATGGGCTTCCAATCGCTCGGTTCCAGCCCGTGTTGGATCAATTCCAGTTCGTATCCGACCTGCTGACGGACAATCTTTCCGAACTCCCGCACACGCCGCAGACTGTCGCCCATCCATTCAACCGGCTTGAGCCCTTCTCTCAATGGCTTCAGTATACAAGAACGCATATACTCGGCGCAGTCGGAAGCTGCGCCGTCACTGCGTTGGCGCGGCCTCCGGCAGCACTGCGCCCGCTGGTTTGACTGCCGACTGGAAGAGCGACTCCAACCGGTCGAGCGCGGTCTTGGTGACCTGGATCGGAACGTGCGTGTAGCGCTTGGTGGTGGACAACTGCGAGTGGCCCAGCACGTTCTGGATGATGAACGGGTCTGCGCCCTGCACGTGCAGCAACGTGCCGCAACTGTGGCGCGTGTCGTGGGAAACGCGCCATTCCCGCATTGGCAACACGCCGGTCGCCGGTTCAAGCCCGGCGGGTGGCTCCAATAATTCTACATATGAATCAATAGCTTACATGCGGGCCACTCGACGACGGGTGGCCCGTTTTGGCATTTCGAAACGGAACTTAAAACGGGTCCGGGCCGGAATTTCCCGCGCGGCGGTGACAGGGTGACGCGGGCGCGCTACACTGCGAACGATGTCTAGGGCGAAGTTGGACGGCGAACAGCGAGTTGAAGAGTACTTCACGGACACCGGCTTGCGCGTGAAGCGCTTTTCCAAAAGCGAGATGCGGCAAGGCCGTACGCCGGATTTCCGCGTCTATGCCGGGATTGAACTCGCGTTCTACTGCGAGGTGAAGACGGCGCAAGAGGATGAATGGTTGGAGCGGCAGCTGGCTGCCGCACCGCCCCTCACGCTGGTAGGCGGTGCACGGCCCGATCCTACCTACAACCGCATCACAATCCAGATCCACACCGCCGTCAGCCAGTTCGATGCGGTCAACCCGACGATGGAACATCCCAACGTTCTCGCAATCGTCAATGGCGATAGCGAGGCAGGGATGGCGGACCTGATTTCTGTTCTGACTGGAAACGCCTATTGCGAAAGTGGCGACGTTTGGCCGATGTTCCGTGAATATTCGGAGGGACGTGTGCGGGAAGAAAAACTGCGGGTCCACTTGTACCTTTGGTTCAACGAGTGGAAGCCGGGCAAGCCGCAAATGTACTTCCCTGAAATTCACCCCATCCACCACGCGGCGTTATGCCGACACTTCGGCGTGGACCCTGCCGCGATGAAGCGCTTGCCTGCGGTCTGACGGAGCAGACGGCACGCGGCACCGGGTGGCGCCGGGTGCGCTTCTGAATCAAACTGACGTGACCCCGTTCTCCGCCCACCAAGCTATACAACGCTGGCAGCGTTGACCCGCCGTCAATTTGTCCAGTTCGGCTATCAGTTCGTCCGTCTACCCTCTGAAATCATGGCCGATTCGTGTTCGCCACCCGCATTCTTCGCTTCCCCCTCCTCTCCACCATCCGTTCCAAATCCATCCAGTCACCAGCCTTTCGGGAAGTCAATCTGGTATCGATGTTCGTGCTCAAACAGAGTGAAACCGTCCAGGTTCCCCATCTCTCGGTTAATCCAGGCTTCAAGCCGTTCCCTAAATGCGCGCCTCTCGTCGAGGCCAGCGTTCTCCTTGGGCCGTTCGGGATATGGATACGCGACGTGGACGCCGCAGCGCAGCTTCCGTTTCGCAGGAATGAAGACGGGTAACCGTATGCTCTGGAAGCCCTCACTGGTGGTTATAAGGCTGCCTTGCTGTCGGAGTTTGCCCATAAGGTCGATGCCACCCGACATCCGGAAGTCTAGGTCCGTTGTATTCTCCAGCGTGTACCAGAAGACGATGGTGTTCTCCTCACCCTCGGTGTCCATGTGGTCAAACGATGCCGTGATTGCAGCACTATTCCACGGCTTCAGAGGTTGCGGTCGAGAGCTATACCAAAGATAACCGCCCAGAATTGAGGAAAAGATGATAGCGAAGCCCGCGCCGAAGGACAACCCAGCTAACACAACTCGTTTCCAGCCTGTCATCTCTCGTCACCTCAACGCAGATGTATACCACACCCTGGCCCGGATCGCGTCTGCCACATAGTGAAACCGCCAGGTGTGCCGGGCCACGTGCTACGGCCCATGCGCAGGAGCGCGCCTCCGCCCGCGTTCACCGCGTGCCGGTCGGGCTCAACTCCAACTTGTAGACGGGCACCTGGAAGACGTCGTAGCCAACCACGGTGAGCTTCCTCGCGTCCGGGTAACGCCGGGCGATGTCTTCCAACTCCACGCCGCCTCGCGAAACCGGAATGGATTTGGTCTCACGGCCCAATTGCAGCGTCTCCCGAAAACTCTCCTTGGACTTCCAGTTTCCGAACTCCTGCCCTGCCGCGGCGACGAAGCCCGCGATGCGCTGGCGCAGATCCATCAGGTCGAGCACAGGCGAGTCGCCAGGGTAGATGATCTCGGCCAGATTGGTGTCCTCGTAGGTATCTCCGCCGGGTGGGTTGCCGACGAACACCCTGACCGAGTTCGCCACCGGTTCGGCCGGCAACGCCGACTCCCCGCGAGGCGTCAACCTGCTCTTGATCGCCGTGGGGCCCGCTGCCAGAGCTTCCCCCCACAGCTTCTCCCGCTCACGAGTGCCGGGTAGTGACCCTGTGGCCCGCAGCAGCGCCAAGGCGGTGCTGGTGCCGTCCACATCGGCCCGTGGCGAGGCGGTGTAGAGGCTGAACGCCCCGTCCGCCGCTCGGTAGAAGTGACGGTAGCGCACGGCCAGATAGGTTTGCATCGCCTGGCGCGCGTGCGCTCGTTCGGCTTCGGACAGGTGAGACTGAAGCCATGTCACCATGCGGGTTCCCTGGGACTGGTCCAGGCACCAGCCGTGCTGCTTCAAAGCATTGTTTGGAACCGGCTTATCCAGCTTCGCCAGCAGGCTGCGCGCCAGGGTCCCGGCATAGCGCAGCGGGTACTTCCGGCTCTGGTTTTCCCCCTGGCTATCCAGCACGAGCTTCAGGACGTGGAAGGTGGAATTCACATCCGGGTTCTGCCTCCAATTGCCGGGGCTGCCGATCCGGTAGCCCCAGAGACCCGTTGCCGGATCCTGCGTCTCATAAATGAACTTGCGAAGGGTTTCCTCCCACTCGTCGGAAAACGAGTAGAGTCCGTAATCCTCCAGCCTCCAAAAAGACGCCAATTCGGACACCCCCGGACCATAAGGTCCGGGTCCCGCAGCCATGCGTGCCCAGGGCTCCTTGAGGTAGAGGAGTGATTCCAGGTACGCGCGCAGCTGATCCGGTTCCCGAAGCTGATCCAGAAAGCGGAGCGGGTAGTTCAGCTTGAAGGGTCGCCCTGTCTGCCGGGCAAGGTCGTGAATCGCCTCGGCGACGTTTTCGGTAGGGGCATAGTAGGTGAACAGCGGATACCGGGGATCCATGAAGGCGCCCGTCGAGGGGTCCTGCCGCGCCAGCAGGAAGTCCATCTGCTGCTCGGGGGAAGCGCCGGCAGGCATTCTCAGCAGCCCCCGGGTGGTCTCCATCTCGTCGCGGATGCGCCGCAGGGTAAGGTACGCCTTGATGTAGCTGCTCTCGTTGAGGTAGTACTGAGCGGCCAACATCTTGAACTCGAATTCGCCCAGGTAGTAACCCTGCGCTTTCAGCTCCGCATTGCGCTCAAACAGCCTAGGCACGCTCATGACCGTCGAGCGAACGGACAGCCCTAGGGCCACCACCCCGGCCACCAACAGAGTGACGATCAGTACTACTATGCGCTTCACCGTCCGGCGCCTGCTTTGCCCGGGTGTGTCGTTCATCTTCATAGGGATCTCTGGCGCGCCTCGCGCTGCTGTCTTCGGAGGCCTCTCTGTGGATGTACGATGCCCGCCGCGGCGGAGTTCGCTGAATTGCCACGCTCCCCGCAGGAGTCCGGACCGCTTGTCCGTAAACTCTCCAGCGATGAGGCATTCTTCCGCACTATGCGAGCACAGTTCCGCTCTGCGGCAGGTGCGCTTGGTACGATTGATGTTTATAAAAATCCCGCTACTTTTGACGGCACTACTCATCACGTCGCCCTTGTGGGCGCAGACCACGAGCGCTTGGGAGCAGGATCCTGGCGGTTGGGCGAAATCTGGCATCAGGCCCAGACCGGCCCCGCCGGCGGCTTCCGCGATGGTCCGGTCCAGGTATTGCTGCACCAGCGCAATGAACCGGCCGGACTGCCCGCGGTACAGCCACACGATAGCGGTGAGGTTGGCCAGTTGCTCCGGCGTGAAGTCGTAGATCTTGCGCGTCACCTTGCGGTAGATGTTCCGCGCGTCGAGCATCAGGACCCGGTCCCGGCGCTCCTCGGGTTTGCCGCGGTCGAAGTGCCACAATTCGCACGGCACGGTGCGCGTATAGAAGAAGTTCGAGCGGATGGCGATCATGACGTCCACGTCGCCGGTTTCCACGATCTTGCGGCGCACCTCGGCTTCGCCATGGCCGGCGCTCGACGCCTGCGACGACATGACGAATCCGGCGCGGCCGTTGGGGGAGAGGTAGCTGTGGAAGTAAGAGATCCAGAGGTAGTTGCCGTTCGAGACCTTCTTGGCCTTGTTCACGCCGGGCAGGCCGAAGGGCAGGCGGCGATCGTCCTTGATTTTCTCGGCGTCCACCATGTCGACGTTGAACGGCGGATTGGCCATGACGAAGCCGCACTTGCCGTGGAGTTCGTGAACGTCTTCGTAAAACGTGTTGGCCTCGCGGATGTCGCCTTCCAGGCCGTGCACGGCCAGGTTCATCTTGGCCAGGCGGATGGTGGTGGCTGTCTTCTCCTGGCCAAAGAAGGTGACGCGGTGGGCGGTGTCCTGGCCGAGCCGCTCGATGAAGTGGCTGGACTGCACGAACATTCCGCCGGAGCCGCAGGCCGGATCGAAAACAATGCCGTGGCCGGACTCGATGACGTTGACGATCGCCTGCACGAGCGACGGCGGCGTAGCGGTTCGTAGCGTGCCGCAAGAAGATCACGCCGAGCACCGGCATGCAGTGTTCCGACGAGGTCAGCTTCGAGTTGGCACGGAGGTTGTCGGCGGCAGCCCAGAGACTGTCTTCGAGCTTCTCGATGTCGTTGAGGGCGGTCTGGCTCATGGGCGCGTCCATGCCGTGGCGCGCACACGGACACGGGCCACCGCGACGAATATCTTCCGTATTGTTTCACTCTGGGCGGGAAGAATGCGAGCGGCTGGCGTGATGCTGCGATCCCTAGGCGGCGCGGTGAGCGGCGCGCCGCGCGGCTAGGGCGCCGGCGGACCGAGCGGGCTGGGCTCGCAGCCGGAGAACTCGAGCGTGTAGATAAAGCCCGCGATCTTCCATCCTTCAGGGGTGCGGACCAGGTTGAAGGAATCTATGCCGCAGTGACTGAACTTGCCGTCGCGGTAGAAATCATACGGTGTCCAGACATTGGCGATGTCTCCGTGTACCGAAACGCGAGGCTGCCAGATCCTTTCGAGGAGCGTCCCTTTGCCTGTGCGGAGTTGCTCCAGAAAAGCTTTGTGGGGGCCGCCGCCCAAAACGATCTGCCCGTCCTTGCGCCGCACCGACACGTAGCTGCCGCCGGGCATGAGAACGGACTCCGCTTTGTCCGCATCGCGCGTGGCCATGGCGTCAAACAGGCGTTGCACAACGGCGAGCACTTCTTCTTCAACAGATTGAGCGCCTGAAGGAAAGCAAAAGGCTAGCGCCAAAAGGGCTGCAGCAAGAATCCTACGGGACATGGCGCAAGTCTACGCGCCCGGCCGCGGCTAAGTCAAACTATTGAACGAACGTTGCGCGAACCGAGGGCTGCCGGAAAAGCCTTCCGGTGGGCTCGGGGCGCACAAGCTGAAGCTTATGCTACATGCACAAGCTGAAGCTTATGCTACATGCACAAGCTGAAGCTTATGCTACACGCACAAGCTGAAGCTTATGCTACATGGCAAATCAACAACTTGCGTGACCACGTAGAGCGAGCTTCAGCTTGCTCACCGGCTTTTTCATCAGCCTCTTAGAGGACGGATCCCAGCACCTTGCGAAACGCAGCGATGATGTCGTCCTCGTCCTTCTCCGTGAGGCAGGACGGAATGGCCAGCAGCAGGCTGCGCTCGAAAAGACTGTCGGCTGCGGGGCAAGCGCCCTTCGAATAATCGCGCGCGAGTCCGGCGTTCTCGGCGAGTTTCCAGGGGAAGCCCTTCGCGTCGATACTGGCGTGACGAACCAGGCTGTGGTTGTTGTAGTACAGGTGCAACCCCCAGCGGCTCATGGGGATGCAGGACATCCCCTGCGGGTAAGTGCGTATGCCTTCCGCTGTCAGGCCCTCCACCACTTTCTGCGTGGTCTCGCCATCCGCGTAGGTGGTGATGAGGAAGCACCCCGTATCGCCCGCCGGGTCGAGAATCCTGCGCAGCTGAACCCGCGGGAACTCTGCCACGGCTTCACGGATACGGTACTTACTATGCCGCATGGCGCTTGTGATGGCGGGCAGTTTCTCCAACTGCACGCGCAGGATGGCGGCGCGCAGTTCGTCGAGGCGGCAGCCGCGTCCCCAGATTTGCATCTCCGGCTCGTTGAGCACCATGCGGCCGTTCTCGTCCCGCCGGTATCCCATGTCATGAGAAGCCACGGCGCGCTGATACAGCCGCTGATTGTTCGTGATGACGCAGCCACCCTCTCCGGCGGTCATGTTCTTGTTCAGCTGGAAGCTGAAGATGGCCATGTCGCCGAAAGTGCCGGTCTTTTGGCCTCCGATGCTGCCGCCCGCGCACTGTGCGCAGTCTTCCAGTAAAAACAGCCCGCGTTCGCGCGCTATCTTCGCGATGGTCACGGCATCGCCCGGCGCGCCGCTCATATGGACGAGCACGATACCGCTGGTACGGGATGTGATCTGTTTCTCTACGTCCGCCGGGTTCAGGCAGAAGGTGTCGTCGATGTCCGCCAGCACGGGGATGGCCCCCAGGTTGACCACCGCCGCCACGACGGAAACCCACAGATACGCCGGCACGATCACTTCCTGGCCAGGTCCCACACCGAGCGCCGACATGGCGGTGTGCAAGGCCGCCGTCCCGCTGGATGTCGCCACGGCGTGATTCACCCCGTGGAATTGCGCCATTTCCTTTTCGAAGGACTGGACTTCCTTCTGAAGATCCATCCCGTAGTAGCGAAACAGCGAACGGGAGCGCATGACGCGCAGGACCGCTTCCACTTCCTGCTCGTCCATGTGGTGGACGCCGGGAAACTCGAGTGGCAGGGGTTCCTGCCTGATGGCTACGCCTCCGTCTGCGGTTGTTTGTCTTTCTGCTCTGGCTGGGTGCTCCATAAGGGCTCTCCGGGAGGAAGGTGATCTTTGATTGTAGTATCAATTCCGGTTTTCCAGTCCGAATTCCGGTCCGGCATCGCGGTGCTAGAATCACAAGCAACTATGTCTCGCCCAACTGATGACAGGAATACGCCGGCGGCCAAGATGCTCGGACGGCGCGCTTTGCTGGCGGCTCTCGGCGCACCCGCTTTGTCCTGGTGCCAGAGCGGTTCACCTCCGCAGGGAATCCTGAAAAAGAAGGATGAGCGCACGGGCCGCGAAGTGTGGCAAGTTACATCCGGGCCTGCCATGAGTCACAGTTGTTATTTCCATGCGCAACCGTTCACGGAGGATGACCGCTACCTCGTCTACAGCTCTCAACGGTCCGGGAAGTTCCAGTTGTACAGCGTGGACTTGCGTTCGGAACAGCACCGCCAAATCACGGATTGCGATAACCTCGCCAACATGTCATTCTCCGTCCACACGGACGGACGCAGCGTGATTTACCTGGACGGGTCGAAACTGATGCAGACGGACGTGGCTAGCGCTCGCAGCCGCCTCATCCTGGACCTGGCGCCGCAATCCGAGTTGAACGCCGCGGGAAGCGTACTCCGTTACTCAAACAGCCTGACGTTTTCAGCGGACGGGGCTTATACCGCGGTAGCCGCGGCGCGGGCGGAGGAGGTCATCATGGGCCTGCTCAACCTGCGCACCCGGCGCATCGAGAGCACCATCCGGCTGCCGGGCACGGGAGGGCACATGCTGGTTTGCCCGGCCGAGCCCCACCTGATCACTTACGTCCGCATGCCGGACCAGCAGAACGACATGAAACTGCCCATGGAGATGAGGGCGCGCACGATGCTGGCCGACATGCGCCTCGGCGTTACGCGACCCTACCTGACGATGCCTTACGGCTGGCGAGCCACTCACGAATACTGGGATGCTCGGGGAGAACGCTTCTACTGGCATAAGAAGACCGTACCCGGCTGGGTACCCACCAGCATCTGCTCCATGCGGCGTGACGGCGGGGATTGGCGCACGCATTTTGAATCGGACACCTTCATGCTGGGACACTCGAAGATCTCCGAAGACGGGCGCTACATCGTCAGTGACGTGCAGAAACCCAAGGACAACCCGTTGATTCTCATTGACCTGGCGGGCGGCGCGCACGAAATCCTGTGCTGGCCGGACTCCACCGTGAGCGGAGGGCACGCGAAACAGGCCCATGTGCATCCGTCTTTCAGCCGCAGCGGCAGGTTTGTCGCTTACACCTCGGATAGCTCAGGTGTGGCTCAGGTGTATGTAGTGCCTGTGGGGAATCTGGGACGGGCGGGGGCGTGAGGGGCTAGCTTGACTTGGGAGTCTTCGGGTCGTCGTCAGCCATCTTCTTTTCGATGACTTCCATCAGGCGCTCGCCAACGCCGGGAGGGAGTGGCTGTACGTCCATGCCCTTGTAAACTTTCAGAGTCTTCTTGGTGGTGTCGACAATCACCCAGCAGTTGGGGCATTCTGTCAGGTGCTCCTCGATGTGGCTGCGGAGGCTTTCGTCCGCCGTCTCGTCCAGATAGTCGTTCAGACCTTCCAGAAGATCCTTACAAGTAAGCAAAGACATCGTTCCCTTTCCGCCTGAAGAATCGTGTGAGTTTCTCCCGCAGCTGGAGCCGCGCCCTGAGCAGCCGGCTCTTTACGGCGGGAATCGAAAGGTCCAGCGCTTCCGCCGTCTCCTCAGTGGACAATTCCTCGACGTCTCGTAGCAGGAACACCGTCTTGAAGATGGGCCGCAAACTTTCTACGGCTTCCTCCAGGATTCGCCCAATCTCCTCTTGTGAGTAGCGCTCTTCAGGGTTCTCCTCCCATACCGCCACTTCACGCACCATGATGTCGTCGCCCGTGTCGATGGGCTCGTCCAGCGAAACGGACTTATCTGACTTGCGCTTGCGGAGTTTCATCAGCGATTCGTTCACCGCAATGCGGACAATCCAGGTATAGAACTTGGACTCGCGTTTGAAGCTGTCCATATGGGTATACGCCTTAAGGAACGTATCCTGCATGACATCTTCAGCGTCCTGCTCATTCCTTGTGATGCGCCTCGCCAGCCTGAAGATTCTGCCTTCGTACCGCCTCACCAGTTCGGTGAACGCTACTCGATCGCCTTGCAGGGCCAGGTCGACCAGGGCGCCTTCGTCGAATCTCTCCGCCTTTGCTATGCTCTGAGTCATCCTCCAGAAGATTCCTCTTCTATCTCACCACTGAAACGCGCCGGACGCCACCGGCCGGGAGTTCCACAGGGACGCCCCCGTAGGGGGGACCAAGCGCGCGGCGCAATCTCAGCCCGATTTCCGCCGGGTGAGCAAAGCCTTTCCATCGCTTGAGGATACGGCCTTGGGGCGAAATCAGCACGGTCGTCAAACCGCCGGCGCGGTAGGAGTTCGACACCGCTCTATCGCCATCCGCCAGCAACGCCACTTCATCCAGATGCCAGTCATAGCTCAGGTTCAGCAGTTCGTCGGTGGCGTTCCATCCCGTGGCTACAATCAATGTCTCCAATCCCTTAGCGCCGTATTGGCGTTGTGCGCTCCGCAGAAAAACAACCTGACCGCGGGCCTCATCCTGCGAGGGATCCATGAAGCTCACCAGCGTGTAGGATCCTCTCGGCGATTCCAGACCGCGGCGTCCTCCGCGCGCCGCCTCGAGAGCAAAACGCGAGGCAACCTCGTTCCCATCAGGCTCCAGTCCCAGCAGGATCGCTGTGCCCGGACCATAGCCCGAAACGCTTTCCGCCCCGAGTTGGCCGTACCTGCCGCTGCGGTCCTGCCCGCTTCCTTCCCGCCAGGCTTCAAACCCCGCATAGCTCTGCTTCCCGCGGGTCCAGCGCGGGACCCCGGCGGTGAGCCAATATCGATTCCCGTCCAGTGTTATCTCGTCGCCCATCTCCATCATCCAGGGAGAGGTGGATATCAGCAGATTGTCGTGGAACACTCTGGGCCGCTCTCCCCGGTATTGAACCTTGTCCACCAGAAGCGGGGCTTCCAGTGGAGGATTCCAATAGACAGTGTTGTTGTGTATTCGGACGCCGTCCAGCGAGCCTTGGTTCCACGTAAAGAGCTTGATAGCCCCGTGGTGCCTGGCAAGCCGCGGGCTGCGCCCGTTGTTGACGCAGGTGTTGTAGCGCACCACGCTGTTGACGGTCGTTTCCCGCTCGGCTCCGAACACGGCGACGCAATAAGCCTGTGAATCGTGGCCGTAGTTGTACTGCACGGTGTTGTCGTCGTTGCCCCAGTCAATGTCAAACACGCCGCCGTCGACGCCGGGGGAATCGCTGAAGAAACCTTCGTTGTTCTCCACCGTGCAGTTGCGGCACCGCCACGTCCAGATGGCGTTGGGCGTCCCGATGGTCTGCGTCGGCTGCATGCCCGTGTTCCAGGCGGCGCTCTTTTCAATGAGTCCCTCTTCGGCTTGAAAGATGACGATCCCGTCGCCGTGGACATCGTGCACGATGGAGTTGCGTATCACGATCTTCTTTGAGCGCGGCTGCGTGGCGTCCGAGCTGAACCGCGCTCCTTGCACGATGATGCCCGCCCATTGCGTCGTGTCATAGGCCGTGACACCATCGATAACGACATCCTCGAACGTCTGCCCGGGCGCTCCATTCAGCACCGTGATGAGGCCGCTACTCTTGCTCTTGAGCGGACCGCGCACCTCGCGGGCGGTCACGTTCCTGATGCGGAAATGCCGCAGCACGCCCTCGCTGCCGCTGATGTGAACGCCGTACAGCCGGCCGCCGCGCTGAAGCTGTTCAGCCAGCAGTACTGGCATATAGAGTCGGTCGAAACGCGCGGCGGCCGGCTGTACGGCGTTCACATCAGCGGCAGCGAGGGCGTGCTGCG
>JBBIND010000072.1:0-21895 GCA_037444075.1 Acidobacteriota bacterium | reverse complement strand
CAGGGCGATCACGTAGTAGACGACAACGTGAGCGGGCAGATCCCGCTCCCGCACATCAACGGTTTCTTTTCCAAAGCTCTCGCCTTTGTGGAGGAACACCCCTCGGGCTGGATTTTCACACGCGGCGGCGACGCCTGGATCGCCTACCGCCCGCTGCAGCCCTATCACTGGAAGCCTATCGAGGGAGGCGGGAAGCGGCTCGTCAGCCTCTACCTGAAGAATGGAGCGGTGGTGCAGGTTGCACCGGCGGGCGAGTACGCGACGCTGGAAGCTTTCCGCGCCGCCGAGCTGGCGCTGCCGATCGAGATGGCCACCGAGCCAACGCCGGCGGTGCGGTTCCGCACGTTGCGCGGGCGGCAAATGCAGTTCACCTACGGCGAGACGCCCACGCTGGACGGGCGGCCGCTCGACTACGGCGCCTGGACTTGAAGATCATCGGCGAAAAGGGAGCCCGCGAGGGGAGATGGCTTGAGAGCGGCGTGCTCCGCGCCGCGGGCGACTGGGAAGTGCTGGCGATCAATGAATTCGCCTCGAAGATCTACGCAACTCCGGCAATCAGCGAAGGCAAGATCTGCATCCGGACCCGCGACGCCCTCTATGCCATCGGGTGGAATCAACCTTGAAGCCGAACTGCTGGAGCCTCGGCAACTGGCTCCCCCGGGACCACTGGCGCAAGCACTTACTCCACGAGTGGGGCACGGCTTGTCACGGTTCGCGGCGAGACTGGCTCGCGCCCGCTTACTCAACATGCGCGGGGCTTGGCGGGAGCCATGCTCTGCGCGGCACTCAGCCTCCCAGTAATTGGCCCAGCAGTTCCCGCATCTTGAGGTAGGCGGGTCCCAGCGTGACCAGCAGGATGGAAGGGAAGATCAGAAAGAAGATCGGAAACACCAGTTTGACGCTCAGCTTGCGCGCCGCCGTCTGGGTCTGGTGGCGAAGCCTGGTTCGCAGAACCCGGGCGTGAGAGCGGAGTGTAGGAGCGAGGCTGACGCCAAACCGGTCACTGTCCGCCAGCAGTGAGGCGAGCTTTTCGAGTTCAGGCTCCGGACTGCGTCTGGCGAGATTCTTCAACGCGTCCGGTTTGCTCTTTCCCGCCCTGATCTCCAACTGGGCGAACATCAGCTCGGAGCCCAGGTCCGGGTAGACCGGGGCCAGCGCGCGGGCTGTGTCGTGCAGTGCAGTCTCCAGGGCCTGGCCGCTCTCAATGGTCAGCACCAGCATGTCCATAGCGGCCGGCAGCCCACTGCGCAGGCGGCGGGCGCGAGCCCGGGTAAGCCATTCCAGAACACGGTCCGGAATCAGGTATCCGAACCCCGCCGCGCACAGCGCAGGGATGGCTGCCCCTGCCAGGTCCTGTTTCAAAAGGACCAGCACCCAACCCGTCAGGGTCATGAGCAGGAGTGCGGCCGCGGCTCGCAGTCCATAAACCACGGCTACGCCGGACGGCCAACGGAAACCGGCAGACAGGAGCCGACGCTGCAACTCCGGAGCATCGTTTTTGACGGCGGGCAGCCTTTCGCCCATCAGGCCCAGTCCCGCTGCCAACGCTCGCCTCAACGAGGACGCCGGTGATTCCAGCAACTTCATGGCCGGCGGCGCCGGAGGGGAGTTCCGCGCCGCGATCGCGCCTCGCCGCCCGAATAGGAACAGACCAGAGGCTATCACCCCTGCCGTGACGCAGGCAAACAACGCGGCCGCCAACCCTATCTCCGTGCTCATAGTTGAATGTTCACCATCCTACGGATAACCAGGTGGCCCGCCAGGAGGGCTGCGCCGCCCGCGGCCAGCATGCCCGGTCCGGCCGGATGCTTCCAAAGCGTGGACAGGAATTCAGGGTTCGTCGCAAACATCAGCGCGGCCACCAGCAGCGGCAACACGGACAATACGCCGCCCGTCATTTTGCCGTGGGCGGTAACCGCCCGGACCTCTTCTTCGAGCGCAAAAGTTTCCCTGACGGTTTCTGCCAACCGCCCAAGCACTTCGCCCAGGTTGCCTCCAGTCCGGCTTTGCAGGCGCAAGGCGGCGGCGAAAAGGCTCACCTCGACAATCGGCACGCGCTCGGCCAGGTTTTCGAGGGTCTGGTCCCAGGAAAGGCCCAGACGGCGCTCTTCGACAATTCTCGAAAGCTCCCCACTCAGGGGAGCAGGCGTCTCCGCGGCAACCAGGCCCAAGCCGGAGGTGATGTTGTGTCCCGCCCGCAAGGCGCGGGCCAGCGAATCCAGCGCCTCAGGAAACTGGGCCTTCAAACGTGACAGGCGCCGCTGGCGGCGTCGGCTTACATAGGAGTACGGAAGCCAGGCTATGCCGGCTGCACCGAGCGGCAGCAGGTACCATGGCAGCCAGCCGACGCGGGAGAGGATTGCCCAGGCTCCGATGCCCGCCAACAGCATCATGGACGTCAGCCTGCCCACGGTCCAGTCAAGGTTGGCCTGTCGGAGATGGGCATGCAATTTCCGGGTGAAGTCGAAGCGCACCAGCACCCAAGCCCAGAAAGACAAGGAACTGAGCGCCTCATCACGCAGCATGCGGCTGGTTTCTGGCAGAGCTGCCGTGGCTTCCCCCGCGATGACATTGTTCGAGCGGTTGCGAGCGGCGAGGAACAACCTCCCTGCGCACGCTGCTGCGAAAGCGGCGATGAACGCCACGAGGAAGGCAGACGGGAGGCTCCAGCCGGGCATGAGGCGGCTCAATGAACGGCGAGGTTCCGGGCCAACCCGCCGGGTGCGGCTCCGGCTTGCGCCCCCGGCCGGGCTGTTCCGCCAGGCAGGCTCCCCTGAACGAGGCTGTTGAAATTGATGCGCTGCCGTGCGGTCTTTGTGTCGTCCGCAGGGTGACGCAGCACCAGGCGAACCCTCGCAGCGGCGTCCGCCAGAGCCAGCATGTCGGCCTCCTCCGGTGAGGCCATCAGAGTGACCACCGGCGGAGTGGACCGGGCGCCCGGGTCCGCGCCCAAGTCGATGTGAATAATCTCGATGTTCTGTAGCAGCGTCCGCAGGGCTGCGTTCGGCTCCCCGGCGGAAGGCGCGGAGTAGATGACCTGCACATCCACCCTGTCACCGGGGCGCAGCATCCGGGCCACTCCTCCCACCGAGGCAAGTTGCACGGAAACCGCGCGAGTGCCCCGCTGCACTGCCGCGGCAGCTCCCTCGGGGGAGTCCGGGGAAGCCAGGCGAAGGGCTGTCAGGGGTTCCTCGGCGGCCACATCCACGGTCACCATCCGTCCCGCAACTTCCTCCGGCGACCGGAAAGCCCATTTCGGCAGCTCCGTCCCACTCCAATTCACCAGCTTTACATCGCTGTTCGCAATAAGAGTGCCTCGTGTCATGTCCTTGGCCGCGACTACCAGCGAGACCTGAGGCCCGGATGGCCGGCGGTGATTGCCCGTCGTGGCCGCGATTCCATAAAAGACCCCCGTGGCGATGGTCGCCACGATGAAGGCCACTCCAAAAAGCGGTACCAATTCTTTCTTCATACGGTGACCCTCCTATACATCGGACGAGCAAGGGGTTTTCCGTAGCCCGGGGCTGCGTGGGGCAATCCTGCGCCGAGAGACGATCGGCAGATGCCAGGGGCGGATGGGAAAGGCCGCGCCTACACTCCGCGGCGGTCGCCGTAAATGTCAATGTGCAGGCGCGGAGAGTAGCGGAAGCCCTCCCGCTTGCATATCTCCACCAGCCATTGGGCGCGCTCCCTCAGAACATCCGGCGAGGTGCCCTCCGGCATCAGCAAGACACGCGTGCGCTCGGCCTCAAGTTCTTCTAGCAGCGCCTGAATCTCGGGCAGATCGTCAGTCGTGGAGACGACAAACTTCAACTGATAGTCATAGTCCGCCATCAGGCGACGCAGCACGTCAGGCTGCAAGCGCAGGCGCTCATGAGTCGCAGTCCAACTTTCCGCCTCCGGACCGCGCGGCGTGGAGTTTGAGAGCTTCGGGCTGATGCTCATCAGGTCGCAGGCTACGGCGGAAAACACAGTGCCCGCTGTCTCGATAGTGATGTGCTGCCCCAACTCGCGGATCTTCTCCGTGAGCGGGACCACGTCCGGCATGATCATGGGTTCGCCGCCCGTCAGCACCACGTACCCGGTGGCGTGTTCCGCCACGTAGCCGACGATCTCGTCCACGGTCATGTGCTGACCCTCAGGGCGCCAGGAAGCATACGGCGTGTCGCACCAGACGCAACGCAAGTTGCACCCGCTGGCGCGCAGAAACAAGGAAGGCACGCCCACCAGTGTGCCCTCGCCCTGTATGGAGCAGAACATCTCCGCGATCTTCATGGCTTTGGCTCGAGCGGGTCGGTCAAGCCGGCTTCCTTGAAACCCTTGCTTCGAAGTTGGCAAGCGTCGCAGACGCCGCAGGGCCGGCCGGCCGGGTCTGGATCGTAGCAGCTCTGCGTCAGGCTGAAATCCACTCCGAGTTCCGCGGCAAGGCGAACTATATCCGCCTTCGAGAGGCTGATTAACGGCGTTCTCAGCCGGAATTGAAGGCGGCCTTCGACGCCGGCTTTGGTGGCGAGGTTCGCCATACGCTCGAACGCTTCAATGTACTCCGGCCGGCAATCCGGATAGCCGGAGTAGTCAATCGCGTTGACGCCCAGGAATATGTCAGGCGCATCCAGCGTCTCTGCCCAGGCCAGTGCCACAGCCAGAAACACTGTATTGCGCGCCGGGACATAGGTCACGGGTATGGCGCCTGCCATCGCCGCTGCGTCGCGCTCTTTGGGAACGTCGAGGTCGTCTGTAAGCGCCGACCCCCCGATCTGCCGTAAGTCCAGGGGGATCACCAGGTGACGGCGCGCGCCCAACTGTTGCGCCACGCGACGCGCGGCGTCGAGTTCCGCGCGGTGCCGCTGCTGATAGTCAATGGACAGAGCGTAACACTCGTACCCTTCGCGGACCGCGATCGCAAGGCACGTGGCCGAATCCAGACCGCCGCTCAACAAACACACAGCTCTGCGTTCGCCGTTCATGAGGTCCGCCTCCGAGGTGAAGGGAGCTTCAACGCCAGCAAGAAGCCGGCGGCTGGAAATACCAACTGAGCTGCCAGGACGCTGTGCATGGAGAACATGTCGCTGGCCCATCCGGTCAGCGGGACAAAGGCGATTCCCGCCATGCCCCAGGCAAACCCCATCATGAGCGCCGAAACCGTACCCGCTTGTGACGGCACAAGTTCCTGCGCCATGACGACGTTCACCGGGATGGTAAACAGAAGCATCAGCCCGCCGAGAGCCAGTCCCGCCATGGCTACCACGCCGTCGGCAAAGAAGAACAGGGCCAGGAAAGGCAAACAGCCGATCATTGAGATGAGAATGACGGCCCTTCCGCCAATCCGGTCAGAAAGGTGTCCTCCAATGAAGCCGCCCAAAGCCCCGGCTGCCAGGTACATGGTCAAAGCGTGAGTGGCCGCACTGTACGAGAAGCCCCGCTCCAGGTGCAGGTACAACGGCAGGAACTGACCGAAGCTGATCTGCAGGATAGAGCGGAGAAAGACAAGTAAGTACAGTATCGTCAGTGGCTTCCAGGCTGCGACCAGCGGCGCCCAGTCCACTTTGCCGGTTTTCCTCCCACCAGGCTGTTCCGAGAAAGGCAACCGCAGGCACAGGAGCGCAGTGGCGATGACGCCCGGCACCGCCGCCCAGTAAGTGTTCGGCAGGCCCAGCCGGGTGGCCGCGGTTGAAAAGAAACTCGGCCCCAGGGCAAAGCCGAGAGTTCCGGAACTGATGAAGATGGCCATCCAACGGCCGCGGTTAGTCTCTGTACGGAACGCCACCTGCGAGGAGGCTTGCGGATGAAAAGCGGCCACGCCTGCGCCCCCGAGCGCCACCATCAGCAGGACGATATTGAAACTGCCCGCCAGCCCCAGCGAGGAGATGAAGACTCCCGCTACAGCCGGCGCGAGGACCACGAACAACCTCGTGTGAAGACGGTCGGAGAGGAAACCGTAAACCGGCTGCAATACCGACGAGGAGAAGATCATCACCCCTCCCACAATCCCGGCTTGTGTGAGGCTTAAGTTCAGCTTCTCGACCAGCAGCGGCTGAAAGGCCCCCAACGCGCTCGAATACAGATCCACAAAAAAGTGGCCGCAGGAGAGCAACGCCAGCGCGATCAGACCGGTCCGGAAGGTGTGAACCTGTTGCTCCTCTACCGGAAAGGGGACGGTGGCCGGTTTGGCGTTCATTCAGGAGGGTTGACTATGATTATATCGCTTAGGTTTGGCCCTTAGGCCGGAACCAACTGAGTTCGGTGGTGTTTCAAGATGTGTATGCCTCGATTTAGGATTCTTGTTCTATTCCTGATGTGCGCCGGTATGGCTTTGTCCCAAATTCCCACGGGGCCTGTCGTGTCCCCTCGGGGCATTGTGAACGCGTTCACGCAGCAGGCGGCCCCGTCGCAGGTCGCTCCGGGCGCGCTCATATGGATCCATGGCCTGAACCTTGGCCCGGATGACGGACGGTTCGCCTCCGGGTTCCCTTTGCCGACGCGGCTGGGCGATCCTGCCGTGGAGGTGTTGATCAACGGCGTGGCCGTGCCGCTGATCTCCGTCAGGCCGACACGGATTGTCGCGCAGGTGCCTTGGCAGGCGAGGCAAGGTTTGGCGAGCGTGGTTGTGCGGCGCGGCGAAGCTCGCAGCCGTGAGGCGAGGGTTATGATCTCGCAACCGTGGCCCTCCCTGCGCACTCGTGACGACAAGGGCTATGGCGAGGTGTCCGGGGGGCTTGCCGACCGGATACTCACTGTGCCCGCCACGGGCCTGGGTGTCACAGATCCGGCGCCGGTGACGGGGCAGCCTGGGCCGAAGGACCCGGAGGCGGCGCTGCGCGGCGCCTTGCGCGCCTATGTAGGTGGAATTCAGGCGCCGGTTACCGCGGCGCTTTCCCCGGAGAGGGCGGGCGAGTTTGAGGTGAAGATCACCATGCCGCCCCAATCCCGGCCGGGAGACATGATCACGGTGATAGCAGGGAATCGTCCGGCGAATCGCCTGACCTACTCGGCCATCGCCTCTCCCGAGATGCGGTTTATGCGGCTCCCTGAAGGGACGCCTCTGCTGCGTGCGCTGGTGGCTTCCGACCTCCGCCCTGATTACCTCGTCATGAGCGCCGAACGAGACGGCGACGGCTGCTACCCCAGTTTCCTCTTCAACCTCGCCAGGAATCAGGCGAGGAAGATCGACGAATGTCTGATATCGAGCAACCGGAACGCGCCCACCCCCATCGTGTCTCCGGACGACACCGGCGTCCTCGCGGCGCTCATCGGGCCTCCCGAGGGCGACGCCACGGCGGGCATCAGTTCCAAAGTGCTGGTCCTCAATCCCGCCCGCGACGAGCCGATGGTTGCCGAACTGGCCGCCAAAGCTGCTGGCCTCGCTTCGGGGCCCAATGGAAACCTGAATGCCGTTGTGCCGGGGGATCCTCCTCAAGTCATCACCATCAATGTGCAGAATGGCAGGCCGTCCGAGCCCCAGAATGTTGTGCCTCAGGGGGCCGCGACAGGAGTGGGACAGGTAGCCGTGCGGTTTCCTGAAGTCGACCTGGGCGATGGGTTCAAACACATGCTGGCGGCCCCGCAACAGTTGCTTCCAGGTGTCTTCGTCTCCGTCGTGGGGGACGATGCGAGCGCGCCCAAACGGGCGAAAGTGGCAGTTTTCGCCTTGACGGGCGAAGTGGCCGGCACACAGGATTTTCCGGAGGGCTGGCTGCCTCTGCTGGCCGCTCTCCCGCCACAGCAACCCGGCCGCACGGACCCGATTCCGGGTGCTGGTACTCCCGCTCAGCAGGCCCCGGTCTTCCGAGTAACCACGCGCTTTGACGGGGAAACGGCGACCTATTTTGTGCTTGCCCAAAGATCGCAGGGCGAAAACAACGCTGTCATCGCGTTCACCCTGGAGGGCCCCGGACCGCAGGTGATCCCGTTCCCGGACTCCTGGTTCGCCGCTGCCTGCGCCGGACCGGTCCGGATGTTCAATCTCGAACTGGTACACTCGGTGGCCCTTTTCGGTTCCAAGACCCCGGTCAACGAGTTCAAGAACCCCTGTCCGGCGAATGGTTTCCTCCTGCTGAATATGGAGAAACGCAGCCTGTTGCCAATTCCGGTTCCGGGGCACGCGCAAATCAACACGTCGGCCGCCATCGGTGACGTGAATGACTTCCTGTTCGCCACCAACACGGATCCGGCCAGACGAGGTGTTTCTGACGTGCTCATCGTGCTCGACGGCGCTTCCGGGCTCGTCGCGCGTTTCGACATGCCCATCGGCGTCGTCGGCTACTTCGGCATTACCCCGGTGGCGGGGATGAATGCCCTGGTCGGCCTGGCGATGAATCGGGCGGCCGGCGACGAAGGTCTGCTTTTCTTCGACCTTGAGGAGGACACCGTCCGCTTGCTGCCCACTCCGGAAGGCTTCGCCAGCGTCAACACGGTGGCGGTCTTTCCGATCACTCGAAAGCTTGTCGCGCGCGGGGTGAAGCCCAACAATGGCGGCACGCAGTACCTGGTGTACGACCTGTTGACCGGGGACGTGCACATGCCGCCCAACCCGCCGGGCGTCGTATGGGTCGGCACGGCTCCACGACCCCCGGCGCAACCCGGCCAGCCTGCGCCGCCCGCAGTGCCCATGCTGGAGGACATCAGCCCGCGGGCGAACATGATCGCAGCCATGGGTTATGACGCGGAGCGCCGGCAGATTGGCGTGTTCACCCTGCGCATACCCTGAGTAGAAAGGGAATCACACGGGGCGGCGTGTGCGTGGGCGCGCGCCGCTCTTCTTCTTTTTCGTGGAAGCCTTTGCGGCCGCCCGGGGCGCCGGCGGCGAGGCGACCTGCTTCGCGCGGGACTCCAGGTTTTCGGCCCTGCGCCGCAACGCGGCCGCATAGTTGAGCAGCACCGTAGCCAGGTGCGGGTGCGCGGGTCCGAGAGCTTCTTCCAGGACCTCGAGCGCGCGCTCGAAGCTCGCTTGCGCTTCCTGGTGCTGGCCACGGTCGAATAGCAACCCCGCCAGGTTGTTGAGAACGGCGGCGCATTGCGGGTGCCGGCTCCCGAGCGCCCCCTCCATGATCTCCAGTGCGCGCCGGTACAGTTTCTCAGCCTCTTCCAGGCGGTCCTGTGCGCGACGCAACTCGGCCAGGTTATTGAGTACAGTGGCCACCTGTGGGTCGCCGGGGCCTAGGCGCGCTTCCAGAATCTCGATAGACTTTGAGTAAAGCTCCTCGGCGTCTTTCAGCCGCCCCGTGGCCCGGAAAAGCTCCGCCAGGTTGTTGCTCGTAGTGGCCACCACCGGGCTGTCCGCGCCCCGCGCCTCACGCCACAGGCTTAGCGCCTGCTCGTACTGCTTGCGAGCCTGGGGGAACTTGCCCATGGAGTGGTAGAGCCCGCCCAGGTTGTTGCGCAACAAGGCGATGAACTCGCCGCTTGTCTCCAGCTTCATCGCCTGGCGCAATCCGGCCTTCCAGTGGCGTTCGGCTTCCTCCCACTTCCCGGCGTCGTAAGCCGCCTTGCCTTCCTGGCTGAGATGCTTGAGCTTTTCTACAGCCTGCCTGGCCTTCATCGGGGGATTACCCCGGCCTGGGAAGCCGACAAATCGGCCGATGAGCGCAGCGTCAGCTTCAGCTCATGCAACGTGTTAGGGTCCACTGAGCCCGGCTCCGGCAACAGCAAGACCGTCTCTTGAGCAATCTTGCCCGTGGCCACTTTGAGGACCAGGTTGACGTCCCGCAGTTCCAATCCGGGTTTCGACCGGAATGAGCCGAGCAGTTTGTCGAACAGCACGGAAGCCTCATCTGGGGTGAGCGGGTTCAGCGGGTTCTTCTCCACCTGCCGGCTAAGCCGCCGTACCTGCGCCTCCGCCGTTCTCAAGGTGATGCGCAGTTCCCCCACCTGGCCTTTCAATGCCTCCAGTTCGGCCAGAGCCTTTTCGCTGTCCTTCGCGGACTTGTCGCGCTCTTTGATCGCCAGTTGCGCGCTTCTGCGCAACGCGTGGATTTCCGTCGTGGTTTCCTCCAGGCTTTCGGCCAGCTTGCGGTTCTCCTCAATCAACAGGCGTATCTGTTTTTCGGCCGCTTCCAGAGTCAAATCCCTGGGCGCGCTGTTTTTCTTTTTTCTTGAACGGGGCATCGTTTACTTGGCCATCACGTCCGGGACTTGAAGGCTGCGCAGTATCTGGCCGCCCGGTTCGGCCACGTCCACAATCCAACGCTCGGCCGCGCTGACGTAGGTAGTGCGTACTTCCAGTTCGCCGAAGATCTTGCGCAGGCGGCTGAGATCCGGCCGGCCCAGCACTTCGTCACGAATGTCGGACGGCTTGCGGACGGGCGGGCGAGGCGTCTCGTCCGGCACGGTGACGAACCGGGCGCGGAGCGTTGAAAAGGCGCCGGAGGGAAGATCCGCCAGACGGCTCTTGCCGGCGCTGACCGGCTTCACCGCGGTCGCCCCGGAGGCCTCCTCGAAAAGCATTTTCACTTCGATTTCGGATTCACCGATGGAGACCAGGGTGCGCAGGTCAGACTTGGCGACGCGCTCCGCTGCCCGGCTGATCAACGTGTTCTGCGCGTCCAGAATGGCTGTCCCGAACTCGCCCAGCAGTGTCGTGACATTCATTTGTTCCGCCATCACGTCCCTCCACCCTCACGGTTGTCGATCACCTCGCGTGAAGGAACCAGCAGCGGCGGCGCCGGAACCGGCACCAGCTTAGCGGTGATTTTCGAAGATACTTGCAGGTTCCGGTTGAGCTTCCTCTCCGTGCGCAGCGATTGCGTGCCGGCAAAAAGCCGGCGTTTCTTCGCGGTCGAGGTGGACTGCGTTTCCTCAACTACTTTCAGGTCCATAGCCACCTCGACGACCGCCTCCGAAAATGCAAAGAAGGTCGGTTGCAGGCCGAGCTCCAGCAGGCTCAGTTCAATCGGCTGAGCCTGCTCATAAGTAACGCTGCCGTCGGCTTGAATGATCTGACGGATGCTGGGAACCACGGAAACGCGTGTTTCCGCCAGTTCCTTCACCACTTCGGCGGAGGACAGGTCCAACTTCGCCTGCCCTTCCGCCACCGCTTCCGCCAGTTGCGTGAGCAGTTCCGTCAGAGGAGCATCCGGTAGCTCTGGTCCCGGAGTCTCTACACCCCTGCGAACCAGCCGCGGCATTATGTTCCTCCGCCTGGCCTCAGATCCACCACTTTGACTTCAGGGGCGATGCGCGGCGGAGGCGGCACCGGCACAAGCCGCGTCACCATCCGGGAAGTGCCGCGCACTTCCTTGCCGAACTTCCGGTTGTGGCTGACATCCACTTTGACGGAAGCGCTCCACATGGCGAAACCGACATTCGCCTTGGCGGAGACATTGATGTTGGTTTCCCGGCTCATCGTCGTCTTAATGTCCATAGTGACTTCGATGGTCGCCTCGGCGAACTGGTAGAAGGTTGGCAGCAAGCCGATTTGCAGCAGGGATACCTCCACAGGATCGGGCTGTGTGTAGCTCACCGTGCCATCGGCGGCGATTGTCTGCGTGATGCTGAGAACCAGCGGGACGGTGGTTTCCGCCAGGAGCGTGGCGGTGTCCACGGATACTTCGTCCAGCGCCGCTTGAGCACTCGCGATTCCCAGAGCAAGTTTCGTCACCATTTCTGGCAACGGGACATCCAGTAACTCCTGACCTACACTTGGCATAGGTTCATTCCTCCGCTGCGGGAGCAGCGCGCGTGGGTTCAGTGGAGCTTCGCCCTGCCGCCTTCAGAAACCACTCCAGGCGTTTTGGATCGACCGACACGCCGCTCAGGAAGCTAATCCCCGGGGTGCCCCTCAACTTCATCGCTGCACTGTAACCCATTTCCGCTAGCAACCACCCGCTTGCTTGCAACAGGGGTCTTCCACCTGCGCCCCTGACCAGCCCGGCCAGCGGGACATGCAGCCCTGTTGCCCTCACGAAAAACAGCTGGCGCTCGGCCGCATCCGCCATTTTCAGGCTGAGTTTGGCACCGAAACTGCCAGCAATATCGGGTCGCACGGTCTCTCCTCTTCTTAGGACGGCTAGGGACAGAATAGCATTAAACCACAAGGATTAAAAGACATTAATAATTATTATCAAAGAGCGTCGTTCGATTTACGAATGGGATAGACGTATACGCGCTGTTTCTTAGGGTGGGTTTGAAATCCGGCCTGAGTCCGGAAGGGGCGCTCGTTTGACGGGAGCGGCCGAAGTTAGCTGTCTGAACTGCCCCAACCGGAGTCCAAAAGGACGCGCAGCACTCAGGTAAATACTGACAGCGCTTGTTCGAGGTCGGCGATGATGTCTGCGGCGTCTTCGATGCCCACTGACAGCCTCAACAGGTTCTCCTTGACTCCCATGCGTTCACGCTGCTTGGGCGCCAACTCGCGGTGGCTGCTCATCACCGGGTACAGGATCATCGTGTGGACATCGCCGAGCGAGGTGGCCCGGACGATCATCTTGAGCCGGTCCATGAAAGCAAAGATGGACTCGCGGGTGGCGTCGCGGAGTTCGAAGCTCACCATGGCGCCGCGCAAGCCATCCGGCAGCAAGCGGCTAATCACGTCGGCGTCGGGATGCTTCGGGCCGCCTGGGAAGTAGACGGCTTCCACCCTGGGGTGGCTGGCCAGCCAATCCGCCAGGCGGAAAGCGTTGGCGCACTGCCGCTCCATGCGCAAAGCAAACGTCTTGATGCCGCGCATGGTGAGATAGCTTTCAAACGGACCCAGCACCGGGCCACTGGCGCGCGAAATGGCGCGCAGCGTTTCATAGTGGCGATCATCGGAAACCACCAGGCCGCCGAGCACATCCCCGTGACCGCCCAGGTACTTGGTGGCGCTGTGCACTACCAGTTGAGCCCCCAACTCGAGGGGCCGCACGAGCAGCGGCGTGGCAAAGGTATTGTCCACGAGCAGCGTGGTGTCGTGCGCCCGGGCCATTTCCGCCAGCCGGTCCAAGGCCGGGACCCGCAGCAGGGGGTTGGAGATGGTCTCGATGAGCAAACAGGCGGGACGTTGCCGCGCCAGGGCTTCCTCCACGGCAGCGAGATCGAAGATATCAACGAAATCGACCTCGGCGCCGAGCGGGGCAAAGATCTTCAGCAGAAGATTGATGCTGGCTCCGTACAGGGCGTGGGCGGCCAAGACGGACTGGCGGCGGTCAGTGAGCGCAGCCTGCAAGGCAATATGCAGGGCGGCCATCCCGGAGGAGCAGGCCAGCGTGCCGTGGCCACTCTCCAAGGCGGTCACGAGTTCCTCGAGCGCGGCGGTGGTGGGATTATCCCAGCGCGAGTAACAGAATCCAGGCTCGGCGTGAGCGAAGATGCTGTCCAGGCGTTCGGTGGTGTCGTAGTAGAAACTGGCGGCGGTGTAGATGGGCGTCGTGACCGGGATGTGCGGACCCGCCTTGCGGCGGTCGCCCGCGTGCACGGCTTTGGTGTGGATTTTCAACGTCAGGTCCTCTTCCACCGCACGCCCTGCCGGGTGTCTTCGAGCACGATGCCGAGTTCGGTCAGCCGGTCGCGGATCTGGTCCGCGCGGGCGAAATCGCGAGCCTTGCGCGCGGCGGCGCGGTCCGCGATCAAGGCTTCGACCTCCTCGTCGGATGGACCCCGGTCGATTTCGCTGGGCCGGAGCACGTCGAAGATGCTATCGAAGCGCTCCAGCAAATCCAGGGCCGGCTGGGCTGCCTTGGCCGGGAAGGCTCCGGCGTCCATGGCAACGTTGGCTTCGCGGACGAATTCGAAGACGGCGGCCAGAGCCTCGGCGGTATTGAGGTCGTCGTCGAGCCCGGCGTCGAAACGCTTCAGGGCTTCCGCCGCGCGGGCGGCGAAATCGGCGGAGGCATCGGCCGGAAGGGTTTCGGTTTCGAGGCGCAGCTTGAAATTGCGCAGCCGCTCAATCGCCGTAGCGGCTGCTTTCAAACCGTCGAAGGTGAAGTTCAGCTTGTTGCGGTAAGGGACCGAGGCGAGCAGGTAGCGGACGGTTTCGGGCCGGTAGCCCCGGTCGAGCAAGTCGCGCAGCGTGTAAAAGTTGCCGAGTGACTTGGCCATCTTCTGGGACTCGACGATGAGGTGCTCGGAGTGCAGCCAGAAACGGGCGAAAGTCTTGCCCGTGAGGGCCTCGGATTGGGCAATCTCGTTTTCGTGGTGGGGAAACGCGAGGTCAACTCCGCCCGCGTGAATATCCAGCGTATCTCCCAGGTACTTCATGGCCATGGCGGAACATTCGATGTGCCAGCCGGGGCGGCCCGGACCAAGTTTCGTGTCCCAATAGGGCTCGTCGTCTTTGCGAGCCTTCCACAGCACGAAGTCGCGGGCGTCATCCTTGTCGTATTCATCGACATCGACACGAGCGCCGGACCGCTGGCCGCTCAGGTCCAAGCGGGAAAGGCGGCCGTATTGCGGGAATGCCGAGATCCGGAAATAGGTTGAGCCCTCACTCTGGTAGGTGCAGCCGAGTTCGCCGAGCCGGACGATGCAGTCGACCATTTCGTCGATGTGCTCGGTGGCGCGGACCACCCTTTCGGGGCGCTCCAGCCGAAGCGCGGCGGCATCTTCGAGGAAGGCCGCTTCGTAGTGCTCCGTGTATTCCCGCAGCGGCTGCCCCTGGGCCACGGCGCTGCGGATGATCTTGTCATCGACATCCGTGATGTTCATGACATGGTCCAACTGGTAGCCGCGGGCGCGCAGCCAGCGGCGCAGCAGGTCCTGAAAGGTGAACGTGCGCAGGTTGCCAATGTGGACGAAGTTGTAGACGGTGGGTCCGCAGGTGTACATGCGGACCAGATTGCCCTCGAGCGGCGAGAACTCCTCCAGACGCAGCGTTAAAGTGTTGAACAGCCTCAGGGACATAGAGCCTTGTATGTCATATCCTAGCAAGTCCGCCCACGCGCTGAGCGTAAAATATGAGCGTGAGTGCTATCCGGTTCGAAATAGAGGCGGTTTGCCCTTCGACAGGGGCGCGCGCGGGACGCTTGTATACGCCCCACGGCATTGTCGAGACGCCTGTGTTCATGCCCGTGGGCACTCAGGCTACGGTCAAGGGCATCCGGCAGAACGAATTGGCCGCGGAATTGGATGCGCGGATTCTGCTGGCGAACACCTACCATCTCTATCTGCGCCCCGGGCACGACACCATTCGCCGGCTCGGCGGATTGCACAGGTTCATGTCCTGGCCGCGGGCCATCCTGACAGATTCCGGCGGGTTCCAGGTGTTCAGCCTGTCCGGTCTGAGGAAGGTCACCGACGAGGGCGTGGTGTTCCGGTCTCATTTGAACGGGGACACGCATTTGTTCTCGCCTGAATCGACAGTGGACGTGCAGATGGCACTGGGAAGCGACATCTGCATGGTGCTCGACGAATGCATCGGCTACCCGGCGAGCCATGAAGCGGCCAAAGTGGCCATGGAAAGGACCGGGCGCTGGGCGCGGCAAGCCCACGACTACTTCCTCAAACGAACCGCGGCGGAGGGACCGGGACAGGCACTGTTCCCCATCGTGCAGGGAGGCATGTACGCCGACCTGAGGCGGGAAAGCGCGATGCAACTGCTCGAGTTGGACGCCGCCGGCTATGCCATCGGGGGCTTGTCCGTGGGCGAGCCGCGGGAACTGAGCCTGGAGATGGTGGACGTGACCGCTCCGCTATTGCCCGCCGACCGGCCCCGTTACGTAATGGGCGTGGGAATGCCGGAAGAACTGGCTGACTACGTCGCCCGGGGCGTGGACATGATGGACTGCGTGTTGCCGACCCGAAACGCCCGCAACGGGTGCCTGTTCACGAAGTCTGGCCGGCTGATCATCAAACAGGCGCGCTACCGTGAAGATCAGCAGCCGGTGGAGGAAGATTGTGGCTGTTCCACCTGCCGGAACTACTCCCGGGCGTACTTGCGGCACCTGTTCCAGGCCGGGGAGATCTTGTACTCGACCCTGGCGACAGTCCATAATGTATGCAGGTACCTTGACATCATGCGTCAAATCAGGCAGTCTATACTGCTTGGGACGTTCCGAGAGTATCTGCGGGCAGCTAGAGGGCTGTCCTGATTAAGGCATAGTAAGAAACTCCGTCCTCAATCCTGTACAACACCCACCAGGGAGAGATCGCCCGAACCGGGTGAGGATTTTGGCAGGAGGAGGCCCGGATGGCCAGAGGTAAACAGTGTACTTCACCCTGATTGCATTACAGGCGCCGTCGTCGAACCCGCTCACCGGCTTCCTGCCGATACTGCTGATCTTCGCGATCTTCTATTTTCTGCTGTTCCTCCCTATGCAGCGGCAGAAGAAGCGGCAGCAGAAGATGCTCCGTGAACTGCAAAGCGGCAACCAAGTGCTGACCTCGGGCGGCCTGGTGGGCACCATCGTGGCCATCAACGAGGATGATACGCTGGTGCTGCGCGTTAAACCTGATAACGTCAAGCTTCAGGTTGCCCGAAGCGCGATAGCGACCCTCATCAATCCGGAGCTGAAGAAGTAGCGGGCGGTAGTGGGTGACAGTGCCATGTCCAAAAATCTAAAGTACAAATGGCTGCTGATTCTGGCGGTCGTGATTGCATCCCTGTACGGGATCATCGGATTACCGAAGTCCCTGGAGCAGGTAGGCGACAACTTCCGGCGGAACGTTCGATTGGGATTGGACCTCCGGGGCGGCAGCCACCTGGTGCTGCAGGTTCAGGTGCAGGACGCCTTCAAGGCGGAGGCGGATCAGGTGATCGAGCGGCTGAAGGAAGACCTGGCGCGGGCCGGCATCATTTACGAGGATATTAACCGCAACGATCCTGCCAGCCTGGAAGAAGCCGACACGATTCAGGTCAACCTGCGCGGAGTACCTCTGGATAAGACCGGGCCTTTCCGCGCTTTGATCACGGAGCGTTATCCGCAGTGGGCGCTGACGGCGGTGAGTTCCTCCGAATACCGGCTGAACATCCGGCCGACAGAAGCTCTGGCCTTGCGCCGGGACACGGTGGAGCGCGCCATTCGCACCATCGAGAACCGCATCAACGGGCTGGGGCTGGCCGAAAGCACGGTGCAGCAGCGTGGGCGCTCGGACGCGGAATCGGAAGCCCTCGTGCAGATGCCCGGCGTCGATGACCCCGCGCGCGTGAAGGCGATTCTGCAAACGGCCGCGCTGCTCGAAATCGCCGAAGTGAAAGACGGTCCGTTCGCCACGATGGAGCAGGCGCTGGCCAAGCACGGCGGCGTACTGCCGCTGAACACGCGGCTGGTGAAGCAATTGCAGCGGGCGGGGGAGAATTTTGAAGGGTGGTTCCTGCTGAACCGGACGCCCGTTATCACCGGGCGCGACGTTCGCAACGCGCGGCCGGGGCGTGATGAATTCGGCAAGTGGGAAACGGATTTCACTCTTGCACAGGATGCGGCCCGCCGCTTCGGCCGTTACACGGAAGCCAATATCGGCAACCGCCTGGCGGTGGTGCTGGACGGCCAGATTCGCACGGCGCCCGTCATTCAAAGCCGCATCGAAGACAGCGGCCGGATTACGGGCGCTTCCGACGAACAGGAGGCGGCTGACCTGGCGCTGGTCTTGAGAGCGGGATCGCTGCCGGCCAGCATCACCTATTTGGAAGAGCGCACGGTGGGACCGTCGCTGGGCTCGGATTCGATCCGGCAGGGCTTCCTGGCTGCCATCGTCGGGCTGATCGCCGTCGTGGCGGTGATGCTGCTTTACTACCGGAAGAGCGGCATCAATGCGACTGTGGCGCTGGTGCTGAATGCGTTCATCCTGGTCGCCGTACTTGGGTATTTCGAGGCGGTGCTCACGTTACCGGGCATTGCCGGAATCATTCTGACTATCGGTATGGCCGTGGACAGCAACGTCCTCGTATTTGAGAGAATCCGCGAGGAGCTGCGGATCGGCAAAGCAGTGCCGGCGGCCATTGACACCGGCTTCGGCAAGGCCTTTCTGACGACCATCGATACGCACGTGACGACGATCGTGGCTTGTGCGTTTCTGTTCATGTTCGGAACGGGCCCCGTCAAGGGGTTCGCGGTGACGCTGGTCATCGGGTTGACCGCCAACATCTTCACGGCCGTATTCGTCTCCAAGAGCATGTTCGAGTACGGCCTGAGCCGCCGCCGGCAGGTAGCCAGTTTGAGCATCTGATATTTTTGTGATAGGTTTTCTAGGTCTACGGGAACTGTTAGGCCGTGTGCGGTGTCTATGTAAATACCAGGCACCGGCACGTCGGATTGCATGCAGCTATTCAAAGACACGAAGTTTGACTTCCTAGGCAAGAAGTGGCCGTTCATCATCTTTTCGCTGGTGTTGCTGGCTGCCGGGATTGGAAGCCTGGTAGTGAAGGGCGGTCCGCGCTACGGGATTGACTTTCGGGGCGGGGCCCTGATGTATGTGAAGTTCATGGAATTGCCTGCGATCGACAAGATTCGCTCAGCGCTTTCCGCCAGGGTCCCGGGCGAGATTTCGGTGCAGCGGATTGTCGGCACCAACGAGATCATGGTCGGCACCGAACTGAAGGACGAGAAGGCGCTGGATGCGGCGCGGCGTCAGATGATCGAGACCTTGGCATTGAACTTCGGCGAACAGAGCGGACGGCTGGATTTCAACAACGCCGGCCAGCAGGCGCTCATTGAGCGTTTGCGTGAGCCTCTGCTGAAGCAAGGCGCGGGCGCCTCTGACGAGGAACTGCAGAAGGCGGTTGCCGGCATGCTCGCGATGAGGGACGGCGCGCCGCATTCCGGTCTGTTGACGAGCTTTGACCAACTGAGCGCGGTGGAAGGCGTGACGCCGGCCATGATCGCAGCCTTGAAGCAGGAGTGCTACCTGGCGCCATTCTCTATCCGAAGCGTTGAAGTGGTGGGTCCGAAGATCGGAGCCGAACTGCGCGAGCAGGCTCTCATGGCCACGCTGCTCGCACTCGGCGGCATGCTGGTGTATGTGGCTTTCCGGTTCGAATGGATCTACGGCGTGGCGGCGGTATTGGCAGTGTTCCACGATACGCTGATCACTGTCGGTCTGTTTTCCCTGCTCGACATGGAGATCTCGCTGACGGTAGTGGCGGCGCTGCTGACGCTCGTCGGTTACTCGATGAATGACACGATTGTGATCTTCGACCGGGTTCGGGAGAACCTCAAGTTGATGCGCAAGGAATCGTTCCCGAGCCTGGTCAACATCAGCATCAACCAGACGCTGAGCCGGACTGTGCTCACCTCGGGGTTGACGTTCCTGACCGTTCTGGCGCTGTTCCTGTTCGGCGGTCAGGTGCTGCGCGGATTCTCTTTCGCGCTGGTAGTCGGCGTCGTGATTGGCACTTATTCCACGATTTTCATCGCAAGCCCGATTTTGCTCTTCTGGCAAAACCTCCTGGAGAAACGCAAGCGCGCCGCAGTACTGGCTCCGGCGACGGCCGACAGCCGGAAAAGCGGCGCAAAATCGGTAAGGTGAGCCAAAGGGATTTGACAGGAAGACATTTTGAAAAACGCCAGCCGGCAGACGTGGAGACCCTGGACTGGAGCCGGGGAATCTGAGAAGCGAATGGCGGCGCAGAAAGGAATTTAAGGATTATGTTCGAGCAAAGCTTGGTCGAGAGTGGGGGGCAAACGCGCAAAGTCTGGTCGGTGCTGGTTTCGTTCATCTGCCAGGTGCTTCTGATCATCGTTGGCCTCCTCATTCCCATGATCTACTTCGATACGCTGCCCCGGACTCAGCTGACGAGCTTCCTGGTAGCTCCTCCGCCTCCGCCTCCGCCTCCACCTCCGCCGGCAGCGGCGCCTGTGAAAGTGGTCAAGGTGATCCCGCGGCAGTTCGACGCCGGACGGTTGATGGCTCCGAAGGCCATTCCGAAGGAAATCGCGGTCATCAAGGAAGACGAGTTGCCGCCGCCCATCTCGGGTGGGGTCGGCGTCGTCGGTGGAGTCCCCGGCGGCGTGCCGGGCGGCACACCGGGTGGTGTCATTGGTGGCATCATCGGATCAATTCCAACGGCAGCCCCGCCGCCACCGCCGGTGAAGGAAGCTCCGAAGCCGGCTCCCGTGCAGCGAATCCGCGTGGGCGGGAACGTGCAGGCGGCCATGCTGACACACCAGCCGAAGCCGGTGTATCCGCCGCTGGCCCGGCAGGCGCGCATCCAAGGCACCGTGCGGTTCAACGCCATCATCGGGCGGGACGGCACTATTCAGAATCTGACACTGGTCAGCGGGCATCCGCTGCTGGTGCCTTCGGCAACGGAGGCTGTACGTCAGTGGGTTTATCGGCCGACTCTGCTGAATGGCGAGCCGGTCGAAGTAGTAACGCAGATTGATGTGAACTATACGCTGAGCCAGTAGGCTTAGCAAGAATAAAACTCGCAGGAGAAAGAACAAATGCTTTTACAATTGCAGGTTTGGGCGTTGATGCTGCAGGAAGCGGCGGTCGGATTCGACCTCCGCTCCATGTGGGCCCAGATGGGATGGGTGGCCAAAGCGGTCGTCATCATCATGTTCATCATGTCAGCGTGGTCGATCGGTATCATGATTGACCGTCTGCTGGCGTTCAACGGCGCGCGCAAGCAATCCCGCTTGTTTGCACCGGCAGTGGCCGGCGCGTTGCGCGAAGGCAAGCTCGATGAAGCCATCAAGATTGCCGACCGTTACAAGAAGAGCCACCTGGCGAAGGTCGTCGTGGCGGGTCTGCAGGAATTTAAGGCACACCAGGTCAGCAGCGAGATTCCGGGCGAAGAAATCGAAGCCTCCAAGCGTGCTTGCGAGCGCGCCGAGGCGATCGTGCACGCGGAATTGAAGCGCGGCGTCAGCGGCCTGGCGACGATCGGTTCCACGGCTCCGTTCGTGGGTCTGTTCGGAACGGTGGTCGGCATCATCAACGCCTTCGAGGGCATCTCGACCGAGAAATCGACCGGTCTGGGCGCTGTGGCTGGCGGTATTTCTGAAGCTCTCGTGGCTACCGCTATCGGTCTGTTCGTGGCTATCCCGGCGGTCTGGATGTTCAACTACTTCACGGTCCGCATGGAAGCTTTCGACGTCGAAATGAGCAATTCGAGCTCCGAGCTGCTGGACTACTTCGTGAAGCGGTCTCAGAAGAGGGCTCGACCGTAAACCTTCGGGCGGGCACGTCCCGTCCGGTGTTGAAATCATCGCCCGGCATTTGTTCGGGAAGGGTGGCGGAGAGACGATTCTCCGCCACCTTGACCAAGCCCGGCCGGGCGGACGGTAGGGAGAGACTGAAAAGTCATGGCTAACAACAAGAGAAAAAACCCACCGCCGGTTTCCGAGATGAACGTCATCCCGATGGCTGACGTGATGCTGGTCATGCTGATCATCTTCATGGTGGTCACGCCGATGCTTTCCAAGGGCGTCAGCGTGGACATGGTGCGGACGCGGAATCCGATCCAAATGCAGGCCGCGGACAGGGATGACGCCATCCTCCTCGCGGTCACCCGGGACGGCAAAACGTTCCTGGGTACGACGCAGGTTCCGATCGACCAGGTTCCGGCCCGTGTGAGGGATCTGCTGACCATGCGCCTCGATAAGACGGTGTACTTGAAGAGTGATGCCCGCGCCCGCTACGAAATCGTGGTGGAAATGATAGACAACCTGCGCGCCGCTGGGGTGGACAACCTTGGCTTGTTGACCGAGGAAATCCAGGACCGGAGACGCACTGAAGAAGGCGCTCAGCCCGCAACGTAAGGCGTTTGGGGGTCCAAGAGCAGAGCTAGGAAGGAGAACGCAACTATGGGAATGCAAGTAGATATCGGCGAAGGCAGTTATAAAGCCGACATGAATCTGGTTCCCTTCATCGACGTACTTTTGGTGCTTCTGATCATTTTTATGGTGATTACTCCGCTGACGCCAAAGGGGCTGGAGACTCTGGTTCCGCAACCCGCGCCCCCGGGGCAGCAGGCTGCGGCGGACCAGCGCACCGTTGTGATCGTCGTCAACCGCGACCACACGATGCTGATCAACACGGAACC